>NZ_CAXIAM010000001.1:0-163921 GCF_964021865.1 uncultured Sphingomonas sp.
CGGCGACGGATCGGTGCTGAGCCCCGAGCAGTTCCGGCGGCTGCGCGACGAGATGGAGCAGGGTTTCGCGGGCGCGGCCAATGCCGGGCGGCCGATGCTGCTGGAAGGCGGGCTGAAGTGGCAGGCGATGAGCCTGACGCCCGCCGACATGGACTTTGCGGGCACCAAGGCGGCGGCGGCGCGCGAGATCGCGCTGGCGTTCGGGGTGCCGCCGATGCTGCTCGGGCTGCCCGGCGACAGCACGCATGCCAATTACAAGGAAGCGAACCGCGCCCTGTGGCGGCTGACGGTGCTGCCGCTGGCAGGCGCGATCCTGTCGGCGGTGCGCGAGGGGTTGGCGGCGGACTTTCCCGACGCGCGGTTGCAGGTCGATCTCGATCGCGTGCCGGCGCTGGTCGAGGATCGTGCGCAATTGTGGCGGATGGTCGCGGAGGCCGACTTCCTCTCGGCCGACGAGAAGCGGCAGATGGTGGATTGGTCGTGAGCGCCGCCGGGGGAAACGTGCTGGCGCAATTGCTGGCGCAGGGGTGCGACGAGGGCGCGGCGATCGCGACCTTGCGCGGGATCGTCGAGGAGGCGGGCGAGCTGGGCGCGGTGCGCGCGCTGAAGCGGCTCGGGCTGGCCGATGACGGTGCGGCGGGGGACGTCGCCGAACTGCGTGAGCTGTTGCGCGCGTGGCGCGATGCGAAGCGCTCGGCGTGGCGCGCGCTGGCGGCGTGGGTGATGCGGGTGGTGTTCGCGCTGCTGCTCGCGGGGATCGCGGTGCGGCTGGGGCTGGACGGCCTGCTGAAGCCGGGGGCGATCAAGTGAGGATCGCGGGCTATGCGGCGGTGTTCGATACGGTCGACCGGGCGGGGGACGTCATCCGGCGCGGAGCGTTCGCGGACGCGGGGCCGGTACCGCTGCTGATGCAGCATCGCGGCGCGCCGGTCGGCACGGTGCTGACGATCGGCGAGGATGCGCGGGGCTTGCGCGTCGAGGCGCAGGTTGCGGACGACGAGGTCGCGCGGTTGGTGCGCGCGCGGGCGTTGCCGGGGCTGTCGGTCGGGTATCGCGCGCGGGTGGTGCAGCAGGGCGCGTGGCGCGCGATCCTGCGCGCCGATCTGGTCGAGGTGAGCCTGGTGGCGGTGCCGATGCAGCCCGCCGCGCGCGTCGAGCCAATCCTCGACGCCTGATTTTACCGGGCCTGATTTTACCGGGGTCTCGGGACCCCTTTTTCGTGGAGAAGAGCATGAGCGATACGGTGGTGGCACGCCCGGTGCTGGATGGCGCACGCGTGGGCGGCGGCGCGGCGTTCGACGGCTTCGTGCGGTCGGGGATCGTGGTCGAGCAGAAGGCGTTCACCGGCACGACCGGCGACCAGGGCGGCTATGCGATCCCCAGGGAGATCGACGCGCAGATCGATGCGGTGCTGAAGAACGCCAGCCCGATCCGCAGCATCGCGAACGTCGTGCAGGTCGGTACGGCGGGATATCGCAAGCTGGTGACGACCGGCGGGACGCCGTCGGGCTGGGCGGCGGAAACCGACGTGCGGCCGGTGACGGCGACGCCGACGTTCGTCGAGATCGCGCCGCCGATGGGCGAGCTGTACGCTAATCCCTCGGCGAGCCAGGCGATGCTCGACGATGCGCTGTTCGACGTCGAGGCGTGGCTTGCGGGCGAGATCGCGGCGGAGTTCGCCAAGGCCGAGGGCGCGGCGTTCGTCGGCGGGAATGGCGTCAACCGCCCGCGCGGCTTCCTGCAGGCGCCGACCGCGGCCACCGGGGACGCGACGCGCCCGTTCGGGACGCTGCAATATCTGCCGACCGGCACCGCCGGCGACTTCGGCGCGAACGGGGCGGAGCGGCTGATCGATCTAGTGCAGGCGCTGCGCGCGCCGTACCGGCAGGGCGCGACCTTCGTGATGAACGCGGCGACCGCGGCGCGCATCCGCAAGTTCA
Source organism: uncultured Sphingomonas sp. (assembly GCF_964021865.1). Classification (GTDB taxonomy): domain Bacteria; phylum Pseudomonadota; class Alphaproteobacteria; order Sphingomonadales; family Sphingomonadaceae; genus Sphingomonas. Next base: position 1,941 of record NZ_CAXIAM010000001.1, read on the forward strand.
AGACCAGCGACGGGCAGTTCCTGTGGCAGCCCGGCATGGCGGCGGGGCAGCCGGCCAGCCTGCTCGGCTATCCGGTGGTCGAGGCCGAGGACATGCCCGACATCGCGGCGGGCGCGCATGCGGTGGCGTTCGGCAATTTCAAGTTCGGCTATCTGATCGCCGAGCGCAGCGAGACCAATGTGTTGCGCGATCCGTACAGCAACAAGCCGTTCGTGACCTTCTACGCGACCAAGCGCGTCGGCGGGTGCGTGTCGAACAGCGAGGCGATCAAGCTGCTGCGGTTCGCCGCAAGCTGAGCCTGCGATTGCACAGGCAATCGCAGGACTCGGCAAGGCCGGGCAGCGGAGGGCGGCGCACGCCGTCCTCCGTCTGACGGTGTTGCCGCGTTGGTGGGCGGGACGGTCGCGGCGGTAACGTGTGCGGCTCTGGATCGCGTCGCTTCGCTCGCGATGACGGGCGGGTGTCGTCTGCGCGCCGTGATGGCGGTGTGCGCGGAGAGATGGACCCCGGCCTTCGCCGGGGTGACGGAAGGGGTGGGGACACGGTCCCCCTCCGTCCGGCTGACGGAGGTTTCATATGACATGGGTGGCAGGGGCGCCCGGCGTGGTGACGCTGGGGGCGGGGGATCGTGCGCTGGCGCTGGCGGCGGTGCGCACGGCATTGCGCGCGGCGACGATCGACGACGATGCGCTGGCGCTGGCGTTCGTCGAGGCGGCGCTGGGGCTGGCGGAGCAATTCACCGGACGCGTGCTGATCGCGCGCGAGCTGGTGGTCGATCTGGCCGCGGCAGCGGGGTGGCAGGCACTGCCCGCCGCGCCGGTCAGCGCGATCGTCGCCAATGGCGCGGCGATCGACATCGATGCGCAGGGCGTCGGCTGGGTGAAGGGCGATGGCGCGCTGCGCGTCACCTTCACCGCCGGGCTGGCGAGCGGCTGGGCAGGGCTGCCCGCGCCGTTGCGGCAGGGCGTGGCGATGCTGGCGGCGCATCTGTTCAGCGACCGCGCGGGGAGCACGCCGGTGCCGGCGGCGGTGAGCGCGCTGTGGCGGCCGTTCCGCAGCGTCGCGCTCGCGCAGCCGGTGCACGCATGAAGCGCGCGGTGGCGCGGGTCCGCGCGCGGGTGGTGGCGCGGTTGCGCGACGTGCTGCCCGAAGCCGAGATCGCGGAGCGCGACGACGGCGTCGAGGTCGGCGCGCGCGGGCTGAAGCGGCGCTGGGTGGAGGATCCGTCGCTGGCGTGGTGGCGGCAGTGATGCGCGCGGCGGTGCTGGCGCGGCTGCGCGCGCAGGTGGCGGTGACGCGGGTGTTCGAGAGCGCGGCGGAGAAGGGCACGGTGCCGTTCCTGACGCTGCGCGAATGGAGCGAGAGCGACTGGGGGACGAAGGACCGCGCCGGACGCGAGCTGCGGATCGGCGTGGCGGTGCGCGACGCGGGCGAGAGCGGCGCGCGCGCGGTGGCGCTGGCGGCGGATGCGCAGGCGGTGCTGCTGGCGCTGCCCGGCGTCGCGGGGTGGCGCGTGGTGACGGCGGTGCCGGTGCGCAACGTGCTGGTGAGCGAGAGCGCGGGGCGCTGGTCGGCGCTGGTCGACGTGCGGGTGCGGATCATGGCGGAGGATTGAGATGGCGGCGGAGAAGGGCAGTGCGTTCCTGCTGAAGGTCGGCGATGGCGCGACCCCGGTGACGTACCGGACGGTGGCGGGGCTGCGCACGACGCAGCTGAGCGTCAACGGCGAGGGGGTGGCGATCACCAGCAAGGATTCGGGCGGGTGGCGCGAATTGCTGTCGGGCGCCGGCGTGCGATCGGTGAGCGTGGCGGCGGCGGGCGTGTTCACCGGATCGGCGGCGGAGGTGCGCGTCAAGGCGAGCGCGCTGGCGGGCACGCTCGACGATTACCGGCTGACGTTCGAGAGCGGCGAGACGATGACCGGGCGGTTCCTGGTCACGCGGCTCGACTATGCCGGGGATTACAACGGCGAGCGCAGCTACACGCTGGCGCTGGAAAGCTCCGGCCCGGTGGTGAGCGCATGAACCCGATACGCGGAGAAGCCGCCGTGCGGGTGGCGGGCGAAATGCTGGTGCTGCGCCCCACCTTCGCGGCGCTGGTGGCGGCGGAGCAGGAACTGGGGCCGCTGTTCGCACTGGTTGAGCGGGCGGCGGGGGGGTTGCTGCGGCTCGACGAGCTGGTCGGCCTGTTCTGGCATTGCCGGCACGAGGCACCGCCGGCGTTGACGCGCGAGGCGCTGGGCGAGGCGGTGGTGGCGGCGGGAGTCAGTGCGGCGACACCGGCGCTGAAGGTGCTGCTGACGCAGATCCTCGCGGGGCGATGACGACCTTCGCCGAGGCGGGAGTCAGTCGTTTCGCCGAAGCGGCGGGGCGGCTGGCCGGGCTGACGGGCGCGGTGTTCGGGTGGCGGCCGGACGATTTCTGGCGCGCGACGCCCGCGGAACTGGCGGCGCTGGTGCGCGCGTGCGCGCCCGAGGCGGCGACGCCCCCGGATGCCGCGACGATCGCGGCGATGCAGGAGGCTTTTCCCGATGGATGAGGAGATCGAGCGGCTGGTGATCGGCGTGCGCGCCGACACCGGCGGGTTCGCGCGCGACGTGGCGGCGATGCGCGCGACGCTGGAGGGCGGATTGGGCAGCGGTGCGCAGCGCGCGGGGCGGGCGGTCGAGACCGCGCTGGCGCGTGCGGTGCGGACCGGCAAATTGGGGTTCGACGATCTGAAGTCCGTGGCGCTGCACGCGCTGGGCGAGATCGCGACGGCGGCGCTGAAGAGGGGGATCACCAGCGTGCTCGGCAGTGGCGGCGGGGGGCTGGCGGGCGTGCTGACCGGGTTGCTGGGGTTGCCGGGTCGGGCGACCGGCGGGCCGGTGAGCCCGGGGCGTGCCTATCTGGTCGGGGAGCGCGGGCCGGAGGTGTTCGTGCCGACGACCAGCGGGCAGGTGGCGGTGCCCGGCAGTGGCGGCGCGCGCGACGTGCGGGTGGCGATCACGATCAACGCCGGTGGCACCGCCGCGCCCGAGGCGATGGCGCGATCGAGCCGGCAGGTGGCGCGCGCGGTGCGTGCGGCGCTGATGGAGGCGGAGTGATGGGGCATTGGTTGACCACGGCGCGCACCGCGCAGGCAATGGGCGTGATGACGCGCTTCGATCCCGTGTACTGGTCGGTTGATTTTCCGCGGCCGATGATGGCGGCGATTACGACGATCGCGGCCGATGCGCTGCGCGTCGATGCGGTGTTCTACAACCGCGACGATCTGGCCGGGCTGATCTGGGAGAGCGCCGACCGCCACGACCATCCGCTGCTGCGCTACGACACGGCGCGCGACTATCGCGCGTGCCGGTTGTCGTTTCGGTGGCGGTCGGCGGGGGTGCTGGCGCTGGACGCGGTCAACGGCCCGGTGCTGACGATCGAGGGGCGCGACGCGGCGGGGCAGGCGCGGGCGTGGTACGTGCGGCTGTGGAATTATGCGACCGGGACGCCGCAGGATGCGCGCGTGTCGATCGACTTCGCCGCGGTCGATGGCGGCTTCCTGCTGCCGGGCGAGCGCGATCCGGTGTGGGCGGGCGATATCGACCGGATGTTCGTGTCGCTGGTGGCGCCCGGCTACGCTGCGACCGGCGGGGCGCTGGCGGAACCGGTGGAGGCGTGGGTCGAGCTGAGCGAGATCGCGTGCGCCGGGGCGGGGGCGGTGATCGCCATCGGCGACGTGGTGCTGCCCGACCATGATCTGCGGATCGCGAACGGATATGACGACAGCTATCACCTGACCCCGGCGCGATTGCTGCGCAATATGCTGCAGCTCGGCTATCGCGGCGGGATCGTCCATTACGTCGGCATGAGCCACTATTTCCGGCTGCGCGGCGGACTGGTGGAGGGCGCGCTGAACGTCGCGTGCGCGGCGTGGCACCGGGACTTTGCGGCGCGGGCGAAGACGCTCGGTTATGACGTCGTCTGGTCGTTGTCCTACGAATTGTTCGATGCGCATTGCCCGCCGGCGTGGAAGCAGCGCGCGGCGGATGGATCGCCGGCACTGACCGGGTGGGTGCCGCCCTCGACCTTGCTGTCGCCGAGCCATGCGGCGGCGATGGCGTATCTGCGTGGGATCGCACTGGCGTTTCTGGGGATCGGGGCGGCGGCAGGGCTGGCGCCGCACTTCCAGATCGGCGAGCCGTGGTGGTGGGTGATGCCGGATGGGCGGCCATGCCTGTACGACGACAGTGCGAAGGCGGCGTTCGCGCCGGTGGCGATCGCGAGCGTGCGCGATGCTCTGAGCGAGGCGCAACGCGCGACGCTGGATCGTGCGGGGGCGGCGCTGGCGGCGTCGACCAGGGCGCTGGCGGCAGCGGTGAAGGCGGCGGCGCCGGGGTGCACGACCTATCTGCTCGCGTACCTGCCGACCGTGCTTGATGCCACCGCGCCGGAGGTGGTGCGGATGAACCTGCCCCTCGGCTGGGCGGCCCCGGCGTTCGATGTGCTCCAGCTCGAGGATTACGACTGGGTCACCGCCGGCGACACCGCGGCGAGCGCGCGCGGCGCGGCGGTGGCGACGGCGCGGCTCGGCTACCCGGCGGCGGCGCAGGACTATCTTTCCGGTTTCGTGCTGCGCGGCGCGGATCGCGGGCAATGGCCGGCGATCGTGACGGCGGCGGGCGCGGCGCAGGCGCGCGGGGTGACGCGCGTCTATCTCTGGGCGCTGCCGCAGGTGCTGCGCGACGGGCTGGTCTATTGGCAGGAGGAGGGCGCGGTGGAGGCGTTCGACGATGTGATGTTCCCGCTGGCGCTGGGGCGCGAGGCGGAGGTGACGCCGACCTTTTCGACCGGCGTGACGACCAGCGCGGGCGGGCGCGAGACGCGCAGCGCCGGCTGGGCGGAGGCGCGCACGCGCTACGACGTCGGGCCGGGGGTGCGCAGCGAGGCGGATGTCGCGATGCTGCTGGCGTTCTTCCGCGCGCGGATGGGCGCGGCGCGCGGGTTCCGGCTGCGCGATCCGTTCGACTGGCGGGCGACCGGCGAGACGATCGGCACGGGCGACGGCGTGACCCGTCGGTTCGTGCTGCTGCGGCGATATGGCGCGGCGACGCGGCGCATCACGCGGCCGGTGGCCGGAAGCGTGCGCGTCTTTGTCGACGGTGTGGCGACGGCCGGCTTCACCGTGTCGGCGGGTGGTGTGGTGACGCTCGATGCCGCGCCGGCGCAGGGGGCCGTGGTGGCGGCGTCTTTCGACTTCGACGTGCCGGTGCGCTTCGCCGAGGATCATCTGAGCGTGACCCGCGCGACCTATCTGGCCGGGGCCGCGCCCTCCGTACCGCTGATCGAGGTGCGCGAGGCATGAGCGATCAGCTGGTGACACAGGCCTTGTGCTGGCGGGTCGAGCGGCGCGACGGGGTGATGCTGGCGCTGACCGACCATGATCGCGATCTGGCGGTGGACGGCGTGACCTATCGCGCCGCGCCGGGGATGGTGCCGTCGGCGATCGTGCGCGGCGAGGGGCTGAACGCCGACACGATGGAGGTGAGCGGCGCGCTGGGCACGGGCGCGTTCCGGCGCGACGACCTGCTCGCCGGGCGCTGGGACGGCGCGCGGGTGGTGATCTGCGCGGTCGACTGGAGCGATCCGGGGCGCGGAGCGATCCCGCTGGGTGAAGGCCGGATCGGCGAGGTCGAGCTGGACGAGCATGGCTTCACCGCCGAGCTGCGCGGTGCGCAGGCGCGACTCGAGCGGCCGGCGAGCGAGACGACGTCGCCGACGTGTCGCGCCACGCTGGGCGATGCGCGGTGCCGGGTGGCGATGGCGCCGCGCCGCCGCTTCGCGCGGGTGATGGCGGGCGCGGGGGCCGAGGTGACGCTGGATGCGGGCGAGCCGGTCGCCGATGCGTATGGCGAGGGGGTGCTGCGCTGGTTCGGCGGCGCGAATGCGGGGCTGGCCAGCGCGATCGAGCGGTCGGCTGGGGCGGTGCTGACGCTGCGTCAAGCGCCGGCGTTCGCGGTCGCGCCCGGTGTGCTGGTCAGGTGACGGAGGGGTGCGACCGGCGGCTGGCGACGTGCGCGGCGCGCTTCGGGAATGTCGCGAACTTCCGTGGCGAACCGCATCTGCCCGGGATCGACCTGTTGACGCGGTATCCGGGCGAATGACGGGGCCGGAGCGGGTGGGCGGCGAGCGGGTGCTCGCCGCCGCACAGGCGTTGGTCGGAGTGCGGTTCCGCATGCAGGGGCGCGATCCGGCGCTGGGGCTGGATTGCGTCGGGCTGGTCGGCGTCGCGTTGCGGCGGGCCGGTGCCGACGTCACGGTGCCGCGCGATTACGCTGTGTCACGGGGGCGTGTTTCACCGGGGTCGGTGCCGCCGGGCCTGATCGTGTGCGACGGTGCGGCGGCGGGCGATGTGCTGTTGTGCCGGGTTGGCGCGACCCAGCTGCATCTGGCGGTGCGCGCGTACGACGGGATCATCCACGCCGATGCGCTGGCGCGGCGCGTCGTTGCACGGCCGGGCGCGGTGCCGTGGCCGATCGAGGGAGCGTGGCGCTGGACGCCGCAAGGAGGGTGAGATGGCGACATTGGTGCTGACCGCGGTCGGCAGCGCGGTCGGCGGGCCGGTGGGCGGCGCGCTGGGCGCGGCGCTGGGGAATGCGGTCGATCGCCGCGTGCTGGGGCCGGTGCTGACGCGGACGCGGGCGGGGGGGCGGCTGACCGACCTGAAGGTGCAGACGTCCTCCTATGGCACGCCGATCGCGAAGGTCTTTGGGACGACGCGCGTCGCGGGGTGCGTGATCTGGGCCACCGACCTGATCGAGACCCGCAGCGTCACGCGGGGCGGCAAGGGGCGACCGGGAGTCGAGGGCTATCGCTACGCCGCGTCGTTCGCGGTGGCGCTGTCGGCGCGGCCGATCGTCGGGATCGGGCGCATCTGGGCCGAGGGCAAGCTGTTGCGCGGGGCGGCGGGCGACTGGAAGTCGCCGGTGACGATGCGGCTGTATCGCGGCGACGAGGCGCAGACGCCCGATCCGCTGATCGCCGCGCTGGAGGATCAGGCCCCGGCCTATCGGGGAACCGCCTATGCGGTGTTCGAGAACCTGCCGCTGGAGCCGTTCGGCAACCGCATTCCCTCGCTGAGCTTCGAGGTGATCGGCGACGCTGCCACGCCGACGATCGGTGCGGTCGCGGGGGCGCTGGGCGTGGGCGCGATTGTGGGGGCGGGGCCGCAGGCGGCGCTGCCCGGCTATGCGACCGGGGGGGAGAGCGTTGCGGGTGCGCTGGAGATGCTGGCGACGATCGCGGGCGGCTGGTTCGTGCCCGCCGGGGGCGCACTGCGCTTTGCGGATACAACCGACGCGCCCCTAACAGTGGCGGCGGATGCGGCGATGAGCGAGCGACGGCAACCGATCGAGACGGTGCCGCAGCGGGTGCGTGTCTCCTGCTACGATCCCGCGCGCGATTACCAGATCGGGGTGCAGCAGGCGGGGCGGCCCGGGGGCGGCTGGCGCGAGGATGCGCAGGAGCTGTCCGCCGCCCTGGAGGCGGTGCAGGCGCGGGGTCTGGCGCAGGCATTGATGAAGCGCGCCGAGCGGGCGCGCGTGACCCGGCGGGTGACGCTGGACGCGACCGCGACCGGCATTGCGCCGGGCGACGCGCTGCGCTTTCCCGGTGAGCGCGCGACATGGCGGGTGACGCGCGCCGAGGTGAGCGCGCGGGGGGTGGTGTTGTCGCTGACACCGCAGGATAGCGGATCGGAGACGGGAGCAGGGACGGCGCCGGCCGATGCAGGGCGCGTGCTGGCGGCGCCGGATCGCCCGGTGGCGGCGACGATGCTGGTCGCCGCCGAACTGCCATCGCTCGACGACGGACGCGGCGAGACGCTGCGGCTGGCGGTGCTGGCGAACGGCGACGCGTCGGGGTGGCGCGGGGCGGCCTTGCTGACCAGCGACGATGATGGCGCGTCCTGGGAGGAGGCGGGCGGCACGGCTGCGCCCGCGATCGTCGGGCAATTGGCGGCGGCGGTGGCTGCGGGGACGGAGTGGTTGACCGACCGCCATGCGACGATCGACGTGGTGCTGGCGCATGATGCGCTGACCTTGTTGTCGATCGACGACGCCACGCTCGATCGCGGTGGCAACCTCGCGTTGCTGGGTGAGGAGCTGATCCAGTTTCGCGATGCCGAGCAGATCGGGCCGCGCCGCTGGCGATTGTCGACGCTGTTGCGCGCCCGGCGCGGGTGCGTGGCGCAGGCGCATGCGGCGGGGACGGCGTTCGCGCTGATCGAGCGCGGGTGCGTGGCGACGATCGCGCTGCCGCGCGCGCAGGTCGGCGACACGATCCGACTGCTTGCCAGCGGGATCGGCGATGCCGAGCCGATGGCGATGTCGATCGCGGTGACCGGCGCGTCGATCGCGCCGCCGTCGCCGGTGCGGCTGCGCGCGGTTCGGCGCGGCGGCGGCGAGGTGGACGTGAGCTGGGTACGCCGCAGCCGGTTGGGATGGCGGTGGGGCGATGATGGGGATGCGCCGCTCGGCGAGGAACGCGAGCGTTACCGCGTGACGATCGGCGACGGCGCGGGCGCGCGGGTGATCGAGAGCGATGCGGCGAGCGTCACGGTGCCCGCGACGATGGTGCCGGCCGGCGCCGCGCGGGTGACGGTGCGACAGCTCGGCACGCTGGCGGCTTCGGCCGCGGCCGGCGGTTTGATCGAGGGAGAGTGACGATGAGCGACGAGGATAGCGCGCGGCTCGGCCTGCCGCTGCTGGCGCCGGGGCAGGCGCAGAAGGAGATGTGGCATAACGAGGCGTTGGCGCTCCTCGATATCGCGGTGCAGGCCGGCGTCGAAGAGATCGACCGCAACACGCCGCCGGCTGCACCGCAGCCGGGGCAATGCTGGATCGTCGGCGCCGCCCCGACCGGCGTCTGGAGCGGGCACGCGGGGGCGATCGCGGGATGGACGTCCGGCGGATGGCGGTTCGTCGCGCCGCGCCCCGGTCTGGCCGTCCGGCATCTGCCGAGTGGGCAGATGGCGATCCGTGAGGCGAACGGGTGGAGAACCGGGGAGCTGCGCGCGACGCGAATGTTGATCGACGGCGTGCAGGTGGTGGGCGCGCAGGGTGCGGCGATCACCGTGCCGACCGGCGGCGCGACGATCGACGCCGAACTTCGTGCCTGCGTCGAAACGATCTTGATTATGCTTAGAAAGCATGGGCTTATCGCGGCATAACACCGTCTGTGGCGTCAATTTACGTGTGGCAATTGCGCCACAGTGGGCGGTATTTGTCAGCTTGTTCGGAAACCATCCTTCCGATAGTGAGTTTGCGCTGTCCGTAGTGACACCAAGGAAAGGGGATTATGATGCGTAAGCTTGCCATGATCATGGCGCTTGCCTCCACCGCCCTCGCCACGCCCGCGCTCGCGCGCGACAAGGCGTGGTATGTAGGCGTTGAAGGCGGTGCGATGATCGTCGAGGACATCGACTGGAGCGTCGTTGGTACCGCGACGAGCCGCAGCGGCACCGCCACTGTCGATCACGACTATGGTTGGGACGTCGACGGCGTCGTCGGTTACGATTTCGGCGCGTTCCGCCTCGAAACCGAAGCCGGCTATCGTCGCGCGACCGTCGACAGCCTCCGCACGACCGCGGGCGTTCCGACCAGCGGCACCACCCAGGCGAACCCGGGCACCTATGATGGCGTCGGCGGCCGTACCACGGCCTTGAGCTTCATGGTCAACGGTTTGCTCGACTTCGGTGAAGACGATGGCCTGCAGGGCTTCGTCGGCGGCGGTGCGGGTGTTGCCCGCGTCCAGGCCCGCATGTCGGCGCCGAACGCCTATCGCTTCCTCGACGATTCGGACACCGTCTTCGCCTGGCAGGCGCTGGCCGGTATCCGCGCGCCGCTGAGCGAGAATGTCGACGTTTCGCTGAAGTATCGCTTCTTCAACGCCGACAACGTCAACCTGTTTGACGCACGCGGCAGCTCGTACGACGGTCGTTTCCGTTCGCACAGCCTGCTGGGTGGCGTGACGTACAACTTCGGCGCACCGGAAGAAGCGGCTCCGCCGCCTCCGCCGCCCCCGCCGCCGCCGCCTCCGCCCCCGCCGCCGCCGCCTCCGCCGCCGGAAGTGGTCTGCTCGCCGGGTCCGTTCATCGTGTTCTTCGAGTGGAACAAGTCGGACGTCACCCCGGAAGCAGCGTCGATCCTCGACAACGCGGTTACCCAGTACCAGAGCTGCAACAACGCGCAGGTCATGCTGGCTGGTTACACCGACACCTCGGGTTCGGCGAAGTACAACGTGGGCCTTTCGCAGCGTCGTGCAGACGGCGTGAAGGCGTACCTCGCGTCGAAGGGTATCCCGGACGGCGTGATGACGACCGAAGCGTTCGGCGAGACCAAGCTGCGCGTCGAGACCGCCGATGGCGTCCGCGAAGTGCAGAACCGTCGCGTCGAGATCACCTACGGCCCGGGTTCGGGTCAGTAAGGTCGGTCACTTCGGTGACCGAAAAAAGGGAGGTCGGCGCGAGCCGGCCTCCTTTTTTGTTTGGGGCGGTGGATGCTTGGCTCTTGCCGCTATCCGGTCCTGACCGGCGGCGGGCCGCTTTAATCGGTGCCGTTAAAGCGAACCTCCGGAGAGAGGGGCGCTGTCATTGCGAGCATAGCGAAGCAATCCGGGGTGTCGTGAGCCGGCCCTGGATTGCTTCGCTACGCTCGCAATGACGTCAGGTGCGTTAGTTCTGATCTCGCTCGTCGGTGTCGGTGGCATCCGGCAGCCAATCCGGCACGTGCGCGTCGCCGAGCGTGTCGACCCGGCGTAACGTCACCATCAGGCCCAGCGGCGGATAGGTCGAGCGCTTGCGCGTGTCGCTCTCGTCGAGCGGTGCGACCAACAGGCGGCGGCGGACCTTATCGCGGTGGTGCATCCGCGCGGTATTTTCCTGACCGACGTAGCAGCCCTTGGTGAAGCTGACGCCGCGCAACTCGCGCGCATTCGCCTCCAGCCACAGCGTCTCGCCCGCGCCTAGATCGGCGACGCCCTCCGGCACGCCCAGCGACAGGCGGTGTTCGTGCCAGCCCGTCGCGGCAGGCGCCGGTGGCGCGATCCAGCGCGCGCCGAGCGCCTCCAGTCGTGGGTCGGGGGTGCGGTCCGGCGCGACGGGGGCCCAGTGCACCGCCAGCGCGTCCTCGGGCGCGATCGTGATCGCACGGCGCAGGCGGTACATCGTCAGCCGGCGCGCGATCGCCTCGCGCTGCTCACGCTCGACGTCGAGCAGTACGTCGTCGCCGTCGCTCCACACGATCATGTCGAACAGCGCCTTGCCCTGCGGGGTTAGCAGCCCCGCCCACACCGGCAGCGCCCCGGCCACGTCATTGGTCAGCAATCCCTGAAGGAAGCCGCGCACATCCTCGCCGGACAGCCGCAACAGCGCGCGATCGGCCAGCATCGTCGCCGGGGTGGTATCGTCCATGACGCCAAGGTAGGAAGAGCGGCGACCCCGCGAAAGAGCCGGAAAGGGCTGACGATGGCGACCTACGATCTCCTGTTGACCGGTGGCACGGTGCACACGCCGGGCGGCCCCGTGGCCGCCGACGTCGGCGTGCGCGACGGGCGGATCGTCGCGATCGGCGCGCGCGGCGATGCGGGGCGGACGATCGACTGCACCGGGCTCGACATCCTGCCGGGCGTTATCGACACGCAGGTCCATTTCCGCGAGCCGGGGCTGGTCCACAAGGAAGACCTCGCCACCGGCAGCGAGGCCGCGGTGATGGGCGGCGTGGTGGCGGTGTTCGAGATGCCGAACACCAAGCCCAACACCGACTCGGCCGAGGCGATCGAGGACAAGCTGACCCGCGCCAGGGGGCGGATGTGGTGCGATCACGCCTTCTACGTCGGCGCGACCAACCACAATGCGCGCGATCTGGCGGAACTGGAACGGCTGCCGGGCACCGCGGGGGTGAAGATCTTCATGGGCGCGTCGACCGGTGACCTGCTGGTCAGCGAGGATGCGCGGCTCGCCGAGGTGCTGGCGAGCGGGCATCGCCGCGTCGCGATCCACGCTGAGGACGAGGACCGGATGAATGCGCGCGCGGGCGAGCGCATCGAGGGTGATCCGTCGTCGCACCCGGTATGGCGCGACGACGAGAGCGCGTTGCTGGCGACGACGCGTATCCTGCGGCTGGCGCGCGCGGCGCGGCGGCGGATCCACGTCCTGCACGTCACCACGCCGGCCGAGCTGGAATTGCTCGGGCAGAACAAGGATATCGCGACCTGCGAGGTCACGCCGCAGCATCTGACGCTGGCGGGCGAGGAAGCCTATCCGCGGATCGGCACGCTGGCGCAGATGAACCCGCCGATCCGCTCGGGCGCGCATCGCGACGGGCTGTGGTATTGGCTCAACCAGGGCGTGCCCGACGTGATCGGTTCCGACCACGCCCCGCACACGCTGGAGGAAAAGGCCAAGCCTTATCCGGCGAGCCCGAGCGGGATGCCGGGGGTGCAGACGCTGCTGCCGTTGCTGCTCGATCACGTCGCGCACGGGCGGCTGTCGCTCCAGCGCGTGATCGAGCTGACCAGCGCGGGGGCGCAGCGGATCTTCGGGCTGACCGGCAAGGGGCGCATCGCGGCGGGTTACGACGCCGACTTCACGATCGTCGACCTCAAGAAGCGCTGGACGATCGAGGAGCGCTGGCTGCGCTCGCGCGCGGGCTGGTCGCCGTTTACCGGCATGGAGCTGACCGGCAAGCCGATCGGAACGATCGTGCGCGGCCGGGTGGCGATGTGGGACGATCAGCTCGGCGACGCGCCGCAGGGGGCGCCGATGCGGTTCGAGACGACCGGCTTCCCCGGCGGGCGCTGACGCCCCGCCGGTCAGGCGCGCGTCAGAAGGGGAGCCATTTCGAGGTTTCGGTGAACTTCATATAGCCGACGTTCACCCCGGCGCGCCAGCCGACGCCCAGCCGGACCGGGATCAACACGACATTGCCCTTGCGCAGATAGGTCGCGGCGAACCCGCCGACGAAATACAGCCGCCCCTCGGCGCCGGGGAAGCGCGTGAACAATTCGTGCGAATCGTAGAGGTTGTAGACCAGCACGAACACCTTGTTGGCGTCGCCGCCGACGTCGAAGCCGACCGACGGTCCGGTCCAGTAGACCGGCCGCTGTCCCTCGACCTTGTGCGTCATGATGCCGGAGCCGTAGCGGACGCCGACGATGAACGCGCCCGATGCCTCGCGGCCCGCGATATAGGCGTTGGGCTCGCCCTGGTCCTTCAGGATGTTCTCGATGATCTGCGCGAAGCCCTCCGCGCCCTTGCCGAACACGCCCTCGCCGGCGGCGATCAGGTCGTCACGCTTGTAGGTCGAGGCGGCGGTGGTGGTCGCGTCGGCGCGCACCTCCGATCCGGTGGTGGGTGGAGTCTGTGGCGCGGGTGTCGGCTCCTGCGGCGGTGTCGCGGGGAGCGGCCGGGCGGGAGCGGGGGCGGTCGGCGTGCGCACGCTGCGCGGCGGCGGGGCGGTGGTGACGTCGCCGTCGATCGCGGCGTTCGGGTCGATCGTCCGCACCTGCGCCGCGGCGCCGAGCGGCGCGCCGACGAGCGCGGCGATCAGCATCGCCGCCCTGATGCTGCGTTGTGCGATCCGCTTCATGCCTGCCCCCTCGACCATCGCGTCGTTATAGGCCGAGCGCTGCTGTCGCGGCAATGAACGGCGCGACGACCGGAGTCGAAGGCGCGATGTGCGGAAATGTTGCGCACCCGGTTGATCGCGGCGATCCCCCTCGCTATAGCCGCGCCCTACGCCGGCCCGGAGACGTGGGTGAGTGGCTGAAACCAACGCTTTGCTAAAGCGTCGTACGGGAAACCGTACCGAGGGTTCGAATCCCTCCGTCTCCGCCATATATATGCCGCACAACGCGACATCGTCCATCTCCCGATCGCGGTGCGAAGCGCACGCAGGATCGCGCCTGATCGTTCGCGGCTGATCGTCTGAGCAAACGCAAATCACCGGTCGGGCGCCTAGGCACGATCATAATTCTCGCTATACGATCGACGGGTGCCGGAGCATCGCCTAGCCATCGTCGTCATCGGCAGAAACGAGGGCCCGCGCCTTGCGGCGTGTCTTGCTTCGGTGCCGGCGGGCGTCACCGTGGTCTATGCCGATTCCGCATCGACCGACGACAGCATCGCGGTGGCGGGCGCACATGGCGCCGCGGTGGTCGCGTTGCACACCGACACGCCGCTGACCGCCGCCCGTGGGCGCAATGCCGGAGCGTACAAGGCGCTCGAACGAATACCGGATCTCGAGTTCATCCAGTTCGTCGACGGCGATTGCACGATCATGCCGGAATGGCTGCCGGCGGCGCTCGATTTTCTCGCGACCCATCCCGAGGTGGCGGTCGTATGCGGGCGTCGGTTCGAGCGTCATCCCGAGCGCTCGCTCTACAATGCGATGTGCGATCGGGAGTGGAACACGCCGGTGGGAAAGGCGGACGCCAGTGGCGGCGACGCGCTGGTCCGCGTGCAGGCATTCGTCGAAGTCGGCGGGTTCGCCGATGACCAGGTCGCGCACGAAGAGCCCGAGATGTGCGGCCGGTTGCGCGCCGCCGGCTGGGAAATCTGGCGGCTGGACGTCCCGATGACCGCGCATGACGCCAATATCACGCGACTGGGGCAATTCTATCGCCGCAGCCGTCGTGCCGGGTTAGGCATCAGCCAGTGCCTGGACCGGGGTGGGGCCGGGCGCGATCCGCAGGGGACGGCGATCGTGCGGCGCGCGCTGATCTGGGGTGTCGGACTGCCGTTGGCGATCGTGGCATCGTTGGCGGTCGATGCGCGGTTGGCGGCAGTCGTGGCGGCTGCCTATCCGGCGCAACTGCTGCGCCAGGCCGCGAGGAACAGGCGGCAGGGCTGGAGCGCGGGGCAAGCCGTGCGCGTCGCCGCGCTCGGCATCGTGTCCAAGTTCGCCGAAGCGCATGGCGTACTGGAATATTGGGCGGCCCGGCTTAGCAACCGACGCCACCGGCCGGTCACCTACAAGTAAAGCGCCACGGCGGGGTCACGACAGTGCCCATTGCTTGCGGGCGCCGTCGATCAGCGTCATGTCGCCGACCTGCGAGATCGTGTGCAGGCCATAGCGATAGCCGCCGTCCGCCCGCGGCTCGACACGCGCCACGACGCGCTCCTCGAACTCGGTCTCGCTCAGCGTCAGCACTTCGTTGATCGATACGGCGCTGCCGTAATGGGTCGAGCAATCCTGTGCCGGGCGATACAATCGGCCGTCGATCACGAACGGCGTGCCGGCCGGACGCGCGCTTCTCACGTCGGTCTTCACCGGATTGAGCGGATGCGCCTGCCACGGCCCGGCGAGGCTGTCGGCATGAAAGACGAACAGATCGGTGTTGTGGGTGGCCGTGTCCTTGGTCGCGAACGCCCAAATCTTGCCATCCCAAGCGACGAAGCTCGTATCGATCAACGGCGCGTCGGGCAGCATCGTCGCCTTGGCGGTCACCTCACCGTCCGGGCCGGTCGCGTAATGCGAGACGTCGCGGGCTGCTGCATGTTCCGGGACGAACCCGGCGACGCCCTCCAGCGCCAGCGTGAACGGGTAAGAGAGATGCGTCTCTGTCTCCAGCACCGTCCAGGTGTCACCGAACCGACCGTCAGCGTAGGTGGCGGTGGCGATCTCACCGCGGTTCTTTCGCCAGTCTAGTCGCTCGAAGAACAGGCGGATGGTGTCGCCGGGGCCGGTCTGCTGGCCGAACGGGTCGGCGTAGAATTCGCCGCGTGGCGGTTTCATCCACTGCACGCTGCGCAGCGCCTGCGCCTGCCGCTCCGCCCCTGCCAAGCCCGCCACGTCCGCGATCGGTGCGGCGATCACGCCGCAGGTCCAATCCTGTCGGAAGAAGCGATAGGTCACTTGCGTCGCGACGAACGCGCAGAGCGTCTTCCAGAGAAACCGCAGCATCGCCGTGTTGTTCGGCTGACGATAGATCTTGCCCTTGCCGTGACTGGCCGGCGCGGTGGGAAGACGCCCGGTGGCGAGAACGGCCGCGCAGGTCGTCCTTACCCACGACGCGCTGCCGAGATAGAGCGTGTCGCGCGTCTTGACGTAGGAGGAGCGGTTGGTCTGGAACATGCCCTGCCACAGGATCCTGCCGCCATCCAGTTCGTCGCTGAGCACCTGCAGGATGCTTCCGGCGACCGGCGATCCCTCCGCCAGCTCCCAGAAGCCGGGCGGCTGGCCGCGATACCGTGCCGGATCGCCATGATGAAAGGACCATACGCCATAGGTCGGCAGCTTCAGGATATCGCCGCGCACGATGCCGTAGCTGAACCGGAGCACGAAATCGGGCGCCAGCGCGCGGACGAAATCGAGCGTTGTATCGCTCAAGGCTTCGCCGAACTTGCCCTGCTTGACCGGGGTGTCGCGACATTGCGGGACGTCGGCGAACACGTCCGATAGATCGATGCGCTCAATCGCGCGGCTTCGGCGGCGTATGTAGAAGCGATCGAAGACGCGCCAGATCGCCAGATGACGCGCCTGCCACCGCCGGGCCCATCGACGGCTGTTGTCCGGCGGCGAGTCAGCCTCGCGGATCACCACCCCGACGGGCACGGCAACGCCCGCATCGACGGCCTCGGTGATGCTGCGTGCCTGCCATTGTTCGAAGTCGAGACCGTCGCACAGGACGACGAAACGAAGAGGTGCCGGCTGCATGCCCGGTTCATGGTCTGAAACGATCGCATAGTCGATGTCGAAATTGGCGCGGTGGCCGAGGGCGCCGGGCGAAGGAATGCAGGTTGCGCGCGGCGGTTGACGGGCATCAGCGCAAACGTCCGACCTTGCTTGTAAACAGGGGCGAAGCCGTTAAGCCCTTGGGGCAAAGGCGGCCTTGGGCGCGCGGGGATGGTGGGAGAGTGAAGATGCGTTTGGCATTTGGCATCGCGGCGGCGCTGGTGATGACGGCGCCCTGCGCTGCGCTGGCGAAGGACAACAGCCTGACCGCCGCGGAGCGCGCGCAGGGCTGGAAGTTGTTGTTCAACGGGCGTGACCTGTCGGGCTGGGGCGCCTTCGGTGGTGGTCCCGCGCCCTCGACGTGGACGGTGCGCGACGGGACGCTGCTGCTGACCAAGGCGGACGGGAAGATGAGCGGGACCGACCTCGTCACCACCGATCCCTATGGCGCGTTCGAGCTGACGCTGGACTGGAAGGTGGAGAAGGGCGGCAATAGCGGCGTGCTGTACCTGGCGCGTGCCGTCGAGGGTGCGCCGCTGCTGTACCAGACCGGATTGGAGATGCAGGTGCTTGACGATGCCGGACATCCCGATGGCAAGATCCCGACCCACCGCGCCGGATCGCTGTACGACATGACGGTGCCGCCGGCCGGCGTCGCCAAGCCGGCGGGCAGCTGGAACCATGCGCGGCTGCTCGTCCAGAATGGTCGGATCCGCCAATGGCTTAACGGCACGCCGACCGCCGACGTCTCGTATGGCGACGACGCATGGCGGCAGCGGGTGGCGGCCTCGAAGTTTGCGAAGATGCCGCACTTCGGTACCTTCGACAGCGGGGTGATCGGGTTGCAGGACCACGGCGAGCCGGTGGCGTTCCGCAACATCAAGCTGCGGCGCATCGGTGCGTCGGCAAAGGGAGGTGGACGGTGACGGCAGCCGCGGCGAACGGTGCCGAAAGCCCCGTCGATGTTGTCATCGTCGGCTCCGGCGCGGCCGGCGGGATGGCGGCCTATACGCTGACCAAGGCGGGCGTGCGCTGCCTGATCCTCGAGGCCGGGCGCGATTACGACCCGCAGGCCGAGGTCAACATGTTCGCGCCCGAGAGCGACGCGCCGCTGCGCGGGACGGGCACCGCCGACAAGCCGTTCGGCTATTTCGATGCGACCGTCGACGGCGGATGGCAGGTCGAGGGCGAGCCCTATACGATGACCGAGGGCAGCGACTTTCGCTGGTGGCGCCCGCGGATGCTGGGCGGGCGCACCAACCATTGGGGGCGGCACGTGCCCCGGTTCGGCGCCTATGACTTCAAGCCCTTCTCGCGCGACGGGCTCGGGGTCGACTGGCCGATCGGCTATGACGATGTCGCGCCCTTCTACGACCGCGTCGAGCGGATGATCGGGGTCAACGGCGGACCGATCGGGCTGGAGAACCACCCTGACTCACCCGCCGGCTGCCTGATGCCGCCGCCGAAGCCGCGCGTGCCGGAAATGCTTATCACCGCTGCGGCCGAGAGCCTGGGCATCCCGGTGCGCGCGGCGCATACCGCGGTGCTGACGCGCGACATGCCAGATAAGGTTGCGCCGCGCAGCGCGTGCTTCAACGCCACGCCGTGCACGCGCGGCTGCACGATCGGCGCGATGTTCCAGACCACCACCTCGCTGCTGCCGATGGCCAAGGCGACCGGCAAGTTGCGCGTCGTCACCGATGCGATGGTGTCGCGCGTGGTGATGGGCGCGCGGGGCCGGGCCGGGGGGGTCGAATATGTCGACCGCAAGACCGGGCAGCGGCATCAGGTAACGGCGCGCGCGGTGGTGCTGGCGGCGGGCACCGGCGAGACGACGCGGCTGTTGCTCAACTCGGGTGAAGCGGGCCGCGGGCTCGCCAATTCGTCGGGCCAGTTGGGGCGCAACCTGACCGACTCGACCGGCGCGTCGTTCCGCGCCTTCATCCCCGGCCTCGCCGGGCGCCCGCGCTACAACGAGGACGGGATCGGCGGGCAGCATATCTACATCCCGTTCTGGCTGTACGAGCAGCAGAAGCGCGGCGAGCTGGATTTCGCGCGCGGCTATCATTTCGAGATCGGCGGGCGGTTCGGCATCCCCGCCGAGGCGGCGCTGCCGCGCGTCTGGGGCAAGGAGCTGAAAGAGGCGGTGCGCAACGCATCGGGCGCGACGATCAACCTGACGTTGCGCGGCGAGATGATCCCCAACAAGGACACGTTCTGCGAGATCGATCCGAGTGTGAAGGACAGGTTCGGCATTCCGGTGCTGCGCTTCGCGTTCCGCTGGTCCAGACACGAGGTCAATCAGGTCGCGCATGGCCGCCGCGCCGCGCATTCGGTGTTCAAGCGGCTGAACGGCACGATCCTCGACCCCGACCTGCCGCCTGAGCAGATCATGACCGCGGGCGGCGAGATCATCCACGAACTCGGCACCGCGCGGATGGGGGCCGATCCGACATCCTCGGTGGTCGACAGCTACGGCCAGACCTGGGACGTCGACAATGTCGTGCTGATGGATGGTGCGACCTTCGCCTCCGGGCCGCACAAGAACCCGACGCTGACGATCCTCGCGCTGGCGCTGCGCGCGTCGGAGCGGCTCGCCACGCGTCTGTCGTCAGGAGCGCTGGCATGACGTTCACCCGACGCACGACGCTGCAATGGTTCGCCACCGCGACCGCGCTGTCGCTCGCCAATCGTGGCATCGCCGCTGCCGCCGTGCCACAGGC
The DNA here is from genome assembly GCF_964021865.1 of uncultured Sphingomonas sp. GTDB lineage: Bacteria > Pseudomonadota > Alphaproteobacteria > Sphingomonadales > Sphingomonadaceae > Sphingomonas. Next base: position 21,363 of record NZ_CAXIAM010000001.1, read on the forward strand.
GACCGGCGCGGCGCCGCCGTTCAAGGTGGTCGCCTGGCCGGCGAGCATCGCGCCGATGCCGGTGGCCAAAGGCTATGGCCGCGATCCCGACCTGACCGCGCCCAAGGTGCCGTGGCCGCTGACGCTGACCAAGCCGCAGCGCGCGACGATCGATATGCTGGGCGACATGATCCTGCCCACCGATGGCGCTTCGCCGGGGGCGGGAACGCTTGGGGTGGGCGCGTTCATCGACGAATGGGTCAGCGCCCCCTACGCCCAGCAGCAGGAGGATCGCGCGAAGATCCTGGCCGGGCTGACGTGGCTCGATGCACAGAGCCGGGTGCTGCATGGCGGTGCGTTCACCGCGGGGACGGCGGCGCAGCGCACGACGTTGCTCGACGCGCTGACGGTCGAGACGCCAAGCGCGGCGATGGCGCAGCCGGTGGCGTTCATGGACCGGGTGCGCAACCTGTTCGTGCTCGGCTTCTACAGCCTGCCCGAGGGCAAGGCCGACATGGGGTATATCGGCGACCAGCCGACCGAGGGGCCGTATCCGGGACCGACCCCGGAGGCGCAGGCGCATTTTACGGCGTTGCTGGCGTCGTTGAAGTTGGAGGCAGTCAAGGTTTGACGCCGACGTGCCCCTTCACGTCGGTGGTGGGGCTGTGTCTTACCAAGCCTTGCACCCGCGGACAGGCCCCACCCCAACCCCTCCCCCGCAGGGGGAGGGGCTTGTCACAACATTACCGCGCAACGCCGATCACCACGGTCGCGGTGAAGCCGGTCGACGGGCTGCCGGTGATCGTCGGCGTCATCTGCGCGAGTTGCGCGGTGGTGTTGTCGCCGAAGACGTTGTCGCTCGACAAGGCCACCCGCGCGAAGTTCGACTGGCTCGACGGGTAGGTCGTCGTGTCCGCGTAAGCGGTGGTGCAGCTGCCGGCCGGCATCGCGAACTGGCTGGTCAGGATCGCGTAGCGGCCGCCCAGCGCCGTCGAGAGCGTCGAGAATACCTCGAAATGCATGTGCGGCCAGCGCCCGTCGTAGCAACCGGGGAAGATCGTGGTGAAGGTGACCTGCCCGTTGGCATCGGTGACCTGAACGCCGCGCAGATAGCTTTCGCCCGGCGCGCTGTAGAGCGAGTAATTGCCGCTGCGGTCGCAATGCCACAGATACACCGCATAGCCGGCGAGCGGCGCGCAGGTGGCATTCACGTTCACGACGGTGATCGTGAAGGTCATTGCGATCCCGGTCGCGACGGTGGTGGTCGTCAGGAAGCTGGCGCGGATGTCCGAGCGGACGATGCCGGTGCTGGTCAGCACGTTGCTGGTGGAACCCGACGCGGTGTTGGTGCCGTCGGCGGGATAGGGGCCGCCGGTTTCCTGCGGATCGGCGATGCAGGTGCCGGTCGCGGTGGTGCTGGTTGGCGTGGGGGTGGGTGTCGGGGTCGGCGTGGGCGTCGGCGTCGCGGTGGTCGACGTCGTGGTGTCGGTGCCGGTGGCATCGCTGCCGCCGCAGCCGGTGAGGAACGCGACCGTGCCCGCCCCCGCGAACCATTTGAGCGCACGGCGGCGCGCCATCAGCGCGTCGATCCGCTGCAGGTCTTCGGCCAGGCTGTGGCCGTGCGAATGGTCGTGATCGGTCATGGTCGAGTGGCTCCCGCTTTGCTGCAGAGCCGTGTGGCGGCGTTTGCTCACGTCGATATGTCGGGGCGTCGCAACCTTGTTGCAGGGTGTTGCAAAGCGGCAGGGTTTTGGCGGACGTCGCGGTTTTACCGGGGAGTTACGCCGACAGCGGCAACACCACGCGCGCCTGTGCGCCCGTTTCGCCGTTGCCGAGCGTGACCGCCCCGCCGTGCGCGGTGGCGATCGTGCGGACGATCGCGAGGCCGAGCCCGGTGCCGCCGGTCATGCGGTTGCGCGACGGATCGCCGCGCACGAATGGCTGGAACAAGCGCTCGGCCAGCGTCGGATCGATCCCCGGCCCGACATCGTCGATCGTGATCGTCACGCGCCCGTCGTCGACCGTCCAGCCGACCGTCGCACGCTCACCGTAGCGCATCGCATTCTCGACCAGATTGGCGAACAGCCGGCGCAGCGCGCTGCTGTCGCCGCGCACGATTGCGCGCGGGCCGCCGACGGATTCGACCGGCGCGCCTATATCCTTCAGGTCGTAGACGAGGCTGTCGATCAGGCTGGCGAGATCAAGCCGCGCCATCATCGTCGCGGCGGCATCATCGCGCGCGAAGACGAGGGTCGCGCCGATCATCGCGCGCATTTCCTCGATGTCGGCGGCCGCCTTGGCGCGTGCCGCCTCGGGCAGCGCCTCGACGCGGAAGGCGAGGCGGGCGAGTGGGGTGCCGAGATCGTGCGCGATCCCGGCGAGCATCGCGGTGCGCGCCTCGGCATGGCTCGCCAGCCGGGCATGCATCGTCGAGACCGCGCGCGCCAGATCGCGGATTTCGCGCGAGCCGCCGGGCAGCTCGGGCAGCGGCGCGCCGGTGCCGGCGCGATCGGCGGCGCCGGCAAGCTGGCGCAGCGGACGGGTGATCGCGCGCGCCAGCCACCAGCCGGGGATCGACAGCAGCAGGATCGCCGCGAGCAGCGCCAGGAGCGTGCGGACGTGCCAGCGGGTCAGCCACGGCGGTTGCTGGCTGCGGACCACCCACCAGCCGCCGTCCTGCCGCCAGCCGAACGTCCAGTCGCCGGAGAACGCCTCGCCCTCGCTACGGCCGGGTTGGGTGAAGGCGCGCACCTCCGCGACGGGTGTGCGCAAGGTGGCGGCGAGCCGGGCCGCGGCCTCGGGGTTGGGGCGTTCGTCCGGGCGGGGGCCGGGCGGCGTGGCGAGCCGCTGACGGCGGAGCGGGACGGGGCCGTGGCGGAAGGCGCCCCGCGGCATGCCACGATCACCCGCGCCCGGCGGCATCCCGCCGAAGCCGAACGGCGGTCGCTCGCCCCTCAGCGCGCGCGCGATCCCGGTCAGGCTGCGCGGCGGTTCGAACGGCGGCGGGCCCGAGAAGGTGACCGTGAACGAGATGACCGCGGTGACCAGCACCGACACCACCACCAGCACGAAGATCGGCCGCGCGAGCGGCCGGCTGCGGTCAGCGCTGCGCGACATCGGCCGCGAACATATAGCCTTCGTTGCGGACGGTGCGGATCAGCTCGTCGCCACCGCGCCCGTCGCTGCGCGCCAGCTTGCGGCGCAGCCGGCTGACCTGCACGTCGATCGCGCGATCGAAATGCTCGGCGGTGGGGCCGCGCGCGTGGTCGAGCAGGAAATCGCGCGTCAGCACGCGGCGCGGATGGTCGACGAAGGTCATCAGCAGCCGGAACTCGCCGTCCGACAGGTTGATGACCACCTCGTCGGGATCGAGCAACTGCCGCCCGATCGGGTCGAGCCGCCAGCCCTGGAAATGCTGCCACGGGCGCACCATCGCCGACTGGCGGACGGTGGCGTCGGATGTGGCGGCCGCCGCCCGGCGGAGCACCGAGCGGATGCGCGCGAGCAATTCGCGCGGGTTGGCGGGCTTGGCGATATAATCATCGGCGCCCATCTCCAGCCCGACGATTCGGTCGACCTCCTCGCCGATCACAGACATGATGATGACGGCGGGCGGCCCCGAACGGTCGAGCCCGCGGAGCAGCGTCAGCCCGTCCTCGCCGGGCATCATGACGTCCAGGACGACCAGCGCGTAATCGTGCGTCGCCATCGCGCGGCGCATCTCCGCACCGTCCTGTGCGACGTCGACGGTATAGCCGTGGCGGACGAGGAAATCGGCGGTCAGCTCGCGGATGTCGGGATCGTCGTCGACGATCAGCAATCGCGCGGCGCGGTCCATCAGGTCACCGGCATCGAGGCAGGACTGGAGCATGACGCGGCCATCGCTTGCCGACGTATCGCGCGCGTTTCACGGTTGCAACAAAGCGAAGAACGCAGCGCCGCCGCGCCGAAAAAGACAGCGGGTGGCGGCATGGGCCGCCACCCGCCGGAGATCAGAACGAGAAGCGGACGCCCGCGTCGTAGCGGGGGCCGAAGTTCTGGTACGTCAGCAGTTGATTGTCGAAGCGGCCGGTGGTGAAATACTTGGCGTTGAACAGGTTGGTGCCTTCGACGAACACCTGCACCGCCGGGGTGACGTTGACCGCGACGCTGCCGTCGAACTGGCCATAGTCGCGCACGAAGATCGGCTCGTTGCCCGACCCGCCCGCCAGCTGGCGCAGGAAGCGCTCGCGACGATTGTAGGCGATCCGCGCCGAGATGCCGTACTTTTCGTAGAACACGGTGCCGTTCTGCGAATTGCCGATCCCCTCCGCCGCGAACGACTGATCGATCTGGTTCACGTCGAAATCGCGGTTGGTGCTGACGAAGGTCGCATTGGCCTGCACGCCGAGACCGCTCAGGACGCCGGGCAACCAGTCGAACGTGTGCACCAGGTTCAGCTCGAGACCCTTGATCTCCAGCGATTGCGCGTTGCGCGGACGCCGCACGCTGAACCTTCCGAAGAACTGCCCGCCCTGCTGAACAATCAACCCGCCAGCCGGCAAAGTTACGCCCTGCGCGTTGCCGGCATTCAAGATCGGTATCAACTCCTCCTCGAAGCTCTGAACGATGAAGTCGCTGATCTTCTTGTAGAAGACTGCGGCCGACAGCGTCGTCGTACTGGTGGGATACCATTCGACCGACAGATCGGCGTTATTGGCACGGTACGGCTTCAGCTCGGTATTGCCGCCGCTGGCGCTCAGCGTCGCCGGACGCAGCGTCTCGGTGTTGAAGGTCGGCGCCAGATCGCCGATCGCAGGGCGGGTCAGCGTCTGATACGCCGCGACGCGCGCCTGCAGCTTCGGCGTCAGGTTCAGGCGGACGTTCGCGTTGGGCAGGAAGTTGCTGTACGACGACTGGCGCGACACCGGCAGACCGGACGTGCTGTCGAACACCCCGACATAGATCGTCGGATCGGTCGGCGGCCGGCCACCGGTAGGGGTCAGATCCACCAGCTGCCGCTGCTGCCCGAACGAGCTGAGTTCGGTATATTCGTAGCGCGCGCCGACGTTGACGAACAACGGCATGCTGCCGATGTTCGATTCGAGATCGATGTCGGCATAGCTGGCGTAGACCGTTTCCTTGACCCGTGCCGACGGCTGCGGGGTCGCCGCATAGCCGTTGGCGCGCGCATAGCGTGCCGCGGTGGTGCCGGGCGCGAGCTTCTGCGCGGTGTCGAGCGCCGAGGTGGCGGCCGCGCTGGTCAGGAAGTTCAGATAGGCGCGCGGATCGAAGGTCAGGAAGGTCAGCGGCACCGACCCGCTCTTCGCGCCGAGCGAATTCATCGTGAACGACGACAGCAGCGACGGGTCGGCCAGCGTGGGATAACCGCAATAGATGCAGCCAACGTCATCCGCCGACGTGATCGGAACGTTGTTCTTGTCACGCGTGGTGCGCGCCAGACCGAAGCGGAACGCCTTGAGGACGCCGTCCACCGGCTTGAATTCGTTGTTCCAACGATATTCGGTTACCTTTTCGGTGATGTCGTTGCCGTTGACGCCGGCGATGTGCGTACGGCCCAATGCCGGGTTGGTCAGCACGCCCGAGGAGTAACCCGAGGTGGAACCGATCCCGCCGTCCTCGGCCTGGGTGAACGTATATTGCGACGGCGAGCCGATCACCGCGAAATAGGACTTCCCGCCGCCGGCGTTCTTCGCGCGCGACCAGGTGGCGTCGAGCGTCATCTTGAACTGGTCGGTCGGTCGCCATTCGACGTTACCGCCCGCTTCCCACGTCGTCGTCTCACGGATCGCCCCCGACGAAATGAAGTCGGCATTGCCGTTGGTGGTCAGCGAGGTGATCGTGCGGTTTTCGTCGATCGTCGCCGCAGTATAGCTCGTGGGCTCGAACCAGCTGCCCAGCGCGCGCGTCGTCGAATCGCTCTTGAACTTGTTGTACAGGCCGTCGACCGTGAAGGTCAGCGTGTCGGTAGCCTCGTATTGCGCGACTAAGGTGGCACCCAGACGGGTGCGCACGTCGCGCGCATTGCCGACGTCCTGATTGCGCGGCGCGTAGACGCCTTCGGGGAACAGCCGGGCACCCTCTGGACCGACCAGCGTGTTGCGGAGGTAGCCGCCGTTACTGACCGAATCGACCGACGCGATACGCTTCTGGTACGAGATCGAGCCGAGCAGGCCGAGCCGGCCGTCAGCGAACGTATTGCTCAACAGCCCGAACAGCTGTGGGGTGAACTTCTCGCTGTTCTTCTCGTACAGCGCCTTGCCGGTGAAGATGCCCTTGAAGCCCTTCAGATCGAGCGGCCGCGGCGTCTGGATGTTGATCGTCGCACCGATCCCGCCGCTCTGCAATGGCGCCTGCGCGCTCTTGTAGACCTGCGCGCCGCTGATGAGTTCGGCCGGAATCAGGTCGAACGAGAAGGAGCGGTTGAAATTGTCCGAGGCGAAGCTGCGGCCGTTGAACAAGACGGTGTTGAACTGCGGCCCGAGGCCACGGACGGTCACCGACTGACCTTCGCCGTTGTTGCGGTCGATCGCGACGCCAGGGATGCGTTGCAGCGATTCGGCGACGTTGGCGTCGGGGAATTTGCCGAGATCCTCGGACGAGATCGCGTCGAGAATGCCCGAGGAGTCGCGCTTCTGCGCGGCGGAGCTGGCGATGCTGGCGCGGATGCCGGTGACCACAATGTCGTCGGCGGCGGTTTCGCCCGGGACGGCGACGCCAGTGGCCTGCGGCGGGGTGCTTTCCTGCGCGAGGGCCGGGGTGGCGACGATCAATGCGCCGATGGCGCAGCCCATACCCGCCGTGATATGGCGAAAGCCACGGGCATGCCGGTACCGAGACGTCATCCTTATCCTCCCATATGCCCGCCTTGGATCTGCGGGTTCGTCGTTGATTCTAGTAATATAATCAGACACCGGCAATATGGCCGTCAAACGTTTGCGGGTTTAGCCGCGGGGAGAGGGAAATGAGCAACACTGCCGAAGGCCGCGACCGTCCGGTGCGACAGGTCGTCGTGGTCGGGGGTGGCTCTGCGGGGTGGATCTCGGCCTGCCGGCTTGCCGCAGCGGCGCGACGCGGTGGCAGCGACGTGGCAGTGACGCTGGTCGAATCCGCGACGGTGCCGACGGTCGGGGTCGGCGAGGGCACCTGGCCGACGATGCGCAACACGCTCGCCAAGATCGGCATCTCCGAGACGCAATTCGTGCGCGGCTGCGACGCGGCGTTCAAGCAGGGCGCGCGCTTCGTCGGTTGGGCGGATGGGACGCCGGGCGACGGCTATTACCACCCGCTCAATCCCCCTGCGGGGGCGACCGACGTCGACCTGGCGCCGTATTGGCAGCAAACCCCCGGGGGCGTCGACTTCGCCGAATGGGTCGATTTCCAGGCGTCGCTCTGCGACGCGGGACTTGCGCCCAAGGCGATCACGATGCCCGAATATGCCGGGCAGGCGAATTACGCCTATCACCTCGACGCCGGCAAGTTCGCCGCGCTGCTCCAGGAACATGCCACGCAGACGTTGGGGGTCGAGCATGTCGTGGGCGATATCGTGCGCGCCGACATGGCGGACAACGGCGACGTGGCCGGGGTGGTGCTGGCAGACGGACGCACGATCGACGGCGATCTGTTCGTCGATTGCTCGGGCTTTGCGGCGCTGCTGATCGGTGGGGTATACGACGTGCCGTTCCGGTCGTGGGCGGACGTCATGTTCGCCGATCGCGCGATCGCGATGCAGGTGCCTTACGACGATCCCGACGATCCGGTGACGTGCCACACCGTCGCGACCGCACAGGAGTCGGGGTGGATCTGGGACATCGGGCTGTGGACGCGGCGCGGGATCGGTCATGTCTACAGCAGCGCCCACCAGAGCGACGACGATGCCGAGGCGACGCTGCGCCGCTATATCGGTCCGGCGGCGGAGAAGCTTTCCGCGCGCACGTTGCGCATCGACGCGGGCCATCGCGAGCGGTTCTGGCAGAACAATTGCGTCGCAGTGGGGCTGTCGGCGGGGTTCGTCGAGCCGCTTGAGGCGTCGGCGCTGATGCTGATCGAGGCTTCGATGGATGCGATCGCCGATCGCCTGCCGCGCACGCGCAGCGCGATCGACACCGCCGCGCGGCAGTTCAATGCCGCCTTCACGCATCACTGGGCGCGGATCATCGAGTTCCTGAAGCTGCATTATGCGATCACGCGGCGCACCGACACCGCGTTCTGGCGCGACCATGCCGATCCCGGGACCTGGCCGGACGGGCTGGCGGAGCGGCTGGCGCTATGGCGCGACCATCCGCCCGCCGCGGTCGATTTCGACCATGCGCGCGAGGTGTTCGGCTGGCCAAGCTATCAATATGTGCTGAACGGCATGAACTATCCGACCACCTACGCGCGCCCCGCCGCCGCCCCGGAGACCGCGCTGGCGCAGCGCTGGCTGGCGCGCAACGAGCGGATGCGCGCCGATGCGATGCAGCGGCTGCCGAAGCATCGCGACCTGTTGCGCGCTGTGCGCGCGCACGGGATGCAGGCGGTATGACGCGGTTGCGGGCGCTCGATCCGGCGCGGCACGGCGCGCTGCGGCTCGATCGGGCACGCGGGGCGGCGGCGCGGCGGCTGGTCCCGGTCGGGCGGAGCGAGATCGCGCTGGCGGCGGCGGACATGCCGCTGCTGCTGGCGAAGGACGGCCAGACCGGGCGCTTTGAACTGGTCGCGCTGGTCGGATTGGTGGAGCCGGTAAACCTCTTCGTCTCGCCGGCGGGCTATCATGCCACGAGCCAGCCGCAGGCCGCCGGGCTGACCGCGCTGCGGCTCGACCCGGAAGGCGCGGACGGGCTGGCGGTGGACGAGGCGGATGCGTCGCTGGGCGCGGCGGGAGAGGCGTTGTTCGAGTACGGACGCGCCGAACATTGGCGGCGGGCGCTGGAGGCGGCGCTGGCCGACGTCACCGCCGGGCGCGCGCTGGCGGAGGGCTATGCGCGGCGCGGGGTGCTGCGGCCGCTGTCGGTGACGCTGACGATGGCCGACGGGCACGAGCAGATGCTGGACGGGCTGTACGGGATCGCCGAAGCCGCGCTGGCCGAATTGGCGGATGCGGACGTCGTGGCGATGCACCGTGCCGACGAACTCGCCCCCGCGACGGTGCTGACCGCGTCGCTGGCGCAGGTCGAGCGGTTGCGACAGCTACATAACGCGCGGTTTTCAGGGCAGATTGCGGCGATCGGGCTGGGGATCGCCGACTGACGGGCATATCAGGAGAAAATGGTGCTGCCGGTGAGGATTGAACTCACGACCTCAGCCTTACCAAGGATGCGCTCTACCACTGAGCTACGGCAGCACTTCCCACGTCGTCCGCGGGAGCGGGCCTAAGAGCCGAGACCGGCGGCGTTGTCAAGCGCGTTCGGTGGCGGTAGCGAGATTTGCGATGAGCGATCAGGACGAACGCGCCGCGCGGCTGGCCGCGCAACTCAGGGCCAATCTGCGGCGGCGCAAGGCGCAGGCGCGGGAGCAGGCCGGGCCGCTTTCGGACGCCAATGACGGGGAAAAGGAGCGGCCCTGAGTGCGTCCGGTCACGCCGGGAGCGGCATACAGCGCGATTCGAGCCACTTGCGGTCCGCTTCGTCGAGCAACGGGGCCAATTCGCGCGCCACAATAGCATGGTAATTGTCGACCCAGTGTCGCTCCGACGCCGATAATAGCCCCGTGTCGATCAGGTCGGTATCGAGCGGTGCCAGAGTCAGCGTCTCGAATGCCAGCATCTCCGCCTCGCCACCCGCGATGGTGCGCGGCACGACCAGCAGCAGGTTCTCGATACGGATGCCGTAGTCGCCGGCCTTGTAATAGCCCGGCTCGTTGGAGAGGATCATGCCGGGGCGCAGCGGCTCGGACGGGCCGGCGCCGGGGTAGCTCGGCTTGGCGATCCGCGCCGGGCCTTCGTGGACCGACAGGAAGCTGCCGACGCCGTGACCGGTGCCGTGCGCATAGTCGAGCCCGGCCTGCCACAAGGGTCCGCGCGCGAGCGCGTCGAGCTGCGCGCCGGTGGTGCCGTGCGGGAAGACCGCGGTGGCAAGCGCAATATGTCCCCGGAGCACGCGGGTGTAGCGATCGCGCATCTCGGGCGTCGGCGGGCCGATCGGGACGACGCGGGTCAGATCGGTGGTGCCGTCGTCATACTGGCCGCCGGAATCGATCAGGTAGAGCTGCCCGGGCTCGAGCGCGCGGTTCGATTGCTCGGTGACGCGGTAGTGCGGCAGCGCGCCGTTCGGGCCGGCGGCGCTGATCGTGTCGAACGACAGGTCGCGCAGCACGCCGGTTTCCTCGCGAAAGCGCAGCAGTTGCGCCGCCGCCGACAATTCGGTCTGGCCGCCGTGCGGCGCGGCGTCGGCGATCCAGCGCAGGAAGCGCGTCACCGCCGCGCCGTCGCGCAGCGAGGCGGCGCGGTGGCCGGCGATCTCGACCGGGTTCTTGCACGCGCGCGGCACGACGGTCGGGTCACGCCGCGCCAGCGTCGTCCCGCCGCCGGCCTCGACCGCGTCGAAGATCGCCGCGACGGTCAGCGCCGGATCGATCGCGACCGTCTTGCCGGCGAAGCGCCGGAGCGACGCGGCGAAATCCGTGCGATCGTGGAGCCGCACCGCGTTGCCGAGATGCTCGCGCACCGCCGCGCCGACCTTTCCGGGTGCGACGAACAGGTCGGCGGTGCCGTCGGCATGGACGATCGCATAGGAGAGCGCGACGGGCGTGTGATCGACGTCGCCGCCGCGGACGTTGAACAGCCAGGCGATCGAATCGAGCGCGGCGACGACGAACGCGTCGGCCTTTTCCGTGCCAAGCCAGTCGGCGACCTCGGCGCGCTTGGCCGCGGAGGCGACGCCGGCCAGCGCCTCGGGCTGGACGAGCATCGGCTCGGGGGAAGGGGCGGGGCGGTCGCGCCAGACCGCGTCGATCGGGTTGGCATCGACCGCGACCAGCGTCACGTCCTTGTCGGCCAGCGCGGCGCGCCATTCGTCGATCGCGCCGCGCGGATGGAGCCACGGGTCGTAGCCGATCCGCGCGCCGGCGGGAGCGTGGTCGGCGAGCCAGCCGGCGATGCTGTCCTCCGGCACGCCGACATAATCCCAGTGGGCGGGGTCGACCTGTTCGCGGACCTGGATCGTATAGCGCCCGTCGGTGAAGATCGCGGCGCGCGCCGCCAGCACCACCGCGCTGCCCGCCGAGCCGGCGAAGCCGGTCAGCCACGCCAGCCGCTGCGCATAGCTGCCGACATATTCGCTCATATGCTCGTCGGTCAGCGGCACGATGAAGCCGTCGAGGGCGGCGGCGGCAAGCTGCGCGCGCAGCGCGGCGAGGCGGTCGGTGTGGGACGTCATGCGGAGACAGGTGGCATAGCGGGGCGGTGTAGTCACGCCTGCGATCCCTTCGTCCTTCCTGCGAAGGCGGGAATCCAGAACCTCTCACGTCTCGCCTCTTGCGAAAACCCGCGCGTCTGGATTCCCGCCTTCGCGGGAATGACGGAGGGGAGAAGGGAAGCGCGGAGAGTCGATCCCGCTGACTCTTGAAGCGGCTCGCGGGTGCTGTCATCATGGCGTCACGCGGCGGCGCGAAAGCACGCCGCACGACCAAGCGAGGTAAGGGGGACGTTCTGACGTGTTCCATCCCGACCTGATGCGGCACCCGGACTCCTGTCCGACCTTGGTGCTGAATGCCGATTACACGCCGCTGTCCTATTATCCGCTGAGCATCTGGCCGTGGCAGACCGCGGTGAAGGCGGTGTTCCTCGAGCGCGTCGACATCGTCGCGCATTACGAGCGCGAGGTGCACAGCCCCAATCTGACGATGCGGCTGCCCTCGGTGATCGCGCTACGGCAATTCGTGAAGCCGTCGCAATTTCCGGCCTTCACGCGCTTCAACCTGTTCCTGCGCGATACCTTCGCGTGCCAATATTGCGGCAGCCACGTCCGCGACCTGACGTTCGACCATGTCGTGCCGCGCGCGCAGGGCGGGCGGACGACCTGGGAGAATGTCGTCACCGCCTGCGCGCCGTGCAACCTGAAGAAGGGCGGACGCACGCCGAAACAGGCGGGGATGCCGCTGCCGATCGAGCCGATCCGGCCGACGAGCTGGCAGCTTCAGGAACATGGCCGTCGCTTTCCGCCCAATTATCTGCATGAGACGTGGCACGACTGGCTCTACTGGGATGTTGAGCTGGACGCTTGAGGGAGACGTGACGGACATGCGGGTGATGGTGGTGGTCGCAGGCGCGCTGGCGCTTGCCGCATGTTCGCAATCCAAGGAGCCGTCGCCCGAGGAACAGGCGGCGCTGTCCAATTACGTGCCGCCGTTCGTGATGTCGCGGCTCGACTTCGGCGGGGTGGTGGAGCGGCGGTTCCGCCGGCTGGACGTCAACAACGACGACAAGCTGACCCGCAACGAAGTGTCCAAGCGGCTGCTGCCGCGTTTCGACGAGATCGACCGCACCAAGGACGGCGCGATTTCGAACGAGGAATGGGGCGCGTGGATGATGGCGCGGTTCGACGGGCAGGACATCAACCACGACGGCACCGTGACCAGCGACGAGCGCGAGCGCGCACGCGAGCTGAAGGAGGTCGATCTGCCGACCCCGGCGGAAGAGCCCGCCAATACGACCGCGCCGCGCAACTAAATATCGTCTACGAACGTGTCGGGGCAGCAAACAATCGTTGACCCGGCTCTTGCGGCAGCGCAGCAAGGCCGCATGAGCACGCTGCCCCCGATCACGAACAATCCCGATGTCCGCTATCTCGGCCGCGTGCTGGGCGATGTGATCCGCGCCTATGGCGGGGAGACGTTGTACGAGCGGACCGAGGCGATCCGATCGGCCTCGGTCGAGCGGCATCGCGGCAACCACCAGGCGTCGGCGGATGCGGAGCTGGGCGCGCTGGACCTGGACGAGACGCTCGATTTCGTGCGCGGGTTCATGCTGTTTTCGATGCTCGCCAATCTCGCCGAGGACCGGCAGGGGATCGCGGCGGAAGAGGGCGCGGACGTCGCGGCGGCGCTGGCGCGGCTGAAGGATGCCGGGGTCGGCGTGGATCGCGTCCGCGCGCTGCTCGAACAGGCGCTGGTCGCGCCGGTGCTGACCGCGCACCCGACCGAGGTGCGGCGCAAGAGCATGATCGACCACCGCAACCGCATCGCGCAGTTGATGGCGCTGCGCGATCGCGGGCTGGAGACGACGCCCGACGGCGATCTGGTCGACGAGGCGATCGTGCGGCAAGTGGCGCTGTTGTGGCAGACGCGCGTGCTGCGGCGCGAGCGGCTGTATGTGGTCGACGAGGTCGAAACCGCGCTCAGCTATCTGCGCGACGTGTTCCTGCCGGTGCTGCCCGCGCTGTACCAGCGCTGGGACCGCGCGCTGGGCGGGCGGGTGCCGTCGTTCCTGCGCCCGGGAAGCTGGATCGGCGGCGACCGCGACGGCAATCCGTTCGTCACCGCCGATTCGCTGCGCACCGCGCTCGCCAAGGCGGCGCAGGCGGTGCTGGGCTTCTATCTGGAGCAGCTTCACGCGATGGGCGCGGAACTGTCGATCTCGGCACATCACGCGACGGTGGATGCGGGCGTGCAGGCGCTGGCGGATGCGAGCGGCGATGCCTCCGAGACGCGCAGCGACGAGCCGTATCGGCGCGCCTTGTCGGGCATCTATGCGCGCACCGCGGCGACCTATGCCAAGCTGACCGGGCAGCCGGCGCCGCGGCCGGGGAAGTTGAAGGGCGAGCCTTATGCCGATCCCAAGGCGCTGCGGGCCGACCTGATCGCGATCGCGCGGCCGCTGTCGGCGGGCGGCGACGGGCTGCTGGGGAGCGGCGGGGCAATCGGGCGGTTGATCCGCGCGGTCGACGTGTTCGGCTTCCACCTTGCGACGCTCGACCTGCGGCAGAACAGTGCGGTGCACGAGCGCGTCGTCGCGGAGATGCTGAAGGTCGCGGGGGTGTGCGACGATTATGCCGCGCTGGACGAGGATGCGCGGGTGATGCTGCTGCGGCAGGAGCTGGCGACGCCGCGCCCGCTGACGACGCGCTTCGCCGATTATTCGGAGGAGACCGCGGGCGAGCTGGCGATCGTGCAGGCCGCCGCCGACGCGCACGCGACCTACGGCGCGGCGGCGATCCGGCAATATATCGTGTCGATGACCAAGTCGGTGTCCGACCTGCTCGAAGTGCATCTGCTGCTGAAGGAGGTCGGGCTCTATCGCCCCGGCCCTCCGGCGAGCGCGGCGGTGATGGCGGTGCCGCTGTTCGAGACGATCGAGGATCTCGAGGCCGCGCCGGCGATCATGAGCGAATGGTTCGCGATCCCCGAGGTGCGCGCGATCGCCACGGCGCGCGGGCATCAGGAAGTGATGATCGGCTATTCGGACAGCAACAAGGACGGCGGCTATCTGACCTCGACGTGGCAATTGTCGAAGGCGTCGACCGCGTTGAAGCCGGTGTTCGATGCGGTGGGCGTGGGCATGCAGCTGTTCCACGGGCGCGGCGGCGCGGTGGGACGCGGCGGCGGGAGCAGCTTCGCGGCGATCCGCGCGCAGCCGCCGGGGACGGTGCAGGGCCGCATCCGCATCACCGAACAGGGCGAGGTGATCGCGGGCAAATATGGCACGCGCGAGAGTGCGGCGACCAACCTGGAGGCGATGGCGTCGGCGACGCTGATCGCCAGCCTCGAGCCCGAGGCGCTGTCGAACGGTGACAACGAGACGTTTGCCGGCGCAATGGACCGGCTGTCGGCCGACGCCTTCCGCGCCTATCGCGGGCTGGTCTATGAGACCGAGGGGTTCCGCACCTTCTTCCGCCAGATGACGCCGATTGCCGAGATCGCTGGGCTCAAGATCGGCAGCCGCCCGGCGAGCCGGAAGCAGTCCGACGCGATCGAGGATCTGCGCGCGATCCCGTGGGTGTTCAGCTGGGCGCAGGCGCGCGTGATGCTGCCGGGCTGGTACGGCGTCGGGCAGGCGATCGCCGCGTTCGAGGATCGCGCGCTGCTGCGCGACATGGCGCAGGGCTGGCCATTGTTCGCCGCGACGCTGGCGAACATGGAGATGGTGCTCGCCAAGTCCGACATGGGGCTGGCCGAGCGCTATGCCGGGCTGGTCGAGGACCAGGCGCTGCGCGACCATGTGTTCGGCCGGATCCGCGACGGCTGGCAGCAGACGCACGACGGGTTGCTCGACGTGACCGGGCAGGCGCATCTGCTGGAGAAGCATCCGGCGCTCGACGCGTCGATCCGGCTGCGGCTGCCGTATATCGAGCCGCTGAACCTGTTGCAGATCGAGCTGATGAAGCGGCACCGCGCCGGCGAGGAAGACGAGCGCGTGCGGCAGGGCATCCTGCTGTCGATCAACGCGATCGCGACCGCGTTGCGCAATTCGGGGTAAGGCATGGACTGGCACGCGTGGCTGGTATTTGCGGGCGCGTCGGTGGTGATGGCGATCATCCCGGGGCCGGGGGTCGCGAGCATCATCGGCTTCGCGTTCAGTTCGGGGCGGCGCACCGCGCTGGCCTCGGTCGCGGGAATGGCGGTCGGCAACATGATCGCGATGACCGTCTCGCTGGCGGGGGCCGGGGCGGTGCTGGCGTCGTCGGCGCTGGCGTTCACGATCCTGAAGTGGATCGGCGCGGCGTATCTGATCGCGATCGGGGCGCTGGCGATCGTGCGCAGCGGCGCGGCGGCGGGGGCGGACGACGCGCCGCGCCGGGCGGTGAGCCCACGCGCGGCGTTCGCGACCAATGTCGCGGTCGGCACCTTCCATCCCAAGACGATCCTGTTCTTCGTCGCCTTCGCCTCGCAGTTCATCCGCGCCGATGCGGCGTTCGTACCGCAGGCGGCGGTGCTGGTCGCGACCTTCACGCTGATCGCGGGGGTGAGCGACAGCCTGTACGCGCTGGCGGGATCGCGGGCGTCGGGGTGGCTGCGGCACCCGCGGGCGCGGGTGTGGACGCAGCGCGCGGGGGGCGGCGCGGTGCTGGGCGCCGGCCTCGCGATGGCGGCGATGCGTAGCCCTCGCTGACCGGTTGCGCTCGGTGACGATCTGTCGCATTGGTCGGCACCAATAATAAGATTAAGGTGCGCTGATGCTGCTCGACCGCCGCGTGATCCTTGCCGCGTTCGGGGCGGTGCCGTTCGCCACGGCGGCGCTGGCGGCAACGGATGACGATCCGTTGCTGTTCGCCTATTTCGGCACCGGCACGGACGAGGCGACGGGCTTGCGCTTCGCGGTCAGCGACGATGGGCTGGCGTTCCGCAATCTGGGCGACGGCGCGAGCTATCTGCGCCCCGAGGTGGGCGAGGCGAAGCTGATGCGCGACCCGTTCCTGTTCCGCGATGCGACGCAGGACGGGCTATGGCATCTGGTGTGGACGACCGCGTGGGAGGGGGTGACGATCGGGCACGCCACCAGCCGCGACCTGCGCCACTGGTCGCCGCAGCGCGCGCTGCCGGTGATGGCGTCGGTGCCGGGCACGCGCAATTGCTGGGCGCCCGAGGCGATCTGGGACGCGAAGGCACGGCGTTATGTCGTGTTCTGGTCGAGCACGGTGAAGGGGCGCTTCCCGGAGACCGAGGGGACGTCGGAAACCGGCTACAACCACCGCCTGTGGTATGTGACGACGCGCGACTTCGCGACGTTCAGTGCGCCCGCGGTGCTGTACGATCCCGGGTTCAGCGTGATCGACGGGACGTTTGCGCAGGGCCCTGGCGGCGCGCTGCATCTGATCGTCAAGGACGAGACGCTGCATCCGCCGCGCAAGCATCTGCGCAGCATCGCGGCGGCGTCGCCGACCGGGCCGTTCGGAACGCTCTCCGCGCCGTTCACCACGTCGTGGGTCGAGGGACCGATGAGCGCGACGGTGCGCGGCGAGACGCTGTGCTACTGGGACGTCTATCTGGAAGGCCGCTGGGGCGCGGCGGCGACGCGCGATTTCGTGACCTGGCGCGACGTGACGCCCGCGCTGTCGATGCCGAAGGGCGCGCGGCACGGCTCGCTGGCGCGGGTGCCGCGCCGGTTGATCGACGGGCTGGCGATGGGCCCGGCTGCCGATTAGGTTAAGCCGCCGATCCGTGTTAAGGTCCGTCATCGTCGGTAGATTGCCCACAAGCACCGACGGCTGAGAGACGCCGCGCTCCCGCTTGTCACTCGGGAGCCAGCGCATGGACCTCAACTACCTTTTCCATCGGCATCAGGTGTCGGTGATGATGGCCGCCGCCGCACGCGGCAGCGAGGCGCGCATGGCGCATGTTCAGCTTGCCGGCCGGTACGCGACGAAGATCGCCACCGTGCAGGCGCAGATGGGCGCCGACCGGACCTTCGTCGCCGCATGAGCGACGAACAGCCGCGCGCGACGCGCACCTTCCGCGCCGCGCGCGTCCGCTACGATCCCGAGCGCGCCGAACGGCAGAGCAAGGTGACGCGGCTGGCGATCGAGCGGCTTGGCGCGTCGGCGGCGCTGCCGTTCCTCAACGCCGACCACGAAGGGTTGGGCGCGACGCCGCTCCACCTGGCCGGCGACAGCGTCGAATCGTGCGCGCGGGTCGAGGCGGTGATCCGTGCGCTCGGGCCCGGCACGGAGGTGGCGTGATGCCGCGCTGGCGCCGCTGGCTGCGCGACTGGCTGCGGCGTCGTCGGGCGCGGCGCGCATGGCGGTGAGCGCGGCGGCGCGCGATCAGGCCGCGCTGACGCTGGCGCGGGCGACCGCGTTCCTGCGCACGCAGATCGGCCAGCCGTGGCTGGACCAATGCTGGGGCGAGAACGACCGGCTGGTGCGCTCCCGCGTGATCGGCAACTGGATCGGCGAACTCGACCGATTGCTGCACGTCCTGCTCGACGCGGCGGCGGATCATGCCGGGCAGCCGGTGCAGGCACGCCAGCGCAACACCGGCAGCAAACTGGTGACGTTCTGCGCCGAGGCATCATGGGGCGTCGAGCGGCTGGACGGCATGGCGCGCGCGCGTGCGACGTTCCGCTATACGCAAGGCGCGGCGCGGCGCGCGGATGTGCGCGGCGGCAGCCACATGACGGTCGGCTGGTCCGGGCCCGGCGGGGCGCTGCGGCGCTTTACGCTGGGCGAGCGGATACACCTGGGCAGTGATGCGTTACTAGAGGTCTGCGACCTGTACGACGAACTGGCGGCGCAGGTCGTGCGCGTGCCGCCCGTGCAAGCCAAAGGGGTCGGTCATCAAGGAATATGAACGCTTCGAAGCGATCGCCGCGCAACACCGCCGCGATGCGCAGGAAACCACGCTGGATAACGTTCGCGAACGCTGCCAGCGATCAGAGGATGCGTGGCTGAAGATGGCGGCGCAGTCGCGGCGCACCGAGCAGCGTCGCGTCGAGCGAGACGCGAAGGTGGAGCTGGCCGCGGCCGTCTGAGGTGGTTTAGCCCCTCCCCTTCAGGGGAGGGGTTGGGGTGGGGACTGGCCTTTGCCGTGTAGGATCAGGTAGTTTGAGTCCCCCACCCCCAGCCCCTCCCCTGAAGGGGACGGGAGATTGTTACCCCTCCAGACTCTTCGATGCCTGTTCGAACAGGTCCTTGCTGATCCCCGGCGTGCCCACGATCCGCTCCAGCTCCGCGCGCATCGCGGCCGAGCGCACCGGATCGAAGCGGCGCCAGCGGCCGAGTGGCGGGAGCAGGCGCGCCGAGGTTTGCGGGTTGAGCTTGTCGAGCGCCAGCAATTGCTCGGTCAGCCAGCGATAGCCCGCGCCGCCCTCCGCATGGAAGGCGCGTTGATTGACCGCGAACGCCCCGACCAGCGCGCGCGCGCGATTGGGGTTGGCGAGCGTGAAGTCGGGATGCTGGGCGAGTTCCGCGACCAGCGCGGGCGTGTCGTCGCGCGACGACAGCGCCTGCGTCTGGAACCATTTGTCGAGCACCAGCGCATTGTCGGCATAGCGGGTATAGAAATGATCGAGCGCGCGTTCGCGTTCGGGCGAATAACCGCTCACCAGCGTCGATAGCGCACCCTGACGGTCGGTCATGTTGTCGGCCGCCTCGAACTGCGCCCATGCCAGCGCCGCGGCATCCTCTGCACCGGATGCGGCGAGATAGCCGAGCGCGACGCTGCGCAGGCGGCGGATGCCCTTGTCCTCGGGCGTGTAGGCGTAGGGGCGGCGCAATGCGGGATCGATCGCGGTACGCCAGCGCGGCTCCAGTTCGCGGCCGAGCGTGGCGCGTAGCCCCTCGCGCGCGCGGAAGATCGCCTCGGGATCGACGACGCTCAGCTGGTCGCCGATGAAATTCTCCGAGGGCAGCAGCACCGCCTCGGCGACGAACGCGCGGTCGAGCGTCGGGTCGTCGAGCGTGTCGGCGACCGCCGCGACCACCGCGCTTGGATCGGCGTCGCCCTCGACGGTGGCGGCGATCAGCGTGTCGAGCATCAATTGCTGCATCGCCTCGTAGCGCGCGAAGGCATCGTCGTCGTGGCGCGCGAGGAACGCGAGGTCGGCAGCGCTACGGTCGCTCTCGACGATCACCGGCGCGGAGAAGCCGCGGTTGAGCGACACGACCGGGCGTTCGGTCACCGTCTCGAACGTCACGCTGGCGCTGGCGTCGGAGAGGATCACGAGCTGCTCCTCGCCGAGCGGCTGGCCGGTGTCGCCGCCGAACAGCCGGATGCGCAACGGGAGCACCTGCGGCTGCTTGATCGGCTGGCCGGGGGTTTCGGGCACCTTCTGCGCGAGGTTGAGCGTCGCGCGGCCGCTGCCGGGTTCGTGGACCAGCGAGGCGGAGACGCGCGGGGTGCCGGCCTGACTGTACCACAAGCGGAATTGCGTGAGGTCGATCCCGCCGGCCTCTTCCATGCAGGCGACGAAATCCTCGCAGGTGGCGGCGGTGCCATCGAAGCGGTCGAAATACAGGTCGCAGGCGGCGCGGAAGCGTTGCGGCCCGAGCATCGTCGCCATCATGCGGATCAGCTCCGCGCCCTTGTTGTAAATGGTCGCGGTGTAGAAGTTGCTGATCTCGATATAGCTTTCCGGGCGGACCGGGTGCGCGAGCGGGCCGGCATCCTCCGGGAACTGCGCGGCGCGCAGGCCGCGCACGTCCTCGATCCGTTTGACCGCGGCCGAGCCCTTATCGGCGGAGAAGCCCTGATCGCGGTAGACGGTGAAGCCTTCCTTGAGGCTCAACTGGAACCAGTCGCGACAGGTGATGCGGTTGCCCGACCAATTGTGGAAATATTCGTGTGCGACCACCGCGGCGATCGCATCGTAATCGTAATCGGTCGCGGTATCGGGGTCGGCGAGGATGTAGCGGCTGTTGAAGATGTTCAGCCCCTTGTTCTCCATCGCGCCGAAGTTGAAATCGTCGACCGCGACGATGTTGAACACGTCGAGATCATATTCGCGGCCATAGACGCGCTCGTCCCACGCCATCGACAGCTTGAGCGCGTCGAGTGCATGATCGGTCTTGGGCAGATCACCGGCGCGGACCCAGATGCCGAGCCGGACCTCGCGGCCCGAGCGGGTGGTGAAGGTGCCGCGATTGACCGCGAGATCGCCCGCGACCAGCGCGAAGAGGTACGACGGCTTGGGCCACGGATCGTGCCATTCCGCCCAGTGCGTGCCGTCGGCGTTGTCGCCTTGCGCGATCGGGTCGCCGTTGGCGAGCAGCACCGGGAAGCGCGCCTTGTCAGCGGTCATCCTCACGCGGTAGGTTGCGAGCACGTCGGGACGGTCGGGGAACCAGGTAATGCGGCGGAAGCCCTCTGCCTCGCATTGCGTGCACAGATTCCCGCCCGAGGCGTAGAGCCCCATCAATTGCGTGTTGCGGTCGGGCGCGATCTCCACCTCGGTCTCGACGACATGCGCGTCGCCGGGGAGCGGGACGACGAGCTGCTCGCCCTCGATCCGCCAGTCGTTGATCGCTTGCCCGTCGACCGTCACCGAGAGCGGCACCTGACCGGCGCCGTCGAGCCGCAGCGGGGTGTCGTGCGCGCCGTTGCGGGTGACGTCGAGGCGGGCGCGGACGCGCGTCGCGACGGGGTCGAGCGCGAAGTCGAGCGCGACCTGCGGCACCAGCCAGGCGGGCGGGGTATAATCGCTGCGGCGCGTGGCGGCGGGCGTGACGGGCGTGGTGCGGGCATCGGCCATGCCGCGGACTATGACGACATCGCGGGCCGTGTTCCATCCGAAAGCCGCGCGATCGTCTCGACGGCAACCATCGGCCCCCGTAAGGTCAGCGATCCTTCCTCTTCCAGCCGGGCGTGTCCATGTTTCGTTCGTTCGCTTTCCTGCCGTTGCTCGCTTTTTCCGCCACCGCGCTCGCCCAGACGACGCCCGCCGCGCGCAACGCTGCGCTCAACGCGCCGCTGCCCGCCGATCAGGCGGCGATGAAGGCGCATGTGATGTTCCTGGCGTCGGACGCGATGAAGGGGCGTGACGTCGGCTCGCCCGAGTTCGATATCGCCGCGCAATATGTCGCCGCGCAATTCTACGCCGCGGGGCTGAAGCCGATGGGCGACGATGGCGGCTATCTGCAGAAGGTGCCGCTGACCGGGTACAAGATCGCGGGTGAGGGGAATGCGTCGTGGACCGCGGCGGGCGGGGCCGCGGTGCCGCTGGCGTTCGGCAACGACTTCACCCCGGCGGCGAATCCGGCCGCGAAGGTGACCAGGGTCGCGGCACCGGTGGTGTTCGTCGGCTATGGGCTGGAAGCGCCGCAATATGGGCTGAACGATTATGCGGGCGTCGACGTGCGCGGCAAGATCGTCGCTTATGTCGGGGGCGCGCCGGCCGGGCTGCCGAGCGAGGTGGCGGCGACCTTCGGCAGCGCGGCGGCGCGGCAGAGCGCGGCGGCCAAGCATGGTGCCGTCGGCGTGATCGCGATCGCCGATCTGCGCAAGGCCGGGCGTGGCGCGCCGTCGTTCGCGTCTGTGACGAAGGGCTATGCCGCGGAGCGGATCACCTGGGCGCGCCCCGACGGCACCGGCAATGCGAGCGGCGCGCCGTTGCTGGGAACGCTGTCCCCAGCGGGCGCGGCGAAGGTGTTCGGACGGCAGTGGCGGGCGCTCGCCAAGGGCGCGGCGCGCCAGACGCTGAAGGTGCGGCCCGTGACGGCGGCGGGAACGCTGTCGATCGCAAGCGCGACCAGCTATCGCCCGATCGACAGCAGCAATGTCGTGGGGATCATCCCGGGCAGCGATCCGGCGCTGGGACGCGAGACGGTGGTGCTGTCGGCGCATCTCGATCACGTCGGGGTCGGCGCGGCGGTGAACGGCGACACGATTTACAACGGCGCGCTTGACGACGGTATCGGGATCGCGAGCCTGATCGAAGCCGCCAAGCGCTTCAAGACCGCGGCCGCGCCGAAGCGCAGCATCCTGTTCCTTGCGGTGACCGCCGAGGAGAAGGGTTTGGTCGGCAGCGATTATTTCGCGAACCATCCGACGGTGCCGATCCGCGACATCGTCGCCGACGTGAACCTGGACATGCCGATCCTGACCTATCGGTTCGAGGATATGGTGGCGTTCGGCGGTGACCGTTCGACGCTGGGGCCGATCATCGCGCGCGCGGTGGCGGGGATCGGCGTCGGCCTGTCACCCGACCCGATGCCCGAGCAGGCGATCTTCGTCCGCTCCGACCATTATCGCTTCGTGCAGAAGGGCGTGCCCTCGGTGTTCCTGTGGCCGGGGGAGAAGGGGCCGGGCAAGGCGGCGATCGAGACGTTCATGAGCACATGCTACCACAAGCCCTGCGACGACCTGACGCAGCCGATCCTGTGGGATCAGGGGGTGCGCTTCGTCGACGCCAATTACCGGATCGCCCGCGAGATCGCCGATGCGCCACAGCGGCCGGTGTGGAACAAGGGTGATTATTTCGGGCTGCTGTTCGGCGGCCCGATGGCGAATTGAGCGCGCTTGCCAAGCGACGCTCGACGGCCGATGACGGTCGCTGGTCAGGAGAGCGGCAGGTGACAGGCGGGCGCGACATCATCCGACGCACGGTAATCGAACTGGGACCGATGCGGATCACGCGCGAGTGCCGGTTCGCGGTGCCGGGGCCGTATTATCCCTTCTACGAGCCGGCGCGAGCGCGTTCCGGCGGCGGCTGGCGCGCGGCCGGGATCATGGGGGTGATGCTGGCGGTGAGCGCGGGCGGGCTGTCGATGGCCGCGACCCATGCGCCGCCGGTGCGCGCGGTGAACTATTCGGTCAGCGTGCCGGTGCCGCAGCAGGTGATCGCGCCCCCGGCGCCGTTGGTGGTGGCGCGCGCGGTGCGGCCGATCGTGCCGGGCCCAACGCCGGCGCCCTTGGCGAAGACGGCCGTGGCCGACGACTTGCCGCAGGAGAGCGGCAGCCGCGCGGCGGCGATCGCGGCGGCGTTGCGCAGCGGCGAGGTGCAGGAATGGTATGAGTCGGCCGGGCAGGTGCACGGCTTCGTCGTCGCGGGCGAGGCCGAGGCGGATGGCGGAAAGCTGTGTCGCGCGCTGTCCGTGCTGACGCGCGCGCCGGGGGGCGCGGACCGGGTCGATCAGCGGCGGGAGTGTTTGCCGGCGGGGTAGGCGCTCCAGGCTGCCCATCGGCTCGCCGTTCCCGCGGAGGCGGGACTCTAGACGCGCGGGTTTGTCGGTAGAGCCGGCGCGTCGCAGGTTCTGGATCCCCCGCCTTTGCGGGAATAACGGTGGCGAAAAAGAAGCGGGGCGACGGACCGTTGGTTCGTCGCCCCGCGGTCTTCGATCAGCGGCCGATGCTGGTGTACTGGAACCCCGCCGCCTTCACCTCGGCAGGGGTGTAGATGTTGCGCAGATCGATCAGGATCGGCTCCTTGAGCAGCGACTTCACGCGCGGCAGGTCGAGCGCGCGGAATTCGTCCCATTCGGTGACGATCGCCAGCGCGTCGGCGCCCTCGATCGCCTGATACGGGCCGTCGCAATAGTCGACGTTCTCCAGCACCAGCTTGGCCTGTTCGGTGCCCTCGGGGTCGAACGCCTTCACCTTCGCACCGGCGTCCTGCAGCGCCTGGATCACCGCGATGGCAGGCGAATCGCGCATATCGTCGGTGTTCGGCTTAAAGGTCAGGCCCAGCACCGCGATCGTCTTGCCGCGGACGTCGTCGCCCATCGCATGGACGATCTTGCGGCCCATCGCACGCTTACGGTTGTCGTTGACGGCCACGACCGCCTCGACGATCCGCTGCGGCGCGTCATAGTCCTGGCTGGTCTTCAGCAACGCCAGCGTGTCCTTGGGGAAACACGACCCGCCATAGCCCGGCCCGGCATGCAGGAACTTCGAGCCGATGCGATTGTCGAGCCCGATCCCGCGGCTGACGTCCTTCACGTCGGCGCCGACCTTCTCGCACAGGTCCGCGATCTCGTTGATGAAGGTGATCTTGGTCGCGAGGAACGCATTGCCCGCGTATTTGATCAGCTCGGCGGTGCGGCGCGCGGTGACGAGGATCGGTGCGGCGTTGAGATACAAAGGCCGATAGACCTGGCGCATCACCTCGGTCGCGCGATCGTCCTCAGAGCCGATCACGATTCGGTCGGGACGCTTGAAGTCGTCGATCGCCGCGCCTTCGCGCAGGAATTCCGGGTTCGAGACGACGCCGAATTCGGCGTTCGGCGCGGCCTCGCGGATGATCCGCTCGACTTCGTCGCCGGTGCCGACCGGAACGGTCGACTTGGTGACGATCACGGTATAGCCGGTCAGCGCCTCGCCGATTTCCTTGGCGGCGGCGTAGACGTAGGACAGGTCGGCATGGCCGTCGCCACGACGGGTCGGCGTGCCGACGCCGATGAACACCGCGTCCGCCCCCGCGACCGCTTCCTTCAGGTCGGTGGTGAACTTCAGCCGGCCCGCCGCCACGTTGCGCGCGACCAGATCCTCGAGACCGGGCTCGTAGATCGGCATCTTGCCGGCGAGCAGCCGGTCGATCTTGCCCTTGTCCTTGTCGACGCAGATCACGTCATGGCCGAAGTCGGCAAAGCATGTGCCTGAAACCAGGCCGACATAGCCCGAACCGATCATGGTAATGCGCAAGACGGTCGCTCCCTTGAATGAACCGCCCCCCGGGCGGCATCCCAGCCTTGCCCGCTAGCGACTCGACCGCCCGTCTGGCAAGCGTTCAGGTGGTTGCAATCGGTGCAGCGCCGCTTGACCTTGCCGAAATCGGGGCGGGGCGTGCGAGCGTGGCAATCGTCTTCTGCCAGCGTCGACGGCGCCATGCGATCACCACGGTGATCGCCGTCGGCCACATCATGGTGAGAACAAAGTCTGAAATCGTGTCGCCCCACGTCCATTTCGGGCTGGCGGCGAGCCAGTCCATCGTCTCGTTCGCCAGTTCGGCGGCGAGCACGCATTGCAAAGCCAGAAAACCGCCGCGGCGTTGCCGGACCACCATGAGCGCGAGAAGATAGATCGCGAGCCCCGCGTGGACGTGTAGCAATTCCGCCGACCCGCTGTGTTCGACGATGATATCGATCAGCGACTTGTAGAGGTACACGATTTCCATGCCCCGACGTTAACACAGATAAGTTGATAAAGCGTCATTGCCCCGGCGGACCCAAGCGTCTGGAACCGCGCCGTTTCGAAAAGATTGTCACCGTAATGACCGAATCACCCGCGCAGGTCGGCGTCCTGACCTTTCACCGTTGCATCAATTATGGATCCTATTGGCAGGCGCGTTGCCTGGTCGAAGGGCTGCGTGCCTTGGGGCATGATGCGCGCCTGCTCGACCACCACAGCGACGCGGTGGTGCAGGCGGAGTGGCGGTGCGCGTTGCAGCCGACCCTGCCCGAGCGGACGCGGGCGGCGGACCTGCCGGCGTACAAGGCCAAGGCGCGCAAGTTCGTCACCGCGATCGAGGAACTGCCGCGCTCCGCGACGTTCGCGATCGACGATCCGGGCGCCGCGTCGGCGCTGGACGCGGTGGTGGTCGGCAGCGACGAGGTCTGGAATTTCCGGCATCCCTGGTATGCGGGCGTGCCGCTGTTCTTCGGCGAGGGCGTCGCGGCGCCGCGGCTGGTGTCCTATGCCGCCAGTTTCGGGAACCATGACGCGGCCGACGGGATCGGGGACGCGTGGGTGGAACGGCTGCGGCGGTTCACCGCGATCTCGGTGCGCGATGCCAATGCGCAGGCGCTGGTCGGTGGCGCGTTAAGCGTGACGCCGCCGCTGGTGCTCGATCCGGTGCTGCAATTCGGCGAGCGCGTGCCGCGCGGGACGCCGGACGGCGACCGCTATGCGCTGGTCTACGGCCACGGCTTTCCGGACTGGCTGGCGCAGGCGATGCGACGCTGGGCGGCGCGGCACGACGTGCGGCTGCACAGCATCGGTTATCGCAACGACTGGGCCGATACGCAGGAGATCGATGCCGGGCCGGACGCCTTTGCCGAGCGCGTGGCGGGGGCAAGCGCGCTGGTCACCAATTTCTTCCACGGCTGCGTCTTCGCGCTGGTGCACGGGACGCCGTTCGTGACGGCGCCGTCCTCTTACCGGTTCAACAAGGTGCGCGATCTGGCGGCGGCGCTGGATGCCGGGCGGCATATCGTCGCGCCGGAGACCGCCGACGGGTTCTACGACACCATGCTGACCACGCCGCACGAGGCGCGGATCGGAGAGCGGATCGCCGAATTGCGCGCGCAATCGACCGCCTTCCTGGGTGCGGCGCTTGGTTGAGGCGCTGCGACCCGACGATATCGTCGACGCAGGGCTGTGCATCGGCTGCGGTGGCTGCGCCGCGGCGATGCGGATGGATCGCGACGGGCTGTGGAAGCCGGAGCGGGGCACACTAGGCGGCGCGGACTTTGCGGCGCGCTGCCCGTTCTCGCCGGTCGCGGCGAACGAGGATGTGCTGGCCGCCGAGCGCTTTCCGGCGGCGGCGGCGCGCAGCGCGCTGCTCGGACGGTTCGAATCGACCTGGGTCGGGCATGTCGCGGAGGGTGGCGTTCGCGCCAACGGCAGCTCGGGCGGGATGGTGAGCTGGGTCGCGGCGGAATTGCTGCGCACCGGCGCGGTCGATGCGGTGGCGCATGTCGCGCCGGTCGCCGATCCGCAGGCGGACGGGCGGTTCTTCTCGTACCGGCTGTCGCGGGACGTTGACGAGATCGCGGGGGGCGCCAAGTCGCGTTACTATCCGGTCGAGCTGTCGGCCGTGATTGCGGCGATCCGCGCGACGCCGGGGCGCTATGCGGTGGTGGCAGTGCCGTGCTTCATCAAGGCGCTCAACCTGTTGCGGCGCACCGATCCGGTGATCGCGGAGCGGGTGACGCATCTGCTGGGGCTATTCTGCGGGCATCAGAAGAGCGCACGACTGGTCGACAGTTTCGCGTGGCAATTGGCGACGCCAATCGCGCGGGTGCGGAGCGTCGATTACCGGATCAAGGACGCCAGCCGACCCGCCAATTGGTATCGCGCGCATCTGACGCTCGATGACGGCAGCGCGCGCGCCGAGGATTGGTGGCATCTGGCCGATGGCGACTGGGGCGCGGGCTTCTTCCAGAACCCAGCGTGCGACTGGTGCGACGATGTCGTCGCCGAAACGGCCGATGTCGCGTTCGGCGATGCGTGGGTGGAGCCCTATTCGTCGGACGGGCGCGGCACCAATGTCGTGATCGCGCGCTCGCCGGAGATCCATGCGATGATCGCGGGGGCGGTGGCGGACGGGCGGCTGGCGCTAAGCGAGGTCGATGCGGCGTTCGTCGAGCAGACGCAGGCGGCGGGGTTTCGGCATCGTCGCGAGGGGCTGGCGTATCGGTTGACGTGGGCACGCGGGGGGGAGGCGGTGCGGCCGGTCAAGCGCGTTGCGCCCTCGGCGGCGCTGCCGGTGCGGCGCAAGCTGGTGTATCGGATGCGCTACATGATCGCGCGCGACAGCCACCGGATCGCGCGGGTGGCGCTGCGCACCGGGCGGCCGGGGCTTTATACCGGATGGGCGCGGCGCGTGCTGGCGGTGTATCGTGCGGTGGCGTGGTCGCACGGTCGGCTGGGCGCATGGGTCGACCGGGTGCTGCCCGACCGGCGGCGATAGCTCAAGTCCCATCCGCCCTGAGCGTGTCGAAAGGCCGGGTGCGCGGCATGTGCTTCGACAGGCTCGGCGCGAACCGACTGGGAGGGCGCTTGGAATGCGCCCCGGGGTCAAGCCCCGGGGCGGCGATCGTCAGACGAGCGCGCGGCGGAGCGGCTTGCGGCGGCGGCGCATCGCCGCGCCGACCACGCCGAAGCCGGTGAGCATCATCGCCCAGGTCTGCGGCTCGGGCACCGCGCCGGTCAGCTTGGCATATTCGGCCGCGCTCACCTTGAAGCTGTAGACCGTGTTCGGGATCAGCTTCATCCCCGCCGGGCAGGCCGCACCGAGCTTGACCTGTTCGGTGCTGCCCTTCCCCGCGACGCCGCTGGTGCAGACGTCGAACTGCTCGCCGCTGCCCGACTGGGTGACCGAATAGTCGTTATCGGTGACGACGATCAGCGTGTAGCTGCCGTCCGCCAGCCGCGGACCGAATGCGAAGCCCTCGATCTTCTCGGGGATCGGGTAGCCCGCCGCCTTCAGCGCGGCGGCGATGTCGAGGAACGGGGTCGAGGCCTTGCTCACCGCGGTGACGCCGGCGGGCAGATCGTTGGTGGCAGCCAGGCTGACATCCTTGACGTCGGTGGCGTTGGTCAGGTCGATCTCATAGACGCGCTTGTCGCCGACCTGCTTCTTGCCGTTGGGATCGTCGACGCCGAAGCCGCGATTGTCGCGTTCCAGCACCAGCAGCTTGTTGTCGCCGACCGCCTGGAGCGAGGAGACGCCGATCGAGCGGCCCTGCTTGTCGGCGTCGAACGTGCCCTTGGTGATGCCCTTGTTGATGTCGTCGACCGAATCGAGCTGATAGACATATTGCTTGGTCTGCTTGCCGCTCGCGACGTCGAATTCGACGATGCGGGTGTTGCGGCTGTAGACGCCGTTTGCCGAACCGTCGGGCGCGCGACCTTCGTTGACCAACGGATCCTGCAGGATCGCGTAAGCGGTCTTGCCGTCCTTGCTGACGGTCAGCCCTTCGAAGCCGCGATTGTCCTGGCGGCCGGTAACGATCGCGCCCGCACCCCCGACGTAATCGACGCCGCCGTTGCCGTCGCGCGGCACGAGGTTCGACGGCACCTCGAACGCGCGGACGAACTGGCCGTCGGTGCGGAATTCGTAGACCGACGGGCCATATTCGTCGGACACCAGGAAATTGCCGTTGGGCAGCCGTGCCAGCCCTTCGGGATCGAGCGAGCGGCCGAGATCGGCGACGCTGCCGTTCAGCAACTGCGGGTTGAGGCCGTTATACGTGTTGGCACCGTCACGGTAGAGGACGGTGTTGGTCAGGTTGAAGCCGTTGATCTTGCCGCCGGCATCGATGTCGAGCGTGAAGCCCTGCAGCCGCGGGGCGTACGACAGGACGCCGCCGCCCGGCCCGCGATCGGTGGTGCTCCAGAAAGTGCCGGTGCTCGCGTCGTAGCTGAGGTCCGACCCGAAGCCGCCGAACCGATTGTCACCGACATTGGCGAAGCCCGACAGATCCGTGCCGTTGTCGACCGAGAAGGACGAGATCAGCGTGACGGCGCCCGCCGATGACGGCGCGAGGGCGAGCGTGGCGGCGGCGGTAGCGAGCAAGGCGAAGCGGCGCATCGGGTTAATCTCCTGTTAACCATGCGCCTGACCCTTCGCTGTTACGCAGCCATGACGGTTGCGCGACGATCGTGCGACACTTGTCCGCCTGTCCCGCTTTGGAACGGCGGGTCAGCCGTTACGACGCAGATGCTCCGCCAGCCGCAGCGTCTGTGCGAGCAGCGTCAGCGTCGGATTGGCGAAGCTGGAGGTCGGGAAGCTCGCCGCGCCCGCGATGAACACGCCGCGCGTGCCGAACAGCTCGGCATTGGCGTCGCAGACGCCATCGGTCGCGGTCTCTGCCATCCGCGCGGTGCCGATATGGTGGCCGCCGACCGGAACGGGATGATCGCTCCACGCCTGTGCCTCTTCGTCCGGGAGCATGATCGTCGCGGCACCGCTGCGGTTCACCGCCGCCGCGATCACGCGCACGCCCGCGATCATGCGTTCGCGATCGGCGGCGGTGCAGCGCCAGTCAATGATCGCGCGGCGCATGCCGACGGCATCGCGCTCGTTCCCGAGCATCACGCGGCTGTCGCGATACGGCTCCTGTTCGCCATTGAGGTCGAGCGGATAGACGCCGCGCGGTTCGGCGAGCAGCACGCTGGGCAGTTTGCGCTGCGCAAGGATGCGGCGGCGCGTCCAGTCGAGCGCAAACCCCGCCAGCCGCGGCGCGCCGCGCAGCACGTTGCGGAAATGCGCGGCATGGAAGGACGCCGACGAGCCGCCGCGTCGCGCACGCGCGTCATGCTCCAGCGCGGTCATCTTGCGCGCATATTCGGGGACAATCATGTTCTTGGCAAGATACATCGCCGACAGCACCGGATGGCGATGCGCGGGATCGACGATGCTGGGATGCGCGGGGCGCAGCACCATGTTGGCCAGACGCTCGCGCCGCTGCGCCTCCGGCGACAGCCACAGATAGCGGCGGCAATAGACGCCATCGTGCGAGCGGAAATAGTCGAAGCGGTCGTGCCCGGCGGGCGGGTGGAAGGCGATCGTGCCGAGCGTGCCCTCCAGATGGCATTGGTAATAGCGCCCGACCAGATCATGCTCGTTGCCGAGCCCGCAGGCGCGCGCCTCGTCGCTGGCGAGCAGCAGCCGCGCGGTTTCGATCCCGCCCGCGGCTATGACGATGCGCGGCGCGGCGACCGTGACCTTCGCGCCATCGGGAAGGCGGAGGCGGACGCCGCTGGCGACTGCGCCGTCGTCGGCGGTGAGGATCTGGTCAACGGGGGCGTTGGTGAGGACGCGCAGCCGCGGTGCGGCGGCGAGCCGCTTGCGATACCAGCCGCCGAAATCGGTCGGGTGGCTGAAGCGCTCGACGCGCTCGGTGATCGCGTCGTCGCCGGTGCCGGGGAGCGCGGGGTCGGCCTCGCGCGGGTCGGCGGCGGCGGCGGTGACGTCGAGCGCGCCGGCCTCGGCGAGCGCCATTGCATGCGGGTAGAAGCGCGCGATGTCGTCATGCCGGATCGGCCAGCGCGCGGCGGGCATCCAGTCGCGCGTTTCGAAATCTACGGGATCGAACGGGATGCAGCGCCCGCCCCACACCGCGCTGGTGCCGCCGAACTGGCGACGGCGGTACATCTCGCCGGGCGAGTGCGAGGAGGGGGAGACCGACTGCGCGCGCAGGAAATCCTGCCCGGCCTTGTCGAATTTGTCGCCGCCGGCCTCGACCAGCACGACGTTCCAGCCGGCATCTTCCAAGGTCAGCGCCAGCGTGATCCCGGCCGGGCCGGCGCCGACGATCACCAGATCGGCCTCGATCCGCTCGGGCAGCGCGGCGCGGCGCGCGTCGACGATCATCGCGCCGACCCGCGTGCGATCGCGGCGAGCGCGCGCAGATGCTCGGGCTTGCCGGTGCCGACCACGGTGCAATCGACGGCGGGATGCGCGATCGCGCGCGCCACCGCCTGCGCCGGGGTGAGCCCGGGTTGCAGCGTCACCACCTCGCGCGCGAGCACCAGATGCCCGCGCGCGCGGATCGTGTCGGCGCGCCTGCCGAGCGCGGTGAGCACGTCCCACGGCAGCTCCAGCACGTCATAGCCGGGCTGGTCGAGTGCGGCGTCGAGCGTGGCGAGATCGTCGCACGACACGCCGATCCTGAGCGCCTTGCCGCTGGCGCGTGCGGCGACGAGCGCCAGCGCCAGTTCGGCGTCGGCAGCGACATGCGCAGGCGGGCTATGGAGCAGGAAAGCCTCGACGCGATCGGTGCGCAGCCGCTTCAGCGATGCCTCGAGGCTGGCGACGATCGTGCGCGGCCGCCAGTCGGCGCTGATCGCATCGGCGCGCTGCGCGGTGACGGCGTTGCCCGCGCCGCCGCGCCGCGCGAGCACCGCGCGGATCAGCGGCTTGGCGGTGCGCAGCAGCCGGTATTTGGCGGAGAAGGTCTGCCCGCCCTTGGTGACGACGAACGCCGTGTCGCGCCGTCCAGCGATCGCGCGGCCGATGATCCGCTCGCTATCGCCCTGGCCATAGATGCTGGCGGTATCGAGCACGGTGACGCCGAGGTCGAGCGCGGTGCGGACCAGCCGCTCACTGTCGGCGGCGGGGGCGGGGTTGGCGAACGAGCCGAACTTGCTGCCGCCCAGCCCGAGGCGCGAGACGGCGGTCACTGTCCCGCGATCCGGTAGCCGCGCACCCAGTCGATCTTCATCCGCGCCGGCCATTTCTGATCCGCCCGCGGCGCGCCCGGCCAGTTGCCGCCGATCGCGAGGTTGAGGAGCAGGTAGAGCGGCTGGTGGTAATCCTTGTTCGCGACGCGGCGCACCGGCCGGTCGTCGAAATACCAGATCAGCTCTTTGGGGGTCACCATCATGCCATAGGTGTGGAATTGCGACAGGTCGGTGCCGCTCTGCCACGGCATTCCGTCGCCCTTCTTCTGGTTGTCGGGCAGGTTCGGGAAGTAGGTGAAATAGAGTTTGCCGG
The DNA here is from genome assembly GCF_964021865.1 of uncultured Sphingomonas sp. GTDB lineage: Bacteria > Pseudomonadota > Alphaproteobacteria > Sphingomonadales > Sphingomonadaceae > Sphingomonas. The sequence goes on from NZ_CAXIAM010000001.1 coordinate 53,848, forward strand.
GCTCACCGATCGATTCGAAGACGTCGATCTCAGTCGGCCCGGGTTGTTGCGGCTTGCCGTCCTTCACCGCCGGGACGGGGAGCAGCCAGAACGCCGGCCAGATGCCCTTGCCCGACGGGAAGGCGATCCGCGCCTCGACATAGCCGTAGGTGAAGTGGAACGAGCGCTCGGTGGTGATGAGCCCCGACAGATACGGCAAATGGTGGGTGACCGGATCGGCGCGATACGGGTTAGGGCGCGCGGCGATCGTCAGCACGCCCGGTTTCCATTCGAACGCGGACATGCCCTCGGCGGGGTCGCCATAATATTCCAGCTCGCCGTTGGGGACGAGCGTGCGCGGCTCCCAGCCCTTGTCGGCGCGGGTCGGCTGAACGCCGAACCAGTAATTGGTCTTCCAGCGCCCCTTTGGGTTCTTTTCGGCGTGCCAGAAATCGGGCGCGCGATCGAACTCCTCGGCAAAGGCGGGCTGCAGCCGCGACCGGTCGAGCGTGCCGCCGCCATTCGGGGTCGCCGACCAGCCGGCCCAGATCGCCGCCGCGAGCAGCGCGACGCGCACGATCATTTCCACACCGAGCCGCCGCATTCGCGGATATAGGCCGCAGTCTGGCGCGAGATCGCCTTGCGCTGCGGCCGGTCGCTGCGTTTGCGCCAGTCGAGGAACTTGCGCACCGCGCCGGTGACACTGGCCTGGCCGCGCTGGCGCATCAGCAGATAGGGCGTGAAGAGCGCGGCGTTCACCAGCACCTCCGGGAAAGGCATTCGAAGGTAGCTGATGATGTATTTGTTCGCCAGCCGCTGCGTCTGGACGCGTTTTTTCGCGTCGCGCCCGGCGGGATGCTCCAGCTCCTCGCAACTGATCGCGGGATCGTAGCGGATTCGCCAGCCGGCATCGATGATCCGGTACGACAGCTCGATCTCCTCCAGTCCGTAGAAGAAGTCGGGCAGGAAGCCGCCGACCTCGCGCAGGCAGGCAGTGCGGAACGCGACGCACCCACCGACGAAGCGGAAGGTGAGGAAGGTGCTCGTCAGGTCGACGTCCTTGCGGGTGTGCGGGATCAGGTCGACGCGGCGGCGCGTCTCGCCGCGGACGTGCTTGCGGACCGTGATCGCGCCGAGCCGGTCGTCCGCGTCGAAGCGCGCCGCGAACAGGTCGAGCATCGCCGGCGTCTCGACCAGCACATCGTCGTCGAGCAGCACCACGATCTCGCCGCGCGCCGCGTCGAAACCGTCGTTGCGCGCGTGGACGCCCTTGTTGAACCCCGAGAACAGATACTGGCGGTGCGGGAAAGGATCGAGCAGCGTCTCGCGCGTGCCGCGGTCGGCATTGTTGTCGACCAGGATCAGTTCGTAATCGTCGCGTGGTCCGAGGCATTCGTGGAGCCGGGTCAGCGTGTCGGCGAGGATCTGGTCGCGGGCGTAGGTGAGCACCACGACGGAAAAGCGGATCGTCATGCCATTGGCTCCGACAGCGCGAGGCGGGTGAGGGCGTGGCGCTCGGCAAGGGTGAGCAGCACGATATTGGCGAGCTGGCTGACCGCGATCGCGATCGCCATGCCGGCGATGCCGTGCGGAATCGCCAGCACCAGCGCGGCGAGCGTCACCAGCGCGGTCGCGGCGCGGGTGACGAACATCGTGCGGCTGGCGCGCAGCACGATCAGCAGCGTTTCCGACGGCTGGTTGAGGCAGAACAGGAAGAAGGCGGCGCACAGCAGCTGCACATTCCGTTCGACCCCGGCGTACTGGCCGTGGAAGACCAGCGCGATCAGCGGATGCGCGAACAGCGCGATGAGCGCGAGATAGCCGCCGGTGAGCAGGATCAGCGTGCGGCGGGTGTTGCCGATCGCGCGGCGCAGGCCGGGACCGCCGTCTTTGGCGAGCGCGGCGGCGGCGCGCGGCTTGTCGGTCGAATCGATCGCCGAGACGATGCTGACCGCCGGGTTGGTGAGCGTGCGCGCCGCGGTGAACACCGCCGCCGCGCCCGGCCCGAGCAATGCGCCGATCAGGATCACGACCGTGGCGGTGCTGTAGACGGTGTACGGGAAGATGTTGAGCGCCAGCCAGCCGGCGAAGCGGCCGTGCGGGGCGAAGCGCTGCCACGCGCGCGCGGCCGCCGGGGCGGCGGGGCGGAGCAGCAGGAGCGCGAACACGGTCGCGAGCGTCGCTGACACCCCCCACGCCAGCGCGCCTGCCACCGCATCGGGGCGGGTGGCTGCGGCGACCAGCGCGCCGCCGATCAGCACGACGAAGAACAGTGCGGAGACGAGCGCCGCGAGCCACGCGCGCTCCTGCTTGTAGAACCAGCGGCGGACGAAATCGGCGGCGAGCAGCGGGGGGGTGATCCCGGCGCCGAGCAGCAGCGGCTCGGCGAGCCAGCGTTGCGCGGGCAGCGCGACCTGCACCAGCGCCGCAATCGCGACCAGCCCGACCGCGAGCACCAGCGCGGCGGCGACGTTCAGCCACCACCAGTCGGAATGGTAGCGGCGGTCATCGGCGGCATCGCCATGCTCGCGATGCTCGGTGACGTACGGCAGGGTGATGAGCGAGCGGTGGAAGCCCGCGACGAAATAATAGGCGCCGATCGCGACGCCGACCGCGCCGAACGCGTCGGGGGCGAGGTGCCGGCCGAGGATCGCGCTGGCGGCGATGCTCCCCAACCCCTGGAACCCCTGGTCGGCCAGCGCGAACACTCGCGCCAGCCGCCGGTTGCGGAGCCGCCCGGTCAGGCTCTGGAGAGGGGAAGAGGCCATCGGGCGGCGCGCTGGTGATCCGGTCGCGGCCGGATCACGACTGGGCGTAATAGTCCTTCATGTAATCGGCGTAGTAGGACGGATCGCCGAAGCCCGACTGCGCCTGTACCTTCAGGTTGACCATCGTCAGCGCGACGCCGGTCACGCCCGAGCCGACCGAGCTGATCTGGTGGAGCGCGGCGCGCGCGGCACGCGCCGGGGTCGAGCGCCAGCGGACCAGCATCGCGAGCGCGTCGAAGTGATGCGCGAGCACGCGGGTATCCGCGACCGCGAGCACCGGCGCGGTATCGACCACGACCAATTCGTAGCGGCGACGCAGCTCGGCGAGCAGCGCGGTGAATTCCGGGGTCTCGAAGATGTGCGGCGAGGTGCCCGCGGTCGGGGCGAGCGGCAGGACGTCGAGCCCGGTCTGCTCCTCGCGCAGGATCACCTCGTCGAGCGTCGCGGTGCCGGCCAGCACCTCGCCCAGCCCGACGCGCGCCTGCGGGGCGAGCGCGACCGACACCGAGCGACGGCGCAGATCGGTGTCGAGCAGCAGCGTGCGCGATCCGCCGGTGGCCAGCACGCGCGCGACCGAGGTCGAGGTCGTGGTCTTGCCTTCCTTCGGCAGCGCCGAGGTGATGCCGAGGATCTTGCCGCCCTGCACCGACGAGGCCGCGAAGCTGAGGCTGGTCGCGAGGTTGCGATACGCCTCGGTATAGGCGGACAGCGGGTGGAGCAGCGTCGCCTCGGCCGGATCGCTGGTGCGCGGCTTCTCGATCGAGCTGGCCGGGGTCGGCACGCTGTTGAAGTAATCGACCCCGAGCATCGTCTCGATATCGTCGACCGTATCGAGACCCTGCACCCAACGCTCACGGACGTAGGCGATGGCCAGACCGATCGCGAGGCCGAACACCGCGCCCATGAACAGCAGTACCGGCACGTTCGGCGAGCTGGGGGTCAGCGGCAGCGAGGCGGGCGCGGCGATGCGGCTGTCCGGGCGGACGATCGACTGCTGCGCATTCTGCTGCGTGCTGGTGTTGAGGAGCTGCTGATAGGCGTCGCGCGCGTTCTGCGCGGTACGCTGAAGATCGGCGAGTTCCACCGATGAGCGCACGTTGTTGGTCAGACGCGCCTGCGCGGCGGCGAGGCTGGCCTCCAGCGACGCGGCGGTCGAGCCGGCCGCCTGCGAGGCGTTGCCGGCCGAGCGCGACAGGTCGCGCATCTCGCCGCTCAACTGCGCGTCGATCGCGTCGAGTTCCTTGCGTGCGTCGGCCAGCGCCGGATAGCGCTCGCCGTAGCGCGACTGGAGCGAGGCGACGCGCGCGGCGACCTGTGCGCGCTGCTGGCGCAGCGACGACATGGTCTGCGTGCTGTACGGGCTGTTGGTGCCGCCGCCGACGATCGTCGAGCCGCTGGCGCTGCTGCGCGCGCGCGCCGCCGCCTCTTCGGCGCGGGCCGAGGCGAGCGCACCGCGGATCGAGGAGATCTCCTGCTCGGCGGTCACCGAATCGGGCAGGCCCAACAGGTTGTTGCGGACGCGGAAGGCGGCGACGGCGGCGTCGGCCTGCTCGACCTTGCGGCGCAGTTCGTCGAGCTGGCCGTTCAGGCGCGAATCGACGTCCTTGAACTCGGTCGCCTTGCTCTGCAGATCCTCGGCCATGAACGCCTGGGCGAAGGCGTTGGCGACCTGCATCGCCTTCAACGGATTCTTGTCGGTGTAGCTGACCTCGAACAGCGAGGTGGTGCCGACGCGTGCCGCGTTCAGGTTCGTCAGCAGCGCACCGGCGATCGCCTGCTTGCCGGTTGCGGCGTCGGTCGCGAAATCCTTGGCGGCCTCGCGCAGCTCGGGATCGCGATCCAGCTTCAACTGGTCGACGACACGGGTCGCGACGGGCAGCGACTTCATCGTCTGCACCTCGGCATCGATCTTCGCGTCGCGCGCCAGATCCGATAATTGCGGCTGCGGCGCACCGGCCACCGGGCTTTGCGGGGTATATTCGAGCTGCGCCGAGGCGGTGTAGCGGCGCGGCAGCACCTTGCTGATCCCCCAGGCGACCACCACCATCCCGACGACGCACGCCAGGATGATCGGCAGGTGCCGCTTCAGGCGCGAGAAGAGGCCGGCCAGATCCTGGCTCTCCTCGGGTCGCACGTTCGTCGCTTCCGCCATCGCTTACCCTTTTGTTCTGCCTGTGCTGCGGCTCAGCGCCGCAACGTCAGGCTCAACCCTGCGCGTACTTCGTTGAAGCGTTGCCCAATCTGCGCGCCGCGGCTGTCGCGATTGGAATAGTCGATCGACGGCGTCAGCACCATCGACCGGTTGAGCGTATACAACGCGCTCGCCCCGACATGGAACAACGTGTCGTCGCGGTCGATGCGCGAGAAATCGTCCTTCTCCACGTCGGCACGGCCGATCAGGATCAGGTTGCGCAGCAATTCGTGATCGATCTCCGCCGACGCCCGGGAGGCGACATAGCCGGGCGAGCCGGCGACGATCGCGTCGCGCACGTCACGGCGTGCCAACAGGCTGATCGTGGTCAGCTCGGTGATCAGATAATCGACCTGCGCGTCGAGCGCGAGCCCGCTGAGATTGCCGACGCCCGCCGTCTCGTAATGGCGCGTCAGATAACCGACGCCGAGCCGCGTGCGGATCAGCGGCGTCACGTCGAACGCTGCGCCGCCGATCACGCGCACTTCGTCGCCGCTGCGATCGAAGTCGAAGTTGATGACCTTGTAATCGTGGCGCGTGTAGATGCCTTGCACGAACAGCGAGGTGACCGGGGAGACGTTATATTCGGCGCGGGCGGTCAGCCGGGTCGCGGTGCGATCCAGATAGTCCTGATCGATCAGCGTGCCGTCCAGCGCGCGCGTATCGCTGTAGTTCAGTCGGGTGACGTTGACGTCGCCGATCAATTGCAGCCGGTTGAGCGCATAGGTGCCGCGCAATGACGCGACCTGGCGATCCAGCGGCACCGAGGCAGCGGCGAAGCGCGGGAAGTCGCCCGAAAGCTGGGTGATGTAGATACGGTCGGCGTTCACCGCCGCGCGCAGGTTCGAATCCCCGATGATGTCCAGCCGACCATCGACGCCGATGTCGTAGCCGTTCTCGTTCTTGATCGAATAATCGAGATAACGACGGAAGGTGCCGCGGGCATGCGCCTGCAACTGATGCCGCGACCAGTCGCTGCGCGCGTCGATCCGCGGCGCGACCGTCGCATACACATCGGAATCGGTATCGGTGGTCGCGCCGAAGACGTTGTTGGTCGCGTTGGCGGCCAGCTCGATCTGCGGGAAGACCAGGAACGCGCCGGCATGGACGCCCAGCGCATCCACTTCGGGATGCGGGCGCTGCAACACCGTGACGCGATCGGTTTGCGGAAGGTCGAACGGGATGCCGGTGTCGAGCACCGAACGCGTGGTCTGCGCCTGCGCGGCGGACGTGCCCGCGGCGAGCAGCGATACCGTCGCCAGCAGCCGTGACGCGACGACGCGATGCCGTCGCGACGGGCGGGCAGGGGCAGGCCGGACGCGGGTCATCGCAGAGATCAGAACAATCGCTCGGTGAAGCGGATCGTGTCGCCCGGGCGCACCGCCATCTCCGGCGTCGCCTCGACCTTGGTTTCACCGCCGCCGGTTTCGGGGCGGATGAAGACGTAGTTCTTCTGCGCGCGATAGGTGTAGCCGCCGGCCAGTGCAACCGCACCTTCCAGCGTCATGCCGGTCTGGTACGGATACTGGCCGGGCTTGTTGACCTCACCCAGGATGTAGAACGGACGATAGGACACGATCGAGCCCGTCACGCTGGGGTTGCGCAGGAAGCCGTCGGCCAGCCGGTCGCGGATCAGCGTGCTGACCGCGTCGATCGTCATTCCCTGCGCCTTGATCGTCCCTGCCAGCGGCACCTCGATCGTCCCGTTCGGATTGATCGCATAAGTGCGCGTCAGGTCCGGCTCGCCATAGACCGCGAGTGCGATCTGGTCGCCCACGCCCAGCTGATAGGTGGCATCAACCGGCGTCGCCCGCTCGCGTCCCAGCGCGGAGGCGGATTGCAGCGGCAGATCACCGCCGCGTCCGGCGCAGCCCGACAGCAGCGCCACTGCCGACAGCATCATCGCCAGCCTGGTCATATTGATGGTTCCCCTGCGTCTATGCCGCACGTGCGAAGTGGCGACGTGGTAAGCGATGTTGCTTCAAATGCAAGCCATCTTCCAAGGGTTGACCGGAACCATGCGCCTTCTTGCAGGAATATCTTTACTCGCTATGGCTCATGACAAAGGCAGGGGGGTGACAAGCGACGGTCGCTGCTCCCTCTGATGTATGCCGTAAAAGGGGCTGGCGAGACGCGAGCATGATCTGGGTGTACGCCATCGCTGCCGGGCTGTTGCTGTTGCTAGCGGTGCATCCGTTCGTCATCTATCCGTTCACCTTGCGCTTCTTTCGACGTCGGCCGGTGTCGCCTATGTCTCATGGCGGGACAGCGCGGCCGTCGCTGGCGATCTGCATGTCCGCCTATAACGAAGCGCGATCGATCCGGCGTCGGCTGGAGCGGTTGATCGAGGCGGCGGATGCCTATGGCAATGCGACGATCCACGTCTATGCCGACGGGCCGCAGGACGGGACGATCGAAATCCTGCGCGAGTTCGCGGACCGCGTCGATCTGGTCGTGTCGCATGGGCGGCACGGCAAGACCTATGGCATGAACCTGCTGGTCGAGCGCTCATCGTCCGAACTGCTGATGTTCACCGACGCCAATGTGATGCACGACGGCGACGTGATCGCGCGGCTGATCGCGCCGTTCGTCGATCCGAGCGTCGGCTGCACCAGCGCGCGGCTGGTCTATGACAATGCCGACGACAGCCCCGCCGCCGCGACCGGTGCCGCTTACTGGCGTGCCGAGGAGGCGATCAAGGCGATCGAGAGCGAGACGGTCGGGCTGATCGGCGTCGACGGCGCGATGTTCGTGCTGCGCCGCGAACTTCATCGCCCGCCGCCGCCGCATCTGATCGACGATCTGTACCTGAGCCTCGTCGTGCTGGCGCAGGGCAAGCGGCTGATCAGCGTGCCCGATGCACTGGTCCACGAGCGCAGCGCCACCGAGGCGGAGGAGGAACTGGCGCGCAAGCGGCGGATCGCGTGCCAGGCGATCAACGTCCACCGCGCGCTGTGGCCGCAGCTGCGGCGGCTGCCGTGGCCGGCGCTGTATGGCTATGCCTCGCACCGGATGCTCAAATGGATGACGCCGTTCCTGTTGCTGGGGGCGGGTCTGTTCGCGCTGCCGGTGGCGGTGGCGCTGTTCGGCGCGGTGCCGATCCTGTCGCTCGCGGCGGGCGGTGCGATCCTGCTGGCGGTCGGCAACCGGCTGCGGATCGGGATCGCGCAGAAGGTGGTCGCCGCGCTGCTGAGCCTCGTCGGCGTCGCGCAGGGTGTGGTGGATTCGGTATGGGGCGGAAAGACATACGCCGTCTGGCAACCCGCGGAGTCGGTGCGCGACTGAGACGGGGCGAGTTGCCGTTACGGGTTCGCATCTTTAGGAGGCGGTGCAGCATAAGGGCGCCGACTGCGGCGCGAACCGAGGGATGACAGCATGAGCGCCCGCACCGATCCGATCCTGGTCACCGGCACCGCCGGCTTCATCGGCCATGCCGTCGCGCACCGCCTGCTCGACCGCGGCGAGCGCGTGATCGGCGTCGATATCGTCAACGATTATTACGATCCCACGCTGAAGGAAGCGCGGCTCGCAACCTTCCAGGGGCGCAATACCTTCGCGTTCCACCGCGCCGACATCGCCGATGCCGCGGCGATGGCGAAGATCGTCAACGACGAGGGCGTGCGCCGCGTTGTCCACCTCGCCGCGCAGGCGGGGGTCCGCTACAGCCTCGAAAATCCGTTCGCCTACGAGCGGTCGAATCTCGCCGGCCATCTGTCGATCATGGAGGCGTGCCGGCACGCCGAAGCTTTCGAGCATCTTGTCTATGCCAGTTCCAGCTCGGTCTATGGCGACAAGCCGATGGGCGGCGAGGGGTTCACCGAGGACGAGGCGGCGGTCGATCCGGTGTCGCTCTATGCCGCGACCAAGCGCGCGTGCGAGCTGATGAGCCAGTCCTATGCGAAGCTGTACGGCTTTCCGCAGACGGGCCTGCGCTTCTTCACCGTCTATGGCCCGTGGGGCCGGCCGGACATGGCCTATTTCTCGTTCACGCAGAAGATCATGCGGGGCGAGGCGATCGAGGTGTACGGCGAAGGCAAGATGGCGCGCGACTTCACCTATATCGACGATATCGTCGACGGGATCGTCGGTGCGCTCGATCATCCGCCGGAAGCGGGCGGGCACCGCGTGCTCAACATCGGTGACAGCCACCCCGTCGGGCTGATGGAGATGATCGAGGCGCTGGAAGACGCGGTCGGGCAGAAGGCCGAGAAGGTGATGCGCCCGATGCAGCCGGGCGACGTCACCGCGACCTATGCCGACGTGTCGAAGCTCCACGCGCTGACCGGCTACCAGCCCAAGGTGATGCTGCGCGAGGGATTGCAGCGCTTTGCCGAATGGTATCGCGGCTATTACGGGCCCAACGCCTGACCCGCCCCGCGTGGGCACCTCGAATGTGATCCGGGGTGCCTACGGCTGATGGCTCAACGGTACATGGTGATCCGGAACAGCTCGCCGGGCGCGCCGGTCAGCCCGATCTGGAACGTGACCCAGCGGATCGCATAGGCGAGCGCGATCAGCGCGATCGTCGCCAGCAGGTCCTGCCGGATGAACGTGACCTTCAGCCGCGCCTGACCGACCGACAAACAGGCGTAGCGCATCAGCTCCGCCAGCACGGTCGCCACCGCCGCGGCGGCGATGCCGTAGCGCATCAGGCCGATCGGCAACAGCACCGCCAGCCCGAGCAGCTTCGCCGCGCTGCCGAAGGCGCTGTAATGCGGCTTGCGAAGGCCGAGCATCAGATTTTCGTTGAGCGTGCTGAGGATCATCAGCCATGCCGCCACCGAGACCCACGGCAGCAGTTGCGCCGCGCTGTGGTACCGCACGTCGTAGATGCGGATGATGAAGTCCGACAATGCGATGACTCCGGCGATCGCGACCATCGTCGCGGCCTGGAACTGCATCCGGCGGTGCGCCAGCTTGCGTTGCAGCTCAACCCCGCGGACCGTGGCCGCCGCGACGCTGGGGAAGACGATCTCCGCGCCCAGCTTGACGCTGAACTGCGCGAACACGTCCGACAGCGTGCGCGCGATGCCGTAGATGCCGAGCGCGGCGAAGCTGACGTATTTGGCGAGGATCAACCGGTCGAAATTGAGCGCGAGGAAGAAGACGATTGAGGAAATGAACACCCATTTGCCGAAGCCGAGGATCTCGCGCACATAATCCCAGTCGATCAGCAACCGGTGCTTGATCTCCGGCTTGATGAAATAGGACAGGACGATGCCGGTGAACGAAGCCAGCAGGCTTCCGGCGAGCAACCCCCAAATGTTGGGCCAAATCCAGGCGGCGCCGATCAGGAAGATGTTTCCTACAAAGCAGATCGCGACTTCGAACATCGACGTCCGGTCGATCGCCAGCTGCTTCACCGCGAGCGGCTGCCCGATCGAAACGAAGCCGGTCATGAGCAGGAAGAGCGACATGAACGGCAGGATCTTGTGGAGCGTCGGATCGCCGTAGAAATGGCTGATGACGGGTTGCAGCAGCAACGCGATCAGCGCCAGCGCGACACCGCGGATGACCTGGAGCGTCCAGGCGGTGTTGTAGAAGCGCGGATCGGTGGCGTTCGGACTGCTGACGACGTTCTGGCCGATGCCGATGTCGGTGAACAGTTCGAGCCCGACCCGCAACGAGGTGAGCAGGATCATGATCCCGAACAGTTCGGGCGCGAGAAGCCGGGTCAGCACCAGATTGGCACCGAACCGCATTCCCTGCACCAGAACATAGCCCAGCGTCGCCCAGCCGAGCCGCGCCAGTAGCGCTTCGGGCACGTGGATCCGCGCCATCATCCGGGCACGCAGCGTAGAAGTGTCGGCCATGAACCCGTGCATTTCCGTCAGTATAGAGGGTGGGCGCGGCTAATCACGCCGCGTCGGGGGCTGCAACCGCAAACGGGCGGCGGCTGATGGCGGCCGTCCTAGCGCGTGGCCACCGCCTTGCCCGCACGGGCCGCCTCGCCGGGGCGCGGCGGGATCGGCACGAGCCGGCGCGGCGTGTTCCAGACGAACGGCGTCACCGGCTTCATCATGCGCAGCCCGCCCAGAACGCCACTGTTGCAGGACTTCAGCGCCTCGAGGCAGTCCGCGGTCCACATCGCCATGACCTCGTCGTCCCAGGCACCGAACCAATCGGCGTGGAAGGTCGACCCCGCGGGCATCCGCTCCATGCCCGGCATCTCGTCGGAGGACAAATACCAGCTATCGGCACGCTGCGCGTCGACGCTGTACCAGGACGCCAGGGTGAATGTCGGAATCACCAGGGGATGCGTCGACGGGCAGCGCAGATAGCCCCACGAGCCGTAGCTGGGGTTGGCCATATGGTCGCGGTGGTTGGGACTGTCGAGCCGGACGCCGTCCCAGCAACCCGGCGCGTACACGATCGCGCCCAGCCGGTTGCCGGCCGGGCAGTTCGCCGCAGCCTCGGTGATCGTCTTATAGTGCCCCGACTTGGCGGTGGGACCGTCGCAGTCGAAATAGCTGCCGCCGGTCGGCGTCTTGCCGGTCAGCATGTCGTAGCCGAAGATGAAGCGCAGCCCGCGCGGCAGCGGGACGCAGTCCTTCGCCTGGCGGTGGCACTCCGCGCTGCTGCTGGACAAGCGCTTGTAATAGATCGAAACATAGTCGGGGCGCACGACATGACCGCGGCCATCGAGCATCGCCGGCATCCAATAGGCCGAGCGGTTCAGGATGTTGATGCAGGTGCTCTCGCCCGAGGTCCGCAGGCTGCGGTACGTGCTGCTCGCGTTCGCGCCGGTGTTGCCGAAGAACTGGTGCAGGTGGCTCTTGCCCGGCTGGTTCGGGTAGACGATCGGATCGTCGTAGCTGATCTGCCCGGGTTCGCACAGGAAGCGGAATGCGCCGATCGACTCGGTTGCCGCGGTCGGCGGCGTGTCAATCGGCTGGATCAACGTCGCCGGCTTGACCGGCGACGGGATCGATGGCGGGACCTCGACGACGTCGCCGCTCAGCTCGGGGCGAACCTGATCGCCATGCTGGCTGCCGACGTTGTGCGAGACATGGTTCTTGCCGACCGCCGCGGCCTCCGGTCCGCGCAGCTCATAGACTGTGTCGTCGGCGCGCAGCTGCGCCCGCTGCGCCGGGGTGGCGGACGCACAACCGAGCAGCGACAGGGCGATGAGAAGGCGGCGGTACACGATCGGTCTCCAGCAGGCGCCCGCCTTATAGGGGAACCGCACCACCGCGACAAACGCCGCGGCGGGCACGCTCAACCGTACAGCCCGATTGGCCCGCGTCCGTTGGTCGACCATGTGGCCCAGTTCGGAACGACATAGGGCATGTCGGCATCGCTGACGCCATGCCACTTCAGGATCGCGCCGAGATATTCCTCCTGCGCGGTGGTCGGCAGGAATCGGCCCTCGTTGCTGACGTCGTCGGCGCCACCCAGCGTCGGATCGGGATAGCGGCCGAAGACGCCGCCGGACGTCACCCCGCCGCCGATCACCAGATGGTTGTTGCCCCAGGCATGGTCGCAGCCGAGCTGCGCATTGCCGCGATAGGTGCGTCCGAAATCGCTCATCGTGAAGGCGGTGACATTGTCCTGCAGGCCGAGCGCTTCCATCGCATTGTAGAAGGCCGACAGCGCCAGCGCGAGGTCGCCGAGCAGGTTGGCGTGCGTGCCGGCGACGACATTGCCGAACGTCACCTGCGCATCGTGCGTGTCATAGCCGCCCTGCGAGACGAAGAACGACTGGCGCGTATGCCCGAAGGTCGAGCGCGCCTCGATCATCCGCGCGACGCGCTTCAACTGCTGCGACACGTCCGAGGTGAGCGCCGCGCCGGTCGTGGGATCGACGAAGAACGCCTCGACGCTGCCGGTCGCGCCCAGCACCGCGCTGGTCGCGGCGCTCATCGCATAGGCGTCGCGCACCGTGTCGGCGGTCGAGGCGGTAATGTCGTCGAGTCCGGTTCCGCCCGCGAGGCTGCTGACCGCGGCATCGATCGCGCTGCTGTTGGTGCCGTAACGCGACAGCACGCCCTTCGACGGAAGCACCAGCGGCTGCGCCTGCTGACCGATCAACGCGACATTGTTGCCGCCAAACGAGATAACCGGGGGCACGCCGCTGGCGCTCATGCGATCGTGGAGGCGCCCCATGAAGCCGTCGCGATTGACCGATTGCGCGCGCAAGCCCTGCCAATGCTCCTGCTCGTCGGAATGGCTCATCAGGTTCGACGGGCGCAGGTCCGGGCGGCTGAGATAGGTCGCCTTGGTCAGGGGCGTGGCGAGCGTGCCGGTGTTGAGCACCAGCGCCATCGCCCCCTTGTCCCAGATCGGCGCGAGGCTGGCCATCGCCTTATGCAGCCCCAGCCCGCTGCCGGCCAGCGGCACGACGCCCGATGGGGGCAGCGCGACGGTCTGGCGCGCGCTGACATAGGCCGAGTAGGCTGCGGTATCGGTGGGGACGAGCATGTTCCACCCGTCGTTGCCGCCGAACAGGAACACGCCGACCATGGCGCGAAAGCCGCTGCCGGGCGCGCCATAGGCGACACCGCGACCGAACATGCCGAGCGCGGCGGCGGCGCCGGCGCTCATCGCCATATGGTGGAAGTGGCGGCGGGAAATGTGCGTCATGAGCGTGATCCTCAGCGATCGACGAGGAAGTTGGGGCTGGTGGCGGCAATGTAGAGCAGCGCCTGCGCGCGCTTTCGTGCCTGCACCTGCGCATTGGCGTTGGTGATCGACACCGCGGCGTTGCGCATCGCCTGCTTCTGCGCCGCGGTGGCGGTGTTGTTGAGCATCAGCAGGTTGACCACCGCGACCAGCCGGTCGGGATCGGCGGCGATCGCCTCCCATCCGCCCCACAGCGGCGCCGTGTTGGCCGAGCTGTTGGTGTTGTTCAGATAGTTGGCGAAGTTCCAGTCGCCCCGGTTGCTCTCGCCCTTGAGCGTCCAGTCGTAGACGAGGTTCTGGAGCGCGACGGTGCCGCCCGCCGACAACAGCTTCGACGCCGGGCTGACCAGCCCGTTGCTGCGCGGCAGCGGATAGTCCGGCGGGTAGAAGTTGAAGACCGACGGCGCCTGGAACACCGGCTGGCCCAGCGCGACGTCGCGGATCGTCATCGCCGCGCCGTCGGTCTGGAGACCCAGCGCGCGGACCAGCGCGGTCATCACCAGCACCGGTTCCTTGACCTTGCCGAACCCGCCACCGCGCGGCTCGTCGCCGCGTGCCTCCGGATCGAGCAGGATCGCGCGCACCACGGCCTTCAGATCGCCGCGCACGCCCTTGCCATTGTCGATGAACACCGCGCCGATCCGCGTGACATAGGCAGGCGACGGGTTCGCCTTCACCAGATTCTGGATCAGCAGCCTGGCAAGGCGCGGCGGCGTGCTGGGATGGTTGAACGCGGCGTCCAGCGCGATGCGCACGCCTTCCGCCGGCGTTGCCCCGGCGGGGACAGTGACGCCCAGGAACGACTTCGCCTGCGTGTCATAGGCCCAATTGACCGGGCGCACGATCATTGGCTGCGAAAAGTCGTTGCCGGTCCAGTCGGTGCGACCGCCGCTCTTGACGTAGGTCCAGCCGGTGAGCGCGCGCGACAGGCCCTTGATGTCGTCCGCCCCGTAATTGGGGACGAGCGCGCCGTTGCCGGCCAGCACCGGGGTGCCGTCGGCGTTCAATTGCATCGGCCCCATCGTGAAGAGCTGCAGCATCTCACGCGCGTAATTCTCCGACGGCGCGCTGCGCGCGCTGTCGGCCATCGACAGGTACCAGCCCATCGCGCCGTGCATCGTCACCTTGCCGAGCAGATCGCGATAGTTGCCGAATGCGCCGTCCAGCAGCACCTGCTGATAGGAGGCGATGCCCGAGGTGCTGTTCACGCCGTTGCCCGAAATGACGAGGATCTGCGACAACGCGAACGCGACGCGTTGGCGAAGCTGGTCGGGCGCGAGCGCGGCGTCGGCATAGAAGCGCGCCGCGACAGGCACGCGCGTGAAGTTGTTCTGCCAGCAGTTCACGATCGTGCGATCGGAGCAATAATCGTTCGGCACCCATTTGATCAGATCGGTGTAGGTACTGCCACGGACGCGGAATTGTTCGTCGATCCAGCCGGGGATGCCGAGTTCGGTGATCCGCGATACGAGTTGCGGCGTGGGTCCGAACGAGGCCTGGCGGGCGAGGCGCAGCACGTCGACCGGCACCGCCGCGGCGCCGTCGACCGTGGTGACCGGCTGGTTGAACGCGGTCAGCCCGGTGCTCCACGGCGTAGTGTCGCCGTTGGCGGTGAACAGCGCGAGGAACCGCCAGAAGGCGTCGACGATCGACGAGGCCAATTCACCGGCACGCGCAGCGAGATAGGCGAGCCCGTCGCTGGGGGACGACTCTTCCGGCAGCTCGATGACCGGCGTAGGCGTCGGGGTCGGCGCGGGCGTGACGACTTCCGGCGTGGGCGTTGGTGTCGGGGTGACCACGACCGGAGTCGGGGTGGGTGTCGGCGTGGGTGTCGGTGCCACGACGGCGGGGGTCGGCGTTGGGTTGGGTGTTGGCGTGGGCGCCGGCGTGACGACGACAGGGGTGGGCGTTGGGGTGGGTGTCGGTGTGGGCGCCGGCGCGACGACGACAGGCGTCGGCGTTGGGGTGGGCGCCGGCGCGACGGCGACGGGCGTTGGCGTCGGAGTGGACGTCGCCACTGGATCGGGGAACGGGCTGACCGGCGCAGTCGGCGATGGCGTCGGCGCAGGCGTCGGTGTGACGATCACGATCCCGCCATCGGTGGGCGATGGGGTCGGGGATGGCGATGGCGTCGGCGTGACGCCGGGGCCGGCGCTGCCCGAGCCGACCGACGGGGTCGGCGTGGGCGTCGGCGCGGTGACGACGACGACCGGCGCGGTCGAGGTGCTGCCGCCGCCTCCGCCCCCGCCGCAGCTCGCCAGGGCGAGCGACGCGGTCGCCAGAAGAAGGTGTGTTCGTAGCCGCGTCTTCGTCACAATGATCCGCCCGAATCTGAACTGTCGCCGCCGTTTTGGCGGATGAGCAGCAGCTACGCGGATCGATTGAAGACGAGGTTAATGGTGCAGCAGTAATCCGACGCAATGGACGAGCGATTACAATGTTGTCCGGGCGTAACGATCGCCGAGATAGGCGGTGTAATGTAGCTTACCTCTTCTTAATGCCTGGCGCTTAACATGATCGTGTAACGCAACGATTGAGGGCATGCGGCATCATGGAAGTGGCGAGCGGGCGTTCGACGGTTGATGACGATATCGCTGCGGCGCTGCGTCGGGCGGTCGCCTTTGCGGGATTGTTCGCAGTGACCGCGATCGCGGCGATCGCGTGCACCGCACGCACTCCGCAGCCGGCGGCCGGGATCGCGACCGATCGGCTGATGGCGCAGGAAGCCTTGTGGAACGCCGAAGCGACGCGCGCGTCGGCGATCGCCTTCCCCCCCGCGCTCTTGGCCCGTCGCAAGGATCCCAAGGTCGCGACCATTCTGGCCGAAGTGCAGCAGCAGCTATCCGCCGATCAATCCGCCTCGGCAGCGCGGCGCAGTGCCGTGCTGCGTCAGATGGACGAAGCGCGTGCCGAGCGCGACCTGCACGAATCGCAGCGCACGGTATTGTTGGTGAAGATCGAGCAAGCCCATGCACTGATGCAGCAGCGCGGCTCCGCGGGCGCGACCCCCGCGCTTGAGCGCGACCTGGCCTTGCTGAAGGTCCAGGAGGCGAGTTCGTATGGCGGCGTCGTGCTGGCAAGCCGCAAGCTAAAGTTGCTTACCGAACGGATGATGACGCTCGCCAAGGCCGAGCAGGCGCGGGCAAACACACGGCTGGAATCAGTCCGCACCCAGCTGCGCGGGGGATGAGCAAAGCCCGCCGCCGTCGGGCGGCGGGAGGAATCAGTAGGAGCCGCGCTGGAACAGCACGCTGGGAACGGTGTAGGCGATGATCTTCACGTTCATCGCGCACGACCGCGCGCGGCTGTACGTCACGTCATAGGCCACGCGCCGACGATAGGACACGTCGTTGCGGCCGCCGACCTGCCACAGCCCGGTGATGCCCGGACGCACGGCGCAATAATGTTCGAAATAGCGGCCATAGCGACCGATCTCGCCGACCACGATCGGACGCGGGCCGACTAGGCTCATGTCGCCACGCACGACGTTCCAGAGCTGCGGAAGTTCGTCGAGGCTCGTCTTGCGGAGGAAGCGTCCGATCCCGATCACGCGCGGATCGTCCCGAAGCTTGTGATCCCGCTCCCACTCGGCGCGCGCCTCGGGGCTGGTCTCGAGCAGGTGGCGCAGGCGCGCATCCGCGTCGACCACCATGCTGCGGAACTTCAGACACGGGAACGACCGCCCGCCACGTCCGATGCGCTGGTGCGCGAAGATAATCGGGCCGGGATCGAGGATGTAGATCACCGCGGCCACAATCGCCATCAACGGCGCGAGGATGATCAGCGCGGTAACCGCAAGAGTCACATCGAGCACACGGCTGGCGACATCGTCCAGCCGCTGCCACTTCGCGGAATCGTTGATGCCGCTCGCTACGCCGGTCCGTTCCGGCGCAACCATCACGGTTGCTTCATGCACGGCTTCGCTCCCTGGACGTCACGCTGCATCGCAACAAATAAATCAAATCGTTGGAATTGGAAACCGGAAGAAAGTCACACTTTCCTCGCTTTGCCCCGCAATCGTGGCGATCCATCGTGGCGGTGGTTAAAGTGGCATTTACCGGAATGGTTCCGCCAGGGCGATAACTTGTTGGATGGGCGGGATAAGCTGAGAAACTGACGGAACCAGAGCATTGCCTGGCTTCTCTGTGCGGGACGTTCGCCGGCCTGCCGTCCTTGTTTGCGGTGCAGCGCTGCCCTAACGCCCGACCGGGGAGAATGCCGAGTTTGGGCCACCGTTACGACATCGATGGACTGCGCGCGCTGGCCGTCCTGCCGATCGTGCTCTTCCATTTCGGTGCCGCGACCCTGTCAGGCGGCTACGTCGGGGTCGACGTGTTTTTCGTGATCTCCGGGTTCGTCATCGCACGCAGTATCGTCGCCGACGTCGACGCCGGGCGGTTCAGCCTCCGCTCCTTCTATGTCCGGCGCATCTGCCGGATCCTGCCGGCGCTGGTGATCACCGTCGCGGCGACGACGGTGGCGGCGATCTGGCTGCTGCTGCCGGAGGACCTGACGGCGCATTTTCGCAGCGTGGCTGCGATCGGCACCTTTTCCTCGAACGTTTTCTTCTGGCGCTCCTCGGGGTATTTCGAGGCGGCCGCGCAGACCCGGCTGTTGCTGCATAGCTGGTCGTTGGCGGTCGAGGAGCAATTCTACTTCCTGGCCCCCGTGCCGCTGGCGCTGCTCCATCGCCGGTTTCCGGGCCGGTGGGCACTCGCGATCCTGATCGTCGCGGCGGTGAGCCTGGCGACCTCGGTCATCATGGTGTTCACCGCCCCGACCGCCGGCTATTTCCTGTTGCCCGGGCGCGCATGGGAGCTGTTGCTCGGCGCGGCGGTGGCGCGGGCGAGTGCCGCGCCCACCGGCAACCCCGCCGCGCGGGAAGGGCTGGCGGTCGCCGGCGTGACGATGGTCGTGGGCAGTATGATGCTGCTCGAGGAAAGGTCAGCCTTCCCGGGCTGGAACGCGCTGTTTCCGTGTCTCGGCACCTTGCTGGTCATTTTGGCGGGGACCGGCGCGGGACGATTGCCGATCATCAACCGGGGGTTGGCGATGGCGCTCCCACGCGCCATCGGCCGCATCTCCTATTCGCTTTACCTCGTCCACTGGCCGATCGTCGCGCTGTTCCAATATCGGCTGATGCGGCGGCCGACCGCGGTCGAGGGGCTGGCGATGCTGGCTGTGAGCATCGTGCTCGCGGCATTGTCGTGGCGGTTCGTCGAGGAGCCGGCGCGGCGCTATTCCTATCGTTCGCGCGATCAGCCTACGGCGCAGTGGCGGGTGATTGGCGTCGGCGCAGCCACGTCGGTCGCGATGATCGCGGCGGGCCTGGCAGGGGCAGCAAGCGGCGGTTGGCCGCAGCGATTCGCCGACTACCATCCCGTCGCGATCAGCGGGCAGGAGCGTTGGGGCGGTGCAACCTGTTTCAACGAGGATCCTTCACACGCCATCGCGTGGAATGCCGACCGATGCACCCGCGTCCACGGGCATGGCGGGCGTATCCTGCTGTGGGGCGACAGCCATGCGGCGCAATATGTACCGGGATTGATCGACGAGCGGGCTTCGTTAGACCGCGACGTGTTGCAATATACGTTTGCGGGCTGCCCGCCGATCTTCGCCTATTTCTCGGCGGCGCGGATCGGCTGCTCGCAATCGAACGCCCGCGTTCCGGCGCTAATCCGCCGGTACGGCATCACTCAGGTGGTGCTCGCGGCGCGTTGGGACAAAGTGCCGCTGCGAACGCTGGCCGAATTGCATGCCACGATCGCCGCCTTGCAGCGGCTCGGCGTCGGCGTGACCGTGATTGGGCCATCGCCGATCTTCGGCGTGACGCCGCAGGCGTTCGACTACCTCTCCGGCCAATCGAATCGCCCGCGCGGGACAGCCGAGCCGCGGCTTGATCCCGAACTGATCGCGGTGGTGCGGCGGGAAGCGGCCGGTGCCCGCTATGTCGAGCCGTTGACGAACCTGTGCACCGCCGGTGCATGCCCCTATCGGGTCGGATCGACCTGGCTTTATGGTGACGACGCGCATCTATCCGCAGCCGGATCACGACAAGCGGCCCGCGCCTTTCTGATCCCGGCGCTACGGCATCACTGAGCGTGGCCGGCGAGCCGCCGGCGCGGCGTCACCGGAGTGTTTCCGCCTGTACGGTGAGCCGCGCGCCTGACGGCCCCGTTCGACGCGCAACGAACCGGCGACGCAAGGCCTTTAAGAGCGGCTGCTCGACGAAAAGGTGGAGTGCCACCCCGACCACGCCGACGACGATCAGCGTGGCGACCATGATGAATGCCTGCATCGGCGCTGTCGCATCACGGAAGAAGCCCCCGGCAAGAACCGACAGCGCTTTGATCACGAACGGGTGGATCAGGTAAATGGCATAGCTCGCCTCACCCAGCCGAAGGAGCATGGGATGGCCCGCGCGGCCGTCGCCACGCTCCAGCATCAACGCCGATGCCACGATTGCGAAGGCGGGCACCCCCCATTTTACGATGTCGGGGATTGCGGGCCACAGCGTTGCGCCCATGACGAGCGCCAGCGCGGCCCCCGTCAGGATCAGTAGCGCGAAGATCCGGTTGCGGGCGTGGACATGCCGGTCGCATGCGCCTTGCCAAAGACGGTGCAGCCATAATCCCGCGCCGAATTCGAGCAACAACGGGCTGGTATAGGTGCGGCCGATCGCGCTGTCGGGATCGATGGCGAAGCCGACCGCCACCAGCGCTCCCAACACGATGCTCAGCGTGATCAGTCGCAACGACGCGTCCCGTATCAGAAGCCCGGCAGCGAACAGCACGTAGAAGAACATTTCGTAATTGAGCGTCCATCCGATGAACAAGACCGGGTGGATTTCGCCGGCAGGGTCGACGTACGGGATGAAGAGCAGGGAGCGAAGGACCATCCAGATGTCAGGGATACCGGCCTTGCTGGCCAGCGCCGGGATGAATGGCCCGGCGACCCCGATCAGCAGCGTCAACAGCCAATAGAGCGGGGCGATGCGGATGAGGCGCTTCACCATGAACGCGCCGGGCCGACCGACATCGTCGCGTGCCGCAACATGCTGGATGATGAAGCCGCTGATGACGAAGAAGATGTCGACGCCTGCCCGGCCGAACTCCAGCGGTAGCGACTGGCCAAGCGTGGTCAACAGCCGCGCATGATAAAGCACGACCAGACAGGCCGCGGCAGCGCGTACATATTGCAGGTTCGTCAAGAGAGCGCGTGGCGGCGATTCGCGAGAAGTATCGGGCGATAACAAGTACTTCTCCGCTTCGGTCGCGCTTGAGTGACCATGAGGCGCGAACCCGGCGCCGCCAGCGGTCACACCGTCATAGCAGCGCCGCGATCAGCTTGACCACCCCGGCCCACAGCACCATCGAGCCTCCCACGATCACGCCAAGCCGCACCGCGCCGGGAAACCGCTGGATCTCGGGTTCGGCGAGCGGCGGCATGATCGGCGACTCGCTCGTCATGTGGATGACGGTGCCGCCGCGGAACGCCTGCATCACTTCGGCGCGCCCGAGCGGCTCGTTGAATTCGCAGCCGTAGCCGCCGGGCACCTGGCGCACGACGCGCGCGCTGGCGCGACCGCGGCCGGGCAGGCCGATCGTCACCTCGCTGCCGAGTTCCAGCCGCGAGTCGGTGGCGACGCTGAACCCGGTTTCGGACAGGTCACGCACATAGACGTCGTTCGCCTGCGCACGTTCGTCGCGCAGGGTGGACGGTTGATTGATCGTCTGCCGCTCGGCCGAGCGGCGATCGTCGGAATCGCTGGGTAGCAATATTGCCGGAATGAGCATCGCCGCGCCTTTCACTGAGCATCAAGGAGTTAGTCGTCGCAGAGCTACCAGCGGGTTAATGCGCGCCCCTTTTTGCGCCCGCGGAAACAACATCGACGGAATACGTTCATCGCACCGTAACTTTTGTGTGCCGTTCCGGGACGGACGTACGGCAGCCTTGGTAAATGGAGGGGTAAGTGCGTTTCGATCGGACGGAGCACTTCGCCGCAAGCGGCGTACCGCTGGTCTTCGACCGGTTCGGGTTGATCGGACCGTTCATCGCCGACGTCGTCGATCCATTGTCGGCGGCGCGCGGTGTGCTGACCGGGCTGGCGCTGGCGACGTCCCTCTGGTTGCTGATCGCCGCGCTGGTGATCTGACGCCGCGCACGGCGCGATCGGAAGGGAACGTCGATCATCGGTTAGCTTCGGATCGGCACGACGTGCGGCTTGGCGGTCCAGACGAAGTCGCTGAACATCTTCAGCTGCTTGCCGTTGCCGAGGTCGCCACCGTTGCAGCTCAGCAGCTTGTCGATGCAATTCGCCATCCACGTCCGCATCACCGAGTCGTCCCACGCACCGAACCAGTCGGCGTGCAGCGTGCTGCCTGGGCGCATCATCGGCATGCCGGGCATCTCATCGGACGCCAGATGCCAGCTCTTCGCCGTTCCGTTCCACGTCCCCGAGGTGTCGAGATCCTCGTCCACGCTGTACCAAGCCGCGATGGAGAAGCCCGGCAGGATATAGGGATGCGTGTCGGGGCACTTCAAATAGCCCCAGTTGCCGAAGCCCGGATAGGCCATGTGCGAGCGGTGATCGGCACTATCGAGATTCTTGCCGTCCCAGCAGGTGGGAGAGGCGAGGACCGCGCCGAGTTGGTTGCCCACGGGGCAATTCTTCGCCGCCTCGACGATATCGGCGAAATGGCCGGACTTGGCGGTCGGCCCCTGGCAGTTGAACCAGCCGGCCTCGAATTTGGCCGACATGTCCGCCATGTTGAAACCGAAGACATAGCGCAGGCCGCGCGGCAGCGCGACGCACGCCTTGCCGACGGTCTTACATTGAGGGGCCGTCTGCGGATAACCCTTGTAATAGATGGTGATGTAGTCGGGCCGGACGACCCCGCCTTTGCCGTTCAGCATCGCCGGTATCCAGTACGCGCTGCGGTTCAGCGGGCTGTTGCAGGTGCTCTGACCGGTGGTGCGCAGGCTTTCGTAGGTTGAATTGGCGTTGGCCAGCGTGTTGCCGAAGAACTGATGCAGGTGTGAGCGTCCCGCCTGACCGGGGAAGACGACCGGGTCGTCGCGCAGCTCGTGGCTGGGGTTGCAGATGAAACGGAACGCGCCGACGTCTTCGGTGCCCGCCTGCGCGATGTCACCAGTACCCCAGGACGGCACCAGCTCCGAATTGACGTCGAAGTTGCTGGGGATTTCGGGATAGCCGTCAGCGGCCGCCAGGCTGCCCGGGGTCACCGCGACTGGTGCCGCGCTCGGCGTAGGCGTCGGGACCGGGGTCGGCGTCGGTGTCGGCACAGCTGCAACCGGTGCCGCGGCGGTCGGCGACGTCGCCTCACCACCGCCGCCACCGCCGCACGATGCGAGCGCCAGCGCGCCGGCGAGTTGCGCGAAGGTTCGGCCGGCGCGACGCGTCAGCGTGCCCGGTGCCGCATGACGCAGCAGCGACTTCATCAGAAAGCTCCATGCCCGGAGTGGCCGGACGTGCGTCCGGTCGGGATGGCTCTTTCTAGCGCGCGGTGGTTAGGGCGGTGTGAAGCGGCGTGGTTACGCGCCGGTAAACATGAGGTAGTTCAGCGCCACGCCGGCGCCAATATCAGCGCGCCGCCGCCGCGCCGCGCCGTGCCATTTGCCGTTTGATGCGGCGCGCCCATTGCGCGGCGTCGCGCAGGATCGGCCAGCGATCGAAGAAGCGCAGATCGGCAATGTCGGTACGCGACGGCCGCTGGTCGGCGATCGGCGGCACCGCGAAATGCGTGACGATCTCGGGATGCGCGCGACGATACCAGACATAGGCACCGTCGATCGTCGGGTGGTCGTCGAGCGCGAGCAGCCCGCGCAGGTAAGTGGCCAGCGCGGGAACGATGTCCGCACGAAATCCCATGCAATGCGACCCGATGATGTCGCTTCGCTGCAGGTCGTCCGGATTGGCCGCGTGATAGCCGCCGTAAAAGAGCTGGCAGTCGGCCGGCAGTACCGTGTCGCGCGCGGCGGCGGTGAAATCGGCATCATCCTCGAGAATCAGCACGCCGGCGCCGGCCGCCGCTGCGGCGTCAAGGATGTCGAGATGGCTGTGGTAGCAACCACGCGCACCGATCGAACTGAAGGTGCCGGGATCGTCGAAGCGGCAGGCGTCGAAGAAGGCGACGCGCGGGTCGGTGTCGGCACCGATCCGGCGCAGCTCCGCGATCATTTCCGCCCGGCGATCGGTACGATGTTTCAGGTTGATGATGCGGACTTGGTCGAAATGGTCGAACAGCATCTCTCAATCCTTGCCGAACCAGCGCGCGAGCGGCAACACCGCGGTGGCGATGTCGAACTCGCCTGCGACCTTCGCACGCGCAGCGGCCACCAGTCGATCGCCGAGTTCGGGGTCGTTGCGGATCTGCGCGATCGCGCGGCGCAGATCGTCCCAGTCGCCGGGGCGGAACAACAGTCCCTCGACGCCGTCCTCGATCAGCTCGGGTACGCCCGCCACGCGGCTGCCGATCACCGGCACGCCGATCGCCATCGCCTCCATCAGCACGATCGGCAGCCCTTCCATGAAGCTGGGCAGGACCAGCAGATCGGCGCGCGCGATCGCCGCCAGCGTGGCGGCCTCGTCGAGACGCCCGGCGAAGCGGACGCGGTCGGCGAGCCCGGCGGTCGCCACCGCTCGTTCAATGTCCGCCAGCATCGGTCCGTCACCGACAAGCGTGAGATTGACGTCGAGCGGCGCGATCGCCTCGAGCAGCCCGAGGTGGCCCTTTTCGGCGGAGAGCCGCGCGACGCAGACGATCTCCCGCCGCGTGCCGGTGCGCGGCGGCGCGGACGGGAGAGTCGGCAGGTCAAGGCCGCAGCGCACGGTGGCGAACTTGTGCCAGTGCGCCGGTGCGGTGACGCGCATCGCCTGCGCGCGCCCGAACCATGAGACGCAGGCGGCGAACGTCGCCGCCTCCAGCTTCGCACCCAGCGTCAGCCCGGCGGGATAGTCGGTTTCGGAAATCCCGTGCAGCGTCAGGCTCCACGGCAGCCCGGCGAAGCGCGCGGCGAGCATCCCGACGGTCGCGCCGGCGTTGGCGAAATGATTGTGGACGTGTGTGATGCCGTCCTCACGCAGCATCGATGCGAGCACGACCGCCTCCGCGAAATGGAAGAGCGACCAGAGCATGGCCTTCGCGCCCGGTGCGCGGTGGCGCAGCGCGAGCCGGAGCAGCGCGAACCATGCGCCGGGCTGCGTCGTCAGGGCGCGCAGATGCGCCTTGAGCAAGGTCCCGGCCGCCATCGGGAGCACGAAGCGCGTCTCCGCGAACGACGCCTTGTCGGCCGGTGCCTTGAGCTCGGCCGGGGAAGGGCGGCGGACACTGTAGGTGCGGATATCGACGCCGTGGCGGCGCAGGCTGTCGACCTCGCGGCGGATGAAGGTGTGCGACGAGGCCGGATATTGGCTGACGACATATGCGATGCGCGGGTCGGTCATGTGCAGAGGATCGCCGATGAGGGGTGACGCACGCAGGACAGGCGGGAGACCGATCGTTCCAATACCGCGACGCCGATCCGGGTCGGCTTGCTGGGGGAAGGGAAGGTCATGCAGCCGCAGCGGTCGTCCAGTGAGCGTTGCGAATCAAGCCGGATTGATCCACCGCGACGGCCTCTAGCATCGCACAGGTTAAATTCGAGGGATCGGCATCGTGCGCGGCGGAATAAGGACGTGACCATGCGGATATTGTTTGCGCTGCCCGGTTTTCATCGCTTCGAACGCGGCGCGGAGATCGCCTTGCTGTCGCTGGCCACCGAACTGGGGCGTGCGGGCGAGGACGTGACGGTGATCGGCTCGGGCGACGCGCGCGCCGATACGCCGTATCGCTTCCTCCACGCCGGATCGGTGCGGCGCGAGCGGCTGGAGCATTTGCCGCGCCTGCCCGCGCTGCGCAGCGACACCGGATGGGAGGAGGCGACGTTCGCGCCCGGCTTGCTGCGCGCCTATCGCCCGGCGGACCATGACATTACCGTCACCTGTTCCTTCCCGTTCACCAACTGGGTGCTGCGCCGCCCGGTGCTGGGCGGTCGGCGCCCGCCGCATGTGTTCGTGACGCAGAACGGCGAATGGCCGGCGGTTTCGAACGATTCGGAGTTCCGCACCTTCGGCTGCGAGGGGCTGGTGTGCACCAACCCCGACTATTTCGAGCACAACCGTGATCGCTGG
Source organism: uncultured Sphingomonas sp. (assembly GCF_964021865.1). GTDB lineage: Bacteria > Pseudomonadota > Alphaproteobacteria > Sphingomonadales > Sphingomonadaceae > Sphingomonas. The sequence goes on from NZ_CAXIAM010000001.1 coordinate 79,601, forward strand.
CGCTGCGCGTTGATCCCGAACGGCATCGATGCGACGCGCTTCACGCCGGGCGCGGCAGAGCGCACGCGACTGGGGCTGCCCGAACAGGGGCCGGTCGTGCTGATGGTCAGCGCGCTGATCCCGTCGAAGCGCGTCGCGGACGGCGTGCGCGCGGTCAGTCACTTGCCAGACGCGCAGTTGGTCGTGGCGGGCGACGGACCCGATCGCGACGCCATCGACAAGCTGGCCGGCGAATTGCTGCCCGGCCGCTTCCGCCGATTGACGGTGGCGGCGACCGAGATGCCGGCGCTCTATCGCTCGGCGGACGTGTTCCTGCATCTGTCCAAAGAGGAGTCGTTCGGAAACGTCTATATCGAGGCGCTTGGGTGCGGCGCGCCGGTGGTCGGGCATGATTCGGCGCGGTTGCGCTGGATCGTCGGCGACGACGCGGTGCTGCTCGATACGTCCGACCCCGCAGCGGTGGCGCGTGCGCTCACCGAGGCGATGGCGGCGCGCGAAACGCTGGTGCCGCGCGGGGTCGCGCGTGCGGCCAGTTTCGCGTGGCCGCGGGTCGCGGCGCAATATCGCGATTTCCTGACGGAGGTGATCGCGGCGCAGCGGCGGGCATAGCCGCACCGCCGCGCCGCGGCGTCGTCAGTTCACGAAGTCGCGGAAATAGTCGATCGTGCGCTCCAGTCCTTCGCGCAATTGTACCTTGGGTTCCCAGCCGAGCTTGTCGCGCGCGACGGTGATGTTTGGCTGGCGCTGCATCGGATCGTCCTGCGGGAGCGGGCGATAGTCGAGCGTCGAGCGCGAACCGGTCAGCTCGATCACCAGCTCGGCGAGCTCGCGAATCGTGAACTCGTTGGGGTTTCCGATGTTGACCGGGCCGGTCACGTCCGGCGCGGTGTCCATCAGCCGCAGGAAGCCCTCGACCAGATCGTCGCGGTAGCAGAAGCTGCGCGTCTGCGATCCGTCGCCGTACAGCGTGATCGGCTCGTCCTTCAGCGCCTGCATGATGAAGTTTGAGACAACCCGGCCGTCGGCCGGGTGCATCCGCGGGCCGTAGGTGTTGAAGATCCGCGCGACCTTCACCTCCAGCCCCATCTGCCGGTGATAGTCGAAGAATAACGTCTCCGCGCAGCGCTTGCCCTCGTCATAGCAGGAGCGGATGCCGATCGGGTTGACGTTGCCCCAATAATCCTCGGTCTGCGGATGGACGTGCGGATCGCCGTAGACCTCGCTGGTCGATGCCTGGAAGATCTTGCACTTCAGCCGCTTCGCCAGCCCGAGCATGTTGATCGCGCCGATCACGCTGGTCTTGGTCGTCTGCACCGGATCATGCTGGTAATGGATCGGCGAGGCCGGGCAGGCGAGATTGTAGATCTCATCCACCTCGACATAGAGCGGGAAGCACACGTCGTGGCGCATGAATTCGAAGCGCGGATTGGCGTGCAGATGCTCGATGTTGCGCTTGGCGCCGGTAAACAGATTGTCGACGCACACCACCTCGTCGCCGCGCTCCAGCAGGCGGTCGATCAGGTGCGAGCCGAGGAAGCCGGCACCGCCGGTCACCAGAATACGCTTACGTGACTGATAATTCCGCGCCATCCGGCCCTGATCCCCTGATCCTGCTCGTCAGCGAGCGCCCCGACGGCGTCGCACGCAAAGCGTTAGCCTCTAGCTACTAAGGCGGCGTTACGCCTCGCGCAAACACTGTTGCGGCACCCCGATCAACGACGGCCAGCTAGCGTCCCGCGCGCAGCCAGTCGGTCGGCCGCTTGCGTGCGAGCCCGAGATAGAGCGGGATTTTCCACAGGATATAAATCGGCAGCCGTATCGCTGCGGCGCCCGACAGAAACGGGCGTCCCGCCTGCGCCCATGCCGCCACCAGCGCGAACAGGGCGAGCAGCAGCAGCGCGCCCACCACCAGCGCGGGCCATGCCGCAGCGCCGACGAGCGTGAGCACGGCGAGCGCGCCCAGCCCCGCGACGTCCAGCAGCAGCAGCAACGTCAGCGGTGGCACTGCGAGGCTGAGGCCGGCCCACATCGCGCGCCTATCGCCGGCGCGCAGGCCGGCCGCGATCGCGGGAAGCGCGTGACGCTTCGAGGTGGCGAGGAAGCCACCCTCCCAGCGGGTGCGCTGCTTGAGCGTGCCCTCCGCGCTGCTCGCCGCGCTCCACACCGTCGCTTGTGCGGCGAAACGGGGCGGGGTGCCGCGCCGCGCGAGTTCGAGCCCGAGCGCCAGATCTTCGACGATGTCGTCGGTGGCGAGGGGTGCGTCGCGGAACACCGGCCAGGGGAAGGCCATGCCCGTGCCGGTCAGATTGACGCGCCCGGCCAGACGCTGCAGCCCACGCTGCCGCACCAGATTCTTGATTGCAAAGGCGAAATTCGACACCTGCACCATCGGTGCGGCGCCCCGCTCGGGCTGCATCAGGTAGCTGGCCTGCGCGGGGACATGGCGGGCGGTCGCCGCCAGTGTCGTAAGCGACGCGCGATCGATCGTGCAATCCGCGTCCAGTACCACGACGACGTCGAAAATAGCACCCTGCGCGGCGAGATGGTCGCGGGCGTGGGCGAGCGCGAAGCCCTTGCCGCGCCGGGTGGGATCATCGCGGCGCAGCACCTGGGCGCCGGCTTGTCGGGCGAGGTCGGCGGTATCGTCGGTGCAATTGTCGGCGACCACCAGCACGCGAAAGCGATCCGGCAATTCGGCGGCAAGCAGCGTAAGCGTGCGCGTGATGACCGCGGCTTCGTCGTTGGCCGGCATGACGATCACGGTACGCGCGCCGGTTTCCGGCGTCGTCGGCGCACGCATCGCGCGCAGCCCGGCGATCACCTCGATGGCGAAGGCTGCGGTGAGTATCGAAAGCGGGGCAGCGAGCGCTACCGCCACGATCGTCGCGATCACCTCCATTGCCCCATCCCCGTTACTGTCCCGATGCCGTATCGCCGCCCTTAGGCCGAGCCGCCGCGATCCGCCATGCCACGCCGACAGTTTACCGGTCCTTGAGAAACGGCGCGACATAGCGGCGCGTCCCGGGGCGGGATGTCGGGTCGGTTGCAGCGGGGGGGCGGAATGTCTACAAGGTCGAGGCCGGAAGGGGCGCCGGTGCCAGCCAGGATTGTGCCCGCGCGTCGGAAGCAGACAAGGTGAATAACGAAGCCGTCGGAACATGGGAGGCTGCGGACCGCAAGCCGGCACCGCGCCGCGCAGCGACGTTGCGCTGGCCGTCGCTCTCTTGGGGGGCGTGGCTGCTGATCGCGGGGATGATCGCGCTCGGCATTCCGACCATGCTCACCGTCGCACGCGTCAGCTGGTCGACCGAACAGGGCGGGCATGGTCCGCTGGTGCTGGCGACCGGCCTTTGGCTGATGTGGCGTGAGGTGCCGAGGGTGATGCGGTTGCGCACGCCGGGCAACGTGCTGTTGGGCGGCGCCTTCGTCGCCCTGTGCCTGCTTGCGTATCTGGTCGCGCACATCACCGGGATCATCGAGATCGAGGGCTTCGCCTTCTATGGCGCGCTGCTGGGGGCGGGGTATCTGCTTTTTGGCGGGCCGGTGCTGCGCGAATTGTGGTTCCCGCTGCTCTATCTCGGCTTCATCTTCCCCCCGCCCGATCAGGCGGTGGCGATCATCACGCAGCCGATCAAGATCGCGATCTCCGAACAGGCGGTGAACCTGCTGCATGCGCTGGGTTACCCGATCGGCAGCTCGGGCGTGTCGATCCAGATCGCGCAATATGACCTGCTGGTCGCCGCGGCGTGCGCCGGGCTGAACTCGATCATCAGCCTGACCGCGATCTGCCTTTTCTATATCTATGTCCGGCATCACGCCAACTGGCGCTACAGCGTGCTGTTGATGCTGACGATCATCCCGATCGCGGTGTTCGCCAATTTCGTCCGGGTGATCCTGCTGATCCTGATCACCTATTATTTCGGTGATGCCGCCGCGCAGGGGTTTGCGCACGATTTCGCCGGCCTGGTGATGTTCCTGATCTCGGTTCTGACGATCTTCGCGCTGGACGGGTTGGCGGCACCGCTGCGGCGCGCCTTGGGGGACGGCCATGACGACGACTATTGAGCGTTCCGGCGACGATCGCGCGCTCAACCGGCGGCAGGCGATCCTCGGCGGCGCTTTCCTGCTGACCGCGGGCACCGCGGTGGCGCGCGTGCCGAGCCACAACATCGACCTGCTGGGTGCTCGCAAGCTCGACAAGCTGATCCCGCAGAAGATCGGGCAGTGGGAGTTCTACTCCAAGAGCGGGCTGGTCGTGCCGCCGGCGGATCAGCTGAAGGACGCGCTCTATTCGCAGCTGTTGACGCGGGTCTATGTCGCGCCGGACGCGTTACCGATCATGTTGCTGATGGCGCAGAGCGGCGGGCAAACCGGGGTGCTGCAGGTGCATCGCCCCGAATATTGCTACCCCGCCAGTGGCTTCACGCTGATGGGGCGCAGTGTGCTGCCGGTGCCGTTGCCGGGCAGCCGGCTGGAGGCGACGGCGATCACCGCCGCTGCAGACGACCGGACCGAGCAACTGCTGTATTGGACGCGTGTCGGCGAGGATATGCCGCTGACCTGGGCGCGGCAGCGCTGGTCGGTGGCGCGCGCCAATCTGAAGGGTGATATCCCGGACGCGGTGCTGGTGCGCGTGTCCGCGCTGACCCCGGATCGCGAAGCCGGCATGGCGACGCTGACCCGATTCGTGCAGGAAATGTTCGCCGCGGTGCCGAGCGACGTGCGGCGCTTCCTGGACATCGACGCGCGCTGAGCGCGCGGCGAATCAGGAGCGGCGCGGCAGCTCGATCGGCTTCAGCACCAGCAGGATGAAGGCGAGGTTGGCGACGATCAACACGCCGGCCAGCAGGTCATGTCCTTCATTACCCAAGTAATTGGCCAAAGCGCACATCGCGGCGCCGGCGAGATAGGCAATCATCGAATCCTGATGATCGTCTGCCATCGAACGCTGTAGAAACAGCACGACGAGTCCGGCGAAGATAGCCAGCGTCACCCAATCGTAGACCGTTTCCATAGTAGGTTCCCAATTACCGCCACGAGGCACTACAGGATTTGTTCGGCCGGTGCTAGTAACGGCACTGTGTCGAAATGACCCTGGGGGAATTCAGATGTTGAAGCGTGGTGCATTGCTGGCCGTGACCGCCCTGTCGCTGGCCACCGCGGCATGTGATCGCAAGCCGACCGGACAGAGCGTCGCGGTGGTGAACGGCGAAGAGATTTCGGCCGGCGAGTTGAACGGCGAGTTGCAGCTCGCCAATGTGCCGCCGAACGCGGACCAGAAACTGGCGCGCCAGCAGCTCCTGCAGGGCCTGATCGACCGTCGCCTGCTGGCGCAGGCTGCGCGCAAGAACGGCGTCGACAAGTCACCGGAATTCCTGAGCCGCCAGCGTCGCCTGACCGACGAGTTGCTGATCGCGATGAACGCCGAACGGCAGGCGGGCAGCAAGAAGCTGCCGGACCAGGCGGCTATCGACGCGTTCATCGCGCAGAACCCATATCAGTTCGGGCAGCGGCAGATCCTGTCGCTGCAGCAGATCGCGATCGACGCGCCGTCCGATCCCAAGTCGCTGGCGCCGCTCGCCGATGCCCATTCGCTCGACGCCGTGGCGGCGGTGCTGACGCGGCTCAAGATCCCGTTCACCCGCACCAGCGGTCGTCTCGATACCGCAACCGTTCCGCCCGAGGCGCTGAAGCGCATCTTCGCGCTGCCCGCGACCGAGCCGTTCGTGTTGCCGGCCAATGGCAAGCTCTATGCGAACATCATCGTGGGCCGCGAGCCGGTGCAGATGTCGCAGGACGATATGCGCAAGGCCGCGATGGGAGCGCTGCGTCAGCAGAACGCGCGCGAGGGGCTGGCCGCCGACGTAAAGCAACTGCGGTCGACCGCGAAGATCGAATATCAGCCGGGCTATGCACCGGTTGCGAACGCGACGCCGGCGGCGGGCGCCGCGAAGAAGTAACGTCGATCGACAGGGCCGGCGGTGTCGCCGGCCTTGTCTTCGCCGCTTGTCGCAACGCGTATGATCTGCATAATACACCCCCGTTGAACGGGGGATGAGATGCGGATCGGCGAGACATTGATGCGCGGCGTGGCGACGTTGGTGGCGAGCGGCCTCTCGGTGGCAGCGACAGCACAGGATTACGTACCGAGCTTTCGGCCCGATCGGCTGAAGGGACCGCCGCCGGGTCCGCCCAATCAGGTGCTGGTGCTCGGCGGCCCGCACCTTTCCTCGTTCAAGACGCTGCAACGCGATGCACTGGCGCCGTTGCTCGACCGGCTGGCAGCATGGAAGCCCGATGTGATCGCGACCGAGGACCTGTCGGGATTATTGTGCGATTCGATGCGGCGCTATCCCTCGCGGTACGCCGACAGCGCCGCGACATATTGCCCCGATCCCTCGGCAGCGGGCACCGCGCTGGGACTCGACGTGCCCGCAGCGAACGCGGCGGTGGCGCAAATGCTGGCGACCTGGCCGACGGCGCCGAGCGCGGCGCAGCGGCGGCGGTTGGCGGCGTTGTTCCTTGCCGCGGGGGAGCCGGCGTCGGCGCTGGTGCAATGGCGGCGGTTGCCGGAAGCGGAGCGTCGCGCTGGCGACGGACTCGACGCTGCGATGCTGGCCGAACTCGCGCGACGCTGGAGTCGCCCGGGGGAAACAGAATGGGTGGGAGTTGCGCTGGCGGTGCGGCTGGGACTCGAACGGGTCTATGGCGTCGACGATCACACCGCCGATGCGCCAAGCCCCCCCGGCTATGAAGACGTCATCATGCGGGTCTGGGACAATGCCGCGATGCACGAGCGGGAGGCGTTCACGAAGCCGCTGGATGCGGGCGTGGCGCGACCGGGCGGGGTGCTGGCGATGTACCGCGCGTACAACTCGCCCCGCGCGCAGGAGCTTGCTTATCGCAGCGATTTCGGCGTGACGTTCCTGGAGCCGTCACCGCAGCGCTTCGGGCGTGGGTATCTTGGCTATTGGGAAACGCGCAACCTGCGGATGGTCGCGAATATCCGCGACGTGCTCGGTCAGCATCCGGGCGTCCGGCTGCTGGCGATCGTCGGGGCGTCGCACAAGGGCTATTATGAAGCCTACCTCAACCAGATGCATGACGTGCGGCTGGTGGATGCCGCAAAGGTGCTGCGGTGAGCAGGGCGGGGTGCCGCGACGGCACCCGCCCACCGCCTCACTTGTTGTAATAGTCGCTGTAACCGGCGCCGTAGCCATAGCCGTAATTGTCGGTCAGCAACCCGCCGTCGAAGCGGTTGAGCACGACGCCCGCGCAGGGCGCCTGATCGAGCACGTGCAGCGCGTCCTGGATCTGCTTGCGCGTGGTGCGGCCTTCCTCGACGATCAGGATGAACGCGTCGAGCTTGGTCGTTACGATCGTCGCGTCGTCGTTGGCGAACACCGGCGGCAGGTCGCACAGGAAGATGCTGTGCGTCGGGCGCGCGCGCATTGCGGCGACCATCGCGTCCATCCGCGGCGACGACAGCAATTCCGCCGAGCGGGCCGGGGCGTTGTCGGTCGGCAGGATCACCAGCCGCTCCCCCTCGGGATGCACCGCCAGATCGCCGAGCGACGGAACCGTGCCTTCGAGGAAGTCGCGCATCCCGCGCTCGACGGTCAGACCGAAATTGGTCGCGATCGAGCCGCGGCGCAGGTCGAGGTCGACCAGCGTCGTGTCGATCCCCGGGGTGCGCGACAGCGCCGCCGACAGGTTGGTCGCGACGAACGACTTGCCGACCGCCGGAGTTGCCGAGACGATCCCGAACAATCGCCAGCCCTTGTTCCGGTGCAGCTTGAGCAGCCGCGAGCGGAGCATGTTGAACGGGCGCGAGCGGACGTCGCGGCTGTCGAAGCCGTAGATGCCGCGCTGCTTCGCCTCGGCCTGCGTCCAGGCGAATTGCCGCGCCTCCTGCAAGGTGGGGAGCGGCGCCTCGGGGCGCAGGTCACTGGCGATCTTGGTCATGGCACTCTCGGTCATCACAGCGCCCCCTGCGGCTCGGCGTCGGGGCGACGCCGCCGACGCAGTGTCGGCAATCGGAAGAAGCGGCGGCGCGGCTTCTTGCCGGGTGGCAGATCGGGGACGAAGGTCGGCACCAGCGCCAGCGGCTCCAGCCCAAGGCCCTGGATTTGCCCGACGCCGCGGATCGGGCGCAGCAGGAACTCCAGCGCCAGTGCGAGAACGAGGCCGAGCGCTAGGCCGCCGCCGATCCCGCCGCCGATCAACAGCAGGCGATTCGGCGACACCGGCTTGTCCGGCGCCGAGGGCGGATCGATGACCGACAGGCGCTCACCCTTCTGCTCCTGCGCCATCCGCGCCGAATTCTGCGCGCGCAGCACGTTGCCGGAAACCTCGCGCAGCTGGTCGCGTAGCGTCGAGGCGCGCGATTCGAGTTGCGACACCTCTTCCTGCAACACCGGCGCACGCGATTGCGCCGCCATGCCGGCCGCGGCACGAGCCTCGTCGGAGGCGCGATATTGCTGGAGCTGCGCGATCTGAGCGTTGTTCGCCTGAATCTGGCTCTGGATCAGCGAATTGTCGGAGCCGCCGTTCTGCGAGGCGGCAATATCCTTGGCCTGTTGCAGCCGCGACTTGGCGCGCACCACGTCCGGATGGCTCTCCGCGAAAACGGCGCGCGCCGCGACCAGCGCCGCTTCGGCCTGCTGCACCAGCGGGTCCTTGCCGCCGCTGCGCTGGACCTGCGCCATCAACTGCCGGTTCTCGCTCTGCAACTGAGCGATCTGCGCGCTGTAGTTGCCGGTGTTGGCGGGCATCACCACCCCGCCGCTGGCCAGCGTGCTGCCGTTGCGGGCCTTGATCGACGTGATCTGGCCTTCGATGCGATTGATCTCGTCGGTCAGCTTGCGCGACTGATCCTGGAGGAAATCGACGGTGTTGTTCGCCTGTGCCGCCATCGTCGTGGCGTCGATCTCCAGGAAGCGGCTGACAAAGCTCTGCATCACCGCCTGCGCCTTGGCAGGATCGGAATAATCGTAGCTCATGTTGAAGGCGATGGTGTTGGTGCCACCGCCCTGCGCGCCGCCGTTGCCGATGTCGCCACTCACCGCGCCGAGCTTCGTCGCTTCCTGCATCTCCGTCACGATCGAGGACAGCGGCTTCGAGCGGCGCTCCTTCTCGTAAAGGTTGTTCTGCTCGATCAGCTCGATCAGATCGCCACGGCTCAGCACCTGTTCACGGATCTTGGCGATCCGCTGGTCGATGATCGTGTTGATCGGCGACGTGACCAGCGCGGAGGGAAGCTCCTGCGACTCGACCAGCAGCGTCGCGCTGGACCGATAGATGCGTGGCAGCATGAATGCCGTCACGATCCCAGCGACCGACAGAAGCACGAATGGCACGATCACGAGCCATTTGCGCTCCCACAGGATGCGCGGGATGTAATTAATGAAGCCGCCGCCGCCGGCGGGCTGGTCTTCGGTATCTACGCTGTCACTCACCGGATGTCGCCCAATCTGGTTCGCAGGAATAGCCGGAAGGTCACATCGTGCGGGACGCCGAAGCCGGTGGCATCAGCCTGCCGGTATGCAACCGACGCGCCCGCAAAGAGCCGCCGCGTCAGCCCGCGCTCGTAGGTGGCCTGACCGCTGAGGAACGACGTGCGCGGCGCCTGCAAGGTGGTGTTGGACGTGGTCGTCAGCCGCGAATATTCCGCCGAGGCGCGCACGAAGTCGAATTCGCCGAGTTGGTACGAATAGTCGAACGACGCCCCGAGCCGCCGCGACACGTCGCCAAGCCCGGTCGGCTGCGCATCGCTATAGGCGCGCAGGCACTGCACCGAGCGCCCGCCGTTGCGGCAGCCGTTGAACGTGCCCGAGAAGCCGGTGGTGGTGAAGGTGCCGCGCGGCGTCGTCGACGACACGAACACCACGCCCGCACCGAACGAGAGATTCACCAACTGGCTTGCCTGATAGGTCACCGTCGCTTGCGGCGAATAGGTGTGCCCGGAATAGCTCGGATTGTCGTAGTCGATCCACGATCCCGAGCCCTGCGCGCCCACGCTGAGCCGCTCCGACAGCGATCGGCTGTAGCCGATCGTGGCGCCCGTGGTCCGCGACGAGAGCAACACGCCGTTGCGCCCGTTGCCGCCATAGCTGATGCGGTTGACGCTGACCTGCCCGTTGATCGTGTCGCGCGTGCTGAGGCGATAGTCGCCGCCGACCGCGGCCGAGATCGCGTTCTGACGCTGGTTCAGCCCGATCAGCGTGATGTCCGGTGTGCTGAGATCCGGGCCGGGGACCAGGTTCGGATCGACGACTCCGACGATCCCCAACCCGTTTTGTCCGATGATCGAACTGTCGAAGGAGACGTCCGCCCGCAGATTGAGCCGCGCGCTCATCGCGCGTCGCGCCAGGGCGCTGAAGCCATAGGCTTCGGCGGAATTGTAGCGGGTCAGATAGTCGCTGCGGCGATAGCGGGCGACCAGCGACGCCTGACTCCGCTCGTCCACGAAATTGAGTTGCGGGACGACCGACAGCTCGGTCGATACCGAACTGTCGCTGCCGCCGCGCACCAGGAACGGATTGGTCGAATATGCGGCACCGGCCGACACGTCGACCGCGAAGCGCGTTTCCTGCGCGGCCAGCGGCGTCATCGGCAGCGTTACGGCCGCGGCAGCCAGCAGCAACGCGGCGGCGCCGCGTGCAGCGCTCTTACCCGCGATCACGGAACGATGACCGTATCGCCGCCGCGCACCAGCGGCAGCGTCTCGTTGGTCACGTCGGCGACCTGACCCTTGAGGATGTCGCTGAGCCGGACGCGGATCGCCTGCGCCCCCGTCGGCGTCTTGCGAATGATGACCACGTTGCCGAGCTGCGCGAACTCGGCCGGGCCGCCAGCGAAGCTCAGCGCTTCCAGCACATTGACGTAGCGGCCGGGGTTGAACGACCCGGGGCTGCGTACCTTGCCGAGCACCGAGAATTGCAGCCCGGCCGGCGTCTTCACCGACACCGTCACTTGCGGCACTGCGGTGCGGTATTGCGACTCCAGCCCCTTGGTGATGCGCGCCTCGATCTCACTGGGTAGGGCATTCAGGGCGTCGACCTTGCCGACCAGCGGGAAAGAGAAGGTGCCATCGGGCAGCACGCGCTCGGTACGCTGAAGGCGTTCCTCGCCCCAGACGAAGATCTCCAGCTCGTCGCCCGGGTTGATGCGGTACGGGACCAGCGTGTTCGGCGTGGCGGCGGCGCGCGTCTGCGCGGCGGCCGGCTGCTGCGCCAATGCCGGCGGGGCCTGAAGCAGCATTAACGCTAGGCCGCAGAAAAGCTTGGTCTTCATGTCGTTCCCCCATGCCGATGTGCGGGCGCCCGCGACGCTGCCCTGCACCCGGCCGCTTCCATCGTTTGCCAGCCCGTCCCTTATCGGGTAAAGCGCCGAACGTCAGGTGCCTTACAGCATTTTCCTTACGAAGTACGTACGAGATTGTTGGGGATGGGCAGCATTCTTGTGCGGGGGGCAACGGTGAAGCGGACCCCGAAACGGCGGGCGGCAGGACGGCGGTTCGCCGTAGCAGCAGCGGCGGTGCTGATGCTGTTGTCGGCTTGCCGCTCACGCGAGGAACGCGCCGCCAAGTTCGCCGCCGTCTACGAGGCCGCGATGGCCAATAACGATCCCGTTATGGCACGGCTGGCGATGCAGCAGGCAGTCGGCTTCGACGATTCGAATGCCGATTACTGGCAGCAGCTCGGCAGCGTCGAGCTGGCGCTGGGCGATTTTTCGGGGGCGTTCAACGCCTATCTGCGCGCGAACGAGCTGGATCACAGCCGCCCGGCGGTGTTGCAGGCGTTGGCCGATCTGGCGGTGGTCGGCGGCCACACCGAGGATGCGCAGCGTTATGCCAAGCAGGTGTTGCAGCTGCGCCCCGACGATCTCGCGCCGCAGACCACGCTGGGCTTCGTAGCGCTGCGCAACCGCGATTACGATACGGCGCTCAAGCATGCCGATACGGTGCTGGCGTCCCGTGTCGACGATTCCAATGCCACGATCCTGAAGGCGCGCGCGCTGGCTGGATTGGGGAAGCCCGACGATGCGATGACGCTGTTGCGCGATTTCGTCACGGGACACCCGAGCGACGCGACCGTGCTCGACGCGCTGGGCGACATGGCCGGGCGCTTTGGCAATCTGGCCGGGCAGAAGGAAGCGCAGAGCCGCGAGCTGGAGATGCGGCCCAAGGATGTCGCGCTGCGGATCGCCTACGCACGAACGCTCTATAGGCTGGGCGAGCGTGAGGCGGCGCACAATCTTACCGCGCCGCTGGCGAGCAGCGGGGAACATGACGGGCGGCTGATCGACATTCTGGAATTGTGGCTGCGTTTCGAACCGCGCGACGCGGCGGTGGCGCAAGTGCGACAGCTGGCGGCGCAGGCGTCGACCGCGGACAAGATGCGCTACGCCTATTTCCTGATGCTGGCCGGGCAGCCCGCGGAGGCCGAGGCGTTGGTCGCGCCGCTGGTGTCGCTGCCGGTGACCGCCGCCAATGCCGCGCCGCTCGCGCTGCTGGCGCAGACGCAGGCGCGACAGGGGCGCGACGCCGAGGCGCTCAAGCTGCTGGACGCGGTGCTCGCCTTCGACGAGGGCAATATCCTGGCGCTGCGCGCACGTACCGACCTCTATCTACGGACCGGGCGCGGGCGACAGGCGGTGTTCGACGCGCAGCGGCTGGTCGCCAGCAAGCCGCGCTCGGCCGATGACCGCGTGCGACTGGCGCGTGCCTATGCGCTGGCGGGGCAACCGCAATTGGCCGAGAACACGTATCGCGCGGGCATTCAGGCGATTGGCGGGGCCGACCCGTTGTTGTTCGGTGGCCTACGCGACTTCCTGGTCAAGGCCGGGCGTTCGGACGAACTTGCGGACGTGCAGCAGCAATTTGTTGAGCAAAAACGGCTAGCGCGGGCGCAATGGTAGCGCGGGGCGGCGGCGACCCGGTCGAATCAGGGCGGGAACAATTGACGGGTTCGCGAACGGTGCAGGGCAGGCGTTTCACGTCGAACGTCATTCCGTCGATGGTGGTGACGGTCGACCTGCTGTGTCTTGTCGTCAGCGCGCCGATCGCGGTGGTCCTCTATACGCTGGTCTTTCAGCAGACGGTGGTGCCGGGGGTGCATACCGCCGCGGGCTTCATCGCCGGCGTCGCCTTTTTCCTGATCCGCCAGTCGCGCGGCGTCTACAGCCAGTCGTTCGTCATCCTGCAATCCGGCGATACCGCGGTGGCGGTCGACTATCTGATGTCGGCGCTGCTCAGCAGTGCGATCGTCTGGCAATTCGGGCTGGTCGACGAATTCTCGCGCGGGTTGACGCTCGCTTATGTGGGTTCGGTCACCGGGTTGCTGTTCGTCAGTCGCTTCGTCCTGCGTGCCGCGCTGCGGCGGCTGGCCGATAGTGGACGCATCCGCCAGCGCGTCGTGCTGTATGGTGCGGACAAGCGGACGCTGGCGCGCACCTGCCGGATGCTCGACCTGCAGGCATTGCCGCAATTGCTGCTCGTCGGGGTGGCGGACGACTATACGCGATCGGCCGAACCCGAAGCGGTCGAAGAGCTGCCGTTCATCGGCGGCTTTCCCGAGCTGCTGTCGATGGCACGCGACGGCGAGGTCGATCAGGTGCTGATCTCGCTGTCCGACATGACGCGCGAGCGGATCGATGCGATCATCGAGAAACTGAGCGAGGTCGCGGTCGACGTGTCGCTGATCCCGCGCGAGGCGATCGCGCTCGCGCCCGATTACCGCGTCAATTTCGTCGGGCAGATCCCGGTTCTGACGCTGTGGCAGCGCCAGATGCGCGACGGGAACACGATCGTGAAGGACGTCGAGGACTTCGTCGTCGCGACCCTGGCGCTGATTTTCTTGTCGCCGTTGCTGCTGGTGACCGCGATTGCGATCAAGCTGACCAGCCGCGGCCCGGTGATCTTCAAACAGCCACGCTTCGGGTTCAACAACCGCGAGATTCTCGTCTGGAAATTCCGGTCGATGTACACCGACCGTCAGGACGTGAGCGGGGCGGCGCGCACCACCAAGGGCGATCCGCGCGTCACCCCCGTCGGGCGGCTGATCCGCAAGCTGAGTATCGACGAATTGCCGCAGCTCTGGAACGTGTTGCGCGGCGAGATGTCGATCGTCGGCCCGCGCCCGCATGCTACGCACATGAAGGTCGGCGACCATTATTACTTCGACGCGGTGCGCGGTTACGCGGCGCGGCACCGGGTGAAGCCGGGGATCACCGGGCTGGCGCAGGTGCGCGGGCTGCGCGGCGAGATCCAGACGATCGACCGCGCCAAACGCCGCGTCGAGCTGGACCGTTACTATATCGACAATTGGTCGCTGATGCTCGACCTGCGCATCATGGTGGAGACGGTCGTCAATCTGGCGTTCGACAAGAATGCCTATTGATCTCGCCGCGATGGCGCGTCGCACGTTCATCGGGATCGGCTTCGACCCGCTTGATACCGATGCGGCGGTCGACTGGCTGACACAGATGACGGCGGAAACGCCGTTCCGTTACGTCGTCACCCCCAATGTCGACCATATCGTGCGGCTGGAGGCGCTGGGCGAGGCGGACCCGGTCGGCGCCGAATTGTGGCGCGCCTATCGCGGCGCGGCGCTGGTGCTGTGCGACAGCCGGGTGCTGGCACGGCTGGCGCGCTTCTATGGCATCACGCTGCCGTTGGCACCGGGCAGCGACCTGACCGTACGGTTGTTCGCGGAGGTCGCGCAGAGCGGCGACCGGATCGCGATCATCGGCGGCGACGCGGCGCTGCTGCAGGCGTTGCAGGCGCGCTTCGTGACGCTCGATTTCGTCCAGCACATTCCGCCGATGGGCATGCTCCGCGATCCGGCCGCGCTCGACGCCGCGGCGGCGTTCGGCCGCGACTCGGGCGCGCGCTTCGTGCTGCTGGCGGTGGGGTCGCCGCAGCAGGAACTGCTCGCCGCCCGAATCGCCGCCAGCGGCGGTGCGCGCGGATGTGGGCTGTGCATCGGCGCCTCGCTCGACTTCATCGTGGGACGGCAGCGGCGTGCGCCGCGCGTGGTGCAGCGGCTCGGGCTGGAGTGGGCGCATCGACTAGCGTCGCAGCCGGGGCGGTTGTGGCGGCGGTATCTGGTCGACGGCCCGCGCATCTTCCGACTCGCGCACCATCATCATCGCGGCGGGCGGCGTTGATCGACGGCTGGACCCCGGGGATCGGCGATCCGACCTGGGGCGGCTGGGTGACGGTGGTGTTTTACCTCGTCGCTGCATGCGTCTGCGCGTCGAACGCACGTCGCACCAACCGCAATGGTGCACGCTTCTGGACTATTCTGGCGCTGTCGATGCTCGCGCTGGGGATCAACAAGCAGCTCGACCTGCAGTCGCTGTTCACGGCCGTGATGCGCGACAATGCCGTTCATTATGGCTGGTTCGGCAAGCGACGCGAGCTTCAGCTGGCGTTCGTCAGCGTCATTGCTGGCCTTGGCCTGGTGCTGGCGATCCTCTCGGCATTCTACCTTCGCACGCTGCAACGCAACATTCGGGCTGCCATGGTAGGCCTATACTTGATCTCTACTTATGTCATCATCCGTGCGGCTTCGTTTCATCATATCGACCGCCTCATCGACGGCGAAATACTTCGCGGACGATGGAGCTCCATGATCGAGCTCGGCGGCATTGCGGTCGTTTTGATCGGCGCGCTGGACGTCCAACGGCCCAGCAATAATTAACCAGATTCGACGGGCAAGCGCCGAAATCGGGGGGTGGCTGACGAATTTTCGAGGTTGCTCAATGTCGTTTGCTCCACTTGTCCCAAATCTGGACAGGGTCGGTAATGTTGCGACGCAAACAAATGGAGTAAAAGCAGGTTTATCGGGTCGTACCGCAGGGTGACGCATCTCAGGCAGTGCAAAAAGAGCACGGCCTGAGGAACGCGGGGTCCCGGTAAAAATGCGATGGTTTTCGTACCGTTAAGGTGCGATACATCGAATCACTAGGTGGCCGATCGAAAACGGTCACCATCGCCATGAACGGCGGGTCGCGTGAGTGGTACGGACGGACGTCAACAGGGTGCAAGGGGAGTTCCTAATATGAAGAAGATTTTCGCAACCGCAGTCGCTGCGGCCACGTTTGCGGTGTCGGCACCGGCGATGGCGGTGACCAATATCGATCTCGGGCCGACTGGCTCGGACGTTCAGTTCGGTTCTTTTACCATCAGCGGGACCTCGGGGACCGGCCTCTCTCAGGACTTCACGTTCAACGTTCCGTCTGAAGGTATCGTCAGCGCGTCGGGCACCGCCACGATCAGCTTGGCGACCAACAGCGCGATTCAGCTTACCTCCATCGTCCTGAATGGCATCTCGAAGGCTGCCACGCTGAGCGCTGACGGTTCGGCCTATCAAGCGGCGATCAACAACATCGTCACGAACGCCAACAACCCGCAAACTCTGCGCGTGAACTACAATGTGACCGGTCGCGGCGGTATCGCTACGGGCACCGTCAGCTGGACCTCGGCGGTCCCGGAGCCGGGCAGCTGGGCGCTCATGATCCTGGGCTTCGGCATCGTCGGTTACGCGATGCGTCGTCGCCCGTCGGTCCGTTTCGCTCAGGCGATCTGATCGCGGCATCGCACCGGCGCTTCGGCGCCGTGGCGGTGACGATATGGAAGGCGGCGGCATGCCCGATCGGGGATGCCGCCGCTTTTCGTTTGCGGCGGAGTCGCGCAGACGTGTTCCGCCCGCATAACCGGTCGACGTCGCCGGTAGGGAGCGGTTAGGGTGGAGTCGCTATCCCCCATGCGTGACCCGGAGCCTGCCCCTGCCGAATCGCCCGATCCCTGGCCGCGCTCTTATCGAATCGGCGCGGCCGGGGCGCGCACGATGACGATCGGCTTCGTCATCCTGTCGCATCGCGATCCCGCGCAGTTGCTGCGGCTCGTTACCACGCTCAACCGGCTGTACGACGATCCGCCGATCGCCTGCCATCACGACATGGCACAATCCGCAATCGACGTCGGCGCGTTCCCCGGCAATGTCCGTTTCGTTCAGCCGAGCATCCGTACGGGCTGGGCGAAATGGTCAGTGGTGCAGGGGTTTTTCGCGGCATTGCGGTTGCTCTACGAGCATGACGCGCCCGACTGGTTCGTGTTGCTGAGCGCCGTCGATTACCCGATCCGTCACGCCGCGGCGGTGCGGGCCGACTTGGACATGCTGGACGCGGATGCGCTGATCGACTTTCGCCGACTCGACGACACCGCCGAGAGTGCCGCAGCGTGCTTCGGCCCGCGCAATCCCGAACTCGACCAGTTCGAGTCGGAGATCAACCGCCGCCTGAAACGCACCCGCTATGAGGGCGCGCAGCTCTGGCTGCCGATATTGCGCTTCAACGACGGTGGTCGCCGCGTGCGACCGGGGCGCCGCACGCTGGAGCTTCCGTTCAGGACGCCGTTCCGGCCGTTCTCGCGCGATTTCCAATGCTTTGACGGCGATCATTGGTTCACCGGCAACGCACGCGTCGCGCGGCTGTTGCTCAACCCGACATCGCGCCACCTGAAGCTGCAAAAGTATCTTTCGATGCGCACCAGCCCCGACGAATGCTATTTCCAGACCGTGCTCTGCAACGAGCCCGGGCTGCGCCTCGTGCGCGACAATCGCCGCTATGCACAGTGGAATGGCGGCGGCGCCCATCCGCAATCGCTGACCGACGCCGATCTCGGCGCGATCGCGGCCTCGAATGCGCATTTCGCGCGCAAGTTCGCCGCTGGCGCGCCGGTGCTCGACCGCATCGACGCCATGCTGTTCGACTAAATTGCGCGCGTGATGGGACGTTTCCGTGACCTGATCGGATGGCCGCCGCCACGTCGCGCCGCGGTGCCGGCGGGGATGCGCGTCTATGCGATCGGCGACGTGCATGGCCGCGCCGATCTGTTGCAGCCGCTGCTCGGCTGGATCGCGGAGGATCATGCCCGCCGCGGCGGCGAGGCGGCGCTGCACATCGTCGCATTGGGTGACCTGATCGATCGTGGGCCGGCGTCGGCGAAGGTCATCGACCTGTTCGCCGCCGACACCCGCCGCAATGCGCACTATTCCTTCCTGAGCGGAAACCATGAGGAGATGCTGCTCGCGATCCTTGACGGCGAGGCGGAGGGCGTTCCCGACTGGCTGGATCATGGCGGGGCGGAGACGCTGGAGAGCTATGGCGTCGATCCGGCGCGCTTCTGGGACGATCCGGAGGCGCTGCCGCGCGTGCTGCGCGCCGCGCTGCCGTCCCGTCACATCGCGTTCCTGCGCGCGATGCGCGATCAGGTGCGGATCGGCGATTATCTGTTCGTCCATGCCGGCATCCGTCCGGGCGTGCCGATCGACGAGCAGGAGGGGCGAGACCTGCGCTGGATCCGCAAGGAGTTCCTGACCAGCCACGTCGATCATGGTCCGGTGGTGGTGCATGGGCACACGATCGTGCCGAAGGTCGACTATCGCCGCAATCGGATCGCGATCGACACCGGGGCGTATCGTACCGGGCGCCTGACGGCGCTGGGCTTGGAGGGAGAGGCGCGCTGGACGCTGACCAGCCGGCTGGACGAGGCATGATGCGGACTTTCCTCGCGCCCGCGTCGCGCCTAGCGCGGCACCGATGATCGTCTTTGTTCTCGCGCGCGCCGACAATGGCGTCATCGGCGTCGACGGCCGGCTGCCGTGGCGGTTGCCGGCGGACCTGAAGCGCTTCAAGGCGCTGACGATGGGCACGCCGATGGTGATGGGGCGCAAGACCTTCGAGAGCTTCCCCGCGCCGCTGCCCGGACGGCGGCACATCGTGCTGACGCGCGACCGCAACTGGTCCGCGGTCGGCGCCGAGGTGGCGCACAACGTCGAGGCGGCGCTGGCGCTGGCCGGAGCGGGCGAGGTGACGGTGGTCGGCGGTGCGGAAATCTATGCCCTGCTGCTCGATCGCGCCGACCGGATCGAAGTGACCGAGGTGCATTGCGCGCCCGAGGGCGATGCGGTGGTGCCCGCCTTCACCGGCTGGCGCGAGGTGGCGCGCGTCGCGAACCCTGCCGAGGGCGAGCGGCCGGCTTATGATTTCGTGACGCTAGTACGGTGACGGTGCAGGCGCTAAGGGCGGCCGATGCAGCGGCTTGACGGCGGCGCGGCGGTGCCTGACGCTCTGGCGGGCGCGATCGTTGCGCTCGGCAATTTCGACGGTTTTCACCTGGGTCATCAGGCGGTTGTCGCGCGGGCGGTCGATCGCGCGCGCGCCGAGGGCCGCCCGGCGCTGGTCGCGACCTTCGATCCGCATCCGGTTCGCCACTTCCGCCCCGAGACCGAGCCCTTCCGGCTGACCACGCTCGACCAGCGCGCGCGGCTGTTCGCCGCGGCGGGGGCGGACGGCATGGTGGTGTTCCATTTCGACGCCGCGCTGGCGGCGCTGCCCGCCGAAGTGTTCATCGCCGAGCGGCTGATCGGGGCGCTCAAGGTCGGCGGGGTGGTGACCGGGGAGGATTTCACCTTCGGCCACGCCAAGAGCGGGAACATCGCGACGTTGCGTACGGCAGGAAAAAGCGCCGGTTTCTCGGTCGATACGGTCGGCGCGGTGCTGCTGGACGGCGAGCCGGTGTCGTCGACGCGGATCCGGGGCGCGCTGCGCGGCGGCGATCCGCGCGGTGCGGCGCGGTTGTTGACGCGGCCGTTCGCGATCGAGGGTATCGTCCAGCATGGCGACAAGCTGGGGCGGACGATAGGTTATCCGACCGCGAACCTCGATATGGGACCGTATCTGCGTCCGGCATATGGCATTTATGCGGTGCGGGGGCGGCTTGCGGATGGCCGGGTCCTCAAAGGCGCCGCGAACCTGGGCGTCCGGCCCACGTTCGACCCGCCCAAGGAGCTGCTGGAACCGTATTTCTTCGACTTTTCGGGCGACCTGTACGGACAGGTGCTGGAAGTCGAGCTGATCGAGTGGCTGCGCGCCGAGGCGAGGTTCGACGACCTCGACGCGCTGGTCGCGCAGATGGACCTGGACTGCGCGCGCGCGCGCGAGTTGCTGGCGGACTAACCCGTCGTTAAGGCTAAGAGACACATGGCCGACGCACCCGACACGTCGCGCGACTGGCGCGACACCGTATTCCTGCCGCAGACCGACTTTCCGATGAAGGCCGGGCTGGCGCAGAAGGAGCCCGCGATCCTCGACCGCTGGAAGCGGATCGGGCTGTACCAGCGGCTGCGCCAGCAGCGGCTGGGGCGCGAGCGGTTCATCCTCCACGACGGCCCGCCCTATGCCAATGGCGACATCCACATGGGCCACGCGATGAACAAGGTGCTGAAGGACGTGATCGTCCGCAGCCGCACCCTCATGGGCTATGACGCGCCCTATGTCCCGGGCTGGGACTGCCACGGGCTGCCGATCGAATGGAAGGTCGAGGAAGCGTATCGCGCGAAGAAGCTCGATAAGGACCAGGTGCCGGTCGCGCAGTTCCGCGCCGAGTGCCGTGCCTATGCCGACAAATGGGTGGCGGTGCAGCGCGACGAGTTCGAGCGGCTGGGCGTGATGGGCGATTGGGACGATCCCTATCTGACCATGAAGTTCGACGCCGAGGCGACGATCGCGGGCGAATTGCTCAGGTTCGCCGAGAGCGGGCAATTGTACCGCGGCGCCAAGCCGGTGATGTGGAGCCCGGTCGAGAAGACCGCGCTGGCCGAGGCCGAGGTCGAATATGAGGACGTCGTCTCGACGCAGATCGACGTCGGATTCGAGGTGATCGACTGCCCGGAATATCCGGGGCTGGCGGGGACGCTGGCGGTGATCTGGACGACGACGCCGTGGACGATCCCGGTGAACCAGGCGCTCGCCTACGGCTCGGCGGTCGATTACCTGCAGTTCGAACATGACGGGCGGCGGTATCTGGTCGCCGAGCCGCTGATGCCCGCCTTCACCAAGCGCACCGGCATCCCGATGGGCAAGATCATCGCGCTCATCAAGGGCCCGGTGCTGGAAGGCGCGACCGCGCGGCATCCGATGCACGCGCTGGGCGGTTTCTTCGCGACGCCGCGGCCGTTCTTCGAGGGCGCGTTCGTCACCACCGACGCCGGCACCGGGCTCGTGCATATGGCGCCGGATCATGGCGAGGACGATTTCCTGCTGTGCAAGGCGCACGGAATCGATCCGGTGTTCGCGGTCGATGGCGCGGGGATGTACCGCGAGGACTGGGCGTGGCTCGGCGGGCAGGGCAGCGTCATCAGCAAGAAGTTCGTCGGCGCCGAGGGGCCGATCTGTTCGGACCTGCGCGCGACGGGCAATTTGCTGTCGGCGAGCGACGATTTCGCGCACAGCTATCCGCATTCGTGGCGGTCGAAGGCGAAGGTGATCTTCCGCGCGACCCCGCAATGGTTCATTGCGATGGATGGCAACGCAAAACTCCCCTCCCCTGAAGGGGAGGGGCTTGCCCCGGGCAATGCCGCCACGCTCCGCGAACTCGCGCTCGATGCGATCTCCCGCACGCAATGGGTGCCGGCGCGCGCCGAGAACCGCATCCGTGCGATGGTCGAGGGGCGACCCGATTGGGTCATCAGCCGGCAGCGGGCGTGGGGGGTGCCGATCGCGCTCTATGTCCACCGCACGAGCGGACAGTATCTGAACGATCCCGCGGTCAACGCGCGCATTCTCGATGCCTTCCGCGCCGGCGGGGCGGATGCGTGGTTCACCGCCGACCATCAGGCGTTGCTCGGCGACGGCTACGGCCTCGCCGATTACGAGCCGGTCAACGACATCCTCGACGTATGGTTCGATTCGGGTTCGACCCACGCGTTCGTCGTCGAGGCGCGTTACGGCGAGGGTACGCGCGCGAACCTGTACGTCGAGGGCTCGGACCAGCATCGCGGCTGGTTCCAGTCGTCGTTGCTGGAGAGCTGCGGGACGCGCGGGCGCGCGCCCTATGATGCGGTGCTGACGCACGGCTTCGCGCTCGACGGGCAGGGGCGCAAAATGTCCAAGTCGCTCGGCAATGTCGTCGATCCGCTCAAGGTGATCGGCGAATCGGGGGCGGACATCCTGCGGCTGTGGGCGGTGTCGACCGATTATTTCGACGACGTGCGGATCGGCAAGGAAGTGCTGGCGACCGCATCGGACGCCTATCGCAAGCTGCGCAACACCTTCCGCTATCTGCTCGGCGCGCTCGACGGCTTCACCGATGACGAGCGGGTGCCAGTCGCCGAGATGCCGGAGCTGGAGCGCTACATGCTCCACCTGCTCCATGCGCTCGACCGCGAGCTGAAGGAGGCGGCGGGCGCTTACGAGTTCAACCGCTATGTCCGGCGGCTGACCGACTTCTGCAACGAGGATCTGTCGGCGTTCTTCTTCGACGTGCGCAAGGATTCGCTTTATTGCGACGCCGCGGGCGACATGAAGCGGCGCGCCTATCGCACGATGCTCGACGTGCTGTTCCATGCGCTGGTCCGCTATGCCGCGCCGGTGCTGGTGTTCACCGCCGAGGAAGTGTGGCAGGCGCGCTTCCCGGCCGACGACAGTTCGGTGCATCTGCTCGAATGGCCGACGCTGCCCGACGAGGCCGGCGAGGACGTGGCGGCGCGCTGGCTGAAGGTGCGGGCGCTGCGCGAGCGCGTCACCGAGGCGATCGAGCCGCTGCGCCGCGAGAAGACGATCCGTTCGAGCCTGGAGGCGGACGTCACCGTACCCGAACTGCCGCTGCCCGCCGAAGCATTGGCGGAGGTGTTTATCGTCGCCAGGGTCGGCGAGGCGCCGACCGTCGACGTGGCGCGCACCGATTACCACAAATGCGGGCGCTGCTGGCGGCACCTGCCCGAGGTGACGAGCGACGGCGCACTGTGTGCGCGCTGTGCCGATGTGACGGGAACGGCGGCGTGATCCCGCGCGCGGGATTGCTGCTGGCCGGGGCGGTGTTCGCGGTTGACCAGCTCGTCAAATGGCTGGTCACCGGGCCGCTTCAGATCGATTTCCTTGGCGCATACCGCACGTTGCTGCCGATCTTCGACCTGCGCTTCACCAAGAACGAGGGCGTGTCGCTGGGGATGCTGCGCGCCGAGACCGATGCGACGCGCTGGCTGCTGGTCGCGTTCACCGCCGCGATCGCGATCGCGGTGGCGGTCTGGATGTTCCGCGAGCGCAAGCGCGCCGACCAGCTCGCGCTCGGGCTGGTGCTGGGCGGTGCGATCGGCAATATCGTCGATCGCGTGCGGCTGGGCTATGTGGTCGATTTTGCGGATCTGCATTTCGGTGAATGGCGACCGTTTCTGGTGTTCAATGTCGCCGATGCCGCGATCTCGATCGGCGTGCTGATTCTGCTGGTGCGCGCGCTCCTGATCCGCGAGAAGCGCGACGATGTTTCGGAGAATGTCCATGCGTAAGTCTGTGGTGGTGGTGGCCGGGATGGCGGCGCTGGGGCTGCTCGCCGGCTGCGGCAAGCGCGGTTACGACCGTGCCCGCCCCGACGAATTCGCGGTGGCGCGGCAGGCGCCGCTGATTATCCCGCCCGATTTCGCGCTGGTCCCGCCGCAGCCGGGCGCCGCGCGGACGCAGGGCAACAACCCGCAGGCGCAGGCGATCGAGGCGCTGTTCGGCGGCCCGGCGGCGCGCAGCGCGGGTGAGGCCGGCGTGGTCGAGCAGGCCGGTGGCGCGAGCGCCGCGACGCCGGGCATCCGCTCGGGCGTGGGCGATCCCGGGACCAATGTCGTCGACAAGGGCCAGACCACCAGCGACATCGTCGCCGCGCCGCAGGGCGACGGGCAGGATGCGCGCGCGTCGGCGGGCGGGGCGGCGGCTACTGCCCCTGCGCAACCGACACCGGCGCAACCCACGCCGCAGCAGTAAGCTCGCCGTCACCCCTGCGAAGGCAGGGGCCTATGGCTGTTTCGTGCTTGGAGGCGTCTGACACATGCGCGGGGCGTATGTGTCAGACGCCTCTACTGCATTCGACAGACATGGGTCCCTGCCTGCGCAGGGCCGACGGCGATGGTGCGCTCCCCTTACGCCGCCGGCGGCTCGCTCCCCGGCCAGCTCCGCACATAGATGTCGCGTTGCGCGAACGGCATGCCGATCCCGGCGTCGCGGAACATCGCCCACAGACGGTTGAGCACGTCCGACCGGACGTTGCCGACGCCGCTCTCCGGATCGCTGATCCACGCCAGTATCTCATGTTCCGCGCCGTTGGTGCCAAAGGCGGTCAGCCAGACGTTGGGCTTGGGCGAATCGAGCACGCGCGGCGATTCGCGTGCCGCCTTCAGCATCAGCGCCTGCGCGGCCTGCAGATCGCAGTCATAGGGCACGCGCACCGGGATGCGGACGCGGACGTTGCGGTCGGAATAGGACCAGTTCTCGACCTCGCGGGTCATCAGATCCTCGTTCGGGATCAGATGCTCCTTGCCGTCGCGCGTCACCACCGACACCGCGCGCACCCCGATCTTGTTGACCCAGCCGAAGCTGGTGCCGACCGCGATGACGTCGCCCGGCTTGATCGAGCGGTCGAGCAGCAGGATGATCCCGGCGATCAGATTGCCGATCGTCTTCTGCATCCCGAACCCGACCGCGAGCCCGAACGCGCCCGAGAAGACCGCAAAGGCGGTCAAATCGATCCCGAGCAGGTCGATCCCGAACAGAAAGGCGAAGACGACGACCGCGATCCCGGCGATCTTCTGCGCGAGCACCTTCTGCGTCGGGTCGAGCGCGCGGGCGTGCGCGATCGTCTGCGCGGTCACCCGATTGGCGACACGCACCGCCGCCATCAGCGCGACGACGATAACCAGAAACTCGATCAGCGAGAGCAGCGACAGCCGGCGGCTGCCGACCCGGACCCCGATCGCATCGAGCGTGGTGGTGATCGGCTCCAGCCCGCCGACCGCGTGGCTGAAGACCGCGGTGAACACGACCAACTCGACGACGTAGGCCGCCCAGCGCGGGATGCCGACGCCGCGCATCAACTGGTGCGCGGTCAGCGTCCCCGCCGCCGCCATCGCGAAGCCGATCGCCGCCGCCGCCAGCGGCCCCCACGGCCAGATGGCGTAGACGAGCGCGAGCAGCAGCGCGGCGCTGCCGTGGCGGATGATCGCAGCGATCCGCGGGCTGAGCCCCTCGACATGCGCCCCGACGCGCGCACGCCACCAGGCGGCGGTGCGCGCGCCGACGACGCGCTGTGCGAGGACGCCGAGCGCGAGCGCCGCGATCACCAGCGTGCCCGCGGCGGCAAGCTCGATCAGGTCGGCCTGCGCCGGCAGCATCGCCAGCACCGGGCCGAGATCGGTCACGCCTGTGCCGCGCGCCATGCCGCAAGGCCGCGTTCGAGGTCGGCGATCAGGTCCTCGGGGTCTTCCAAGCCGATCTGCAAGCGGACCAGCGGCCCGGCGAAATCGGGGGTGGTGGCGGTGCGGTGGCGTTGCGGGTCGACCGGGACGGCGAGGCTTTCGAACCCGCCCCAGCTATAGCCGATGCCGAACAGGTCGAGCGTGTCGATCAATGCGCAGCGCGCCGCATCGCCGCCGCCCGCGAGTACGAAGGCGAACAGCCCCGCCGCGCCCTTGAAGTCGCGCTGCCACAAGTCGTGGCCGGGGCAGGAGGGGAGCGCTGGATGGAGGACGCGTGCGATTTCGAGGCGGGCTGCCAGCCACTCGGCGATCCGCCGCGCGCTCGCCTCGTGGCGCTCCAGCCGCACCCCCATCGTGCGCAGGCCGCGCGTGGCGAGATAGGCGTCGTCGGCGCTGACGACCTGGCCGAGCTGGAAGCTGGTGTCGCGCAGCGCGGCGAAGCGGCCCGGCCCGGCGGTGACGGAGCCCATCATCACGTCGGAATGGCCGGCAATATATTTGGTGCAGGCGAGGATCGAGTAATCGACCCCCAGTTCCACGACCGGGAACAGCAGCGGCGTCGCCCAGGTGTTGTCGATGACGGTCGCGACCCCGCGCGCTTTCGCGGCGGCGACGATCGCGGGAACGTCCTGCACCTCGAAGGTCAGGCTGCCGGGGCTTTCCATGAAGATCGCCCGCGTCCGCTCGCCGATCAGCGCGGAGATGCCGGCGCCGATCAGCGGATCGTAATAGCGCGTCGTGATCCCCATCCGCGCCAGCAATTTGTCGGCGAGCGCGCGGGTGGGATCATAGGCGCTGTCGACCAGCAGCAGCTCGTCGCCGGGCGACAGCAGCGTCAACAGGCACGCCGACACCGCCGCGACGCCGGAGGGATAGAGGAACGTCCCCTCCGCGCCCGGCTCCAGTTCGGTCAGCGCGTCGGCGAGGCTCCATTGCGTCGGCGTGCCGCGCCGGCCGTAGAACAGCCGGTGGTGGGTGTCGCGCGCGCCGGTCGCGCGCAGGTGCGCGACATCGTCGTAGAGGATCGTCGAGGCGCGCCAGACGGGCGTGTTGACGACGCCGGCGGTCCATTCCTTGCGCCGCCCGCCGGTGACCAGCCGCGTCGCCGGTCGGATGTCATCACGCGCGCTCATGCGTCCCCCGTCGCTTTCGGCGTGGTCGGGTCGCTGCCCCATTCGGTCCAACTGCCGTCATAGACCGCCGCCTCGCGTCCGAGCAGATGCGCGCCGAAGGCGAGCACGCTGGCGGTGATCCCCGACCCGCAGGTCATCGCGAGCGGGCGGTCGAGATCGACCCCCGCCGCGGTGAAGGCGGCAGCGAGCGCCTCGCCCTGTTTCCACGTCCCGTCAGCGTTGAAGAGCTGCGGATAGGGCAGGTTGCGCGCGCCCGGGATATGGCCGGGCGCGACGCCGGGGCGCGGATCGGCCTCCGCGCCGGTGAAGCGCGCCGCCGAGCGCGCGTCGACGATCTGCGCCCCGCCGTCCTGCTGCAACGCGCGCATCGCGGCGAGATCGAGCAGACCGATCCCCGATGCCGTCACCTCGACCGTCGTCGGCGCGACCGGCGCCGTGCCTTGTTCGAGCGCACGCCCCTCGGCCTTCCACTTCGCCAGCCCGCCGTCGAGCAAGGCGACATCGGTGAAGCCGAACGCGCGCAGCATCACCCAGGCGCGCGCCGCGGTATGGTGCGGGGCGTCGTCGTACAGCACGATCCGCTCATCGCCGCGCAGCCCCAGCCGCCCGGCGCGTGCGGCGAAATGCGTCGCGTCCGGCATGGTGGAGGGCAGCGGCGCGTCTGGCGCGCTGAAGCTGGCGAGGTCCATGAAGGTCGCGCCCGGAAGATGCCCGGCGGCGAAATCGGCGGCGGCGTCGCGCGGCGGCTCGCCGGGCAAGCCGACGTGATAGCTGGCATCGAGGATGCGCAGCCCCGGCGCGCCCGCATGCGCGGCAAGCCATTCGGTGGAGACGAGAGCGGTCATGGGCCTCTCCATAGCGCCAGCGCGCCGGCTTGGAACAGGTCGCAATTGCGCACGCCACGCCTTATGTGCGCGCGCATGACCCCGATGCATCTTGGCCAAGCCAGCACGTTGCCCGCTTCACCGGACGAGGCGGTGCTCGACTACGTTTCCAATCCGCGCCCGGCGCAGACCTATCTGGTGCGCTTCACGCAGCCCGAATTCACGTCGCTATGCCCGGTGACCGGGCAGCCGGATTTTGCGCATCTGGTGATCGATTATGCGCCGGCCGAGACGATCGTCGAATCCAAGTCGTTGAAGCTGTTCCTCGGCTCGTTCCGCAACCACGCCGCCTTCCACGAGGATTGCACGGTCGGGATCGGTGAGCGGCTGTTCCGCGAAATGCGCCCGCAATGGCTGCGGATCGGCGGCTATTGGTATCCGCGCGGTGGAATGCCGATCGACGTCTTCTGGCAATCGGGCGCGGCACCGGCGGATCTATGGCTGCCCGATCAGGGGGTCGCACCCTATCGCGGGCGAGGGTGATTGATCGGGATCAGACCGGTGAGCTTTGCTGCATTGCGGAATTATGGCAACCTTTCGTCTTAATGACGGTTCATCTTTGCGAACACGCGCGCAATGGGCGGCGTACCCATCGGCAGAGGTAAGGGGATGAAGAAGTCGACCGGAGCGCTGAACGTCGGGCACATCGCGCTGATCGGTAATTTCCTGCCGCGAAAGTGCGGGATCGCGACCTTCACCACCGATACCTACCAGGCGCTGCGCGCCCGCTTCCCCGAGATGCAGGTCGACGTCTATGCGATGGACGACCATCCCGGCCGTTACGAGTATCCTGAGGCGGTGGTCGGCGCGATCTCGCAGCACGACCGCGACGCCTATGTCGCCACCGCGCGCGCGATCGAGAACAGCGGCGCGCAAGTGCTGTGGCTCCAGCACGAATATGGCATTTTCGGCGGTGAGGCGGGCGGACACATCCTCGCGATGCTGGATCGCGTGTCGCTTCCGCTGATCGTCACGCTGCACACCATCCTCGAAAAGCCGAGCGCCGCCGAGCGCACGGTGCTCGAAGGGTTGCTGCGCCGCGCCGCCAAGGTGATCGTGATGGCCGAGCGCGGGCGGGAAATCCTCGAGCGCGTCTATGGCGCGAACCCGAAGCAGATCGCGACGATCCCGCACGGCGTTCCCGATCGGCCGTTCGCCGAGCCGGATTCGTTCAAGGCGCGGTTCGGCTGGGATGGCCGGCGCGTGATCCTGACGTTCGGGCTACTCGCGCCGGGCAAGGGGATCGAGACGATCATCGAAGCGATGCCGTCGGTGGTCGAGCGTCACCCCGAGGCGATGTACGTCGTGCTCGGCGCGACGCATCCCAATCTGGTCGCGCATGAGGGCGAGAAGTATCGCGACTCGCTGAAAGCGCGTGCCGAGGAACTGGGGGTCGGTGCGAATGTCGCGTTCATCGACGCGTTCGTCGACCACGACGACCTGATCGACTATCTGCAGGCGGCGGACATCTATGCCACGCCGTACCTCAATCCCGCACAGATCACGAGCGGGACACTCAGCTATGCGGTCGGCGTCGGCAAGGCGGTGGTTTCCACGCCGTATGTCCATGCCACCGAAATCCTTGCCGATGGACACGGCGTTCTGGTCGATTTCCGCGACCCGGCCGCGTTCGCACGTGAGATCAACGACCTGCTCGGCAGCGCGCGCAATCTCGCGCGGTTGTCGGCCCGGGCTTATGCGCGGGGCCGGACGATGATTTGGCCACGCGTCGTGGAGAAGGCAATGGACGAACTGATGGCCAGTCTGTCGACGCGGACGCAACGGCTTCCGCATCCCGGCAAAGCCGACAAACAGGTGTTGGCTCCCGATATCGCGGCCGTCGAGCGGATGAGCGATGCGACGGGGATGCTCCAGCATTCGATCTTTTCGGTGCCCGACCGGCGCCACGGCTATTGCATCGACGATAACGCCCGCGCGCTGATGCTGATGAGCGCGATCGACGACCTCGACGCCGAAACGCGCGACAAGTGGATGACGATCTATGCGTCATTCGTGCAGTTCGCGTGGAATCCGGAGGCGCGGCGCTTCCGCAACTTCATGAACTTCGACCGGACATGGTGCGAGGACGTCGGGTCCGAGGATTCGAACGGGCGCGCGCTCTGGGCGCTGGGTGTCACCGCGCGCGACGCGCATGAGCCCAAGCATCGCGATTGGGCGACCGCGATGTTCGACAACACTGCCAGCCTCGCGCTCGACCTCGGCAGCCCGCGCGCGCAGGCGTTCGCGATGCTGGGTGCGGCGGCGATGCTGGAGGCATCCCCCGGGCATGAGATGGCGTTGCAGATCCTGCGTCGCTTCCCGGATGAGCATCTGGCGCTGCTCGACGCCGCGCGGCGGCCGGAATGGTGCTGGTTCGAGATCGTGCTGGCCTATGACAATGCGCGGCTGCCCGAGGCGATGCTGCGCGCCGGGCTGGCGCTGAACCGTGCCGATCTGATCGCGTGCGGGCTCGACACGCTTGATTGGATCGTTGCGCGCCAGACCGCGCCGGAAGGACATTTCCGCGCGGTCGGGTCGGAGAGCTTCGGGCGCGTCTACGCAGACCCGCTGCCGTTCGATCAGCAGCCGCTCGAGGCGCAGGCGACGATCGACGCATGCGCGGCGGCGTTCGACGCCACCGGTGACGCGCGGTGGTATGCCGAGGCGAAGCGCGCCTACGACTGGTATCTGGGGGTCAACGATCTCGATCTGCCGCTGGCGACCCAACGCGATGGCGGCTGTTTCGACGGGCTGATGCCGACCGGATTGAACCGCAATCAGGGTGCCGAATCGATCCTGGCGTTACAAATGGCGTCCTGTGCGATTTCGGGGCTTTCAAAGCGCGTCGGAAAAGTGGCAGGGACGGTGCGCGTTTCCGCCTGACGGCGGCGACGTTCGCGTTCGACGTCCCTAAAGACGAGGCTGGTCCTTGGAGCTGTTCAACCACCGGCTGCGCCTGCATGCCGATCCGTCGCGCGTCGTCGTGCGGCCCTTCCACATCGGCTGGATTGCCAATGCCAACGGCGTCAGCCGTTCGCAGCGGCTGATCAGCGAGGTCATGGACATGTCGCCGCAAGAGGCGCGTGACCAGCTCGACCTGGTGCTAAAGGATTTCGAGGCACGCCACTGGCAGACGCGGCGCGTGTTCATGACCCGCTACGACGAGATCGCGGCGGCGCATGACCTCGACGGCAGTCGCATCTCGGATGAGAAGCGGCAGTTGATCGGCGCCTATTTCTGTCACGAATACAGCTATGCCGCCGCTGCGCTGATGAACCCCAGCGCGGTGCCGCATCCCGATCAATCGGGCATGGAAGACGGCGCGCAACGCATCGTGATGTCGCTGCGTGCGGTCGGCGAGGGGCACATATCCTCGGTCGCGTTCCGCGAGGGGATCATCACCAGCGAGAACGAGCTGAAGCTGGCGCCCGAGCCGCCGTTCGCCACCGCGACCGACGCGACCGGCACCGACGAGGAAGCGCCGCCGAGCGGCCCGGTGACGGTCTATCGCCACCGCGACAGCACCTTGTCCGGCACCGTGATCTTCCCGATCACCGATGCGCAGTCCAAGGGGCTGGAAGACCTGCGGCTCGTGCATTTCACGCACGACGACGGGACGCAGGAGTGGCTGGGCACCTACACCGCCTATAACGGTGCGACGATCCAGTCCGAGCTGTTGCGCACGCGCGATTTCCGCGCGTTCGACCTGATCCCGATGACCGGCAGCGCGGCGCGCAACAAGGGCATTGCGCTATTCCCGCGCAAGGTGGGCGGCGAATATCTGTCGATCGGGCGGCAGGACGGCGAGAATCTCTACCTGCTGCGCAGCGACGACCTGACGCATTGGGACGACGGCGAACTGATCCTGAAGCCCGTCTTTCCGTGGGAGTTCGTCCAGATCGGCAATTGCGGGCCGCCGATCGAGATCGAGGAGGGCTGGCTCCTGCTGACGCATGGCGTGGGCGCGATGCGGAAATATTCGATCGGCGCGGCGTTGCTCGACAAGGACAATCCGGCGCGGATCATCGGCCGCACGCGTTCACCAATCTTGGCGGCGGCGGATCAGGATCGCGAGGGCTATGTGCCGAATGTGGTTTATACGTGCGGCGCGATGAAGCATGGCGACAAGCTGTTCATGCCGTACGGTATCGCCGACAGCTCGGTCGGGTTTGCGTTCGTGTCGATCAAGGAATTGCTGGAAAAGATGTGACCGGTCGCCGCGACGTTGGGCAAAGCCGACGGTGGCGGTGCGCAGGGTGCAGCGACCGGTCCGGCCGGCGGGTCGGCATCGCCAATCCCGTCCGACATCATGCCGATGGCTTTGCCGTCGGCGTTCCACGCGGTTGTCATTGCGAGCGTAGCGAAGCAATCCAGTCACGGACCAGGACGCTCTGGATTGCTTCGCTACGCTCGCAATGACGGTATCGTGCGACGACTTGCCGTTTAGTCTTTCGCCACCGCTTTCTTGGCCGGCGCCTTTTTCGCCGCAGGCTTCTTCTCCGCGGCCGGCTTCTTCGCCGCGGCCTTCTTGGCAGGCGCTTTCTTCTTCGGCTTCGCGGGTGCTGCCGCGGCGCGGTCGTCGATCAGTTGCGCGGCTTCCTCCAGCGTCAACTGGTCGGGCGCGATCGTCTTGGGCAGCGTCGCATTGGTCGTGCCGTCCGTGACATAGGGGCCGTAGCGCCCCTCCATCAGCTTGATCTCCGCCTCGGTGCGCGGGTGAGCGCCGAGCACCTTGAGCGGGGCGCGTGCTGCGCCACGCGCCGGGCGGCCACCGCCGGCCGCTGCCTCGGCGAGCTTGACCACCGCGGCGTTCATGCCGGTCTCGAAAACCTCGGATGTTGACGAAAGTCGCGCATATTTGCCGTCGTGCACGAGGTACGGTCCATAGCGGCCGATGCTGGCGTTGATGGGCAGACCGGTTTCCGGATGTTGCCCGATGGCGCGTGGAAGGTTCAACAAACGCAACGCCATCTCAAGGTCGAGTTCGCCGATGTCCTTCGGAATCGACGCGCGCTTCGCTTCCTTGCCCTCGCCGAGCTGGATGTAGGGGCCGAACCGCCCGCTCTTGCGCTCGACCGGCAGCCCGGTCTCGGGATCCTGCCCGAGCGTTTCCGGCCCGGCATCCTCCGCCGCCGCGTCGCCGCCCTGCGCGAAGCGGCGCGTGAACTTGCAGTCGGGATAGTTGCTGCACGCGATGAACGCGCCGAACTTCCCGCCGCGCAGCGCGAGCTGCCCGGCGTGGCACGCCGGGCACAGTCGCGGATCGCTGCCATCGGCCTTTTCGGGGAACAGGTATGGCGCCAGGAACTGGTCGAGCGCGGCGGTGACCTCGCTCGGCTTCTGCTCCATCACCTCGGCGGTGCGCGGCTTGAAGTCGCGCCAGAACGCCTCGAGCACCGCCTGCCACTGCGCGCGGCCGCCGGACACGTCGTCCAGCTCCTCCTCCAGCTCGGCGGTGAAGTCGAAGCCGACATATTTCTCGAAGAAGCGTTCGAGGAACGCCGTCACCAGCCGCCCGCTCTCCTCGGCGAAGAAGCGGTTCTTCTCGACGCGGACATAGGCGCGGTCCTTGAGCGTCTTGATGATCGAGGCATAGGTCGACGGACGACCGATCCCCAACTCTTCCATACGCTTGACCAGCGACGCCTCGGAGAAGCGCGGCGGCGGCTGGGTGAAATGCTGTTCGGCGAGCACGTCCTTCTTCGCCGGCGCATCGCCCTCGCGCATCCGCGGCAGGCGCTTGGCGTCCTCGCCTTCCGTGTCGTCCTGTCCTTCCTCGTAGAGCGCCAGATAGCCGGGGAAGAGCACCACCTGACCGGTGGCGCGCAGCACGTTGCGCCCGGTGCCATCGGCCAGCTCGATCGTGGTGCGCTCCATCCGCGCCGACGCCATCTGCGACGCCAGCGCGCGCTTCCACACCAGATCGTACAGCCGCGCGTGGTCACCCGAGCCGACGCGGTCCTTCGAAAAGTCGGTCGGGCGGATCGCCTCGTGCGCTTCCTGCGCGTTCTTGGCCTTGGTCTGATACTGGCGCGGCTTGTCCGGCACGTAGCTGCCGTCGTAGCGACCGGCGATCGCGGCGCGCGCGGCGGAGATGGCGCTGCCGTCCATCTGCACGCCGTCAGTCCGCATATAGGTGATCGCGCCATCCTCATAGAGCTGCTGCGCGATCCGCATCGTGTGATCGGCGGAGAAGCCGAGCTTGCGCGCCGCCTCCTGCTGGAGCGTCGAGGTGGTGAAGGGCGGCGGCGGGTTGCGCGTCGCCGGCTTGGTCTCGACCGACTGGACCGAGAAATTGCCGGCCTCGACGTCCGTTTTCGCCTTCAGCGCGTCGCCCTCGTTGCCGATCGACAGCCGGTCGAGCTTCTTGCCCTGCCATTGCACCAGTCGCGCGGCGAACGGCGTGCCGTCCTGCTCCATGCTGGCCACGACCGACCAATATTCCTGTGCGCGGAACGCCTCGATCTCGCGCTCGCGATCGACGATCAGCCGCAGCGCGACCGACTGAACGCGGCCCGCCGATTTGGCGCCGGGCAGCTTGCGCCACAGCACCGGCGAGAGCGTGAAGCCGACCAGATAATCGAGCGCGCGCCGCGCGCGATAGGCGTCGATCAGATCGGTATCGAGGTCGCGCGGCGCCTGCATCGCCTGCGTCACCGCTTGTTTGGTGATCGCATTGAAGGTGACGCGCTGGACGTCCTTGGGCAGCGCCTTGCGCTTGGCGAGCACCTCTTGGACGTGCCACGAAATCGCCTCGCCCTCGCGATCGGGGTCGGTGGCGAGGATCAGGCGGTCGGCGGTCTTGGCGAGATCGGCGATCGCCTTGAGCTGCTTGGTCTTGTCGGCGTAATTTTCCCATTCCATCGCGAACCCCTCGTCGGGGTTCACCGAACCGTCGCGCGGCGGCAGGTCGCGGACGTGGCCGTAGCTGGCAAGGACGCGATAGTCCGAGCCGAGATACTTCTCGATGGTTTTGGCCTTGGCGGGCGATTCGACGATGACGAGCTGCATGGCGGCGGTAGGAGATCCTTACGTGTACGCGTGAGGGTGGGGAGTACGGACAAGGGCGTCAAGCGTCGGTAGACCGGCCCGTCACGCGTCGGTCATCGAGCCGCGGTATCGTTGCGCGAAGGCAATGAGAGAGGGGTATCATGGCAAAGATCCGTTTCGTCCTCGCCGCGACGGCGTTGTTCCTGGCGGTTCCCGCCGCCGCGCAGGCTCCGGGATCGACGGCGTCATGCCCGAACGGCCAAGTGACCCGCGTGCGCCTGTCGACGATCAAGCCCGGTTCGACCATGGCCGACTTCCAGGCCGCGGTCGCCGCGCACATCGCGTGGTACAAGGCGCATGGCTTCAAGATCGACCAACGGGTGGCACCGATCGTGGCGTACGATCCGGCGACCAAGCAGCCGAAGCAATCCGCGACCGAGGTGATGACCTTTGCCACCGGCGACTTCGTGCCCCAAGAAAAGCAGGACGATGGCTGGAAAGCCTTCGTCGCCAAATATCGCGCCGTTTCTGACCTGGTGATCGACAAGCCGGTGTGCATGCCGCAGGCGGCGGACTGATCGCTATCGTGACTTCCCCTTGGGCGCGCCGCGTCCCCGCGTGACCGCCGATCGTCGTCGCCCCGGATCATGTCCGGGGCGAAGGGCTTAGGACAGGCTCACTCTGCCGCCCGCATGGCGTTCGAGACGGCCGGCGAGTTCCAGTTCGAGCAGCACCATCTGCACCACGGCGGGGTCGCAGCCGGACTGGCGGACCAGTTCGTCGACCGCGACCGGGACCGGACCGAGCAGCGATCCGATGCGCGCGCGCTCGGCATCGCTTGCATCTTCGGGCGGGGGTGCGCCCCAGCGGCCGGCGGGCGCGCGGACCGCTGCGCGGGCGTCGATCGGGCGGAGCTGTTCAAGGACGTCGGCGGCGTTCTGGATCAGCGTCGCGCCGTCGCGGATCAGCGCGTTGCAGCCCTGCGCACGCGGATCGGACGGGTGGCCGGGCACCGCCATCACCTCGCGCCCCTGCTCGCCGGCCAGCCGCGCGGTGATGAGCGAGCCCGATTTCGGCGCGGCCTCGACCACCACCGTGCCGAGCGCGAGCCCGGCGATGATGCGATTGCGGTGCGGAAAGTGGCGCGCGCGCGGCTCGGTGCCCGGCGGCATCTCGGCGATCAGCAGCGCTTGTGTCGCGATCCGGTCCTGGAGCGCTTCGTTCTCGGACGGATAGACGACGTCGATCCCGCCGGCGATCACCGCGATCGTCGCCGCGCCCGCGCCCTCGTGCGCGGCGGTGTCGATCCCGCGTGCCAGCCCCGAAACGACGCTCGCGCCCTCGGCGGCGAGGTCTTGCGCTAGCCCCCTCGCAAAGCGGCACGCCGCCGCCGAGGCGTTGCGTGCGCCGACCAGCGCCACCGGGGTGCGGCGCACCAGCGACAGGTCGCCGCGAACGGTGAGCACTGCGGGGGCATTGTCGATCTCCGCGAGCAGCGCGGGATAATCGGGGTCGCCGAGGAACAGCAGTTGCGCGCCGAGTTTCTCGACGAGCTGTCGCTCGCGCGCGACCGCCGCGATCGGGGGTGGGGCAGGGACACGGCCACCGCCGCGTCGGGCGAGATCGGGGAGCGCATCGAGCGCCGCTGCGGCGGTGCCGAACCGCGCCAGCAACTGCCGATAGCTGACCGGCCCGATCGACGGCGTGCGGATCAACCGCAGCCGTGCGGTCGTCTCATCCACCGGCGTCCTCGCCCGCGGCCTCCGCGGTCGCACCCTTGGTGCCGCCGACGCGGGGTTCGGTGCCGTCGACCAGTCGCGCGATGTTGGCGCGGTGCTTCCACAGCACGATCGCGGCCAGGGCGAGCAGCAACGGCACGAGATCGAAATCGCCGAGGATCGCGGCGGTGACCGGCGTGCTGATCGCCGCGGCCATCCCGGCCAGCGACGAGATGCGCGTGATCGCCAGCAGCCCGAGCCACAGGATCGCGAACACCAGCCCGAGCGGCCAGCCGAGCCCGAGCGCGACGCCCATCAGCGTCGCGACGCCCTTGCCGCCGCGAAAACGCAGCCACATCGGATAGCAATGGCCGATCATCGCGCCCGCCGCCGCGAGCGGTTGCTCGCCGGGCCACAGCCAGGCCACCAGCAAAACCGCGACCAGCCCCTTGGCGAGATCGAGCAGCAATGTCGCCGCCGCCAGCCCCTTGCGGCCGGTGCGCAGCACGTTGGTGGCGCCGATATTGCCCGAGCCGATCTGCCGCAGGTCGCCCGCGCCCGCCATCCGCGTCAGCACAACGCCGAACGGAATCGAGCCGAGCAGATAGCCGATCAGCAAGGCTGCGGCCGGCGCAATCCAGATAATCTCGGTCGGCAGTGTTCGATCCCCCTCGACCGCGAGCTTTAGCCGAAACATTTCGGGTACGCCACCGGCAGCGTTGCCCTGACTAATCGATCCGGACTAGGTGACGGTGTGATTGACACAGCGCCGATCCTGTTCTTCGATTCCGGTGTCGGCGGCTTGTCGGTGGTTGCGCCGACGCGTGTGCTGCTGCCGAACGCACCGATCGTCTACGCCGCCGATTCGGCGGGTTTCCCGTACGGCACGCGGAGCGAGGCGGAGATTGCGGCGCGCGTGCCGGCGCTGCTGGGACGGCTGGTCGAGCGTTATCGACCGCGCCTGGTGGTGATCGCGTGCAACACCGCCTCGACGATCGCGCTGGCGGCGGTGCGTGCCGCGCTCGACGTCGGGGTGGTCGGCACCGTGCCCGCGATCAAGCCGGCGGCGGCGATGAGCCGGTCGCGGGTGATCGGGGTGCTTGGCACCGCGGCGACGGTGCGCCAGCCGTATGTCGACGATCTGGCGGCGCGGTTCGCGAGCGACTGCACGGTGTTGCGCTACGGCTCGGCCGCGCTGGTCGAGATCGCGGAGGCGAAGCTGGCGGGTTGCGCGCCCGATCCGGCCGCGCTGACGCGCGAGCTGGACGGGCTGTTCGCGCAGCCGGGCGGCGGCGGGATCGACGTGATCGTCAACGCCTGCACCCACTTCCCGCTGCTGGAGGCGGATATGGCGGCGGTCGCGCCGGCGGGGGTGCGGTTCGTCGATGGCGGGCCGGGGATCGCGCGGCGGATCGTGCATCTGACCGAGGGGCAGGCGTGGCCGGTACAGGTGGGGCCGGCACAGGTGGGGCCGGCGCAGGCGGGGCCGGCACAGGCGGAGGATGTGCTGGTGTTCACGCGGCTTGGCGAGACCGAGCGGCGGCTGGCGTCGGCGCTCGGCTTCGCACGGGTCGAGGCGCTGTAGACGCTGGAGCATGGGGGTGGGGCAATTTGTCCACCCTTTTCGATTAGTGAGAGTGCGGTTCTGCGCTGGCCATTGCCGGTCGGAGGGAGTAATCGCGGGCACCATGAAGACGGAGAGCATCGAAGCGCGCGGCGTCGATTATTCGCGCGTGTTCACCCAGGCGATCGACCGGCTTCATGCCGAAGGCCGATATCGCGTGTTCATCGACATCCTCCGCAACAAGGGCATGTTCCCCAATGCGCGGTGCTTTGCGGGGCATAACGGGCCGAAGCCGATCACGGTCTGGTGCTCGAACGACTATCTCGCGATGGGGCAGCACCCCAAGGTGATCGCGGCGATGGAGGAGGCGCTGCACGACGTCGGCGCGGGCTCGGGCGGCACGCGCAACATCGGCGGCAATACGCATTACCACATCGACCTCGAAGGCGAGCTGGCCGATCTGCACGGCAAGCAGGCGGCGTTGCTGTTCACCTCGGGCTATGTGTCGAACGAGGCGACGCTGTCGACGCTCGCCAAGGTGCTGCCGGGCTGCATCATCTATTCGGACGAGATGAACCACGCCTCGATGATCGCGGGGATCCGCAACTCGGGGTGCGAGAAGCGCGTGTTTCGGCACAACGATCTCGCGCATCTCGAGGAATTGCTTTCCGCCGACGATCCAGCGATGCCGAAGCTGATCGCGTTCGAGAGCGTCTATTCGATGGAGGGCGACGTCGCACCGATTGCGGCGATCTGCGACTTGGCCGACAAGTATAATGCGCTGACCTATCTGGACGAGGTCCATGCGGTCGGGATGTACGGCGCGCGCGGCGGCGGGATTTCGGAGCGCGACGGGGTCGCGGATCGGCTGACGATCATCGAGGGGACGCTGGGCAAGGCGTTCGGGGTAATGGGCGGCTATATCGCGGCCGATCGCACGATCGTCGACGTGATCCGCTCCTATGCGCCCGGGTTCATCTTCACGACCTCGCTGTCGCCGGTGCTGGTGGCGGGCGTGCTGGCGAGCGTGCGGCACCTGAAGCAGTCGAGCGTCGAGCGCGACGGGCAGCAGGCGGCGGCAGCGACGCTGAAGGCGATGCTGCGCGACGCCGGGTTGCCGGTGATGGCGGGCGAGACGCATATCGTGCCGGTGATGGTCGGCGATCCGGTAAAGGCCAAGAAGATCAGCGACATCCTGCTCGCCGAATATGGCGTGTACGTGCAGCCGATCAATTATCCGACCGTGCCGCGCGGCACCGAGCGGCTGCGTTTTACGCCGGGGCCGGCGCATGACGAGACGATGATGCGCGAGCTGGTGGACGCGTTGGTCGAGATCTGGGACCGGCTGGAGCTGCGCGCGGCGGCGTGAGGGTTCGCGTCGCAAGGACGGGGCCCGGTTAGTCCAGGCCCTCGTCGCGTCGCGCCAACAGCGGCGGCTGGTAGGGCAGTGGCGCATCCTTCGGCATCGTCGCCAGTTCCCGCTCGATCGCCGCGGCGCGATCTTTCGCCGACGGGTGCGTGCGGCTGTGGAACATGCCGCCGTCGATCTTGCTGCCATAGTCGCGCCAGAAGCGCACCGCGAGCTGCGGGTCCCATCCGGCGTTGCGCAACAGGTACGCGCCGAGCAGATCGGCTTCGGTCTCGGTCTGGCGGAACAGCCGCGCGTTGCGGCCGAATTCGGAGAGCAGCCCCCATTTGACCCCTGCCGCCTCCAGCCGCGCACGGTGGCGCAAGATCGCATGGGCGAGTTCGTGCGCGACGACGACCGCGATCTGGTCATCGCCGAAGCGCTCGAACAACGCACCGCCGACCTGCACGACATGCCCGTCCGACGAAGCGCCGAGCTTGGCGCCGGTCAGTACCTCGAACTCGACGCGGCAGCCGGGGCGCGGCTGGACCGTCAACTCGCGCGCCGCACCGTCGCGCCGCAGTGTCAGCGCGATCGGCGCGGCGACCGGCAGCGCCGCGATCCGCGCCTGTGCCGCGTCGCGGGTCGCGCTGGTCATTGCGTCGCCCGTCGTCACGGGCGGCAGCGGCTGCGCGTCGATCGCGGTGACGCCGTCGTTGGCGAGCACGCCGGCCTGTGCGGCGGGCGCACCGGGCACGACCAGTTCGACCGCGACCGGCGCGGCGAAGGCGCTGCGCAACTCGGGAGGATATTGGTCGGCGGCGTGGAGTGTCGCGCCGATCACCGGTTGCTGCTCGCGACACAAGGGCGCGTTAGCGGTCGTCAACCGCCACGCGATCGCCGCGAGCCGCTGGTCGACCTCGAGCAAGCTCGGCGCGGCAGCGGCTGGCAGCGCGACGAGCGCCAGCAGAACGGCCAGGAAACGGAACAACATACGCATCACTCGGGCTGGCGGGCGGTCGGGCGGAAGGCGGCGGGCTCAATGCCGTGGCGCTGCATCCGGTCGTACAGGCTGCGGCGGGGCAACTGCAACTCCGCCGCGGCCGCGCCGACATCGCCGCGCACCCGCTCCAGCGTGGCGCGGATCGCCGCCGCCTCGAAGCGGTCGACGCGCTCCGACAAGGGGAGCTGTTCGGCGGGCTGGGTCGCGCCGCCATCGACGCCGAGCACGACGCGCGCGGCGAAGTTGCGCAGCTCGCGGACATTGCCCGCCCAATCGTCGCTGACCAGCCGCGCCTCGACTGCGGCGTCGATCATCGGCCGCTCGCGCCCGAAGCGCTCGGCGGCTTCGCCGAGAAAATATGCGAACAGCAGCGGCACGTCGGCGCGACGCTCACGCAACGGCGGGATGCGCAACCGCACCGTTTCCAGCCGATAGAGCAGATCGGCGCGGAAGCGGCCCTCGGCGGCGGCGGTCGACAGGTCGGTCTTGGCAGCGGCGACGACGCGCAGGTTGACGACGCGCGGCGCGGCGCCCGGCTGCGGCAATTCGC
This sequence comes from uncultured Sphingomonas sp., assembly GCF_964021865.1. Lineage (GTDB taxonomy): Bacteria > Pseudomonadota > Alphaproteobacteria > Sphingomonadales > Sphingomonadaceae > Sphingomonas. Next base: position 120,095 of record NZ_CAXIAM010000001.1, read on the forward strand.
GCTCCTCGACGACGCGGAGCAACTTGCCCTGCAACGCCGGAGACATGCTGTCGATCTCGTCGAGGAACAGCGTCCCGCGATCGGCGTCGGCGATCCGACCTGCCTGCGTGCGGTTGCCGAACAGCGCCTCGTCGGCGATCGCATCGGGCAGTGCCGCGCAATCGACCGCGACGAACTGCCGGGTGCGACGATGGCTCCAGCGGTGGAGCAGCAGCGCGACCAATTCCTTGCCGGTACCCGTCTCGCCCTCGATCAGCACATCGACATCGACGTCGGCCAGTTGCCGGATCGTCTCGCGAAGGCGCACCATCACCGGCGTCTCGCCGATCAGCGGATAATGCGTCTCGGCCTCGGCGGCGGCGACGCGCAGCCGGCGGTTTTCGAGCACCAGCCGCCGCACGTCGAGGGCACGGCGCACGCTGGCGATCAGATGATCGGCGGCGAACGGCTTGGCGATGAAGTCCCACGCGCCCTTTTTGAGCGCCGCGACCGCGGTGGCGATATCGCCGTGGCCGGTCATGAGGATCACCGGCAGTTCGGGGTCGCGCGCGGCGACCGCCTCGGCGAGCGCATGGCCATCCATGCGCGACATCCGTATGTCGCTGACGACGACGCCGGGAAAGTCAGCGCCGAGCTGCGTCAGGGCGGCGCGCGCATCAGCGAACGGCTCCACGTCGATCCCGGCGATCGCGAAACTGTCCGCGAGCGCGGTGCGCAGCCCGTCGTCATCGTCGATCAGCACCACGCGCATCGCGCCGGTGGAGGAGGAGTCGCTCATGCGCGCTTCACCGATGCCATGAACGCCGCGCCGCCGAGCGGCGAGGACACGATCCGCAAGGCGCCGTCGAACTGCGTCATGATGTCACGCGCGATGCCGAGCCCGAGGCCGAGGCCATCGGGCTTGCCGGTGACGAATGGGCTGAACACGTCCTCGCCCAGCGCCGGGTCGATCCCGCCGCCGTTATCGGCCACAATCAGGTTCACGCATGTCTCCCGCTCCTCCACCAACAGGGCGATGCGCGGATCGTCGCGCCTTGCCACCGCATCGACCGCATTGTTGAGCAGGTTGACGAGCACCTGCTCCAGCCGCACCCGCCCGGCGATCACCGCCGGCTGCCCACGCACCGGCCAATCGACCGCCACATTCGCGGCGCGCAACCGGTCGCCGACCAACAGCAAGGTGCCGTCGAGCACCTCGTCGAGCGCGATGGTCTCGATCCGCCCGCTGCCGCGCCGCGCGAAGCGGCGCATTTCCTGCGTGATCGAGCCGATCCGCGCCGTCAGCGCCACCGCGCTCTCCAGCGTCGCGGCGACACGATCGTTCCGCCCCGCGGCGAGATGGTGCTGCGCGTTCTCGGCCAGCGTGCGGATCGTCGCGACCGGCTGGTTGATCTCGTGCGCCAGCCCGGCGGTGATCGAGCCCAGCGAGGCGAGTCGATTGGCCTGCGCCAGTTCCTCGCGCGCGGCGCGGAAGCGCTGGTCGGCATCGGCGCGCCGCTCCATCTCGGCGCTCAGCTCGGCGGTGCGCTCGGTCACCGCCGCCTGCAATTGCGCGCGTACCGTCGCGGCGCGCGCCAGCCGCGTCGTCCGCCATGCGAGCAAGGCGGCGAGCAGCAACAGCACCAGCGCGAACGTGGCGGTCGCGAGCCGCGCGAGCCCCGCCGCCTCGCGCAGCGCGCGCGCGATCGGCACGACGCGCACCAATTGCCAGCCGGGGACAGCGAGGGGGGTAGCGATCGTCAGTTGCGTCGGATCGGTGCCGGGGCGGACGTGCGTGAGCGGCAGCGGCGCCGTACCGAACTGCCCGCTGGCCCGCACCGCCGCGCGCGTCGCGGGGGAGAGCGGGCGTAGCGTGCGCAGCGCCTCGCGCGGGTCGGTGGTGGCGAGCACGATGCCGCGCCCGTCGACCAGCAGCGTCGTGCCGGGATCGTTGCTCCACGCGCGCGTCACTGCGTCGAACTCCACCTTCACCACGACCACCCCGGTCGGACCGCGCGGCCCGTCGATGCGGCGGCTGAGGAACAATCCGGGCCGTCCGCTGACGTTGCCGAGCGCGAAATATTCGGCACTGCCGTCACGCATCGCCAGCCTGAAATAGGGGCGGAAGCGATAGTCGTGCCCGACGAAGCTGTCGGCGCGCGTGGCGTTCGAGGCGGCAACGGTCATGCCGCGGGCGTCGATCGCGTAGATGACCGCAGCGCCGGTGCGCTCCGCCAGCGGGGCGAGCTTGCGATCGAGCCGGCGCGCCGCGTCGGCGCTGGTGCCGCCCGACAGTGCGTCGCGCAAGTCGCTGTATTCGCTAAGAACGATCGGCAGGAGCCGGTATTTGTTCAGTTCGCTGTCGAGCAGCCGTGCCTGTTGGCGGGCGGTGCCGAGCGCGGTGGCGCGGGCTTCGTCGCGCGCGCGCCCGGCGGTCCAGGGGGCGACGGCGAGATAGAAGAGCATCGCCGCCGCGATCACCGCCAGCGGCACCGTCAGCCGAAGGGGAACACGCAAGCGCGACATGCGTGCAGGATATTGCAACGTCATGCGTGAAGTCACGCGGGATTTCGCCCGCGGTCGCTTGATCCATCTTAACCTTTCCAAAAAGTTACGAGTGTTTTCATGTTTTTAGCATACGGCCTCGCTGGTTTTTGCGATCGCGCCTGTGCACGGCATGCTGTGCGCAAGCCGAGGAACACGGCGAGAGAGGACCGAATGTACAGCAATTTCAATCGCGCAGAGGCGAAGGTGGCGCGTGGCGTCGCCGTTCGCACGCTGCTGCTCGCCACGCCTGCACTCGCCGATCCCGCCGCATCGCCGCAGGTCACCGGGACGAAGGAAGCGCCCGCGACGCCGTCGGTGGTCGGCTATCCGGCGATCGGGAACGGTGAGGGCACCGTTTCGGGCAAGTACAACGTCTCGCGCTGGGCCGAGGACTGGCGTTCGATGCGCGATCCGGCCAAGCGCGACGATCCGCTCGACCGGCTCAAGTTCCTGCCGCTGACGCCCCAAGGCGACGTCTATCTGACCCTGTCGGGCGAGTTCCGCTTCCGCGTGCAGGAGACCACCAACCCCGACCTGCGCGACCGTGAGGCGCAGCGGCAGGACCGCACGCGCGTGTATGTCGGCGCCGACCTGCATCTGGGCGAGCATGTGCGTTTCTACGGCGAGCTGGCGCACGCGGGGGTCAGCGGCGTCAATATCGGCACCCCGGCGGCGAACATCACCAACAAGCTGACGCTGCAACAGGGGTTCGGCGAGATCATGGGCCGGATCGGCGGTGCCGAGGTCGGCGTGCGCGGCGGGCGACAGGAGTTCTCGGACGGGCCGAACCTGCTGACCTCGGTCCGCGACGACCCGACGCTGCACTTCGTGCTCGACGGCGTGCGCGGCTATGTGCGCGGCAAGCGCGTGCGTGCCGACGTGTTCGACCTGCGCTACGTCAATTATGGTAGCGAGGGGCTGGGCGACGACCGGACCGACCCGTCGCGACGCTTCAGCGGCGTGACCTTCGGCTATGCGGTGCCGGGCGACTTCCTCGGCACGTCGAAGCTGTTCTTCGATCCGTTCGTGTGGCGGCTGCGCAACCGCGCGGCCGTCTGGGGCCGGCAGACCGCGCGCGAGGAGCGGATGTTCTACGGCCTGCACCTGTACGGTGACGTCGATCGCGCGACGATCGACTGGACGGTCAATTATCAGGGCGGCGACTTCAACGACCGCAAGATCAGCGCGTGGCAGGCGTTCATCGCGCAGACGTGGCGCGTCGCCAAGGCGGCCACCGCGCCGCGCATCGGCGTGCACATCGATTACGCGAGCGGCGGCGGCGGGGCGAGCGGGCAGGGCGACCTGCGCACGTCGAGCGGGTTGTACGGCAACAACATCTATTACAGCTACCAGCTGTTCCTGACCCCGACCAACCTGCTGGCGATTTCGCCCAACGTCACGGTGCAGCCGGTCAAGAACCTGCGCGTCACGGGCGAATATACGATGGCCTATCGCCCGAACGAGAACGAGGCGGTGTATCGCGCCTCGGGCGCGGCGTTCGCCAATACGCAGAACGTCGCGGGCAAGCATATCGCCGACCTGATCCGGATGCAGGTGGTGTGGGCGCTGACCCCGCGCATCTCGTTGACCGGACGCTATGAGCATATGATGGTCAAGGATGCGCTGGCGAACGCCGGCTTCAAGAACTCGGATTTCCTGGCCGGCTGGGTCAGTTTCCGGTTCTGACATAACAAGGAGAGACGCGATGGCGGGAACGCCGGGCACCGACAATCGACTGAAATCCATTATCGGAGGATCGACCGGCAATCTGGTCGAATGGTTCGATTGGTACGTCTATTCGGCGTTCACGCTCTATTTCGCGCCGCACTTCTTTCCTTCCGAGGATCGGACCGCGCAATTGCTCAGCGCGGCGGCGGTGTTCGCGGTCGGCTTCGTCATGCGCCCGATCGGCGCGTGGATCATGGGGATCTATGCCGATCGCAAGGGGCGCAAGGCCGGTCTGACGCTGTCGGTGACGCTGATGTGCGCGGGATCGCTGATCATCGCATGCACGCCGGGGTTCGAGACGATCGGGCTCGCCGCGCCGGCGCTGCTGGTGCTCGCGCGGTTGATGCAGGGGCTGTCGGTCGGCGGCGAATATGGTGCGAGCGCGACGTATCTGTCTGAAATGGCGGGCAAGGACCGGCGCGGGTTCTTCTCGGCGTTCCAATATGTCACGCTGATCTCGGGCCAATTGCTGGCGATCATGGTGTTGCTGATCCTGCAGGCGGTGATGGACAAGCCCGCGCTGGAGGCATGGGGCTGGCGCATTCCGTTCGTGGTCGGCGCATTCCTTGCGGTGGTCGTCTTCTACCTGCGGCGCGGGCTGGCCGAGACGCAGAGCTTCAAGAACGCGCATGCCAAGGAGGCGCCCAAGTCCGGGTTCGGCGCGCTGCTGAAGAACCATCCGCGCGAAACCGCTTTGGTGATGCTGCTGACCGCGGGGGGCACGCTCGCCTTCTACGCTTATTCGATCTACATGCAGAAATTCCTGGTCAACACCTCGGGCTTCTCCAAGGAAGTCGCGACGCAGATCAACGCCGTCACCTTGTTCGTCTTCATGCTGCTCCAGCCGGTGGCGGGCGGACTGTCGGACAAGATCGGGCGCAAGCCGCTGATGGTCGCGTTCGGAGTCGCGGGGGTGCTGTTCACCTATCCGATCTTCTCGGCGCTGGAGGCGACGCGTAACCCGGTGACTGCCGGGCTGCTGGTGATGGCCTCGCTGATTATCGTCACTGGCTATACGTCGATCAACGCGGTGGTGAAGGCGGAGCTGTTCCCCGCGCATATCCGCGCGCTGGGCGTCGCATTGCCGTATGCACTGGCGAACACGCTGTTCGGCGGGACCGCCGAATATGTCGCGCTCAGCTTCAAGAGCCATGGCTGGGAACAGGGCTTTTACTGGTATGTCACGGTGATGATCGGGCTTTCGCTGCTGGTGTATCTGCGGATGCGCGACACCGGGCGGAACAGTTTGATCAGCGAGGATTGATCCTCCTCGTCGCCCCTGCGGAGGCAGGGGCGACGGTGGGTGGAGCAGGCGGGGTGGTTTCCCTCGCCCTCGTGCATCGCTACATCGGCGCGCATGACCGATACGTTGCTCGACCCGCTCGTCCTCCCCGATTTCGCCGCGCTGACCCCGGAGGCGATCGCTCCGGCGCTCGACGCCGCGATCGCGCGCCATGCCGAGGCGGTGGCGATCGTCACGCGGGACCGCCCGACGACGTTCGACACCGCATGGCTGCCGCTCGAACGCGCCGAGGCGGGGGTCGATGCCCTGTGGTCGGCGGTGTCGCATCTGCGCGGGGTGGCGGACACGCCCGCGCTGCGCGCCGCGCATGCCGCGGGGCAGGAGAAACTGGTCCAGCATTTCATGGCGGTAGCGCAGAACCGCGACCTGTATGAGGTGCTGACCGTGCTGGCGGCGTCGCCGGCCTTCGCCGATCTGCCGCAGGCCGATCGCGTCGCGGTGGAACATGCGATCCGCGACTTCCGGCTGGCGGGCGTCGCGCTCGACGCGGCGGAGCGTGAGCGGTTCGCGGCGGTGTCGGTCGAGCTGTCGGCACTGTCGACCGAATTCGGCAGCGCGGTGCTCGACGCGACCGACGCCTGGACCTGCCACGTCACCGACGAGGCACGGCTGGCGGGCATTTCCGCGCCCGACAAGGCGATGTTCGCCGCCGCCGCGCAGGCCAAGGGGCTGGACGGCTGGCTGGTCACGCTCCAGCAGCCGAGCGTCAATGCGGTACTGACCTTCGCCGAGGATCGCGAACTGCGCGCCGACGTGTACCGCGCCTATGGCACGCGCGCGTCGGATCAGGGGCCGAACGCGGGCGCATTCGACAACGGCGCGCGGATCGCGCGCATCCTCGAACTTCGGCGCGAGGCGGCGGCGCTGCTCGGCTTCCCCGATCCGGTCGCACTGTCGCTGGAAACCAAGATGGCGCCGAACGCGGGCGAAGTGCTCGCCTTCCTGCGCGATCTCGGCCAGCGCGCCAAGCCGGCGGCGCAGCGCGACCTCGATGCGCTGCGCGCGTTCGCGGCGGAGGAACTGGGGATCGCCGATCTCCAGCCCTGGGATGCGGGGTTCGCCGCCAACCGGCTGCGGCAGGCGCGCTATGCGGTCGACGAGCAGGAGGTGCGCGGCTATTTCCCGGTCGAGCGCGTCACCGCCGGCTGGCAGACGTTGCTGACGCAATTGTTCGGGCTGCGGCTCACCCGCCGCGACGACGTGCCGCTCTATCACCCTGATGCGCATTATTACGACGTCGCGGACGACAGCGGCGCGGTGTTCGCCGGCCTGTATCTCGACCTCCATGCGCGCCCCGGCAAACGCGGCGGCGCGTGGATGGCGCAGGCGCGGCCGCGGCTGCGCGACGGCAACACCGTCCGCGTGCCGGTCGCCTATCTGGTGTGCAATTTCGCGCCAAAGGGCGAGGGGCAGCCGTCGCTGCTGAGCCACAGCGATGTCGTGACGTTGCTCCACGAAACCGGGCATTGCCTCCACCATCTGTTCACGCGCGTCGACCGGCCGTCGATCGCGGGGACGAGTGGGTTCGAATGGGATGCGGTCGAGCTGCCCAGCCAGTTGATGGAGGATTTCGCCTGGGATCGCGCGGTGCTGACCGCGATGTCGGGCCATTACGAAAGCGGCGCGCCGCTGCCGCCCGAATTGTTCGACCGGATGGTCGCGGCGCGGCGCTTCCAGTCGGGGATGTTCATCGTCCGCCAGCTCGAATTCGCGCTGTTCGATCTGCTGCTCCACCTCGGCACGATCGGCAGCGACCCGATGGAGGTGATCGAGGCGGTGCGCGACGAGGTGTCGGTGCTGCGCCCGCCGGAATGGCATCGCTTCCCGCACGCCTTCAGCCATATCTTCGCGGGCGGCTATGCCGCCGGCTATTACAGCTATCTGTGGGCGGAGGTGCTCGCCGCCGATGGCTTCGGCAAGTTCGCGGAGAACGGGCTGGTCGATCGCGCGACCGGCACCGCGCTGCGCGAGGAAGTGTTGTCGCGCGGCGCGACGCGCCCGGCGGCGGAGAGCTTCCGCGCGTTCCGCGGGCGCGACGCCGATCCGGTGGCGATGCTGGTCCGCCACGGCCTGCTGGAGGACGCGCGATGAGCGTGCTGATCCTCACCACCGGCGGGACGATCGACAAACTCTATTTCGACGCGCTCAGCGAATATCAGATCGGCGACAGCGTGGTCGACCGGTTGCTCAAGACCGCGCGCGTCGCGCTGCCGTTCCGCGTACAGGAGCTGCTGCGCAAGGACAGTCTCGAACTGACCGACGACGATCGGGCATTGATCGCCGACGCGGTCGCCGAGGCGCCGGAGAAGCGGATCGTCATCACGCACGGCACCGATACGATGACCGACACCGCGAAGGTGCTGGCGGGCAGGACCGACAAGACGATCGTGCTGGTCGGCGCGCTCGCCCCGGCGCGGTTCGCGGAGAGCGACGCGACGTTCAACCTCGGCATGGCGTTCGCCACCGCGCAGGTCGCCGCACCCGGCGTGTGGATCGCGATGAACGGCACGATCTTCGACGGGACGAAGGTGCGCAAGGATCGCGCGATCAACAGCTTCGTCGCCGCCGAATGACGCGCGACTGGCTGGCGGAGGCGATCCGGCGGATCGAGGCGGATTACAACCGCAGCGCCGACACGCATCTGATCCAGGTCGATCTGCCGCATCACGACGGCATCCAGCTCTATCTGAAGGATGAGAGCAGCCACCCTACCGGCAGCCTCAAGCACCGGCTGGCGCGCTCGCTGTTCCTCTATGCGCTGTGCAACGAATGGATCGGGCCGGACACCTGCGTGATCGAGGCGTCGTCGGGGTCGACCGCGGTCAGCGAGGCGTATTTCGCGAAGATGCTCGGGCTGCGCTTCATCGCGGTCGTGCCGGCGGCGACCGCCGCGCCCAAGCTGGATGCGATCCGCTTCCACGGCGGCGAGATCCATGCGGTCGACGATCCGCGCAGCGTCTATGACATCGCGCAGCGGCTCGCGCGTGAGACCGGCGGGCATTATCTCGACCAGTTCACCTATGCCGAGCGCGCGACCGACTGGCGCGGCAACAACAATATCGCCGAAAGCATCTTTGCGCAGATGGCCGAGGAGGAACATCCGGTTCCGGCGTGGATCGTGTGCGGGGCGGGCACGGGGGGCACCTCGGCGACGATCGGGCGCTTCATCCGCTATCGCCGCCATGCGACGCGGCTGTGCGTCGCCGATCCGGTCCATTCGATCTTCCATCGTCATTATGCCGATCGCCGCGCGGTCGCGCTGCCCGAGGGCTGCGCGTCGCGGATCGAGGGGATCGGGCGGCCGCGCGTCGAGCCGAGCTTCGTGCCCGGCGTGATCGACCGGATGATCGCGGTTGACGATGGCGACAGCATCGGCGCGATGCGCGCGCTGGGGCAGGTGCTCGGGCGGCGCGTCGGCGGATCGACCGGGACCAACCTGTGGGCGTGCGCGCAGCTGATCCGCGAGATGGCGGCGGCGGGCGCGCGCGGGAGCATCGTGACGCTGCTGTGCGATGGTGGCGATCGCTATGGCTGTACGTATCACGATCCGGCGTGGCTGGCGGAGAGCGGGCTGGAATGGGAGCGGGCGGAGGTGGAGATGGCGGCGCTTCTCAACTAACTCCGTCATTCCCGCGAAGGTGGGAATCCAGAGCCTCTGGCGCGGCGGCCCTTGCGAAAACCTGCGCGTCTGGATTCCCGCCTTCGCGGGAATGACGGGGGAGGAGGCGAAACCCTCGACCCACATCAGCCGCGGGCCATTACGGCTTCCCCGCGCCGGCCCCATCGGTTAACAGCCCTGCCATGACGGCGGTGGATCAACCCGCGCAGGGACGTTTCGAGGGGAACAGCCACCTCTTCGCGCTGCGCGTCTATTTCGAGGATACCGACCTGTCGGGCGTGGTCTATCACGCCAATTACCTGCGCTATCTGGAGCGCGCGCGGTCGGACATGCTGCGCGTCGGCGGGATCGACCAGCGCGCGACCTTCGAAAGCGGCGGCGGCGCCTATGCGATCACCGATCTGGCGATCAAATATCGCGCGCCGGCACGGCTCGACGATGCGCTGCTGATCGAAAGCCACGTCACGCTGATCCGCGCCGCCAGCGTCGTCATTCATCAGACAGTCAGGCGCGGCGCGGAAATGCTGGCGGACGCCACGGTGACCGCGGCGCTGGTCGGCCCCGACGGGCGTCCGCGTCGCCAGCCCGCCGCCTGGGTCGATACGTTCCGGCGCCTCGCGTCATTGGGGGAAGAGACACCGTGAATCCGATTTTGCAGACCGACGCGGCCACGCTGTCGCCGATCGCGCTGTTCCTGCAGGCCGATTGGGTCGTCAAGGCGGTGATGCTGGGGCTGCTGCTCGCCAGCATCTGGACCTGGGCGATCATCATCGGCTTCTGGCTGAAGCTGGGCCGCACGCGCCAGCGCACCGAGGCCTTCGAGCGCGATTTCTGGAAGGCCGAGGATATCGACGCCTTCTACAAGTCGCAGACCCACACCGATCTACCCTCCGCGCGGGTGCTGAACGCGGGCGTCACCGAATGGCGCCGCTCGACGCAGGGGCAGAAGATCGACCGCGAGGGCACGCGCGAGCGGCTCGCGACCGTGATGGGATCGGCGGTGGCGCGCGAGATCGACCAGCTTTCGGACCGGCTCAACGTGCTGGCGACGGTCGGCTCGGTCGCGCCGTTCGTCGGGCTGTTCGGCACCGTGTGGGGGATCATGCGCAGCTTCACCGCGATCGCCAGCCAGCAGAACACCAGCCTGTCGGTCGTCGCCCCTGGCATCGCCGAGGCGCTGTTCGCGACCGCGATCGGGCTGTTCGCGGCGATCCCGGCGGTGATCGCGTACAATCGCTTCAGCCATTCGATTAACCGCATCGAGGCGCGGCTGAACCGCTTCGCCGACGGCTTCCACGCCACGCTGTCGCGGCAGCTCGACGGCGAACGCTGATGGCGATGCAGCTGCCTTCTGCGCGGGGGAAGGGCCGGCGCGCACCGATGGCGGAGATCAACGTCACGCCGCTGGTCGACGTGATGCTGGTGCTGCTCATCATCTTCATGGTGACCGCGCCGCTCTTGACGCAGGGCGTGCCGGTGAACCTGCCCGACAGCCGCGCCAAGCCGCTGGATCAGGAACAGCAGCCGACCGAAATCTCGCTCGACGAACAGGGGCGGATCTTCATCGCCAAGGAAGAGGTCGCCGCCGATGCGCTGCCGGCGCGGCTCGCCACGATCGCTGAAACCGCGAAGGGCAACGAACCCCCGCAGGTGTTCCTGCGCGCCGATCGCGGGCTGGATTACGGGCGCGTGATGCGCGTGATGGGCGAGCTGAACCGCGCCGGCCTGAACCGCGTCGCACTGGTGACGGTCGGCGAGGAATAAGGTGGAGCGCGGTGAGAAGATCGGGCTGGGGCTGGCCGTCGCGGGACACGTCCTGCTGTTCGGCGTGCTGTCGGTCGGGTTTCTCGCCACCCCCAATCCGGTCAAGCTGAAGCAGAATCCGGTCGAGGTCAGCCTGGTCAAGGACGTCGCGCTGGAAGCGGCCGCGCCTGCGCAGACCGAGGCGCCGTCGCAGGCGGTCGCCCCAGACGTCGGCGAGCCCGAGGAAGCGCCGCCGCCCGCCGAGGCCCCACCGCAGCCGGTGCCTGCGCCGGTCCCCGAGCCCGCGCCGCGGCCCGAGCCCAGGCCGGTCGCGAAGCCCGCGCCGCCCAAGCCCGCGCCACCGAAACCTGCGCCCAAGCCCGCACCCGCGCCCAAGCCGGTCCCCAAACCGCAGCCGAAACCCAGGCCCGCGCCCCCTGCGGCGGAGAAGGCCGCGGCGAAACCCGCACCGAAGAAGCAGGAGAGCGCCGCGGCGTCGAGCAAGTCCTCGGCCGCGCCCGCCGCGTCGAAGGGCAAGGGCAAGACCGAGACTGCCAAGGGCGAGAAGCCGCGCGGCAGCCGGCTGGGCAGCGATTTCCTGAAGGGGCTGACCGCCGAGAAGAGCGACGCCAAGCCCAATGACGCGCCGCCCTCAGCCGCGCGCGTCGACGGCAAGGCGCTGGCGGCGATCCAGCAGGCGATCGCGCGGCAGATCCAGCCCTGCGCCGACCGGCAGGTCGATCCGGGCCCCGGCGCGAACCAGATCGTCACGACGCTCAACCTGCGGCTCAACCGCGACGGCACGCTGTCGGCGACGCCGACCGTGGTGCGCCAGAACGGTGTCGACGACGACAACCGCCGCTATGCGCGGCGCGTCGTCGATCTGGGGATTGCGGCGTTCAAGGGCTGTTCGCCGTTAAAACTGCCCGCCGAATATTATGCCACCGCCAATGGGGGGTGGAGCAACATCAACTATAATTGGAAACTGCGGTGATGCGACTCCGGCTGCTCCTCCTCGCTACGCTCGTCTCCACCCCTGCGCTGGCGCAGCTGGTGCCGCCACCGGCGACGCCCGCCGACCCCGCCGCCGCGCCGGCCGGGCAGACCCCGCCGCCGCTGGAGGTCGACGTGACCGGCGGCATTTCCGCGCCGATGCCGATCGCGATCCCGCCGATGCCGACGCAGGCGGTGGTGCAGACCGCCGCCGGCTCGACCGATCAGCTCGGGCGGCAACTGGCGGAGATCGTCAGCAACGATCTGCGCAATTCCGGGCTGTTCACCCCGCTCGCGCCCGGGCGGATGCGCGCGATCGCCTTCCCGGAAGTGACCGCGCCGGCGTTCGATTATTGGGCGGGCTCGGGCGCGCAGGCGCTGGTGCAGGGCTATATCCGCGCCAACGGCGACGGGACGCTGACGGTCGGCTGCTACCTTTATGACGTGTCTGCGCAGACGCAGCTCACCCGCCAGGGCTTCGTGGTGCCGCCGTCCGACTGGCGGCGCGCAGGCCACAAATGCGCCGACATGGTCTACACCCGGCTGACCGGCGAGGGCGCCTATTTCGACAGCCGCGTCGTCTATGTCAGCGAGACCGGGCCGAAGGCGAACCGCATCAAGCGGCTGGCGATCATGGACCAGGACGGCGCGAACAGCCGTTTCCTGACCACGGGCTCGTCAATCGTGCTGACCCCGCGCTTCGCGCCGAACCAGCAGTCGATCGTCTATATGAGCTATGTCGGCAAGACCCCGGCGATCTACGTCTACGATCTCGGCTCGGGACGGCAGCGGCTGGTGGTGCAGAATGTCGCGACCACCTTCGCGCCGCGCTTCTCGCCGGATGGTCGCTATATCCTGTTCTCGATGGCGCAGGCCGGCAATACCGATCTCTACCGCGTCGCGGCGTCGGGCGGCACGCCGCAGCGGCTGACGACCTCGCCGGGGATCGATACCGGCGGCAGCTATTCGCCCGACGGGTCGAAGATCGTCTTCGAGAGCGATCGGTCGGGCGGGCAGCAACTCTACGTCATGAATGCCGACGGTTCGAGCCAACAGCGGATCAGCTTCGGCGGCGGGCGTTACGCCACCCCGGTGTGGAGCCCGCGCGGTGACCTGATCGCCTTCACCAAGATCCAGGGCGCGTTCCGGATCGGCGTGATGAGCCCGGGCGGGCAGGGCGAAAAATTGCTCACCAACAGCTGGCAGGACGAAGGTCCCTCTTGGAGCCCCAACGGGCGTGTGCTGATGTTCTTCCGGCAAGGGCGCGGCAACGCCGGCAAGGCCGACCTGTGGTCGGTCGACCTGACCGGGGTCAACGAACGCCGCGTGCCCACCCCGCTCGACGGATCGGACCCCGCCTGGGGCCCGTTACGCCCGTAAGTTTCACGAACGACCATAGAGGAGACACCCGATGGCCCGTCTGACCACCACGCTGCTGATGGCGACCGCACTCGTCGCCACCGCCGCCTGTTCCAAGAAGCGCCCCGAGGTGCTGCCGCCCGCGCCGGGCGTCGCGCCGACGCAGGGGACACCGACCGGTCCGGTCGATCCCAACGGCGGCGTCACGCCCGGTTCGGCGGCCGATTTCAAGCGCTCGACGCAGGGCGACACCGTGCTGTTCGGGCTCGACCAATATGACATCGACGCGACCGCGCGCGGCATCCTCGACTCGCAGGCCGAGTGGTTGCAGCGCTACAACAACGTGACGATCACGATCGAAGGCCATGCCGACGAGCGTGGCACGCGCGAATACAATCTTGCGCTCGGCGATCGTCGCGCCAACGCCGCAAAGAACTACCTCGCCGCGCGCGGGATCGCGCCGTCGCGGGTCACCACCATCAGCCACGGCAAGGAACGCCCGGTCGCGCTGGGTTCGGACGAGCAGAGCTGGGCGCAGAACCGTCGTGCGGTGACGGTGGTCGTCGGGGGGTGATGAATGGGGGAGGGGCGGTGCTCCTCCCTTTCGTCATTGCGAGCGCAGCGAAGCAATCCAGGGCGGCGCGCGGAACACTGGATTGCGTCGCTGCGCTCGCAATGACGATTGACGTCACGCCGGAGTGATCGGCGGGTGCTCCATCTCGGCCTTGATCTCGGCGATCAGGTCCTTGCGGCTCAGCTTGCCGATCATCGTCTTCGGCATGGTCGCGCGCACCACCACGCGATCGACGCGCTCGTGCTTGCCGAGTTGTGGGTTGAGCCACGCGGCCAGCGTCGCGCCTTCCGCCTCCAGCCCCTCGTTGAGCGTCACATAGGCGCGCGGCACCTCGCCGCGATATGGGTCGGGCAGCCCAATCACCAACGCCTCGCGCACCGCCGGGTGATGATAGAGGATCGCCTCGATCTGGCTGGGAAAGACCTTGAACCCGCCGACCGAGATCATGTCCTTCAGCCGGTCGACGATTGCGATGAAGCCGTCGTCGTCGATCGTCCCGACATCTCCGGTGCGCAGCCACTTGCGCCCTTCGGCATCGAGCGCGAAGGTCGTCTCGTCGGCATCGGGTCGATTCCAGTAGCCGGCCATGATCTGCGGCCCGAGCGCGACGATCTCGCCGGGTTGACCGTCCGGTGCCGGGCGCGACGCATCTTCCTTGTCGACCAGCCGCAGCCGGGTGGCGGGCAAGGGCTGCCCGATCGTCCCGGCCTTCTGCCCGCCCTCATAGGGGTTGGTGGTCAGCACGCCGGTGCTTTCCGACAGGCCATAGCCTTCGATCAACGTCGAATGCGTCGCGGCTTCCCACTTTGCCTTAAGCTCGGCGTTGAGCGGCGCGCCCCCCGAGATGCAGACGCGCAGCGACGCGAAGTCGGTCTGACCGAGTTTAGGATGATCGAGCAACGCCTGATACATCGTCGGAACACCGGGAAGCGAGGTCGGCTTGGTGCGGGTGATTGTCGCCAGCGCCTGTGCGGCGTCGAAGCGCGGCAGCAACACCATCTCACCGCCGGTCACGATGGTGCGGTTCATCACGCAGGTGTTGGCGAAGACGTGGAACAACGGCAGCACGCCGAGGATGCGGTCGGTCGCCTCCGGATGCGGATCGAGCTGCGCGACCTGCCGCGCATTGGCGCTGACATTGGCATGGGTGAGCATCGCGCCCTTCGGCACGCCGGTGGTGCCGCCGGTGTACTGGATCAGCGCCACGTCGTGCTCCGGATCGATCGCGGGCGGCAACAAGCCGCCGTCATTGGCGATCAGTGTGGAGAAGGCGGTGACGCGGGGATCGTCCGGGCGCTGCGTGGTTTCGGCGCGCTTGAAGAGCCGATAGGCGATCGACTTGGCGGGGGGCAGCGCGCCGGCGACCGATCCGACCACCAGCCGTTCGAGCCCGCTTTTTTCCAGCACCTTCAGCGCGGTCGGCAGCAGCGCACTGGCGGAGACGGTGAACAGCACGCGCGTCCCCGAGTCCTCGACCTGGTGGCACAGTTCGTCGACCGAATAGAGCGGCGAGAAATTGACCACCGTCGCGCCGAGCCGCAGCGCGCCGTGATAGGCGGCGAGGTAATGGGGAACGTTGGGCAGGAACAGCCCGACGCGGTCGCCCTTGCCATAACCGAGCGCCGCGAGCCCGGTCGCGACGCGGCGGACCCCGTCGGCCAGCTCGGCATAGCTATAGTGACGGCCGAGGAAGTCGATGGCCGGACGCTGGGCATGGCGGGCCGCCGAAGCGTCGAACAGCGCCGGCATCGACAGCGGCGGGTAATCGGAATCCCAGGCCACGGGATGGCGATAGGCGGTGCGCCAGGCATGCTCTCCAGTCATTGACATGGTTGTAAGCAACAAACCGCGGCGCGCAAGCGGTCAGCGCTGGAACAGCGTCCCGATCGCGGTCGCGGCCTGCCCGATACCGGCGATCGCCAGGGCGACCGGCGGCGCCCAATCGGCGTCGATCTGCGCGCTCCGGTGGTCGATCGAGATCGACAGCGTGCCAATCATCGGGGTGCGGTGGCCGGCGGTGACCAGCATCAGCGCGCCCAGCGCGATGACGGCGGCACGACGGCGGCGATAATCGGATGATGGTGGCATGATGGCGTCCCTCTCAAAACCGCGCAGATCATAGCATGCGCGACGGGGGAGCAACAGCGGTGGACGGCCGCTACGATGGATTTCTCGTTGCTTTCCCTTATGCTGCCTCGGCCCACCTAAGCCGGTCGCGGCCGGCGCGCTTGGCAGCGAACAAGGCATCGTCGGCGCGGCGATAGAGGCGCTTCCACTCGGCCTCGTCGACGATCGTGCCGCATTCGCTGCCCAGCGACGCGGTGACCGCCAGATCGAACGGCATCGCCGCGGCGCGAATCCGCGTCAGGATCGTCTCGGGCATCGCGGTTGCGGTGGCGGGGGCGAGCACCGCAAATTCCTCGCCGCCGATCCGTGCGATCAGCGCACCGGGAGGCGCCGCGCGCCGCAGCGCATCGGCGAACACCCGCAGCACCTGATCGCCGCCGTCGTGGCCGAGCGTCTCGTTGATGCGCTTGAAATGGTCGATGTCGACCAGCACCAGCACGTGGCGGTCGGCGCGCCCGATCGCTTCGCGCAGGAAGCTGCGCCGGTTCATCAGCCCGGTCAGCGGATCGCTGTCCGCCAGCAACCGCGCCAGCATCTCCTGCTCGCGCGCCTGGTCGCGTTCCTCGCCCAATTGCTTGATTCGCCACGCGATCGCCAGCGCGCTGCAGCACGCCTCCAGCACCATCGCGATCAGCGTCGAATTGTCGATCCAGAAGTTCCACGGTACGAGCCCAAGCGCCTGCAGCACGCGCGCAGTGGCGGTGAGCAGCGGTAGCGCCCAGGCGATAGCGAAGGCGCGCGCATAGCGATCGCGCGCGTGCCAGCCGCGCCACAGCAGCGGAAGCGTGAGCAGCAACGTCGCCAGGAAGGTCAGGGTCAGCGCGCGATCGAGCATGCGCCCCTGGACCGGCATGAAGACGACATAGGCCAGCGATGAAGCGAGAACGGCCCCCATGGTCACGTCCATCGCGGGACGCAGCCAGCCGCGCGTCACCTGCGGCGCGAAGAAGCGTTGCGCAAAGAGTAGGGCGCTGCATAACGTGGCGGCGAGCAGCAGCACGTTGAGCCGCAGCCGCAGGTTGTTGTCGAGCCCGGTCACCTGCCCGAGCAACCCCGAACTGCTCGCGGCATAGCCGATCAGGAACAGCACCATCGCGCAATAGGGCAGATGGAAGCGCTGGCGAAGCGCGGCGGCCAGCGCGACGTTGAAGATCAGCAGCGCACCCGCGAGCCCGACAAATCCCGCGTAGAAGGCGGTCAGTTCCAACGCGTAGCGCTGCGAGAGATCGGGCGAGAGCAATTGCGGCTGGAGCACCAGCCCACGCATGTTGGCGGCCCCCTGCACGTGCCACAGCAACTGGATCGGGCGCGCCGCGGCGGCGGGGAGCGGAAGCTCGAACGCGGCGCCCAGTTCGAGATAGCGCCAGGCGGTCGCGCTGGTGAAGCCGACGGCGCGGATCGTGCCGTCGGCATAGCGGACGTAGAGGGTGACGCGGTCCTGCCACAGACTGCCCGATCGCACCGCGACGCCGGGTTCGACGACGGGCAGGCGCTCCGACCTGACCCAGTAATCGCCCGGCGGCGCGTCGCGTTGCGACCGCTGGCAATCGAAGCCGGCACCCGTGCCGAACAGCCGCTCGGGCCGGTCACCATCCGCAGCGGTGCGGAAGCAGGTGCGCAGGAGCATGTCGGTGCGCGCGGAAGCCGCCGGCGCGACCGCCAGCGACATGAGGATCACGGCGCAGACCGCCACGACCCGACGGATGATCCCCCCGGTCATGCATCGACGCTAAACGGGAATAGCAAACAGAAGGTTAACGCGACCCCCGGGAACGTAAACATCGGAGGTGTGTCGCGGTCTCTTGCTGCGGCGCGCAAGCGGCGGAAATGCTTGGAGTCGGGCAGATGATCTGCGGTGTGCGACCGGTGTGGGATGGTTAACGGGCCGGAGGCATGGTCCCCGGCCCGTTAACGGATCAGTCGGCGGCGGCGGGCGCTGCCTTGCCCTTCTTGCCCGACTTCTTGGGCGCGGCGGGCTCGATCGCGAAGACCAGCGCATTGTCCTTCAGGTTCACCGTGACCTCGCCACCGTGGACGAGCTTGCCGAACAGCAGTTCCTCGGCGAGCGGCTGCTTGATCTTCTCCTGGATCAGACGGCCCATCGGACGCGCGCCATAGAGCTTGTCATAGCCCTTTTCGGTCAGCCACTTCTTCGATTCATCGCTCAGCTTGATATGCACGTCGCGGTCGGCGAGCTGCAGCTCGAGCTGGAGGATGAACTTGTCGACGACGCGTGCGACCACCTCGGTCGGCAGATAGCCGAACGGCACGATCGCATCGAGGCGATTGCGGAACTCCGGCGTGAACATCTTCTGCACCGCCTGCTCGTCCTCGCCTTCACGGGTGAGCGACCCGAAGCCGACCGTCTCGCGCGCCATATCGGCCGCGCCCGCGTTGGTCGTCATGATGAGGATGACGTTGCGGAAATCGACGGTCTTGCCGTGCTGGTCGGTCAGGCGACCGTTGTCCATCACCTGCAACAGGATGTTGAACAGGTCCGGGTGCGCCTTCTCGATCTCGTCGAGCAGCAGCACGCAGTGCGGGTTCTGGTCGACCGCATCGGTCAGCAGCCCGCCCTGATCGAAGCCGACATAGCCCGGCGGCGCACCGATCAGCCGGCTGACCGAATGCCGCTCCATATATTCGCTCATGTCGAACCGCTGGAGCGGGATGCCGAGGATCGTCGACAATTGCTTGGCGACCTCGGTCTTGCCAACGCCGGTCGGGCCGGTGAACAGATAGTTGCCGATCGGCTTCTCGGGCTCGCGCAGGCCTGCGCGCGCCAGCTTGATCGCCGACGACAGCTTTTCGATCGCCGCATTCTGCCCAAAGACGACGCGCTTCAGATCGGTTTCGAGTGTCTCGAGCTGCTTCTTGTCGTCGCTCGACACGCTCTTCGGCGGGATGCGCGCCATCGTCGCGATCACGGCCTCGATCTCCTTGGCGGTGATCGTCTTCTTGCGCTTGTTCGGGGCGACCAGCATCTGCATCGCGCCGACCTCGTCGATCACGTCGATCGCCTTGTCGGGCAGCTTGCGGTCGTTGATGTAGCGCGCCGACAACTCGACCGCCGACTTGATCGCCTCGGGCGTGTATTTGACCGAGTGATGCTCCTCGAATGCCGAGCGCAGGCCGGCGAGGATCTTGATCGTATCCTCGATCGTCGGTTCGTTGACATCGATCTTCTGGAAGCGCCGCAGCAGCGCGCGGTCCTTCTCGAAGTGGTTGCGGAACTCCTTGTAGGTGGTCGAGCCGATGCAGCGGATCGTACCACCCGACAACGCCGGCTTGAGCAGGTTCGACGCGTCCATCGCGCCGCCGCTGGTCGCGCCAGCGCCGATCACGGTGTGGATCTCGTCGATGAAGAGCACCGCGTCGGGCAGCTTTTCCAGCTCGTTGACGACCGCCTTCAGCCGCTCCTCGAAATCGCCACGATAGCGCGTACCCGCGAGCAGCGCGCCCATGTCGAGCGAGTAGATCACCGCCGGCTTGAGCACCTCGGGCACGTCGCCCTCGACGATCTTGCGCGCCAGACCCTCGGCGATCGCGGTCTTGCCCACGCCGGGATCGCCGACGTAGAGCGGGTTGTTCTTCGAGCGACGGCACAGGATCTGCACGGTACGATCGACCTCGGCCGAACGACCGATCAGCGGATCGACCTTGCCGATCTTAGCCTTCTCGTTGAGGTCGACGGTGAATTGCTTGAGCGCGCTCTCGCCCTTCTTGCCCGGCGTCTCGGCCTTTTCCTTCTTTTCTTCCTCGGGCGCGCCCTTGGCGCTTGTCGCCTCCGGGGTCGCCGCGCCCTTGCCGACGCCGTGGCTGATGAAGCTCACCGCATCCAGCCGGCTCATGTCCTGCTGCTGGAGGAAATACACGGCATAGCTCTCGCGTTCGGAGAAGAGCGCGACCAGCACGTTGGCGCCGGTCACCTCGTCGCGGCCCGACGACTGGACGTGCAGGATTGCGCGCTGCACGACGCGCTGGAACCCGCTGGTGGGGGACGGATCGGTCGCGGCATCGACCTTGAGCGCACCCAGTTCGGTATCCAGATAGTGCGCGACGGTGGTCTTCAACTCGCTCAGGTCGACGCCGCACGCGGACATCACCTGTCCCGCATGTTCGTCGTCGATCAACGCGAGCAAAAGATGTTCAAGCGTCGCATATTCGTGGCGGCGCGACGACGCGGCCTCGAGTGCCTTGTGCAGCGTGGTCTCGAGAGCGCTGGCAAATGACGGCATCAGGTTACTCCTTGCAGGCCGCGTGAAGCCACGCGACCCCTTGCCACGAATGTCGTGACGATGGGGCTCCGCATCAAGCGTCCCCCGCCATCACCCTCTCGACCCTGCACACATAACCCTGTCACCCGCGGTAAGGTGCCGGCCTTATTTTCTGAATATCGCGTCGGCACTTGCGCGATGGTTAACGGCGCCTTCGATCTTTTTGCGCGTCCGGACGATCTCACCCTCCAGCGCCGCCACCCGCGCCTCAAGCTCGGCGACCGACAAGCGATCGAGATCCTCACGCAGCAGCGCGGTCAGCGGTTCGTCGGGGCGCGCGCCCAGGATGTCGTCCAGGTCCACGGGCAGCATCGTTGACGCTGGGGAACACGGAGTCAATATGGCCCCTGACCGCAAGACAGGGCTTCCCGACACGATGACCGACGTCCCCGATACGATGCGCGCGATCGATCCTGCCGAGGCGGGCGGCCCCGAGGTGCTGGTGCCGCAGCACCGCCCCGTGCCGGTACCCGGCGATGGCGAGGTACTGGTGCGCGTCGCGGCCGCGGGGGTGAACCGGCCCGACGTGATGCAGCGGCAGGGGCTGTACCCGCCGCCGCCCGGCGCGCCCTCGACGCTGGGCTTGGAGATCGCGGGCGAGGTGGTCGCGTTGGGCGAGGGCGTCGATCCCGATATGCTGGGGCAGCGCGTCTGTGCGTTGATCGCGGGCGGTGGCTATGCGGAATATGCGATGGCGCCGGCCGCGCAATGCCTGGCGGTGCCCGACGCGCTGACGTTGGAAGAGGCGGCGGCATTGCCGGAGACGCTGTTCACCGTCTGGACGAACCTGTTCGAGCGCGCGTTCGCGGTCGAGGGCGATACGGTGCTGGTGCATGGCGGGACGAGCGGGATCGGGACGATGGCGATCACGCTGGGCAACCTGTTCGGGCTCGAGGTGATCGTGACGGTCGGCTCGCCGGAGAAGCAGGCCGCGGCGCTGCGGCTCGGGGCGGATCATGCGATCGACTATAAGGCGGAGGATTTCGTCGCGCGGGTGAAGGAGATTACCGGCGGGCGTGGCTGCGCGGCGGTGCTCGACATGGTCGGGGGCGACTACGTGCCGCGCAACCTGCAATGTCTCGCCGAGGATGGCCGCCACGTTTCGATCGCGGTGCAGCGCGGGGCGTCGGCGACGGTGCCGTTGTTCGAGATCATGAAACGGCGGCTGACGCTGACCGGCTCGACGCTGCGCGCGCGCGATGCGGGGTTCAAGGCACTAGTGACCGAGGAGATCGCGCGGACCGTGTGGCCGTTCGCGGCGGCGGGCAAGCTGAAGCCGGTGATGGACCGCAGCTTCCCCTTCGCGCAGGCGGCGGACGCGCATCGGCGGATGGAAGAGGGCAGCCATGTGGGTAAGATCGTGCTGACGATGGGGTGAGGGAGGCGCTTGTCGCGCGGACTCCCTTCGTCATTCCCGCGCAGGCGGGAATTCAGAAGCTCTGACGATCCGCCTTTAGCGACGGACCAGCGCGTCTGGATTCCCGCCTGCGCGGGGATGGCGAGGGGTGGGAGGGTCGTGCAACGACGTTGATCAGCGTCGCTCGTAGGCCTTCGGCAACGCGCCCTCGGTTGGCGTCAGATATCGGTCGCGTAGCTCCGTCTGGCGCGAGCGCATCGGTTGCGACACGCCGTCGATCCACGTCGCGACCGGCACCGACGACATCTCCAGCGGATCGCCGTCCCAGATCACCACATCCGCGCGCCGACCGGGGCGGAGCGAGCCGATCTCGCCGCCCACGCCGATCGCCTCGGCCGGGCCGCTGGTGATCGACGCAAACGCCTGCCCCCAGTTGAGCCCGGTCGCGCCCGGGATGCGCGCAATCGCGACGAGATTGCCCGCGAACTGCCGCAGTACATGGTCGCCCCCCGACGCGCCGGTCGCCGCCAGCGCCACCGGCACTCCGGCGGCGCGCAGCCGTCCGACGTTCGACTCGGTCGCCGCCAGGTTCTCGAATTGCGCGGGAAGATCGGCGAGCGCCGCGGCGATCACCGGCACCTTCGCCGCGGCGATCTCCCGTGCGACCAGCCAGCCCTCGGTCACACCGACCAGCACCAGCCTGAGCTTCGGATAATCGCGCGGCAGCGCCAGCACGTTGCGGATGTCCGCCGCCCGCTCGACATGCACCAGCAGCGGCACCTGCCCGTCGAGCACGCGCAGCAGCGCCTCGGCATCGGCGCGGGTCACCAGCGCGTCGCGCGAGCGGCCGTCGAAGGCGGCGGGGGTGCGGCGGAAGTCCTGCGCCTGCGCGAAGGCGTCGCGCAGCAGCGCATAGGCCGCCGGCCGGCTGCCTCCCGCTAGCTTGCCGCCACTTTCACCCAGCTCGACGAACTGGAACGCGCGGGGCCGCGTCACCGCATTCGGATCGGCGCCAAGATCGATGATCGCGCCCTGACCCGCGAAGATCGAGCCTTCCGCGCTCGGCGTCACGATCGCGCGGGTCACGCCGCCCAACCGCTCGTTGGCGACCTTCACCGCCGCCGGATTAACCCCCAGCGACACGTCGATCGCGGCCTTGAAGGCTGAGTTGCGTGCGCCGGCATCGTTGCTTTCCTGCACGGCGTCGGCGTCGACCAGCGAGATGTCGGTCAGCGCCGAGACGACGCCCGCCGACACCCATTTGCCGGCCGCGTCAATCACCTGCGCGCCGGCGGGCACCGCGACGCCGCGCCCGGCGGCGACGATCCGTCCGTTCGCGATCACCACCGTGCCGCCCTCGATCGGTGCGGAGCCGTCGCCGATCGCGACCGTGCCACCGGTGATCGCCACCGTCTGGGCCATTGCCGGAGACGCCAGCATCGTGGCGAGGAGCAGGAGTGCGCGCTTCACTTGACGTCTCCCGAGCCGGGCTGACCGAGTTCGAAGTCGCTCACCGGGCGACGTTTCGGATCATTGGCGTCGTAAAGCAGCGCGCCATCGATCCATACCTTCTCGGGCCGCGTGTAGACGCTGAACGGATTGCCATTCCACAGCACGACGTCGGCCATCTTGCCCGGCTTCAGGCTGCCGGTCCGCGCGTCGATGCCGAGCGCCTTCGCCGGCCCGAGCGACAGCCACTTCCACGCCGCCGCATCGCTGATCTGGATGCCGGAGTGGCGTGCCGAGGACAGGACCTTGGCGACTTCCTGATTGAGCCGCTGAATGCCGTTCTCGTCGTCGGAATGGATCATCGCGCACGCGCCGGCATTCTCGAGGATTGCGAGGTTCTCGCCGATCCCGTCGTAGCTTTCCATCTTGAAGCCGTACCAGTCGGCCCACACCGCTGCGCAGGTCCCGCTCGCCTTGAGCAGATCGGCGATCTTGTACGCCTCGACCGCGTGGTGGAAGGCCGTGACGTTGTAGCCGAACTCCCTGGCCATATCGAGGACGATCGCCATTTCGTCGGCGCGATAGCAATGGTTCTGGACCATGATCTCGCCCGCCAGCACGCCGCGCAGCGTGTCCATGCCGATGTCGCGATCGGGGGCGTCGCCGCCCTCGGCCTCGTATTTGTCCCATTTGCGTTTGTACGCCACCGCCTTCGCCCAGGTCTGACGATCGACCGCGACATTGCCCATCCGCGTCGAGGGCTCGCGGTTCTTGCTGCCGTAGACGCGCTTGGGGTTCTCGCCACACGCCATCTTCAGGCCGTAGGGTGCGCCGGGGAACTTCATCGCCTGCATCGTGCGCGCGTAGACGTTTTTCAGCACCACGCTGCGCCCGCCCATCAGATTCGCCGAGCCAGGCAGGATCTGGAGCGTCGTCACCCCGCCGTTCGCCAGCGCGCGGCCAAAGCCGGGGTCTTGCGGCCAGACGCTATGTTCGGCCCAGACGTCCGCGGTGATCGGGGCAGTCGCCTCGTTGCCGTCCGAATGCGCCTGCACCGAGGGGGTCGGATAGTCGCCGAGATGGCTGTGGATGTCGACGATGCCGGGAGTGACGTATTTGCCCTGTCCGTCGATCACGGTAGCGCCGGGCGGGGCGTCGAGCGTCTGTCCGACCGCGACGACCTTGCCATCGGCGAACAGCACCGCGCCGCCGTCGATGCGGTTGCCCTCGCCATCGAAGACCGTGACGTTGCGCACCAGCGTCGGCGTGCCGGGATAGGCGTGATAGGTGGAGGGATAGGGGTCCCGCGAATAGCGGACCGGTGGCGCTTTCTTCGCGGCCGTCGCGGGCTTATCCTTGGCGGTGGCGCACGCCGAGAGCGGCAGCGCCAGCAACGCGACTGACAGCAAAGCGCGCCGGGCGCGATCCGAATTCATGGCGGTGCCCCTTTTTATTCATTCTTTGTTGTCCCGATCATGGACGCCGTCTTGCGGCGCGGTCAAGCGACACCGGCGTCATTCGATCGCAAAGCGCAGGCGCGAAAAGGTTCCAGGCCGATATTTGCCGACGCAAATAGATACAGGTTGATTTCATTTATCGGGCGCGTTGACCTGTTCCGAAACGCTGTCTAGGGCGAGGCATGTAAATAAGGGAGCTCCCCATGTCCGAAGATACCATCACTGCCAACGCGGTTGAGCTTGCTACCGAACTGACCATCGCGTGGCTCGCCAATCCCAACACCCGCGCCTCGGGCGAGGATGTGCCGGCATTTCTGCGCACGATGCATGATGCGGTGACCAACCTGTCGTCGTCGACTGCACCGGCCGCGCCGGAAGAGCCCGCGACCGAATATACCCCGGCGGTGTCGGTGCGAAAGTCGCTGGCGTCGAAGGATCACCTGATCTCGCTGATCGACGGCAAGCCTTACAAGACGCTTCGCCGCCATTTGGCCGGTCATGGTCTTACCCCGGACGACTATCGTCAGCGTTACGGCCTGAAGCCCGACTATCCGATGGTCGCCGAAAGCTATTCGGAAGCGCGCCGCGACATGGCCAAGAAGATCGGCCTCGGCCGCAAGCCCGGTGCGCGCCGCAGTGAGACTGCCCCCGCCGCCGAGCCGACGACCAGTGGCCGTGGCCGCCGCAAGGCCGCACAGGCCGAGGGCTGATCCTCCGCACCGTACGGAGCGGCCCGCCGATGTCGATCGTCGATCCGATGATCGCACCGGCGGTCGACCGTGCCCGTGCGTCGCTTGCGCAGGCCTTACGCGGGATGGTGGGCAGCGGCGAGCTGGATCTCGCCCGCCCGCCCGGCGATCCCGGTCTGATTGCCGAAACGTCGCCCGCGTGGCGGGTGCATGGCGACTTCTCCGCGATGATGATCGGCGGCATCTCCGCCTTGCTGCTTCAGATGCTGCACCCCGGCGCGTTGGCGGGAGTGTGGGACCACAGCGACTTCCGAAACGACCGGCTCGGTCGCCTGCGGCGCACCGCGCAGTTCATCGCCGTCACCACTTACGGCCCGACCGGTCTGGCCGAGCGCACGATCGCGCATGTCCGCGCGATCCACGACCGTATCAACGGCCACTTGCCGGACGGCACGCGCTACGACGCCAACGATCCTGCGTTGTTGACGTGGGTGCATGTCGCCGAGACCGACAGCTTCCTGCGCGGCTATCTGCGCTATCGTGACGCCGCTTTGTCGCCCGCCGATCAGGATCGGTATGTCGCCGATGTCGCGGTGGTCGCCGAGCGGCTGGGCGCGCGTGAGGTGCCGCAGTCGCGCGCCGATATCGCGGCCTATTACCGCGCGGTCCGTCCACAGCTGCGCGGCGATCACCGCGTCCGCGAGGTAGCCGATGCGTTGCTCGCCCCCGGCCCCGATCGCGCGCAGGCCGCCGGGCTGGCGGTAGCGGCGGCGGCGGCGCTCGACCTGCTTCCCGACTGGGCGGCCGCGCTCCACGATCGCCGTGCGCCGCCGCTCGCGCGACCCGCGATCCGTGCGGGAGCGGACGGGATGAGCCGCGTGCTGCGCTGGGCATTGCGCGCGCCCTGAACCGTTCGGCATGATGACTCGTTCTGCGAGGAAAGGAGCCGGGACGATGCCGCTTACCACCGATGCCGAGATCAGGACCTTGCTGGAAGAGGTGCGCACGATCGCGCTGGTCGGCGCGTCCGATCGGCCGACGCGACCGTCGAACGGGGTAATGGCGGCGTTGCAGGCGCACGGCTATCGTGTGATCCCGGTCAATCCGCAGATCACCGGCACGCATGTTCATGGCGAGTTCGTGTTCCGCGAGTTGTCGCAGCTCGGCGACCCGATTGACATGGTGGACATCTTCCGTCGCTCGTCGGAAGCGGGAGCGGCGGTGGACGAGGCAATCGCGATCGGGGCTAAGGCGGTGTGGCTGCAATTGGGTGTCGTCGACGAAGCTGCGGCCGCGCGCGCCGAGGCGGCGGGGCTGAAGGTTGTCATGGATCGTTGTCCGGCGATCGAAATCCCGCGGCTTGGGGTCGAGCCGATCGCCGCATAGCCTTTTCACAATCAGAGCGAACGCTGCGGATGACGCGCCACAGCGTCCGTCACGCACTCTCCCCATCGATCGTCACAACTGTTACATCCCCCTTCAACACCAAGAAAAGGGGAGTGCATGTCCAGTCTGTTCCGACGCAAGCCGATCGCGATCGATCATGGCGAAGGACACGTCCTCGCCCGGACGCTGTCGTGGCCGCATCTCGTCGCGCTGGGTGTAGGTGCGATCGTCGGGACCGGGATCCTGACGCTGATCGGCGTCGGGGCGGATCGCGCGGGGCCGGCGGTAATGCTCAGCTTCGCGATCGCGGGGGCGATCTGCGCCTGTGCCGCGCTGGCTTACGCCGAGATGTCGACGATGATCCCGGCTTCGGGCAGCGCCTATACGTATAGCTATGTCGTGCTGGGCGAGGTGATTGCCTGGGTGATCGGCTGGTCGCTGATCCTCGAATATTCGCTGGTGGTCTCGACGGTGGCGGTCGGCTGGTCTGGCTATGCCTCGGCGTTGCTGACCCCGCTCGGCTTCCCGGTCGCGCTGACCAATGGGCCGGAATTGGGTGGGATCGTCAACGTGCCCGCGGTGTTCATCATCGCGGTCGTCGCCGGGCTGCTGTGCTTCGGCACCAAGGAAAGCGCGACGCTCAACGCGGTGCTGGTAGCGGTGAAGCTGGTTGCGCTGACCGTGTTCGTGATCGTCGCGCTACCGCATTTTGACCCCGCCAACCTGCATCCGTTCATGCCGCACGGCTTTACCGCCTCGGTCGACGCCGACGGCAAAGAGCGCGGAGTGATGGCGGCCGCCGCGATCATCTTCTTCGCTTTCTATGGCTTCGACGCGATCTCGACCGCGGCGGAGGAGACCAAGAACCCGGGGCGCGACCTGTCCATCGGGATTATCGGGTCGATGTTCGGGTGCATCGTCATCTATGTCGGCGTGGCGGTCGCGGCGGTCGGGGCGCTCAGCTACACGCGGTTCGCGGGCTCGCCCGAGCCGCTGGCGTTGATCCTGCGCGACATCGGGCGGCCCGGGTTCGCGACCTTCCTCGCCGCCAGCGCAGTGATCGCGCTGCCGACCGTGCTGCTCGGCTTCCTGTTCGGGCAGAGCCGGATCTTCTTCGTGATGGCGCGTGACGGGCTGTTGCCGGCAGGGTTGGCGAAGGTCTCGCGGCGCGGCGCGCCGGTGCGGATCACGCTGATGACCGCGGCGCTGGTCGCGGTGATCGCGGGGGTGATGCCGATCGACGCGATCGCCGCGCTCGCCAATGCCGGGACGCTGGCGGCGTTCGTCGCGGTGTGCGTGTGCATGATGGTGATGCGTCGCCGCGCGCCGGATGCCGAGCGCACGTTCCGCGCGCCGCTGGCGCCGGTGGTGGGGACGCTGGGCGTGCTGGGGTGTTTGTATCTGTTCTTCAGCCTGCCGTTGAAGACGCAGGAATATTTCCTGCTGTGGAACGTCGCAGGGCTGGTGCTTTACTTCGTTTACGGGCGCAAGCGCGCGGCGGTGGCCTGACCTCGCCAAACCCGTCTTTCCCGCGGAGGTGGGAATCCAGAACCTCTGACCTCGCGCTTCTATCGAGGAACCTGTGCGTCTGGATCCCCGCCTGCGCGGGGATGACGGACAGGAGCGACCTCAGCGCTTCTTCACGAACTCCGCGCGCAGGACCAGACCCTTGATTCCGTCGAAGCGGCAGTCGATTTCCTGCGGGTCGCCGGTCAGCCGGATCGACTTGATCGCGGTGCCGCGCTTGAGCGTCTGGCTGGTGCCCTTGACCTTCAAGTCCTTGATAAGCGTTACCGCATCGCCGTCCGCCAGCAGGTTGCCGACCGCGTCGCGGACCTCGACGCCCTCCGCCGGCGCGGCGGCGGTTGCTTCGCCGGCCTGCACCCATTCGCCGGTCGCTTCGTCGTAGATATATTCGTCGCTCAACTTCTCATCCCCACAAGCAGAAAGGGAGGACCAGCGGCCCTCCCTTCCCGAAAATCCACCCTGATCGTCGCCGCTTATGCAGCGAGGTTCCGCAGCACGTACTGCAGGATGCCGCCGTTCAGGAAGTATTCCAGCTCGTTGACCGTATCGATCCGGCAACGGGTCTGGAACTGCTCGGTCGACCCATCCTGACGCTTCAGCGTGACGGTCACGTCCTGACGCGGGCGCAGATCGGCGACGTGGTGGATGGTGAAGGTCTCGTCGCCGGTCAGCTTGAGCGTCTCGCGGGTCACGCCGTCGGCGAACTGAAGCGGCAACACGCCCATCCCGACGAGGTTAGAGCGGTGAATACGCTCGAAACTTTCGGTGATGACCGCGCGCACGCCCAGCAGGTTGGTGCCCTTCGCCGCCCAGTCGCGCGACGAGCCGGTGCCATATTCCTTGCCGGCGATGATGACGAGCGGAGTGCCGTCGGCCTTGTGACGCATCGCGGCGTCGTAGATCGGCATCACCTGACCCTCGTAACGGCTCATGCCGCCCTCAACCCCCGGCACCATCTCGTTTTTGATACGGATGTTGGCGAAGGTGCCGCGCATCATGACCTCGTGATGGCCACGGCGCGCGCCATAGCTGTTGAAGTCGGCGCGGCTGACCTGATGCTCCTGCAACCACGTCCCCGCCGGGCTGTCCGCCTTGATGCTGCCGGCCGGCGAAATGTGGTCGGTGGTGATCGAATCACCGAGGATCGCCAAGGGCTTGGCCTCGATGATGTCGGTCACCGGCGCCGGGGTCATCTCCATGCCCTCGAAATACGGCGGGTTGGCGACATAGGTCGAGCCGGCGCGCCACGCGTAGGTGTCCGAGCCGGTCACGTCGATCGCCTGCCACTTCGAGTCGCCGGCGTAGACGTTGCCATAGCGGGCGCGGAACATACCGTCGTCGATGTTGGCGGCCATGAGGTCGGAAACCTCCTGGTTGGTCGGCCAGATGTCGCGCAAGTACACATCCGCGCCGTCGGTGCCCTGACCGATCGGCGTCTCGTTCATGTCGGTCGTCACGGTGCCCTTCAGCGCATAAGCGACGACGAGCGGCGGCGAGGCGAGGAAGTTGGCACGCACGTCGGGCGACACGCGGCCCTCGAAGTTGCGGTTGCCCGACAGCACCGAGGCGGCGACGAGATCGTTCTCGTTGATCGCCTTCGAGATCGGCGCGGCGAGCGGCCCCGAATTGCCGATGCAGGTGGTGCAGCCATAGCCGACCAGGTTGAACCCGATCGCGTCGAGATCCGCCGACAGCCCGGCCTTGTCGAGATAGTCGGTGACCACCTGGCTCCCCGGCGCGAGCGAGGTCTTCACCCACGGCTTCGGCTTCAGCCCCAGCGCGTTCGCCTTGCGCGCGACCAGACCGGCGGCGACCAGCACCGACGGGTTCGAGGTGTTGGTGCAGGACGTGATCGCGGCGATCACGACGTCGCCGTCGCCGATGTCATGCCCACGCTCGTCGACCGCGACGCGCGCCGGCTTTTCCTTGTGGTACAGCTTGAACAGGTCGCCGTTGAACACCTCGTCGACGGTGTCGAGGCTGACCTTGTCCTGCGGGCGCTTCGGGCCGGCGAGCGACGGCACCACCGTGCCCATGTCCAGCTCCAGCGTGTCGGTGAACACGGGATCGGGCGCGTCGGCATAGCGCCACATGCCCTGCGCCTTGGCATAGGCCTCGGTCAGCGCGACGACCTCGTCGGGGCGACCGGTGAGGCGCATGTAGTCGAGCGTCTTGTCGTCTACCGGGAAGAAGCCGCAGGTCGCGCCATATTCGGGCGCCATGTTGGCGATCGTCGCACGGTCGGCGAGCGTCATCTACGACAGGCCGGGGCCGTAGAACTCGACGAAGCGGCCGACCACGCCCTTGGCGCGCAGCATCTGCGTGACGGTGAGCACCAGATCGGTGGCGGTGATGCCCTCACGCAGCGCGCCGGTCAGCTTGAAGCCGACGACCTCGGGGATCAGCATCGAGACCGGCTGGCCGAGCATCGCGGCCTCGGCCTCGATCCCGCCGACGCCCCAGCCGAGCACGCCGAGACCGTTGATCATCGTCGTGTGGCTGTCGGTGCCGACCAGCGTATCCGGATAGGCGATCGTCGCCCCACCCTTGGCATGGTCGCCGGTTTCCTGGGACGCCCAGACGGCATGGCCGATATATTCGAGGTTCACCTGGTGGCAGATGCCGGTGCCCGGCGGCACGACCTTAAAATTGTCGAGCGCCTTGCTGCCCCACTTCAGGAACTCATAACGCTCGGCGTTACGGGCATATTCGAGATCGACGTTATCCTCGAACGCCTTGGGCGTGCCGAATTCGTCGACCATGACCGAGTGATCGATGACGAGGTGGACGGGCACCTGCGGATTGATCTTCGCCGCGTCGCCGCCCAGCTTCGTGATCGCGTCGCGCATCGCGGCGAGATCGACCACGCACGGCACGCCGGTGAAATCCTGCATCAGCACGCGCGCGGGGCGATACTGGATCTCGCGGTCCGAACGGCGCTCCTGCTGCCAGTCGACGATCGCCTTCACGTCGGCCTCGGTGACGGTGACGCCGTCCTCGAAGCGCAGCATGTTTTCGAGCAGCACCTTCATCGAGAAGGGCAGGCGGCTGATGTCGCCGAACTTTTCCTCGGCGGTCTTCAGCGAGAAATAGTCGTAGGACTGGCCCCCGGCCTGCAGCGTCTGGCGGGCGTTGAGCGTATCCTGGCCGATGGCCGTCATGGGCAAAGTCCTTTCTTCAAGGGCCGTCGCCCGGCGGCGTGCGCGTGCGGCGACGGGAGCGAATGTCTCGGTCGCCGCGGGCGATAGCAGCCGTGCCGCATGTGCGAAAGGGGGTGGGGTGGGGGTGGCTGTAAGCGATTGTGGCTGTGGCGCTGGGTGGTGGTACGGTTGTGAACCACGCGAGCGCCGGGCGGTTGGAACGGGCAACCTGCTGCTGGAACGAGAGAACGAAGCGATGCCGCGCAAGCTGAAAGTTTTCCGTACCGCCGCAGGCTTCAACGACGCTTACGTCGCAGCGCCGAGTCGCAAGGCCGCGTTGGCTGCGTGGGGCGCCACCGCCGATCTGTTCGCGCGTGGCGCGGCGGAGGAGGTGACCGATCCGGCGCTGATGGAAGCGCCGCTTGCCGCACCGGGTGAGGTGGTAAAGATATCGCGGGGGAGCGCGGAGGAGCAGCTTGCCGCCGCGCCAGCGCCGCAACGCGCGGGCAAGCCGGCGGTGTCGAGAAAGAGTGCCGCCAAGCCCGTGCCGCAACCCAGCCGTGGCGCTTGATGATGCGGAGGCGGCGCTCGACACGGCCGCGGCCGCCGAGGACGCGGAGCGTAAAGAACTGGCAAAGCGCCGCGCGGCGCTGGAACGCGAGGAGAAGGCGGCCGAACAGCGCTGGCGTTCAGAGCTGCGCAAGCTGGAAGATGCGCGCGATGCGGCGCGCGAGCGATATGATGCGGCGCTGGCGAAATGGCGGGAGTGATGGCGGACGGCGGCGCTGACGCGCAATCGGGCAGAGGAAGGCGCAACGTTGCCCACCCGCCGCTTTTTCACACACCAGATATGAGCCTTGTTCGTCTTCGTCGCCCGGATCAAGTTCGGGGTGACCGGCGTGGTTCGGGCTGTCCTACATGCACGCCGCTGCGGTACTTTCTCCATCGGCAGCGTGGGGATCGAGATGAGTGACGGCGACGAGGCAGCGTTCCGGTATCGGCATGACGGGTGGACGCCGCTGCGGCAGACGACCTTTCTGCGGACGCTGCGCGAGACGGGGTGCGTGCGCTCGGCGTGCCAGCGGGTGGGGCTGAGTTCGACCTCGGCCTATCGCGTCAAGCGGCGCATCCCCGACTTCGGCGCGGCGTGGGATGCGGCGCTCGCGTATCGATTGCCGGCGCTGGAACGCGCCGCCTACACGCGCGCGGTCGAGGGATGGCTGGAGCCGATCGTCTACAAGGGCGAGGTGGTGGCGCATCGGCGGCGCTATTCGGACGCGATGCTGCGGCTGTTGTTGCAGCGCGAGGATGCGCGCCCGGTGCCGGACGTGGCGAAGGGGATCGGCGGGCGGCTGGTGACCTCGGCGCGGGCGCAGGCCGAGGCGGAGCTGCTCCAGCGGCTGCAGGCGATGGCCAAGCGGCAGCGGGCGCGTGGCGAGGGGCAATTGGGGGCTTCGGGGCACGGAGCGTCCGCTGAGCGATGAACGCCGGGGGCTGAGGCGCGCCGTCGCGGGGCGGTGAGCCTCGCGCATACACGGAACCGGCCCAAGTTCGTCATTGCGAGCGTAGCGAAGCAATCCAGGGCCGGATCAGGACGCTCTGGATTGCTTCGCTGCGCTCGCAATGACAACTACCAGTTCGCCATGATGTCGATCGCGCCTACAGCGTCCCGATCATCTCCGTCAGCACCTCGAGGCACGCGACGCCGAGCGCGCGCGACCGCTGCGCGCTCCACCCGAACGCGGGGTCGGGGTTGGCGTCGTGATCCTTGAACGGCATTTCCAGCGTGACCGACACCGCGCCGAACCGCTCGGCGAGCTGGTTGGTCGACATCGACAGATTGGCGTTGCCGGGTGCGGACTTCTCATAGCCGAGCCGGGTCTGGAAATCGGGGGTGTGTGACGCCAGCCGCCGGCCGAATTCGGTGAAGCGGTCGCCGCGCGCGTTGTTCCACGACGGAATGCCCTCGAACCCGGCGATGAAATTGGCGGCGATCGCCTCGTCGCCGTGCACGTCGATCGCGAAGGTGACGCCGGTCGCGTCCATCTCGCGCAGCACGCAGAGGACCTCGGGGCTGCGCTCGGGCGTCGGCGCGTGCCACTCGCGGTTGAGGTTCACGCCCGCCGCGTTGGTGCGCAGATGCCCGCGGCGCGTGCCGTCGGGGTTCATGTTGGGGACGAGATGGACGGTCGCCGCGCGCAGCAGCGGCGCGGCGGCGGGGCTGGTCAGCCAATCGAGCGCGCCGTCCATCCACCATTCGGCCATCGATTCGCCGGGATGCTGGCGCGCGTAGAGCCACACCTGCTTGTCGCCGGTGCCGAGGCGGAAATAGTCGATCGCCTGCCCGTCGAGCGTCTCGCCGAGCTGACGGTGCGTAACGCCGGGGCGCGCCGCGATCCGCGCGACCAGCCGTGCGTGCATCTCCATCGTATAGGGCGCGAAATAGGCGAACCACGCTAGGTCCGTCTGCCCGGTCCAGTCGAAGCCGAGCACGCCGCCATCGTAGCGGGTGTCGATCATCCGCCACTGGTCGAGATCGGTCGAGGCGCGTGCCTTGTAGCCCGGCCAGCCGAACGGATAGGCCGAGTCGTCCGCGTTGAGGATGCGGAAGGCGACGCGCTTGCCGCGCAGCCCGGCGGCGCGGAAATAGAACCACTGGAAGAAGTCGGACTGATGATCGCGGACGATCTCCAGATCGCAGCGCCAGTCGTCGCCCGCGCCCTCGATGGCCACGACCTTGATGTTGCCGCCGTCGAAGGCGGCATTGATGTCCAGCGTCATTTTACCTCGACGGTCCGTCCCGAATCACCGGGAAAATTCTTGAAGAGCGCGCCGGCGAGTCGCGACGCGACCGAGGCGGCGTCGGCATCGGGGGCGCTGGTGTCGGTCAGCGATTGCGCCTGGCCCTCCCAAATCGCATCGGCGCCGTGGCGGATGCGCACCGCCAGTTCGGTGACGAGCCCGAGCCGCCCGCCCGAATCGCCGCCCACGGGGAAGCTCATGCCGCCGCCCAGCCCGGTGCCGCCGCGCCAGCCGCCCGAATAGCCGCCGCCGCCGATCCCGATCTGGATCGGCGAGCGCTTCGGCGGCAGCCCCCGCTCGGCGCGGGTGAAGCCGACGGTGGCGATGAAGTCGGGCTTGCTGCCCGGCGCGGCGCTGGTGAAGCCGTTGCGGAGCAGCTCGGCCTCGACCGCGGCGGCATAGGTCTTGTATTCGAGGCTGGCCGACGACGGTCCGGGCAGCGGCTCGACCGCGATCGTCCCGCGTTCCGCCACCGCATCGTAGTGGAACCGCGTCGCCTGTACCGGGAAGCGTTGCGGCCCGGTGGTGCAGGCAGCCAACGGTGCCAGCGAAAGAGCCAGAAGAATCGCGCGACGCATGACACACCCTCGATAAGATCGTTGCGACATAGCAACGCACGCTTGCGGTACAAGCTCCGGGCCACGCACGCGCGCGCTGCAAGCCCCGCTCGGTTGACTTTCGCGGCGGTGCTCTCTAGGCGGCGCGCTTCCCCGTTTTCGAAGAAGCGCAGCCATGAAGATCCGCAACAGCCTGAAGTCGCTCAAGGACCGTCATCGCGACAATCGCGTGATCCGCCGTCGCGGCCGGACCTATGTCATTAACAAGACGAATCGCCGGTTCAAGGCCCGCCAGGGCTGATTTCCGGCGTGACGCCGACGTCGGTCATCTTCGACGTCGGACACGTCCTGTACGATTGGAACCCCAGGGTTCTGTACGAGCGCCTGTTCGATGACGAACGGGCGCTCGACGTGTTCCTGAACGACGTCGCCACGCGTGAGTGGCATTTCCAACACGACGCCGGTCGTCCGTTCGCGGAGACCAGCGCGGAGCTTGGTGCGCGCTTCCCGGACCATGCGGCGATGATCGCGCTGTGGGGGCCGCGGTTCGGCGAGCAGATCCCGGGGCCGATCCCCGGCATGATCGCGATCGTCGAGGAGCTGGACGCCGCGGGCGTGCCGCTGTTCGCGATCACCAACTTCAGCCACGAATTCTTCCCGCCGTTCCGCGCGCGCGAGGCGGCGGTGTTCGATCGCTTCCGCGACATCGTCGTGTCGGGGGAGGAGCGGCTGGTGAAGCCGGATGCGGCGATCTACCGGCTGGCGCTCGATCGATTCGGGCTGGCGGCGGACGAGGCGTTCTTCATCGACGACAATGCCGCCAATATCGCCGGCGCGCAGGCGCTGGGCATCCACGCGCATATGTTCACCGACGCCGCGACGCTGCGCCCCGCGCTGGTCGCCGCCGGCCTGCTGCGCTGACGCGCGGCGGAACGATCGGACGCACCGCGGCTTTCAGGCTCCGACACCAGATCGGAGAGTGGCATGGAAGACCAGCGCGTGTGGGCGTTCGAGGAAAGCCTGTGGACCGGTGACGCCGATCACTATCGCGAATCGATCGACGAATCGGCGCTGATGGTCGTGCCGCAGCCGCCCTATGTCCTGGAGAGCGAAGCCGCGGTCGACGCCGTGTCGCAGACGCCGCGCTGGGAGCAGGTGACGTTCAGGGACGGGCGGATCGTGCGACCGCAGGAAGGGCTGATCGTGATCGCCTATGGCGTCGAGGCGACGAAGGGCGACGAGCGCTACATCGCGCATTGCACCTCGACCTACCGCCGGCTCGAGCATGACGTGTGGAAGGTCGTCCAGCACCAGCAGACGCCGCCGCTGACCGCCGAGCCGCGCGCCGAGCGCAGCTAGACCGACGTCGTGGAAGCGGCGCCGCCCGTCGACCGGCGGCAGCGTCGCTTACCGACCGCCGCGACTGCTCATCGGGTCGGCTGTGACGCGTCCAGCATGGTGACGAGGGGCGGCGCACCGCGCAGCAACTGGTTCTCGAGTTCGGAAATATAGTCACTCAGCATCCGCATCGACAGCGGATCGTTGATCATGCTGCGCGCACGACGCGCGGTTGCCAGATCACCCCGTAAACGTCTTTCGGCAGCAGCCCGCGGCATCGTCTTCCACCCCAAACCCGCGGCAGCCAATGGCGCATCGCTCGAACGCGCGATTGTACATATAGGTCATGACATCGGCCGAAACTTCCAATTCAGCCGCGTTTGCGATGAGGCGTTTTGCACGCCGGCGAACCGTTCCAGGAGGCTCGCGGCGCGGTTGGGCGGCCCGTCGACGAGCGCCCCGGGAATGGAAAACGAACCAGCCGGCAGCCCAGGAGCGATCCCGCGACTGCCGGCCTGTCATGATGCCGGTCGCGCCGCCCGAGACGCGAGAAACCGTCCGCCTTATTGGGCGTCGGGCGCGCGATAATCCTTCAACTCGTCGCCGACGATCTGGACGACGTGCAGCACGTTGGTCGACCCCGGCGTGCGGAACGGCACACCGGCCATCACGATCACGCGGTCGCCAGCCTTGGCGATGCCCTGGCGGAGCGCGATGCGCTTGGCCTTGGCAACCATCTCCTCGAAGGACTCGACGTCGCGCGTGTTGACGTTGTGCGTGCCCCACAGCAGCCCGAGCCGCCGCGCGGTGTCGGTGCTGGGCGTCAGCACGAGGATCGGCACCGACGGCCGCTCGCGCGCGATGCGGCGCGCGGTCGACCCCGACATGGTGAAGCAGATGATTGCCGAAGCCGAGACGGTGTCGGCGATGTTCTTCGCCGCCTCGGCGAGCGCGTCGGCGGTGGTCGGATCGGGGCGGGTGACGGTGAAGTGGATGCGGTCGCCGTGCATCGGATCACGCTCCACCGCGTCGCCGATCGCGTTCATCATCGCGACCGATTCGACCGGCCACTGGCCCGCGGCGCTTTCGGCCGAGAGCATGATCGCGTCGGCACCGTCGTAGATCGCGGTGGCGACGTCCGACACTTCGGCACGGGTCGGCGACGGGCTCTGGATCATCGACTCGAGCATCTGCGTCGCGACGACGACCGGGCGACCCATGCGGCGCGCGGTCTCGACGATCCGCTTCTGGAGCGGCGGCACCGATTGCGGCGGCAGTTCGACGCCCAGATCGCCGCGTGCGACCATCACGCCGTCGCATGCCTCGACGATTTCCTCCAGCCGCTCGATCGCGGCGGGCTTCTCGATCTTGGCGAGCAGCGCGGCCTTGCCGCCGATCAGCTTGCGCGCCTCCCACAGATCCTCGGGACGCTGCACGAACGACAGCGCGATCCAATCGACCCCCTGATCGATCGCGAAGGCGAGATCGGAGCGGTCCTTTTCGGTCAGCGCGGCCATCGGGATCACGACATCGGGGACGTTGAGGCCCTTGTTGTCGGACAGCGGACCGCCGACCTCGACGGTGGTGACAATGCGATTTTCGTCATGGTCGGTAACGCGCAGCACCAGCTTGCCGTCGTCGAGCAGCAGGCGTGCGCCCGGCTCGATCGCGGCGAAGATCTCCTTGTGCGGCAGCCGCACGCGCGACGCGTCGCCTGGCGTCGGATCATGGTCGAGCACGAAGGTGCTGCCATGTTCGAGCGTCACGCGGCCACCGTCGAACTTGCCGACGCGCAGCTTCGGCCCCTGAAGATCGGCGAGGATCGTCGTCGGGCGCTTGAAGCGCTCCTCCATCGAGCGGATCGCCTGGATGACCGCGATCTTCGACTGCTGGTCGCCGTGGCTCATGTTGACGCGGAATGCATCCGCGCCCGCCTGAAAAAGCGTGGTGATCATCTCCAGCGTGTTGCTGGCCGGGCCGAGCGTCGCGAGCACGCGAACCTTGCGCGAGCGCGGAGCGATATGATTCGGGTTCAGGGTCATGCGCCTTCCTGCTTTGCCGGCACGGCCTTAGGGTCTGTACTCGACCGCAACAAGGATCGTGATCGCCCGTGGAAGTCCGCCCATAGCGATTGTGGGCTTTCGGGTAGCCTGCGCTACCCGCAGACAAGCGCCTCGGCCGGGCGGACGTCCACGGGCGATCGCTGCGCGGCGGGCGGATTTTGGCGTCATGCAGCGTCGGATCTCCCCGCAAAGTACTACTTTGCGGGGGCCCGGCCGCGCGTCGGTCGCGATGCACAAGCATCGCTCCCTCCTTGCTCCTTGCCTGACAGCAAAATCCGCTCCGTCGCGACCTTGTTGCAATCCAGTACAGACCCTAATCGGTAACGCCCCAGGATCAAATGACGGAGACAACATGGATCGGCTCGATACCATCGACGATGCCGTAGCGGCGGCGGCGTTCCGCCGGCTGGTCAGGCACTTGCGCCATCGCACCGATGCGCAGAACGTCGACCTGATGGGCTTGGCCGGCTTTTGCCGCAACTGCCTGTCCGACTGGGTGGGCGAGGCCGGCGGGCTCGACAAGGACGACGCGCGCGAGGCGATCTACGGCATGCCCTATGCACAGTGGAAGGCGCAGCATCAGGGCGAGGCGACGCCCGAGCAGCTCGCGCGGATGGCGGAAAGCGTGAAGAAGAACGCCTGAGCCGGACCGCGCGCGCCCTTGAGCATCGGCGCGCGCGGGCGTAGACGCGCCGCCGCACCCCATCGGGGTATCCACCACGCCGTCCCCGCCCGCGCGATTCGCGTCGGCGTCGCGGGCGGCGTCATTGTTTTCGGGGAATATCATGGCGGAAGAGCGTGGCGAAGGCATGGGCGGCGGTTCGGTGGCAGCCGACGAACTGCGGCTGTTGATCGAGCGGGCCGAGCGGCTGGAGGAAGAGAAGAAGGGCATCGCCGACGACATCAAGGACGTGATGGCGGAGGCGAAGAGCCGCGGCTACGATGCCAAGGCAATCCGCAAGATCTTGCAAATCCGCAAGAAGAAGCGCGAGGAATACCAAGAAGAACAGTCGATCCTCGAAGTCTATATGCAGGCGCTGGGCATGATCTAGATTAAGGAAGCCGTCATTTCGCGGCCGTTAAGATAATATTTGTTCCCCCTGTTTAGACGGTCGTGACGATCCGCGATTTGGGGGGCAACAACAGGTGCTGGCGGCTTTACAGACCGGATTTCGCCCGCGGGAGGAGCGGATCACCGTGCTCGTCCCGTCGCGGATGCGGCTGGAGGCGAGTTGGCACGATATCGTGATCCACAACGTTTCGTCGCGCGGGCTGATGGCCGGGTGCGACCAGCCGCCTGCGGTCGGCAGCTATGTAGAGATTCGGCGCGGCACGATCGTGATCGTCGGCCGCGTGCAGTGGAACAAGGGCCGGTTCTTCGGCATGCGCACGCAGGACCGCCTGTCGGTCAAGGCGCTGATCGACGAACCACGGCTCGCCAGCCGCCCGGCTCGCAACGACACGTCCGCCGAGACTGATCGCCGCGCCGAACGCCGGCTGGCGCATGAAGCGCAGATGGCGCGCAAGGTCGAACGGTCGCGCAGCTTTGCGTCGATGTTCCAGTTCCTCGTGATCGTGGCGGTCGGCGTAACGCTGGCGGGGATCGCGGCGCATACCGTGTTCACGATGCTTTCCGCGCCGGCCGCGCAGATCGAGGACGCGCTGAAGGTGCGGTGAGGATGGCCTGCGCGGGAAGGGGTCGGCGATAAAACGACGGCTCGTCCCTCTCTTCGTCTGAGATCCGGGCGTGACGGGGAGCTACGCCGCCTCGGCCGGCGCGGTCGTCCAGCCGAGGTGCGGGATCGTGATCGAGCGCTTACCGCCCATGTCGGTGCGCGTCACGAACAGGTCGCGCCCCTCGATATAACCGATCAGCCGCTTCACCCGCCCGATCGAGCTGGTGCCGTACGTATGCGCGATCGCGATGTCGGACGGGCAGGGCGCGCCGTCACGCGCGGCCTTGGCGACCAGCAGGAACGCGCCGAGCATGTCGTCGGGCAACCCGCCGGCCAGTGCGAGCACGCTCGCCCATTCCTCGGCATGCGGATCGAAGATGCCGGCACGCGCGCACGACAGGCGGCGGCTGAACGCGGGCAGGTCGAGCGCGGGCCTGGCGATCCCCGCCATTCGGCACCGCACCTGAAAATCCTGATACAGCACCGCCGCCGGGCGGCCGCTGCTTTCCGCGTCGGTGACGATCGCGCGCAGCACCTCGGCATAGACCGCCTCGACCTCTTCCTCGTTGCGGTCGGGGAGCGAGGGCGCAGGGGTGGCGGGCGCGGGTGCCTCGATATCCGACAGCAATTCGTCGGCCGGCACGCGGCGCGGGCGCGGGTCGAAGGACATCGGCAACGTCGGCGCGGCCTCGGGCGTGACGTCGAGCAACGATTGCAGGTCGACCGAATCGGCCTGTGGCAGCGGGACCAGCTTGGGGCTGCCGCTGCGCGCCTGTGTCTCGACCGTGCCGATCCGCACCGTGATCGGGCGGCGCGACACCGCCGGCCCCAGTGCCATGAAGGTGCCGCGCGCGAGATCGCGGATCGTCTCCGCCTGCCGCCGCTCCATGCCGAGCAGATCGGCGGCGCGCGCCATGTCGATGTCGAGGAAGGTGCGCCCCATCAGGAAGTTCGACGCCTCAGCCGCGACATTCTTGGCGAGCTTTGCCAGCCGCTGCGTCGCGATCACGCCGGCGAGGCCGCGCTTGCGCCCGCGGCACATCAGATTGGTCATCGCCGACAGCGAGGCGCGGCGCACGTCCTCGGCGACTTCGCCGCCGGTGGTCGGCGCGAACAATTGCGCCTCGTCGACCACCACCAGCGCGGGATACCAATGCTCGCGCGGCGCATCGAACAAGGCATTGAGGAAGCCGGCGGCGCAACGCATCTGCCCCTCTGCCTCCAGCCCCTCGAGGCTGAGCACCACGCTGGCGCGATGTTCGCGCAGCCGGGCGGCGATTCGCGCCAGCTCGCGCTCGGCATAGTCCGCGCCCTCGATCACGACATGGCCGTAGCGTTCGGAGAGCGTGACGAAATCGCCTTCGGGGTCGATCACCACCTGTTGCACCTGCCCGGCGCTGCGTTCGAGTAGCCGGCGCAGCAGATGCGACTTGCCCGACCCGGAATTGCCCTGGACGAGCAATCGGGTGGCGAGCAATTCTTCGAGGTCCATGGTCACGGGCGCGCCGCGCTCGTCGTGCCCCATGTCTACGCTGACGGTCATGATCGCGCCCCGTTTGGCCGATCATGCCCCGGTTGAGCAAGCGCTTTGCGCGACCGTGGCGCACAGGTAGGGGGACGCGTCACGAAGGGGAACATTGATGGCGCACCGTCCACCGATCGCCGATCTCGCGCTGCGCATCATCGGCAAGCCGCGCCACTCGCTCGACGCCGAGGAACGTCGCGTCCTCGACAGCATCGATGCGGGCACGCTGGTGAGCCGCGATGCCGCCGACGAAGCCGACCTGCGCGCGAGCTTCGGCGATCGCCTCGCCGACAAGGTCGCGGCGATCGGCGGGTCGTGGGGGTTCATCATCGCGTTCACGGTGGTGCTGGTCGGCTGGATGCTGCTCAACACCGACGTGCTAAAATATTTCGGGATGCAGTTCGATCCCTATCCGTACATCTTCCTCAACCTGATGCTCTCGACGCTCGCCGCGGTGCAGGCACCGGTGATCATGATGAGCCAGAACCGGCAGGCGGCGAAGGACCGGCTGGCCGCCAGTCTCGATTATGAGACCAATCTGCGCGCCGAGCTGGAAATATTGCGGCTCCACGAGAAGATCGACGGGCTGGTGATCGAGCGGCTGACCGCGCTGGAGGCGAAGATAGACGGGTTGGCGAATGCCGTCCGGCGCGCGTAAAGGCACGGGATTATCCGTCAGAGGCGACCATGGCAGGCCATTCCAAGTTCAAGAACATTATGCACCGCAAGGGCGCGCAAGATAAGAAGCGCTCCGGCATGTTTTCCAAGCTCAGCCGCGAAATCACCGTCGCGGCGAAGATGGGGCTGCCCGATCCCGATATGAACCCGCGGCTGCGCGCCGCGATCAACGCCGCCAAGGCGCAGTCGATGCCCAAGGACAACATCCAGCGCGCGGTCGACAAGGCGAGCAAGGGCGACACCGAGAATTACGAGGAAATCCGCTACGAGGGCTTCGGCCCCGGCGGCGTGAGCCTGATCATCGAGGCGCTGTCCGACAACCGCAACCGCACCGCCACCAACGTGCGCACCGCGGTGTCGAAGAACGGCGGCAATCTGGGCGCGAGCGGTTCGGTGAGCCACGGCTTCGACCGGATGGGCCTCATCAACTATCCCGCGAGCGCGGGCGATGCCGAGAAGGTGTTCGAGGCGGCACTGGAGGCCGGCGCCGAGGACGTCACCTCCACCGAGGAAGGGCACGAGATCTGGACCGAACAGGCGTCGCTCCACGAAGTCGCCAAGGCGCTGGAGCCGGTATTGGGCGAAGCCGAGGGCGCGAAGCTGGCGTGGCGCCCGCAGACGATGGTCGAGGTGACCGAGGCGGATGCGGCGACCTTGTTCAAGCTGATCGACGCGCTGGACGACGACGACGACGTGCAGACGGTATGGGGGAATTACGAGGTGTCCGACGAGGTCATGGCGAAGCTGGGGTGATCTGACGAAAAGCCCCTCCCCTTCAGGGGAGGGGTTGGGGTGGGGGACATGACGAGCGACATCGAACTGCTGATCCGCGCCGCGGAGATGCGCCGCAATCCCACCGAATGGGAGAAGCGTCTGTGGCGTGAGCTTTCGAGCTCCAAGATTGGTCACAAGTTCCGACGCCAGCACGTTATCTCGCCGTACATCGCCGACTTCTTCTGCCCGGCGAAAGGGC
Organism: uncultured Sphingomonas sp.; assembly: GCF_964021865.1. Taxonomy (GTDB): domain Bacteria; phylum Pseudomonadota; class Alphaproteobacteria; order Sphingomonadales; family Sphingomonadaceae; genus Sphingomonas. The sequence goes on from NZ_CAXIAM010000001.1 coordinate 162,961, forward strand.
TGATCATCGAGATAGACGGCGATACGCACAACCCCGTCAAAGATGCCGCCCGCGACCGCTTCACCGCCAGCAAAAGCTACCAGACCTTGCGCTTTACCAACGCAGACGTTCGCGACAATATCGAGGGTGTCCTCCTCACGATCTTAGCCGCTCTCCAAGCCAGACCGGATCGCTGGTCCGGCGTGCCCCACCCCAACCCCTCCCCCGAGGGGGAGGGGCTTGCAAGATGATTATCCTCGGCCTCGACCCCGGGCTCGGCACCACCGGCTGGGGGGTGATCCGCGCCGAGGGGAACCGGCTGAGCCATGTCGGCAACGGGCAGATCCGCACCGATCCGTCGATGCCGCTGCCGCGGCGTCTCGCCAATCTCTATGCCGCATTGATCGACGTGCTGCGCGCCGAGCGGCCCGACGAGGCGGCGGTCGAGGAGGTGCTGGGCAACACCAATGCGCAGTCGACGCTGAAGCTGGGGCAGGCGCGCGGGGTCGTGCTGCTCGCGGCGAGCGGGGCGGGGCTGACGATCGGGGAATATCACCCCTCGACGGTCAAGAAGGCGGTGGTCGGCACCGGCGGCGCGGAGAAACGGCAGATCCAGGCGATGATGGCGGTGCTGCTGCCCGGCGCGAAGCTGGCGGGGCCGGATGCCGCCGACGCGCTGGCGGTCGCGATCTGCCACGCGCACCATGTCGCCAGTGCACAGGGCATGATGCGGCGGGCGCGGGCGGGGGCGTGATTCTTATGGTCCGTCGGTAAAGATCCGCCGCTGCGAGCCGCCGTTTGCGATGTGGTGGGCAGGTCACGGACGGCCGAGGATCAGTCTTGTGCCGCCACTACAACTCAGTTCGCAACGTCGTATACATGAAAGTCGGGCAGCTGACGGGCGCGATAATGCGCCAACCTGCTTTCCAGCGATCCGACATGAAGTTCCAGCTTGTGGCCGTCCGGGTCGAGAAAGTAAATT
>NZ_CAXIAM010000002.1:0-105805 GCF_964021865.1 uncultured Sphingomonas sp.
CGACGAGGCGGCTGCCGAGCGTGGGCGCGACGAGGCACAAAGCCAGCTCGGCTATATCCACGAGATGGCGGCGGCGACCGACGAACCCGCCGAGCGGCTGGTTCGCATTTTGACGCCGTGGGTGTCATATCTGGTGCTGCCGCTGTTCGCTCTATCGAACGTGCGCATCCATCTGTCGGTCGAGCTGATCGGCGAGGCGCTGCGATCGCCGCTGGCGTTGGGGATCGTCGCCGGACTGGTGATCGGCAAGCCGGTGGGCTTTTTCGCGGCGACATGGGCTGCGGTGGCGATCGGCGCAGCGCGGCTTCCTGAGGGCGTGACCTGGCGGATGATCGTGGGGATCGGTGCGGTCGCGGGCATCGGCTTCACGATTTCGCTCTTCATCGCCGAGCTGGCGTTCGCAGGCTCGACCGGCACAGAGATCGCGGCGTTGGCGATCCTGAGCGCGTCGCTGATCGCCGGGCTGTTCGGTTATGCGACGCTATGGAGCGCGGCGCCGACGACGGGCGGGACCGATCAAGTGGCGTCAGCAACGGAATAAAACGCGCCGCGGCCCGACGTGACATTGTGCTGGACGCCTTACTGATTTAGGTTGGGTACATCTTGGATCGATCCCCGCTTGCGCCCTCCCCTGTCGCCCCCTTCATCGCGCCGCCAGAGATCGGCGCGGCGGTGGCGGCGTTCGCGCGCTCGCTTGACCCAAGCGATCCTTTCCTCGCCGCGGTGACGCATTCGATCACGCCGATGGTGGTCAGTGATCCGCGCCTTCCCGACAATCCGCTCGTTTTCGTCAATCAGGCGTTCGAAGCACTTACCGGCTTTTCCGCCGCCGAGGTGTTGGGGCGCAATTGCCGCTTCATGCAAGGGCCGCTGACCGAAGCGACTGACATTCAGCGGCTTCGTGAGGCGATCGCGCGGCGCGAGCGGATCGACATCGATCTGTTGAACCATCGCCGCGACGGCACGCCGTTCTGGAACCGGTTGATGGTGGCGCCGGTGTTTTCGGCGGATGGCGCCCTGCTCTATTTTGTCGCGACGCAACTGGACGTGACGATCGAGCGGTATCGCCTGCGGCAGTTGCAGGACGACCGTGATGCGCTGACGGCGGAAGTCGCGCGGCGTGAGACCGCACTGGCCGAGCGTGAGGCGCGGCTTACGCTGGCGTTGAAGGCCGGCGGGCTGGGAACATGGTCGGTCGCGCTCCCCGACCTGACGGTCACGGTGTCGGACGCATGCCTCGCCAATTTCGGGCGCGACCCGAACGAGGATTTCACCTACGCCGACTTCGAGCGGAGCCTGCATCCCGAGGATTATCGTCGTGTCCAGGTGGCGTTGGCCGACACAATGGAGAACGGCGCGCCCTACGATATCGAGTATCGCGTGCTGACACCCGCCGGCGAGCAGCGCTGGATCCACGTGCAGGGTGCGTTGCAACGCCGCGCGGATGGGACACCGCTGGCGCTGTCGGGCTTTTCCTCGAACATCTCGGTCCGCAAATTCGCGGAGGAGCACCGGATGGTGCTGGCGCGCGAGCTGACCCATCGCGTCAAGAATACGTTGGCGACGGTTGGTGCGGTCGTCAGCCAGACGCTGCGCGACGCCACCTCACTGGCGGAGGGCCGCACCGCGGTGGCGGGGCGAATCGCGAGCCTGGGCACCGCGCACGAATTGCTGGTGCGCGACGAGGTCGAAGGTGCGGCGATCAGGGAGATCGTCGAGCGCGTGCTGGCACCGTTCATCGATCGCGGAGGCAGCCGGTTTTCGATCGAGGGGCCGGCAATCCGGCTGTCGCCAGACATCACGCTGGCGCTGTCGATGGCGCTCCACGAATTGACGACCAACGCGATCAAATATGGCGCGCTGTCGGTGCCGGAAGGATCGGTGCAGATCCGTTGGGAGCTGGCGGGCGATGCGGCGCACCGGCGGTTCCGCTTTGCATGGGTCGAGCGGGACGGACCGCCGGTGGTGCCGCCGACGCGGGTCGGGTTCGGGACGCGGATGATCGAGCGGGTGCTGTCGGGCCGGGTCACGGGCACCCCCACCATGCACTATCCGCCGGAGGGCGCACGGTTCGAGATCGAGGCGCCGGTCTGAGCCTTGCTGTCGGGTGGCGGCACACCGACATGCCCGATGAGCGATGCGCCGCGATCAGTCTTCCTGCTTGGGCGTGTCCTCGCAGCGGCAGGTCGGCCGTGGGGCTTTGCGCTTCGGCGCCGTGGTCGCGAACTCCGCCGCGTCCATCGCCCCGGAACGATCGCGATCCGCGTCGGCGAACCGGGTCGTGGTCTTGATCGCCCATTCGTCGAAACTGAGGCGGCCGTCGCCATTGGAGTCGAGTTTGGCGAATGCCTTACGACGCGGAACGAGATATTCGTCACGGGTGATGCGACCGTCGCGATCCTTGTCGTAGCGGCCGAAGCGCTTCTGCTCACGGCTGCGTGCCGGTGCTTCGGGGAGCGACGCGACGTCGGTATCCGTCTGTGGCGACGCGCCTCCGGATTGCGCGACGCCGACGGCGTTCAGCGGCGCGTCGGGATGCGCTTCGCCGTTGAAGATCAACCACCCTGCCCCGACCAGCAACAGTGCCGCCACGCCTCCGACCAGATATCGCCACATGTCGCATGCCCCCGCCTCGATTGCCGGCACGCTAGCGTCGGCGACAGGCCGCGCAAGATGGTGGTCAGTGTCCGGTGACCCGAAGCCACAACAATCGCGCCGCGCGGGCCGGGTGTCCGCGCAGCTTCGGGCTGGGTTCCAGGTCGAGCGACGCCGATCGCGCGGTCGCGCCGATCGTGCGTGCGGCGACCGGCCAGCGGAACCCCGCAATCCCCGCGATCGTGGCGCGCGCCATCGTCCGGGCGAGGTCCGCCTGTGCCGGCACCTCCAGGTGCCCGGCGAGATCGACGAGCGCCCAGCCGGCGCCCGCGGTGGCGATCGCCGGATCGTCGACGCCGACGATCGCCGCCATCGCCGTGAACAACCCGCCCCCGCGGTGCGTGGCGTGCGCCTGCATCGCGGAGGCGTCGAGCGTCGGCTCCAGCAGCGCCTCCCACCCCTCGACGAGATCGGCAAGATCGCGCCCGGAGACGTGCGGGACGACGTCGCGCGCCAGCGCCTGAAGTACCGGCTCGGCGGGCGGCGCGGCGTCGTCGAGCGACGTCAACGCGTCGTGCCACCAGGTCAGCCGCATCTGCCCGACGATCGGCTCCCGCGTGGCGCGCAGGATGCCCGCGAGCTTGTCGTCGAGCGACCACAAGGCGTCGAGCGCGGGACGGTGTGCCGAGGCGGCATAGGTCATCGCCAACCGTCGTTCCGGGTCGGTAAAGTTCGAATTAACCATCTCGATTGAGGTGCCCTTACCCATTCCTGCTGCATGGCTCCCTGCCTTCGCCGACTGTTCGTAACGAGAAACTGCGCGTGCCGTTCATCCTTCCGCGTGTCCTGTCCCGACTGTTGCGCGATGCGGCCGGCAATGTCGCAATCATGGCGGCATTCGCGGTCATTCCGTTGCTGGCGATGGTCGGCGGCGCAATCGACGCGAGTCGCACCTACATGGCCTATACGCGGCTGCAACAGGCGTGCGATTCCGGCGCACTCGCTGGACGCAAGGCGATGTCGAACGTTACGCGACTCACCGACGCTGAGAAGGCCAAGGCGAGCGAGTTCTTCCGTTTCAACTTCCCCGCCGGCACCTATGCGGCCGAGCAGGTCACGGCGGTGTACGACAAGGGCGCCAACGGCGTGGTGGTCGGCCGCGCCTCGCTCTCGATGCCGATGACGCTGATGCGGATGTTCGGCTTCAGATCGATTCCGGTGAGCACGACGTGTCAGGCGGAGCTGAACATCCCGAATACGGATGTGATGTTCGTTTTGGACGTGACGGGGTCGATGAGCGAAACTCCTGCCGGCGGAGTACCCAACAGCAGCAACCCGTCCAAGCTCGATGGTTTGAAGCAGGCTGTGAAGGACTTCTACGCCGCCCTCGGACCGGGGGCGGCGAGTGGAGCCGGTCGCATCCGCTACGGCTTTGTTCCGTATTCTTCAAACGTTAACGTCGGCCGCGTCGTCTATCAGCTGAACCCATCGTACATCGCAGGTGGAACAGGAAATGAGAACGTCAATTATCCGTCACGTCGTGGCGAATATGTAACCAGAAGCTGCCCACAAGGTTGGTCGTCCTATAACTGCGACTATGTCCAATGGTATTGGACCAATATGTCCATTAATGTAAAGCAGTGGGTTCAAACAAAGGATCAGTACACAAATCCGGCCTATTGGCAGGGAAGTCCGAACGGGCAGAACGACGGTGCGCCTGCGTCATTCTCGTGGGATGGTTGCATTCGCGAAGCCGCCACCGTGCAGAATATCGACTCTTCCTCACCGCTCGAGGTTCCAAACGGAGCTTTTGATCTGCAAATCGATCTCAAGCCGAACAGTGCCAGCACCCGCTGGAAGCCCGCCCTATCCCCCTTACTATACCACGATCTCTATTATCCTGATCAATACACGGCTTCACTTCGACTTTATGCCGCCAGCTCCAGCTGTCCAGCTGAAGCGAGCCCGCTAAAGAAGTACACCGACGATTACAATGCCACGTCTAAATCTTCTACCACTTTCAACTCTTATGTTAATTCATTGACAGCCACGGGTGCCACCTATCACGACATCGGCTTGATCTGGGGCGCGCGCTTTCTTGCACCAGCGGGCATTTTTAGCGAAACGAACGCTGATGCGGTGGCACCGGGAGGATATCAGGTTTCCAGACATATCGTCTTCATGACCGACGGAGAACTGGCGACCAGTAAATATGGTTCGGATGCTTGGGGCATGAACAACGTGATGTACAAAGTACAGGCGGACAGCCCTGTAGCCGCTTCATCGGCTGAAAATGCGCAGATGAACGCGAGTCACCTGCGTCGAACGCAGATCATCTGTAATGAGATGAAGAAACGAGGTTTCATTATCTGGATCGTCGGGTTCGGCGCCTCGGGGCTGTCGCAGGAACTTAAGGAATGCGCGACCGACCGAGACCACTGGGCGATCGCCAGCGACACCGACGCACTGCGGAAAACCTTCGCCAAGATCGCGCAGACGATCGGCGGACTGCGACTGTCGTCGTGAGCCCGCATCGCCGGCCCCTGCGCGCGTTGCTTCTCGCATCGGACGGGGCGACACTGGTCGAGTTCGGCCTTGTCGTGCTTCCGTTCCTGACGCTGGTGATGGGTGCGCTCGACCTTGGCTATCAGGTCTATCTCAGCGCGCTGACCAACGGCGCGATGGAGCGGGCGGCGCGCAGGGCGACGGTCGGCAGCGTCAGCAAGGATCAGGTGGCGGCGGCAATCCGTGCCGAGGTCCGCACGATCCTGCCGAGGGGCAGTCGCGACGATCCAGCGGCGGTGACGGTCACGCCGCTCAGCTACACCAATTTCGCTTCGGTCGGGAAAGGCGAGCGGATCGTTGCCGACACCGCGCCGGTCGGGCAGTACAATTCGACCGACTGCTACGAGGATCGCAACAACAACGGCCGCTATGACGCCACCTTCGGCGGGGGCGATGATATGGGCACCGCCGACGACGTGATCTATTACGACGTTCTCGTCAAAGTACCGCGGTTGTTTCCGCTGGCGCGCGCGATCGGCCTTGGGCGTAATACGATCGTCGATGCGCGGACGTTGATCCGCAATCAGCCCTATGGCGATCAGCAAATCCGAGTGCGATGCTCGTGACGCGCGCATTCGTCATTCTGCGGGCGCTTCGTCGCGATCGTTCCGGCGTGGCGATGATCGAGTTCGCGCTGGCGCTGCTGTTCCTGCTGCCGATCGCGCTGACGGGGATCGAGGTCGCCAATCTCGCGGTGGTGACGTTGCGGCTGAACCAGTTGGCGATGATGGTCGCGGACAATGTCGCGCGCTATCGCGGCAGCATCGACGAGGCGCAGGTGGACGAGGTGATGACCGGCGTCGCGTTCGCCGGCAGCGGGATCGATTTCGGGCAGCAGGGGCGCGTGATCGTCTCGACCGTGGAGAGTAACGGACAGACCGGCACACAGGCCGGCTACAAGATCACGTGGCAACGCTGTTTCGGTGCGAAGAACGTCGCGTCCTCCTATGGCCTGGAAGGGGACGGGGCGACCGATGCCACGCTCGCCGCCGGCATTGGGCCGGCGACGAACAAGGTGAAGCCGGTCGACAATTCGGCACTGATCTTTGCCGAGTTGCGCTACACGTACAAGCCAATTGTCGGCATGGGCTTCATGGCACCCAAGGAATTGACGTCGCTTCAGTCCTTCACGGTACGCGACCGCTCAGCACAGGAACTCAGCAACACGACGAGCATGACCGCCGCACAGCGCCGGCTGTGCGATGCCGCGCACCTCTCCGCCACCTGATCGGCAGCGAAAAGGTGCGGCGGCAGCTCAGCCGCGGTAGCAGACCTTCTTCACGGTCGCGACGATCTTGTCGCTCGAGATCAGCGCCAGCTTCTCGAGATTGGCCGCATAGGGAAGCGGTACGTCCTCGTTGGTGACGCGCAGCACCGGCGCGTCGAGATCGTCAAACCCCTCCTCCATCGCGATCGCGGCGATTTCCGACGCGATCGAGCAGGTCGGCCAGCCCTCCTCAACCACCACCAGCCGGTTGGTCTTGGCGAGCGACTTGAGCACGGTCTGCTTGTCGAGCGGGCGCAGCGTGCGCAGGTCGACGACCTCCGCCTCGATCCCCTCACCTGCCAGCGTTTCGGCGGCCTCGAGCGCGAGCCCGACGCCGATCGAATAGCTGACGATCGTGACGTCCTTGCCCTCGCGCATGATCCGCGCCTTGCCGATCGGGAGCACCCAGTCGTCCAGCTTCGGAATTTCGAAGGAGCGACCGTAGAGCAATTCGTTCTCGAGGAACACCACCGGGTCCTGGCTGCGGATCGCCGCCTTTAGCAGCCCCTTTGCGTCCGCCGCGTCATAGGGCGCGATCACGATCAGCCCCGGCACCGAGGCGTACCACGGGCCATAATTCTGCGAGTGCTGCGCGCCGACGCGGCTCGCTGCGCCGTTCGGACCGCGGAACACGATCGGGCACCGCATCTGGCCGCCCGACATGTAGTTGGTCTTCGCGGCCGAGTTGATGATGTGGTCGATCGCCTGCATCGCGAAGTTGAAGGTCATGAACTCGACGATCGGCTTCAGGCCGCCCATCGCCGCGCCCGTGCCCACGCCCGCAAAGCCATATTCGGTGATCGGCGTGTCGATCACGCGCTTGTCGCCGAACTCGTCGAGCAAGCCCTGGGTCACCTTGTACGCGCCCTGATATTGCGCGACTTCCTCGCCCATCACGAATACGCGCTCGTCAGAGCGCATTTCTTCGGCCATCGCGTCGCGAAGTGCCTCGCGGACGGTGACCTTCACCATCTCGGTGCCCTGCGGGATCGCCGGGTCGGTCACCTCGGCCTTGTGCGATGCCGCCTCGAAGAGCTGGCGCGCGCCGGTATCGACCTTTTCCTGCGCCGGATGCGCCGAGTCCTCGACCGTGTCGGCCTTCTTCTCGTCCGCCGCCGCATCGGCCTTGGGCGTGTCGTCCTTGGTGGCGGCACCGGCTTCCTCGCCCTCACCGGCGAGTTGCATGATGACCGTGCCGACCTTCACGCCGTCCGTCCCCTCGGCAACGAGGATCTTCGCGACGGTGCCCTCATCGACCGCCTCGAATTCCATCGTCGCCTTGTCGGTTTCGATCTCGGCCATGATGTCACCGGACTTCACCGTGTCGCCTTCCTTGACGAGCCACTTGGCGAGCGTGCCCTCCTCCATGGTGGGCGACAGCGCCGGCATCTTGATGTCGATCGCCATCTCAGTACTTCTCCACCAGAACGTCGGTATACAGTTCGGCCGGATCCGGCTCCGGCGTGCTTTCGGCGAAATCGGCCGATTCGGCGACCTGCTTGCGGATACGCTGCTCGACCGCCTTGAAGTCCTCTTCCTTGACCCCGTGGCCTTCGGTCAGCAGCTTCTTGACATGTTCGATCGGGTCGGACTTGTCGCGCACCGCCTGCACCTCGTCGCGCGACCGGTATTTGGCAGGGTCCGACATCGAGTGGCCGCGGTAGCGATAGGTCTTCATCTCGAGGATGATCGGCCCCTTGCCGGCGCGCACCCATGCCAGCGCTTCCTCGGCCGCACCGCGCGATGCCAGCACGTCCATGCCGTCGACCTGGATGCCGGGGATGCGGAAGCTCTCGCCGCGACGATACAGCTGATCCTCGGCCGAGGCGCGGTTGACGCTGGTGCCCATCGCGTACTGGTTGTTCTCGATCACGAAGATGATCGGGAGCTTCCACAGCTCGGCCATGTTGAAGCTCTCGTACACCTGACCCTGGTTAGCGGCGCCGTCACCGAAATAGGCGAGACACACGCCACCGTCGTTATTGTACTTGTGGCTGAACGCGAGGCCCGCGCCCAGCGACACCTGCGCGCCGACGATGCCGTGGCCGCCGTAGAATTTATGCTCGACGCTGAACATGTGCATCGAGCCGCCCTTGCCCTTCGAGATGCCGGCCTGACGCCCGGTCAGCTCCGCCATGACGTCCTTGGGCGGAATCCCGCACAACAGCATGTGGCCGTGGTCGCGATAGCCGGTGATCACCGAGTCCTTCTCGGTCAGCGCCGACTGGAGCCCGACCGCGACCGCTTCCTGACCGATATACAGGTGGCAGAAGCCGCCGATCAGGCCGAGGCCGTAAAGCTGCCCGGCCTTCTCCTCGAAGCGACGGATCAGCAGCATGTCCTCGTAGAATTTGAGGAGCTCGTCCTTGCTCGCCTCATAGGGGCGCGGCTCGGCGGGACGCTCGCGATTCGTTTTCTGCGGGTCGGCAGCCGGTGCTTCGCTGCGTGCTGCTGGGGCTTTTGCCACGATGGACACTACCTCGTTTCTTGAAAGACGTAGCGGCCTATAGCCACGGCACGGTACAGACTGCAAACCCCACCGGCTTGCAAGGGATTGGGGGGCGGTCTAGGCCGACGCCAATGAGTGCGCCGATCCTCTCGTCTGCACCGCTGCATCCGCTGCGGATCGCCAACTTTCGCGCCTATTGGCTGTCGCGTTTCGCGGGAACGATCGCGGTCAGCGCGCAGGCGATCATCATCGGCTGGCAGGTGTACGGCATCGCGCGCGAGACGATGGACATTCGCCAAGCCGCCTTCATGCTCGGGATGATCGGGCTGGTGCAGTTCATTCCGCTGTTCCTGCTGACCCCGATCGTCGGGCTGGTCGCCGACAGTATCGACCGACGCTGGATCGTGCGCGGAACCACCGCGCTGCTGGTTTTCAACGCCGCCACGCTGGGGGTGCTGACGTGGTCGGGTAATCTTTCATTGCCGTTCCTGTTCGGCGCGGCGGTGCTGATCGGAATCGCGCGCGCCTTTTCCGGCCCGGCCTATTCGGCGCTGGCGCCGAATCTCGTTCCGAAGGAAAGCCTGCCCACGGCGATCGCGATTTCGTCGATCGCGTGGCAGTTCGGCACGGTGGCGGGGCCGAGCATCGGCGGGCTGCTGTACGCGATCCACCCCGACGTCGCTTATGGCGTGATCTCGGCGCTTCTCGCACTGGCGCTCGGCACGATGTTCCTGATCGGCAAGGTGCCGCAGCCGGCTGCGCAGAAGGACCGCCAGCCGATCCAGCGTATCCTCGACGGCTTCTCCTATGTGCGGCGTAACCGTCTGGTTTTGGCCGCGATAACACTAGACCTCTTTGCGGTATTGCTGGCGGGAGCGACTGCGCTGCTGCCGATCTATGCGCGCGATATTCTGCATGTCGGGGCGAGCGGGCTCGGCTTCCTCGCCGCCGGCATGGGGATCGGTGCCGGGACAACGGCCATCTGGTTCTCGTTTCGGCCGATGAAGTCGAACGTCGGCGTGAAGATGCTGGCCGCGGTCGTCGTGTTCGGGCTGGCGATCCTCACCTTCGGCGTCGCGACGCAGGTCACCGATCTGCTCGGCGTCACGCAGGTCGGCGTGGGCGGCGCGATCCATGTCGATTTCGTCATCAGCCTGATCGCGCTGATCGTCGCGGGCGGGGCGGACATGGTGTCGGTCTATGTCCGCACCTCGCTGATCCAGCTCCATACCCCGGACGCGATGCGCGGCCGTGTGAGCGCGGTGTCGCAACTCACCATCTCGGCGTCGAACGAGCTGGGCGAGGCCGAAAGCGGGCTGATGGCCTCGCTGCTCGGCCCGGTCGGCGCGGTGGTATTCGGCGGCATCGGCGCGATTGCGGTGACCTTGCTGTGGTCGCGACTGTTCCCGGAACTCCGCCGCGCGCGGACCTTTGATCCGCCCGACATGATCGAAACCGAACCACAACATGGAGTAGCGCAGCCATGAAGGCCCAGAACGTCCTCGAGACGATCGGCAACACGCCGCACATCCGCATCAACAAGCTGTTTCCCGGCTCCGAAGTGTGGATCAAGTCTGAGCGGGCAAACCCGGGCGGCTCGATCAAGGACCGCATCGCGCTGGCGATGATCGAGGCGGCGGAAGACTCGGGCGCGCTCCAGCCCGGCGGCACGATCATCGAACCGACCAGCGGCAACACCGGCATCGGCCTCGCGATGGTTGCGGCGGTCAAAGGCTACAAGCTGGTCCTCGTGATGCCGGAGAGCATGAGCCTGGAGCGGCGCCGCCTCATGCTGGCCTATGGTGCCGAGTTCGACCTGACCCCGCGCGAAAAGGGCATGAAGGGTGCGATCGAACGCGCATTGGAGCTGGTCGAGCAGACCCCCGGCGCATGGATGCCGCAGCAATTTGAAAATCCGGCGAACATCGACGTGCACGTTCGCACCACTGCGCAGGAAATCCTGAACGATTTCCGCGACTCGCCGATCGACGTCATCATCACCGGAGTCGGCACCGGCGGGCACATCACCGGCGTGACCGAGGTGCTCAAGAAGGAATGGCCCAACCTGAAGGTGTTCGCGGTCGAGCCGCAGGCGTCGCCCGTCATCGGTGGCGGGCAGGCCGGGCCACACCCGATCCAGGGGATCGGCGCGGGCTTCATCCCCGCGAACCTGCATACGCAGGCGCTGGACGGCGTAATCGAGGTCGATGCCGCCGTCGCAAAGGACATGGCGCGGCGCTCGGCGCGCGAGGAAGGGCTGCTGGTCGGCATTTCCTCAGGCGCGACGCTCGCCGCGATCCTCCAGAAACTGCCGGACCTGCCCGACGACGTGCGCGTGCTCGGCTTCAACTACGATACCGGCGAGCGCTATCTGTCGGTGCCGGACTTCCTGCCGGAGAACTGATCTGTCCGATCTGAGCTGGAGGTTACGCGCGATCCTCGGCGGGATCGCGGCGTCGGCGCTCATGGTGCCCGCGTTGGTCGCGCGGCGGGCACCAGACATGCCGCGCGCCGTCGCGGCAAAGGTGAAGCGCCCGCAGCGCGTGGTCGCCGCGTCCGAGGTGCCGACCGTGGAACCGGTCGAATTGCAGGATCTGACTCCGGAGGACGCGCGCGTCTACAATGCGTCGATCCCGTTCGTGCGCGGCCCGCGCCCGGCGGCACGTCCGTTCCTGTTCGCAGGCGACGACACGCAGCGCGCGCGGGCGACCGACTGCCTGGCCGCGGCGGCCTGGTATGAGGCCGGTGACGATCCGTCGGGGCAGCAGGCGGTCGCGCAGGTGGTGCTCAACCGGCTGCGCCATCCCGCTTTTCCGAAAACGGTATGCGGCGTGGTCTTTCAGGGGCAGGAGCGCGCGACCGGCTGCCAGTTCACCTTCACCTGCGACGGTGCGCTGGTGCGGCATCCCTCCGAGCCGGCATGGGAGCGCGCGCGCCAAGTGGCGACGAAGGCGCTGAACGGGGCGGTGTTCGCCAAAGTCGGCTATGCCACGCATTACCATACCGACTGGGTCGTGCCCTATTGGAGCGCGAGCCTCGACAAACTCGCCGAGGTGCACACGCATCTGTTCTTCCGCTGGACCGGCTGGTGGGGCACGCCCGCCGCGTTCCGGCGCAGCGTCTCTAGCGACGAGCCGGTGATCGCCGGGTTGGCCGACATCTCGCCGGTCCATCGACTTGGCGGGGCATTGGCCGACGCCGCGGTCGCGATCGCCGCCGCCATGCCGGGCACCACGAGCGCCGCACAGGTGGCGACGAGCACCGTACCGGGTGAGCCCGACAGCTTCACGGCGCTGCTACCCGATGGCTCACCGGAGAATTATCCCGCACTTGCCAAAGCCGCTTGCGGAACGCGCGCTAAGTGCAAATTTCTTGGTTGGACCGACCAGGCGATGCTGCCGGCCGGAACGGCGATGACGCCGGTGCAAATGGCGAGCATGTCGTTCAGCTATCTGCGCGATCAGGGTGCCGGGCTGGAGCGCGAGCTTTGGAATTGTCGCGAGTTTCCGCACACGGGGCCGGGCCTGTGTATGCGGCGACAGGTGGTGCCCGTTGCGACCCCAACCGGCGCTCCGGTGCTGCGCGGCCCGAGCGGGCTGGAGGGGGTTCGTCGCCGCGAAGAGTCGGTGGCAGCGCCGAATCCTGCGGCTACCAAGCTGTCCTGAGCGGGGTCCTTCCCGCGTAGAGACGTGCTGCGATGGTGCTCGAAGAACTTTGGGTCGGGAACGACACCACTATCGTCATTGCGAGCGCAGCGAAGCAATCCAGTGCCGGACCAGGACGCCCTGGATTGCTTCGCTGCGCTCGCAATGACGAATCATATTACGGCAGCTCGATCTAACGCTCCGCAAACGTCCCGATCGACATCACTCCCGATCGAGCTTCAGCCGCATCTAGAGCAGTCGTCCGGTCCACAAACGAGAAAGGCGACCCGCAGGCCGCCCTCATCTGTTCCCGAGGGAACCCGTATCAACGCCCGCCGGGCGCTGCTCCAGCAGGACCGCCCGCGCCACCCATTCCCGGCATTCCGCCCATCATGCTCTGCTGCATCTGCATCTGGCGCACGGTCGCTTCGGGAAGGAAGTCGCGCAATTCGACGTCGAAGACGAGCGTCGAATTGGCAGGGATCGGACCATTGGCGCGGTCACCGTAGCCGAGTTCCGGCTTGATCCAGAACCGGTACTTGGCACCCTTGTGCATCAGCTTCAGGCCCTCGGAGAAACCCGGAACGACCCCCGCGACCGGCAATGGCGTCGGCTGCTGCGACTTGTCGAAGACGGTGCCGTCGACCAGCCGCCCCTCATAATTGATGAGGGCGACATCAGTGTCGGTCGGCGACGGCGTCTTGACCTCGCCCGCCTTCAATACCTGATAGCGCAGCCCGGAGGGGGTCGTGACGACCCCGGTGCTCCCGGCGCGCGCCAGCGCTACGCCTGCCACCAGGGCGATCAGCAACCCCGCCACCAACCACAGCACATAGGCGCGCCGGACGGGAGGGATCGGAACGGCGGTGACAGTCGACATCGGCGGGCAACCTCAGGCTAGCACGCGCCGCCGCGGCGACGCGCTGGCAAAAACGGAGTGGGCGCAGCGCTGCACGAGGCGGCACCGCGACCGACGCAGCGTCTTACCGCGCGCCGTCACGCTCCGCACGCTTGCGCTCCAGCTTGCGCGCACGACGCACTGCCGCCGCACGCTCGCGCGCACGCTTCTCCGAGGGCTTCTCGTAGTGGCGGCGCAGCTTCATTTCGCGATACACGCCTTCACGCTGCAGCTTCTTCTTGAGCGCGCGAAGGGCTTGGTCAACATTGTTGTCGCGAACGATGATCTGCATTGGAACCTTCAACTCCGGATCAAACAGGTAATGCGGCGGCGAGCGAGGCTCGCGCCGAACACACCGGCCCTAGCAGCAAGCGCCCAGCCCCGCAAGCGTTCACTCCCTCACGCGATCACGATTGGCGCGGTGACCACGCGGCGATGCTGCACCGCGGGCACCCGGCTGCGCACATCCTGTACGCGCGTGGCGTCGACCTCGGCATAGCCGATCCCGGGTGCCTCACCCATATCAAGCAGCACCTCGCCCCACGGATCGACGACCAGCGAATGACCATAGGTGGCGCGACCGTCCTCATGCACGCCGGTCTGCGCGGCGGCGACGAGATGAACTCCCGCCTCGATCGCGCGAGCACGCAGGAGGATGTGCCAATGCGCCGCCCCCGTCGGCCGCGTGAAGCTGGCCGGCACCGACAGGATCTGCGCGCCGGCATCGGTCAGGGCGCGGTACAGGTCAGGGAAGCGCATGTCGTAACAGATGGACAGGCCCATGCGGCCCAGCGGCGTGCCGACCACCACCGGACGATCGCCCGCAGCATAACTTGCCGACTCGCGCCAGCTTTCGCCGGTGGGCAGATCGACATCGAACAAATGCATCTTGTCGTAACGGGCGCGGATGTTGCCGACCGCGTCGATCACGAAGCTGCGATTGGCGAGCCGCCCGTCAGGGCGCCGCAGCGCCAGCGATCCGAGATGCACCCACACACCCGCCCGCGCCGCGGCCTCGCGCACTGCGACGAGGACGCGGTCGTCGCCTTCGCGCATGATCGCTTCCGCAGCGCGGGCGCGATCGCGGTCGAGCAGTCCCGACATTTCCGGCGTGAAGACCATTGCGGCACCGGAAGCCCCCGCCTCCTCGATCGCCGCGACCAGTGCGCCGGCATTTCGGGAAGGATCGATCCCGGTCGTGGTCTGAACGACGGCAATCTTCGTCACGCATGGCTCCTTGTTGCTGCTCGATGCGGAACAGCAAGCGCATCACACGCGCAAGTGTTGCACGCCACAACGTCCACGGGCGGTTGGCGTGACGGGGCCAGCGGACTAAGAGCGCGGGATGACCGGCGTCCCCCTGATCCTCTACAATAGCCTTTCGCGCACGCTCGAACCGTTCGCCCCGCGCGATCCGGGTAACGTCCGCATCTATTCGTGCGGCCCGACCGTCTATCATTATGCGCATGTCGGGAATCTGCGCGCCTATGTCTTCACCGACACGTTGAGCCGGACGATTGCGGCGAAGGGTTGGCCGCTCACCCATGTCATCAACATCACCGACGTCGGGCATCTGACGTCCGACGCCGATGCGGGCGATGACAAGATGGAGGCGGCGGCGCGGACGAGCGGTCGCGATATCTGGGCGATCGCAAAGCATTATACGGATGCCTTCAGGCAAAATCTTGCCGATCTGAACATCCGCACGCCGACGCATATGCCGCTGGCCACCAATCACGTCGCGGAGATGATCGCGTGGGGCGAGAAGATCGCCGATCGTCACTGCTATCAGCTTGACGATGGCCTTTATTTCGATACCACCACCGTGCCCGATTACGGTCGGCTGGCGGGGGCGGCCGACGATGCCGCGCATGGGCGGATCGAGACGGTCGCGGGCAAGCGGCACCCTCAAGATTTCGCGATCTGGCGCACCACACCGCCCGGTGAGACGCGGCAGATGGAATGGGACTCGCCCTGGGGCCGCGGCGCACCCGGCTGGCACCTCGAATGCTCGGTGATGGCGGCGAAATATCTCGGGCCCGCGTTCGACATCCACACCGGGGGGATCGACCATCGCGAGATTCATCATCCCAACGAGATCGCGCAGAATCAGGCGCATTGCGACTGCGCGGACACGGGCGCGACCTTCTGGATGCACAACAATTTCCTCGTCGATCGTACGGGAAAGATGAGCAAGTCATCGGGCGAGTTCCTCACGCTTTCTCGATTGATCGAGCGGGGCTTCCATCCCCTCTCCTACCGGTTGATGTGCCTGCAGGCGCATTACCGCAGCGAGCTGGAATTCTCGTGGGAGAATCTGGCTGCGGCGCAGGTACGGCTGAAGCGCTGGGTCCATGCGGTCGAAGGCTTGCGCAGCCGGAGCACCACTGGCGGCGCGCGCGCGGCCGATTATATCGCTCAACTGGATGCCGCGATCAGTGACGATCTGGCGACGCCGCGTGCGCTGCCGGTGCTGGATGCGCTGCTTGGCGACAAGAAACTGTCCGCGGCCGATCGGCTCGCGACGCTGTCGACCTTCGATGATGTGCTGGGGCTCGATCTGGCGCAGCTCGATCGTGCGGCCTTGCGCGTGCGCCCGGTGGGCGCCGCTATCGACGAGGCGGCGATCGAAGCGCGCCTCGCCGAACGCAAGGAAGCGCGCGCTGCCAAGGATTTCGCGCGCTCGGACGCGATCCGTGACGAACTTGCGGGCAGCGGCGTCGAGGTGATGGACGGCGATCCGCTCGGCTGGGACTGGAAGCTGCCGGGCTGACGGCGAAGGAAAGGACGACAGGCATGGATCTCGGGCTGACGAACCGGACGGCGATCATCTGCGCATCCAGCCACGGCCTCGGACGGGCGTGCGCCACCGCGCTGGCCCGGGCGGGGTGCACGGTGATCCTCAACGGCCGTGACTCTGCGGCCCTGGAGGAGACGGCTGCTGCCCTGCGTAACGATGGCGCGACCGTTCGGACGATCGCAGGCGATGTCGGCGACGAGCGGGTCCAGACGGCGTTGATCGATGTCGCCGACGGACAGGTCGACATCCTTGTCAACAATAACGGCGGTCCGCCGCTACGCGATTTTCGCGCGCTCGACGGCGATGCGATTCACGCCGGCGTGGATGCCAACATGGTCACCCCGATCCGGCTGGTGCAGAAGGTGATCGACGGCATGATCGACCGCCGCTTTGGACGGATCGTGTGCATCACGTCGGGATCGGTGAAGGCGCCGGTGCCCGGGCTCGATCTGTCGAGCGGCGCCCGGATCGGGCTGACCGGCTTTCTGGCAGGGGTCGCGCGACAAGTCGCACATGCCAATGTCACGATCAACTTCCTGCTCCCCGGCCTGTTCGACACCCGACGGCTGGCAGGCGTGCACGCCTTCAATGCGGAGAAGAACGGCGTCTCGGTCGAAGAAGCCGCCGCAGCCGCGCTTGACCGTATTCCCGCCAGGCGGTTCGGCGAGCCGACAGAGTTCGGTGATGCCTGCGCCTTCCTCTGCGCCGCATCGTCCGGTTTCATCACGGGACAAAGCCTGCTGATCGACGGCGGCGCCTATCCGGGTGTGCTGTAAAGAGGAAGTTGATTGCGGCCCGCGCGCGGTTGGTTCAAGGCGCAGGCATTAGTTGGAAGGATGAATACCATGGCCAGTTGGGCCCCGCATAGCTGGACAACCGCCGAAGCGCGCCAGCTCCCCGTCTATCCCGATGCTGCGGCGCTGGATGATGCGACGCGGCGGCTGGCCTCGTTTCCGCCGTTGGTCTTTGCGGGCGAAGCACGCAACCTGACCGCCGATCTCGCCAAGGTCGCCGAAGGTAAGGCGTTCCTCTTGCAAGGCGGCGATTGCGCGGAGAGCTTTGCCGAATTCCACCCCAACAACATCCGCGATACTTTCCGAGTCATCCTCCAGATGGCGGTGGTGCTCACCTTCGCCTCCAAGCTGCCGGTGGTGAAGGTCGGGCGGATGGCCGGGCAGTTCGCCAAACCGCGCTCGGCCAACACCGAGACGATCGACGGCGTCGAGCTGCCCAGCTACCGTGGCGACAATGTCAACGACATCGCGTTCACCGCAGAGTCGCGCATCCCCGATCCGGAGCGCATGATCCGATCCTACGCGCAATCGGCGGCGACGTTGAACCTGCTGCGCGCCTTCGCGCAGGGTGGTTATGCCAATCTGCACCAGGTGCATCGCTGGACGCACGACTTTATGGGCCGCAGCCCGTGGGCCAAGAAATATGCCGAAACCGCCGATCGGATCGGCGAGGCGCTCGACTTCATGGAGGCGTGCGGAATCAGCCCGGACACGGTGCCGCAGCTGTCGCAAACCACCTTCTACACCAGCCACGAGGCGCTGTTGCTCCCGTTCGAGCAGGCGCTCACCCGGCAGGATTCGCTGACCGGCGACTGGTACGACACCTCGGCGCATTTCCTGTGGATCGGCGACCGTACCCGCTTCGAGGGCTCGGCCCATGTCGAGTTCCTGCGCGGGATCGGGAACCCGATCGGCATCAAATGCGGGCCGTCGCTCGAGCCGGATGCCTTGCTGCGGATGCTCGACACCCTCAACCCGCAGCGCGTGCCGGGGCGGATGACGCTCATCACCCGCTATGGCTACGACCAGATCGAGGCGCATTTGCCGCGGCTGGTGCGCGCGGTGAAGCGCGAGGGGCATCCGGTGGTCTGGAGCTGCGACCCCATGCACGGCAACACCGTCAAGGCGACGAGTGGCTACAAGACCCGTCCGTTCGACCGTATCCTGTCCGAAGTGCGTGGCTTCTTCGCGGTTCACCGAGCGGAGGGCACACACGCCGGCGGCATCCACGCGGAGATGACCGGGCAGAATGTGACCGAATGCACCGGCGGCGCGATCGACGTGACCGAGCAGAGCCTCGCCGACCGTTACCACACGCACTGCGATCCGCGCTTGAACGCCGGCCAGAGCCTGGAATTGGCGTTCCTGCTGGCCGAGATGCTGAACACGGAGATGGCGGAGCGTCGCAAGGCGGCGTGACGTTGAGGTGCGTCGGCCATCGTGCCGACGCACCTTTTTGGCCGTCGGCACGAAAGTCGCTTGACGCCCCGACCCCATCGACCTAACAGCGCGCCTCACACCGCGCACGGCCCCTTCGTCTAGCGGTTAGGACGTCGCCCTCTCACGGCGAAAACACGAGTTCGATTCTCGTAGGGGTCACCAGCGGCGGTAAGAATGGCGTGTCGCGACGTTGCAAGCACACGACCATGCCCGCTTTACCGAATGATCCCTGCGCCGTAGAGCGCAAGACCGGCGGCCGAGGTCGCCAGCAAGGTCGCGATGACCCCCGCTCGCATGACAAATATCCCGTAAGCGGCCCCAAGTGCCAAGACGACCGCCGCCGGATCAACGCTGGTGAACACCGGAGCATCGAAGCGGAGCGGCCCCGCCGCCACCAACGTGGTCTTGCGGAACAGGGTATGCAGCGCGAACCAGATCGCCAGGTTCAGAACGACGCCGACCACCGCCGCGGTGATGGCGGAAAGCGCTCCGGCTACTGCAGCATTGCCGCGCAGTCGTTCGATGAAGGGCGCGCCGAGGAATATCCACAGGAAACACGGCACGAACGTCACCCATGTCGCGAGCAGACCACCTAGGGTGCCGGCGACCAGTGGCGAGAGGTTGCCAGGATCGCGGTAAGCGCCGAGAAAACCGACGAATTGGAGCACCATGATCAGCGGCCCCGGCGTCGTTTCGGCCATGCCGAGGCCATCCAGCATCTCCTGCGGCCCCAGCCAGCCATAATTAGCCACCGCTTGCTGCGCGACATAGGCGAGTACGGCATAAGCTCCGCCAAACGTCACCACTGCCATTGTCGAGAAGAAGGTGGCGATGCGGCTAAACACATTGTCTGGGCCGAGCGCGACCAGCAGCCCGGCTACCGGCAGGAGCCAAAGAGCGAGCCATACCAGTGCCGTGTAAATTGTCTGCTGCCAGGACGGTCGCGCATGCGCGGGCAGATCCTCGCCAAGCAACGTATTGGCGTCAGCCACGAGCGTGCCCTTTGATGCGCCGTGACCGCCGCCCCGGAAGGCGACGCTACCCTGACGGACGGACCACCAGCCAACCAGCCCAGCACCTAGGACGATTAGCGGGAACGGCGTACCGACGAAGAAGATCAGCACAAACGCCAGCACAGCAAGGCCCCGCGCCGGCACTGTCCCGAGCGCACGTCCACCGATCCGCATTACCGCCTGAAGCACGACCGCAAGCACGGCACATTTGAGACCGAAGAAGACCGCCGAGACGATACCGAGCTGGCCATAGAGGACATAGACCCAGCTCAACGCCATGATGGCGACTGCGCCGGGAATGACGAACAGCACGCCCGCGACGATGCCCCCTCTCGTGCGATGCATCAGCCAACCGATATACGTGGCGAGCTGCTGTGCCTCCGGACCGGGCAGCAACATGCAATAGTTCAGTGCGTGCAAGAACCGCTGCTCGCCGATCCAGCGTTTCTCGTCGACGAGGATGCGGTGCATGACCGCAATCTGTCCGGCGGGGCCGCCAAACGAGAGCAGGGCGATGCGCAACCAGACCCAAAAGGCTTGCTGCAGCGTGACCGGGTGAGGGCGGATCGTGCTTGCGGCGTTCGCCACTCCCGCAGTCATGCCGACACCTTTGCGCGCGTCGGCTGATGCGAAGACCAATCGTGCTTCTCGCCCTGCGCGTCGCGGCACCAGCGATAGAGCGCGTCGTAAACCGACATGCCTGCTTCGAGTTGGACGTGATCGTCACTGTGGATGCGCGACAGACCGAGTGAAATGGCAAGCAGTCCGGCTGCTTCCGGGGCCAGGTCCAGCCGGTCGGTATCGGCGCCGCGCACGATCGTGGCCAGATGCGCGAGTGGCTGATGCGTCGCCAGCCCGAATGCCTCGACCATGACGTCGAAGGTGCAACGCTCGCCACGATGGCTCCAGAACACGCCCTCCTCCGCGACGTCGAACGGTTCGGCCTGCTGCTGCGTAGCGACTTTCACCACCTCGCCGGGGGCTACGAACAGGAAGCGCGCCTCAGGATCGATGAAACGTCGGATCAGCCAGGGACAGGCGATGCGGTCGACCTTGGGCCGAGCGCGGGTGACCCACCACGTGCGGCCATCCTCGTGCCGTGGCGGCAAATGGCCCAGCGATACCATCGGCAGCCCGCTTGCCGCCCATCCGGCGAAACCGCCGTCGAGAACTTCGGCCGCTACACCGTCGCTACGCAGGATGGCGGCCGCCGCGACGGCCGGGCCGCTGCCATCGGCGTCCACGATCACGACGGACGCGCCGGAAGCATATCTCCACCGGGTCGGATCCGCATGGGTCGGGAACAGCGAGCCCGGGATGGCCGCAACCGCGGCGTGGCGTAGATCGAGTATTTGCGGCGCGCCGGTCGATGCAACGAGGCGCGCGAGCTTTTCGGGTGTGATGGCGTTTGGGGCAGGCATGGTGCGTCCTTCGCGAATTCTTGCCGGACGCGATGCTCTGGCTGACGCCTCGTGGGGAGATCGCCGTCCCCATCCGTCTAATCAGCCACGCCAAGTGCTGGTTGTCAATCGACCCATTCTGTCTTTCCCGATGTTTTCGGAACGATCTCTCGATACTCCATCGGGCGGCCAACGCCCCTGGCCGCTCCAATTCCCATACTGATTAGATCGCGGCCACGACCGTCATGGACGGCGCTGTCACACACGCTAAACAGGTGCGGAGATAGCGGGGAGGAAGCGGGATGACGTTGCAGACGATCGATCTGGTCGTGGTGATTGGCTATGCGATCGGCATCTTCGTGCTCGCGCAATGGGTTAGCCGCGACAAGGCTGGCGAGAGCAAGGACACGTCGGACTATTTCCTCGCGTCCAAGGCGCTGCCGTGGTGGGCGGTCGGTGCGTCGCTGATCGCCGCCAATATCTCCGCCGAGCAGATCGTCGGCATGGCGGGCTCGGGCTATGCGATCGGGCTGGCGATCGCCTCCTATGAGTGGATGGCGGGCGCTACATTGTTGATTGTCGGCAAGTTCTTCCTACCGATCTTCCTTCACAACCGCATCTACACGATGCCGCAGTTCCTGGAGCAGCGGTACGGTACGTCGATCCGCACGATCATGGCGGTGTTCTGGCTGGCACTGTATATCTTCGTGAATCTGACCTCGATCATCTGGCTGGGGTCGATCGCGGTGACGCAGGTCGCCGGGATCAACCAGGACCTGGCGCTGGTCGGCCTCGGCGCATTTGCCGTGCTATATCAGCTGCGTGGCGGGCTGAAGGCGGTGGCGTTGACCGACATCGTGCAGGTGACGCTGCTGGTGCTGGGCGGGTTGCTGGTGTCGGCGCTGACGTTGCGGGCGATCGGCGGCGATGCCGGGATCGTCGGCGGCTTTTCGGAGCTGACGCGGCGCGTTCCGGATCACTTCGACATGATCCTGTCCCCCGACAACCCCCATTATAAGGAGCTGCCGGGGCTCGCGGTGCTGATCGGTGGCATGTGGATCGCGAATCTGAGCTACTGGGGGTTCAACCAGTACATCATCCAGCGCGCACTTGCCGCGAAGAGCCTGCCCGAAGCGCAAAAGGGCATCGTGTTCGCCGCTTTCCTGAAACTGCTCATGCCGCTGGTCATCGTTCTGCCCGGCATCGCGGCGGTGGTGCTGGCGCCCGACCTCGCCAAGCCCGACGAGGCGTATCCGGCGATGCTGCGGCTGCTGCCGCCCGGATTGCTGGGGCTGGTGTTCGCGGCGCTGATCGCGGCGATCATCGCGTCGACCGCATCGAAGATCAACGCAATCGCGACGATCTTCACGCTCGACCTGTACGCCAAGCAGTTCGGCCGCGCGACCACCGCCGAGGACGGGCGCGCCGATCCCGCGCGGGAGCGACAGCTAGTGCTGGTCGGGCGGATCGCCGCCTGCGTGTCGATCGTGATCGCGATGCTGACCGCGCGCCCGCTGATCGGGCAATCGGATCAGGCGTTCCAGTTCATCCAGGAATTCTCCGGCTTCTTCACGCCGGGGATCACGGTGATCTTCCTGCTGGGCCTGTTCTGGAAGCGCGCGAACGAAGCGGGGGCGATCGGCGCCGCGGTGGCATCGGTGGTATTGTCGTACGTCCTGCGCGCCGCCCTGCCCGATTTGCCGTTCCTCAACCGCATGAGCCTGGTGTTCCTGCTGAGCCTCGCGCTGGCCGTGGTGCTGTCGTTGATGGTCAAATCGCGCGCGGATGCCAATCGGGTGACTGTGCAAGGCATCGATTTCCGCACCACGACCGGGTTCAACGTCGCGAGCCTTGGCATCGTGCTGATCCTGATCGCACTCTATGCGACGTGGTGGTGATCGAGCAGGTTAGCGATACCAGCTCGGGCGATCGGACTACTACCCTTAGGGACTGATCGCCATTGGCAAGGCATATGGGATAGCGTTATCAGCACGGCCTAGTCAGAGCGATGATAGAAGGCAGGCGGGGATGACGATGCGGGGCGTGAGCTATCTGGCGGTGGCGTTGATGACGGTCGCCGCGAGCGGGGCGATGGCGCAGGTCGCGCATCCCGATCGCTGGCCGGTCGCGAAGAGCACCGGGCTGGTCGATCCGGCGACCGAGGCGAAGGTCACCGCACTGCTCGCCCGCCTGTCGCTGGAAGAGAAGATCGGCCAGATGATCCAGGCCGATATCGGTGCGATCAAGCCCGAAGACCTGCGGAAAT
Source organism: uncultured Sphingomonas sp. (assembly GCF_964021865.1). Classification (GTDB taxonomy): domain Bacteria; phylum Pseudomonadota; class Alphaproteobacteria; order Sphingomonadales; family Sphingomonadaceae; genus Sphingomonas. The sequence goes on from NZ_CAXIAM010000002.1 coordinate 23,132, forward strand.
ATCCGCTCGGCTCGATCCTCGCCGGCGGCAGCTCGCCGCCGATCGGCAGCCCGGATCGTTCGCCGGCCGCACCGTGGGTGGCGACGTCGCGCGCCTTCAACGCGGTGGCGATGGAGCAGCGCGCCGGTCACACCGCGATCCCGCTGATGTTCGGGGTCGATGCGGTGCACGGCAACAACAATGTCGTCGGCGCGACGATCTTCCCGCACAATATCGCGCTGGGCGCGATGCGCGACCCGGCGCTGATCCGCCAGATCGGCGCGGCGACCGCGGCGGAGACCGCCGCAGCCGGGATCGACTGGGCGTTCGGGCCTACCGTGGCGGTGCCGCAGGACGATCGCTGGGGGCGCAGCTACGAAGGTTATTCGGAGGACCCGGCGGTGGTCGCTTCCTATTCGGGTGCGATGGTCGAGGGATTGCAGGGCGTCGGCGCGAACCGGGGTATCCAGCACGGCCATGTCGCGGCGAGCGTCAAGCACTTCCTGGGCGACGGCGGCACCAAGGACGGCGTCGATCAGGGCGACACGCAGGTCGATGAGGACACGCTGATCCGCATCCACGCCGCCGGCTACCCGCCCGCGATCAAGGCCGGCGTGATGACGGTGATGTCGAGCTTTTCGAGCTGGAACGGGCAGAAGATGCACGGCAACCGCTCGCTGCTGACCGACGTGCTCAAAGGCCGGATGGGGTTCGAAGGCTTCGTGGTCGGCGACTGGAACGGGCATGGGCAGATCCCCGGCTGCACCAATGCCGATTGTCCGGCGACCTTCAACGCCGGGCTCGACATGGCGATGGCGCCGGATAGCTGGAAGGGGCTGTTCGACACGACGCTCGCCGCTGCGCGTTCGGGCAAGATTCCGATGGCGCGGATCGACGATGCGGTGCGGCGCATCCTGCGCGTGAAGATGAAGCTGGGGTTGTTCGACCCTGCCCGCCCCTATGAGGCGCAGCCCCAGCAGCTCGGTTCGGCGGCGCACCGCGCGGTCGCGCGCGAGGCGGTGGCCAAGAGCCTCGTGCTGCTCAAGAACAACGGCGTGCTGCCGATCAAGGCGGGCGCCAACATCCTCGTCGCAGGCGACGCCGCCGACGACATCGGGCGGCAGTCGGGTGGCTGGACCTTGTCGTGGCAGGGCGATGGCAACAGCAATGCCGACTTCCCAGGCGCGACGTCGATCTTCGCCGGGATCGCCGCAGCGGCCAAGGCGGGCGGCGGCAGCGCGACGCTGTCGACCGATGGTCGGTTCACGACCAAGCCCGATGTCGCGATCGTCGTCTTCGGCGAGCAGCCTTATGCCGAGATGCGTGGCGACGTCCGCACGCTGGAGTTCGAGGCCGGCGACAAGCAGGCGCTGGCGCTGCTCAAGACGCTGAAGGCGGCGGGCATCCCGACCGTGTCGGTCTTCCTCTCCGGTCGGCCGTTGTGGGTGAACCCGGAGCTGAACCAGTCGGATGCGTTCGTCGCATCGTGGTTTCCCGGATCGGAGGGCGAAGGCGTCGCCGACGTGCTGATCGGCGGCAAGCGCGACTTCACCGGCACCTTGTCGTTCAGTTGGCCAAAGACCGCCGGGCAGTTCGCGCTGAACCGCGGTGCGCCCGGTTACGACCCGCTGTTCCCGTTCGGTTACGGGCTCAGCTACGCCAGGCCGGGCAAGGTCGGCGCGCTCAGCGAAGTGGCGGGGGTCGACGCGAGCCTCGCCAATACCAGCCTGTTCTTCGCGCGTGGCAAGGTGCCTGCCCCGTTCCGGCTCGACCTCGACCCGGCGGTCTCGCGCATCGCGGTCGACAGCGCGACCGCACAGGAAGGCGCGGTGCGGCTGACGTGGAAGGGCAAGGGCGCGGCGAAGATCGCCGGGCCGGACCTGTCACTGCTGCGCGAGACCAACGCCGACCTGAACCTGCAGATCACCTACCGCGTCGATATGCCGGCGAGGGGGCCGGTCGGGCTGGCGCTGGGCGGCGGGCGCGTCGACGTTGCGCCGCTGCTCGGCAAGAGCGGGTGGCAGGTGCTGCGCGTGCCGCTGAAATGCTTCCGCGAGCGGGGCGCGACCGTCGAGAAGGTTTCCACGCCGATGACGATCGACGCCGATGCCCCGTTCGCGCTCTCGGTATCGGACGTGCGGCTTGCGACCGATCCGGCCGGGGCGACCTGTCCGGCGGCGTGATGCGGTGGGCGGGGTCGCTTCCCCGCCCACGGACGTTTGACCTTCCCTCCGGTGCCGGCCATCACAGGCGGATGAACCATCTCGTCTCGCGCCGCGACACCTTGCTCGGCCTGACCGCCGTTACTGCTGCCACCGCCGCCGGAGCGACGCCGCCCGGCGAGAGCGCGCAGGCGTTCCTCGACCGGGTCGCGTGGCAGTTGCTGGAGCTTCAGCCCGAACGCGCGACGACGCTGGGTGTCGACGACGGCGCGCATGCCGGGTTGCGGCGGCGGCTGGAGGATCGCTCGCCGGCCGGCGTCGCGGCGCGGCAACGCTTTCTGAGCGGTGCGCTGGCCGATCTGGCGAAACTGCCGCGCGCCGGGCTGGATGCCTCTACGGCGACCAGCCTCGCGGTGGTCGAAAGCGCCTTCCAGACCGCGCTCGACGGAATGAAGCTACCTTACGGGGTGGCGACGATCGGCGACTGGCGCAACACGCCTTATGGTGTCGTGCAGAACGTCGGCGCGTGGCTGGACGTGCCGCAGATGCTCGACGGCGACCAGCCGGTGCGCGACAAGGCCGATGCTGAGGCGTATCTCGCGCGGCTGGCGGCGATGCCGGCGCAGCTCGACGGCGAGACGGTACGGATACGCCAGACACGCGCGATGGGGGTCGTGCCGCCGTCGTTCCTGCTCGACAAGACGATCGCGGGGATGACGCGGACGCTTGCCGAGGCGGCGAACGAGGATGGGCCGTTGATCGGGCCGCTGGCACGCAAGGGCAAGGCGGTGGCGGGCGACTGGACGACCCGCGCCGCCGCGATCGTGCGCGGCGCGATCGTGCCGGCGCTGGAGCGGCAACTGGCGGAAATCCGGGCGCAACGGGCGGTGGCCACCGCAGCGCCGGGGCTGAACGCGCGCCCGCACGGCGAGCAATGGTATGCCTGGGGGCTGCGCGCGGGCACCACGACGCGGCGGAGCGCGGGCGATCTGCACGCGATGGGACGCGCGCGGCTCGCCGACCTTCAGGCGCAGATGGACGTGATCCTGCGCAACGAAGGGCTGACGCAGGGCAGCGTCGCCGAGCGCACGATCGCCTATCAGCAGCGCCCCGGCATCGGCTTTCCGGATGGCGACGAAGGGCGACGCCAGATCGTCGCCTATATGCAGGGCCGCATCGACGCGATCCGCCCCAAATTGCCGCAGGCGTTCCGGCGGCTGGCGCGCGGCAATCTCGAAATCCGCCGCATGCCGCTGGCGCAGGAACCGGGAGCGCCGGCGGCCTATGGCGGCCCCGGCACGATCGACGGGCGCGAGCCGGGCAAGGTGTGGATCAACCTCGGCGATCCCTCGATCCACAATCGCGTGACGATCCCCGACCTCGTCTATCACGAAGGCATCCCCGGCCATGTCTGGCAGGGCGAATATGCGCAGCGGCTGCCGCTGATCCGCTCGATCCTCGCCTTCAACGCCTATTCGGAAGGCTGGGCGCTCTATGCCGAGCAACTCGCCGACGAGCTGGGCATGTATGCGGGCGATCCGGCCGGGCGGCTCGGCTATCTGATGGGGCTCGCGTGGCGCGCGGTGCGGCTGATCGTCGACACCGGCATCCATGCGCTGGGCTGGTCGCGCGACAAGGCGCTGGCCGAGTTCGTCGCCGCGACCGGGCTGCCGCGCAGCAATGCCGAAAGCGAGGTCGATCGGTATTGCGCATGGCCGGGTCAGGCATGCGGCTACGAGGTCGGGCGCGCCGAGATCGTCGCGCAGCGCGCGCGGGCGCAGAAGGCGCTCGGCGCACGTTACGACCTGCGCGACTTCGATCAGGCGGTGGTCGATGGCGGCAACGTGCCGCTGACCGTGCTGGCCGACAACGTCTCGCGCTATATCGGCATGCGCCCAGCCTGAGCACACGCCCGCTTGCCTTCGGTCGCCGGCTCGGCAACGATGCCGGCAAAAGGGGAGTTCAGGGATGTTCAAGGCTTTGCTCGCAGTTCTGGCGATGACGACCGCCATGCCTGCGGTCGCGCAGGCGCCTGCGGCGGGTGCGGTGACCTACATTCAGGCGGGGGCGTTGCTCGACCGGCCGGGGCAGGCGCCACGCGGGCGCACCACGATCGTCGTGCGCGACGGCAAGGTCGCAGAGCTGCGTGACGGCTTCGTCGCCCCCGAACAGGGCGCGACGCTGGTCGATCTGCGCGACGCGTTCGTGCTGCCGGGTCTGGTCGACATGCACGTCCATCTGTGGGGGATCGGTGGTGACCCGATGCGCGCGCGGCTGGAGGCGCTGACGCGCGACCGCTTCGATGACGAGATGACCGCGGTCGCCAACGCGCGCACGACGCTGGCGGCGGGGTTCACGTCGGTGCGCGATCTCGGTGGCGATCCGCGCGGGATCCGTGCGCTGCGCGATGCGATCGATGCCGGGACGGTCGAGGGGCCGAGCATCACCAATGCCGGCGAGATGATCTCGGTGACGGGCGGGCACGGCGATGCCGGCAACGGGCTTGGCGAAGAGTTCGCCGAGGCGGTGCACGCGCATGAGATCAACCTGTGCGACGGGCCCGACGATTGCCGCCGCGCGGTGCGCGCGCAGGTCGGCATGGGGGCGAAGGTCATCAAGTTCGCCGCGACCGGCGGGGTGCTCTCGAACGTCAGCGGCGGACTGGGGCGTGCGATGACCCCGGAAGAGATGCGCGCGATCATCGACACCGCGCACGCGCTGGGCCGCAAGGTCGCCGCGCACAGCCACGCCGCCGAGGGGACGAAGGCCGCGCTGGAGGCGGGCGTCGACTCGATCGAGCACGGCACCTTCCTCGACGACGACACGATCCGGCTGTTCAAGGCCAAGGGCGCGTATCTGGTGCCGACCGAGATCGCGCCGGTCGCCGCATTGGCGCAGGCGCGCGGCGGGGCGTTGCCGCCCGCGACGATCGCCAAGGCCGAGCAGGCCGCAGCGGCGATGGCCGCCAGCCACCGTCGCGCCTATGCCGCGGGCGTGAAGGTGGCCTTCGGTACCGACACCGGCGTGTCGAAGCACGGCGACAATGCGACCGAATTCGCGCTGCTGGTGAAGAACGGCCTGACCCCCGCGCAGGCGATCGCCGCCGCCACGACCGGCGCCGCCGACCTGCTGGGGCGCGATGACATCGGCACGCTTGCGCCCGGCAAGACCGCCGACATCATCGCGGTGCGCGGCTCGCCGCTCGACGATGTCACGCGGCTGGAGCATGTCGACTTCGTGATGCATCGCGGCACCGTCGTGAAGCTCCCCACCACCGCTCGCTGACCATTCGAAGGAACGCCCCCTTGCGCCTGACCGTCGCCCTCGCCCTGCTCGCCGCCGCCCCGGCCGCGGCGCAGCAACAGCCCAACGCCGCCCCCGTCGATGCGCCGAACCGGCGCTTCACCGGCGAGGACCTGTTCGGCCTGTCGATCGCCGCCGATCCGCAGATCAGCCCGGACGGGCGCACGATCGTCTACGTCCGGCGCAGTGCCGACATCATGACCGACCGGATGCAATCGTCGTTGTGGCTGATCGACGTCGCCAGCGGGCGGCAATCGCCGTTCGCGGCGCAGGGATCGAGCCCGCGCTGGTCGCCCGACGGCACCCGCGTCGCCTATGTGGCGGGCGACGGCAACGGATCGCAGCTGTTCGTCCGCTGGATCGCCACCGGCGCGAGCGCGCGGGTTACCGGCTTTCCCGGCGATCCGCAGGCGCTGGCATGGTCCCCGGACGGGACGCGGCTGGCCTATATCGCGACTGTCGCCGGCGAGCCGACGACGCTGGGCAAGGCACCTGCCAAGCCGGAGGGCGCGAAATGGGCCGAGCCGCTGACCGTCATCGACCGGATCAACTATCGCAACGACGGCGGCGGCTATGTGAAGCCGGGGCGTGACCATCTGTTCATGGTCGCAGCCGATGGCGGGGCGGCGCGACAGCTGACGTTCGGCGCCTTCGACGACGGCGGGCCGCTGTCGTGGACGCCCGACGGCCGCGAGATCGTCTTCGCCGCGATCCGCGGACCCGACGCCGAGCGCCAGATCCTGAACTCGGACGTGATGGCGGTCGACGTCAACACCGCCGTACTGCGGACGCTGACGACGCGTGACGGGCCGGACGGACAGCCGCGCGTCTCGCCGGACGGCACGCGGATCGCGTGGCTCGGCTTCGACGACAAGCGGCGCAGCTATGAGAATACCCAACTCTACGTCGGTGATCGGCAGGCCGCAGCGCCGCGCTCGCTGACCGCGTCGCTCGATCGCGCGATCGAGGAAGCGACCTGGGCCGCCGACGGACGGAGCCTGTACGCCAGCTATGACGATCGCGGACAGCGCCGGATCGGGCGGATCGGGCTTGACGGCCGGCTGCAGCCGTTGATCGACAATGTCGAGGGCGGCGGGATCGACCGGCCCTACACCGGTGGCGACTTCTCGGTCTCCAAGGGCGGGACCATCGCCTACACCGGCGGCGACGCGAGCGCGCCCGCCGACGTGTGGGTGTGGAGCGACGGAAAGCCGCGGCGGCTGACGCAGCTCAACAACGTGCTGACGTCGTCGAAGGCGCTTGCCAACGTCCGCAAGATCGCGGTCACCGCGCCCGACGGTCGACCGATCGACGCCTGGCTCGCGACCCCCGCCGGCCGCGTGCCGGGCGCGCGAGTGCCGCTGATCCTCGAGATCCACGGCGGGCCAAACAGTGCCTATGGCCCCAGCTTCGCGTCCGACGTGCAGCTTTATGCCGCCGCGGGCTATGCGGTGCTGTGGACCAACCCGCGTGGCTCGACCTCGTATGGCGCGGAGTTCGCGAACCTGATCGACAAGAATTACCCCTCCGCGGACTATGACGACCTGATCGCAGCGGTCGATGCCGCGATCGCGGACGGCACCGCCGACCCCGACAATCTGTTCGTCACCGGCGGATCGGGCGGCGGGGTGCTGACCGCGTGGATCGTCGGCAAGACCGATCGCTTCAAGGCGGCCGCGACGCAGAAGCCGGTCATCAACTGGACCAGCGAAGCGCTGACGATGGATGCGACGCTGTTCACCTCACGCTACTGGTTCAGCAAGCTGCCGTGGGAAGATCCGATGAGCTATTGGAACCGCTCGCCGCTCAGCCTGGTCGGCAACGTCAAGACACCGACGCTGGTCGTCGTGGGCAGCGAGGACTATCGCACCCCGGTGAGCGAGTCCGAGCAATATTATGCCGCGCTTCAGATTCGCGGCGTGCCGACCGCGCTGGTGAAGGTGCCGGGAGCGAGCCACGGCGGGTTCACGTCACGGCCTTCGCAATCGGCGGCGAAGGCGTCGGCGATCATCGCGTGGTTCGATCGGTACCGCACCGGTGGCGGTACGGCCAAGCCGTAACTCCCGTCTGGCTGAGCCGGCATCCAGAGCCTGATGGCGTGATTTTCGTCCGTCACTGCGAGCGTAGCGGGGCAATCCAGAGTCGGATCAGGACGCCCTGGATTGCTTCGCTTCGCTCGCAATGACAATCGGCGGGCTCGACCTCATGTCATCATGAGCCAGAGACCGCCCCTTGCTGTGGCGCCGCTCATCGAGCGGGGTCCGGAGAGCGGGAGGAACGGAAGACTTAGCACAATCATTGACCAGCTCGACCTGCTCCGTTAACGCGACTTATTCGCACTAGCGGGGGAAGTGCTGGTTCATGATGCGGACGGTCCTGTTTCAAATACACTGGTTTCTCGGCATCACCGCCGGGCTGGTGCTGGCGGTGATGGGGGTCACCGGCGGGCTGATGAGCTTCGAGGCCGAGGTCCTCGCCGCGCTGAATCCCGGCGTGGTGACCGTTACGCCAGCCTCTACTGCCCCACTCCCTGCCCCGGCGCTGATCGCGCGCTTCGGCGCGCAGCGTCCCGGTGCGAAGATCACGCGGTTGGTGGTCGAGCGCGACCCCGGTCGCGCCGCGTCGGTCAGCTTCTCGGTCAAGGGATCGAAGGAGCGGCACCGGTCCTTCCTCGATCCCGCAACCGGCGCGATCCTTGGCGAGCCGCGTGGGGAAGGCTTCTTCGAGTTCGTCGAGAAACTGCACCGCTGGCTCGCTCTACCCGGTGGCGGCAACGGCGTCGGGCGGCAGATCACCGGGTTCGCAGCGCTGTCGCTGATCTACTTTGCGCTGTCTGGCCTCTATCTGCGCTGGCCACGCCGGCCGCTCGACTGGCGGAACTGGTTCGTCCTCGACCTCCGGATGACCGGGCGCAACCTGTACCGCGCGCTTCATGCCGTGGTCGGTGGCTGGGTGCTGATCTTCTATCTGATCAGCGCCGGCACCGGGCTGTGGTGGTCGTATGACTGGTATCGCAGCGGTGTGCAGCATTTGCTGTCGGTCGAACGCGGCCACGAAGGGCGCGGCAAGCTCGGCAAGCCCGGCAAAGGGCCCGACGCCGACCTGCCGCGCGCGTGGCAGAGCTTTGCGCAGGTCACCGCCGGCCAGCGTTACGACAGCGTCACCGCCACCAGCCGCGATGGCCCGAAGGTGCAGTTCCGCGCCAAGCTTCCCAATGCGCGCCACGACCGCGTCACCGACGACATCACCGTCGACAGTGCCACCGGAAAGATCGTGTCCGACACGCGCTATGCGGATCGCTCGACGGGCGAAGACATCGTTGCCAGCGTCCTCGAAATCCATCGTGGCGCCTACTTCGGCATCCTCGGGCGCGTCGCCATCATGCTGAGCAGCCTGACGATGCCGCTGTTCACGATCACCGGCTTCCTGCTGTATTTCGCGCGGCGGCGTCGCAAGCGGGCGCTGGCCGAGGTGACGACGCTCGCCCCTGCTCCCGCGACAAACAAGACGGCAACCACGCTTGTGGCGTATGCCAGCCAGACCGGCTCGGCCGAGCGGCTCGCGCGGTTGACGGCGCATGCGCTGCCGGGCGCGGCGGCGGTACCGATCGGGGCGCTCGACCGGGCGACCTTGGCGCGCGCGGAGCGTCTGTTCGTCGTTGCCAGCACCTATGGCGAGGGCGAGCCGCCCGACGCGGCGCGGGCCTTTGCCCGGACAATGGCGGCGGCGCCGGGCGCGCTGTCGCACCTGTCCTATGCCGTGCTGGCGCTGGGGGACCGGGAGTATCGCGACTTCTGCGCGTTCGGCCACCGGGTCGATCATTGGCTGCACGACGCCGGTGCGGCGCGGCTGTTCGATCTCGTCGAGGCCAACGGAGAGGATGCCGACGCGCAACGCCACTGGCAGCAGCAGCTAGCCGGACTGGGGGCGCAGACCGATCAGCCGGATTGGGCACCGGCGCCGATGGGCGAATGGCGGCTGGTGGAACGCCGTTTGCTGAACCCGGGCAGCGTCGGCGGCGCGGCGTGGCATATCGCTCTGGCACCACGTTCGGAATCGGTCATTTGGCAGGCGGGCGACATTCTTGAGGTAATGCCCGAACAGGATCCGGCGCGCGTCGACGCGTTTATCTGCGCCAACGGTCTGGTCGACACCTCCGAGACGCGGGCGACGTTGATGACGCGGCTGCTCCCCGCCGATCCGGGCGACGCCTTCGATCCCGAAGCGCTCCCGCCGCTGCCGCATCGGGAGTATTCGATCGCCTCGATCCCGTCGGACGGGCGCGTCGAACTGATCGTGCGAGCCTGTCAGGCGGCGGATGGCTTTGCCGGGCTCGGCTCCGGCTGGCTGACCCGCTGTGCAGCGCTGAACGGCGTCGTGCGCGCGCGCATCCGCCACAATCCCGCCTTCCACGCACCGGCCGATCCTGCGACGCCGCTGATCCTGATCGGCAATGGTACGGGTCTGGCGGGGTTGCTCGCGCATCTGCGGCAACGGGCGGTCGACGGGGGCGCGCCTGCGTGGCTGTTCTTCGGCGAGCGCCATGCCGCGCATGACGACTTCCACGCGGAGACGCGCGCCGCACTGGCGGCCAGCGGCGTGCTGACGGAGACGTTTACCGCATGGTCCCGGCATGGCGAGGCGCCGCGTTATGTGCAGGAGGCGGTGACGGCAGCGAGCGACCGGATCGCCGCGGCGGTGCGCGCCGGTGCAGCCATCTACGTCTGCGGCAGCATCGCCGGCATGGCACCGGGCGTCCATGCCGCACTCGCCGCCATATTGGGTGAGGACGTGCTGGAGACGATGCTGGAGCAGGGGCGGTACCGACGCGACATCTACTGAGCCGCGGCGCGCTCATATGGATCAACGACAGGACCCGCGATCGCGATCATGACGTCGGCGCACGGCCTTAGCAGAAGGAAGCGCGTCATGGCTGATGCAAAAACCCCCTCGCCGGGTGCCTCGGCATTGCTGATCATCGACATGATCAACGATCTAGCGTTCGAGGGCGGCGAGGCGCTTGCGCCCGCGGCGATCGCAGCGGCGAAGCGCATCCGCCGGTTGCGCGATGCGGCCGACGGGGCGAGCGTGCCGGTAATCTACGTCAACGACAACTTCGGGCATTGGCTGTCCGATCGCGCGGCGATCATCGATCATTGCCGGGCGGAGGCGTGCCGGGGCAAACCGCTGATCGACCTCCTCCATCCGCGCGACACCGACTATTTCATCGTGAAGCCGCAGTTTTCGGGATTTTACGCGACCAACCTGCCGGTGCTGTTGCCGCAAGTGGGGGTGAGCCGGCTGATCTTGACCGGGATCGCCGCCGACATCTGCGTCCTGTTCACCGCCGCGGATGCGCACATGCGCGACTATGCGCTGTGGGTGCCCGAGGACACGGTGGCAAGCGAGGCGTGCGCGCACCAGCGGTGGGCGCTGGAACTGATGCGGCACAGCATGTGCGCGGAAACCGCCGCCAGCGATGCCTTGTCGCTGAACGCATGGCTGGAGCGCGGCGGCTCCTAATCGTTGGCAACGCCGTTAGGTCCGGCGCGAGCTTGGGCGCGGTCGCAGCGCGTCCAACGCGTCGGCATTGTCGCGTCCCCAGCCGTAGAGCCATTCGATCGGCTCGACGAAGCGCCGGCCGAGTGCTGTCAGCCGATATTCAACCATCGGCGGCATCACGCTGTGCACATGCCGGCTCAGCAGCCCACTGTCCTCCATATCCCGGACCGTCTGCGTCAGCATTTTCTTGGAAATGCCGGGCAGGCTGCGCTGGAGCGCACCGGTGCGCGCCGCGCCGTCGTGGCGGGCATGAAGCGTGTGGAGCACCATGCTGGTCCATTTGGTCGCGAACAGCTCCAGCACGCGGCGCGGTGCGCAATCCTCCCGCCATTCCTCGTCGCGCGTGCCGGGTTGCATGTGGTTACCTTCGGGTGCCTGGGGAGGTGAATGGTGCCGTCTAGAAGCGCTTGGGCGCCGTGCCTAGCTCATGTCGCGGACAAGGAGCGATTATGACGAAGACGGCATTGGTGGTGGGCGCGAGCGGGATCGTCGGCGCGGCGACGGCGGCGTTGCTGGTGGAGCGCGGATGGACGGTGCACGGGCTTGCGCGACGTCCGGTCGCGCAGAACGACGTACGGCCGGTCACGGCGGACCTGCAGGATGCGGACGCGACCGCCGCGGCGCTGCGTGACATCAACCCCGATGCGGTGTTCATCACCACCTGGGCACGGCAGGACAGCGAGGCGGAGAACATCCGCGTCAATGGTGCGATGGTGCGCAACCTGCTCGATGCCCTGCCCCGTCCGGCCGGGCCGCGCCATGTCGCGCTGGTCACGGGGCTGAAGCACTATCTCGGGCCGTTCGAGGCGTATGGCAAAGGAACGCTGCCGCAGACGCCGTTCCGCGAGGAGCAAGGGCGGCTGGACGTCGAGAATTTCTACTATGCGCAGGAGGACGAGGTGTTCGCCGCGGCGGCGCGCGACGGCTTTACCTGGAGCGTGCACCGGCCGCATACCGTCATCGGCCTGGCCGTCGGCAACGCCATGAACATGGGGACGACGCTGGCGACCTACGCCACCCTGTGCCGCGAGACCGGGCGACCGTTCGTCTTTCCCGGTTCCGCCGCGCAATGGTCGGGGCTGACCGACATGACCGACGCCGGGCTGCTCGCGGAGCATCTGTTGTGGGCGACCGAAACGCAAGCGGCGCACGATCAGGCGTTCAACGTCGTGAATGGCGACGTCTTCCGATGGCAATGGATGTGGGGGCGGATCGCCGAGTGGTTCGGCGTCGAGCCCGCGCCGTTCGACGGCGTCGTGCGGCCGCTGGAGCAGCAGATGGCCGACGATGCCGCGCTGTGGCGCGAGATCGCGGCACGTGAGGGGCTGGTCGAGCCCGATCTCGGTCGCCTCGCCTCGCCGTGGCACACCGATGCGGATCTCGGCCGGCCGATCGAGGTCGTCACCGATATGAGCAAGAGCCGGCGGCTGGGCTTCACCGGCTATCGACCGACCGACGACGCGTTCTTCGCGCTGTTCGAGCGGTTGCGTGCGGCACGGCTGATCCCGTGATGTGACGATGCGCCGCCCGCCCCGATCGGGACGGGCGGCGACAGCGGTTACAGCCTCAGCGAGACGCCCGCGACGATCTGCCGACCGAGCAGGTCGTAGCCCATGATCGTATTGCCGCGCAGCAGTCCGATCTTCGCCCGGCTGTCGGGGACGATCGGCGGGTCGCGGTCGAACAGGTTGTTCGCGGCGATCCGGAACGTCATGCGCTTGCTGATGTCGAACCCGACCGCGAGATCGATCCAGTCGTAGGTGGCGATGCCCGGGTACTGGTCACGACGCTGGCTTTCGTCCTGCGGCGGGATGCCGGTGCTGGCGGGCGCGTAGAAGGTCGTCGGCATCCCGCTGCGGTGACGCCAGTTGACCGAGACGTTGGCGACGCGCTCCGGCGCGAACCACGTCACGCGCATCTGGTGCGCCCAGCGCGGCATGCTCTCGCCGCACCCGCTGCTGAAATAGCCGGTGCAGTTGCGCTGGATCGCGGCCGGCGACGCCTGCCCACCGTTGCGCGTCATCAGCGTGCCGTTGAAGCTGACGTCGAGGAGCCCGGCACCACCGAGGCCGACATTGTACTGGCCCTGGAAGTCCCAGCCGTACGACTGTTCCTTATAGCCGTTCGACGATCCGCGCGCGACCCAGCCGGTGGCCGGGCTGGTCGCCGGCGAGCTGGACAGCGTGCCGGTGCCCGGATTGCGGATGATGCCGCGGCAGAAATAGTCGAGCCCGGTGGTCAGGCACTCGTTGATGATGTCCTGCGGCTGAAGGAACGTCAGCTGATCCTCGAGGTCGATCAGCCAGCGGTCGACCGACACCGTCAGGCCGGGGATGAAGCGCGGGCGCAGCACGACGCCGAACGTCTTGGTGTAGGCGGTTTCCGGCTTCAGGTTGAATCCGCCCTCCCGCACCGTGCAGCGATCGTCGGGGCAGATCAGCGTCGTGCTGCCATAGAGGTTCGCGGGCAGCCCGGTGTTGGCGCATTGCGCCGCGCTGTACAGCGGTGCGAGGCGTGGACCGTTCGGGTTGCTGCTGTCGACACGCGGCGCGCACGGGTCGGCATAGAAACCCTGGTTCCAGAAGATGTTCGATGCACCCGCCGCGGCGCCGACGCCCGGCGCGGCCTGCGCCTTGTTATAGGATGCGCGGAACGTGATGTCCTCGACCGGCGCCCACAGACCCTCAACCTTCCAGGTGGTGAAGCGGTTTTCGAGGCGGTTGTACTTCGACACGCGATAGCCGCCGTTGAACTGCAGCAACCGCGTCCACGACTGATTTTCGACCAGCGGGGCCTGGATCTCGGCATTGGCCTCGAAGATGTTCTGCGTGACGCGCTGGTTCTGGCCGCCGTTGTTGTCGATGAAGATCTGGTTGACGATCGTCCGCTCCATCTCCTCGCGATACTCGGCGCCGAGCGCGACCGCGACGCCCTGTTCGGCGAACGGCGAGGTGATGCCGTACTTGCCGAGATCGCCGCTGGTGGTCGCGAGAAACTGCAACAGGCGCGGGATGCGCGTGCTGATCCCGCCGGTCGCGCCGCCGTACAGGTAATCGTTGAGCGCCTGATCCTTGTTGAAGGGTGCGAACGCGTTGAACGGGACGCAGTTCGGGTCGCTGCCGTTCACGACCGAGCGGCAGGTCGGCACGCCGCCGACGTTCACGACGTCCAGCGAGCGGTTCACGTTCGCGAATTGCGCGAACGGCTGGTCGATCGTGTCGAGCCGCGCGCGCGAGATCATCGCCGCGACGTCATAGGTCCAGACGTCGTTGAGCCCCTTGCCGCGCAGACCCGCGACGATGCGGTAGCCCTCGTTAGTGAACTTCGACCGGACCAGCGGCAGGCCATCGAAGCGATAGCGGACGTCGATCGGTGCATATTGCCCCGCCACCCCGGCGTTCGCGCCGCACAGGTCTGTGCGCTGCGACGCCGACAGGAACGGGTTGTCGCAATTCACCTGATACGGATCGCTGCCATATGCGCCGAAGTTGAAGGTGCGGTTCAGGATCGTGTTGTACGACTTGTCGCGGTAGAACAGCGCATTGGCGTAGAGTTCGATGTCGCTGGTGATCTCGGCGGTGAGGAAGCCGCCGACGTTGACGCGCTCGAACGGGCGCTGGAAGGCGTGATCGTCATACGGGTTCGCCGACGTGCCCGCCGGTCCGCTGTTGATCGGGATGAACGTACCGTCGCCATTGGGATTGTTGACGAGCTGTTGACCAGCGCGCGGGCCCGATTGCGGGATGATCGTACCGGCGGGCGTGAAGCTGGCGCGATTGCAGCCGAGCGGCGCGTTGTTGGCCGATTGCGTTACTTCGCAGACCGCGGTCGAACGATCGCCCAGCTTCACGATCGTGGACTGGCGATAGTTGATGAAGCTGCTGAAGTTGATGCGCCCGTCGAACAGGCTGGTGCCGGCAGCAAGGCTGATGTCGCTACGCCCGCCATCGTTGGTCAAACCGTTCGGCGAATTGAAGCCGGCGCGCGACGCCGCCTCGGTGACGGCATTGGCGGAATTGTCGTGATTGAAGAAGCTGTAATTGGCGTCGATGCGGATGCCCGAGAAGTTCTTCTTCAGGATGAAGTTGACCACACCCGAGACCGCGTCCGATCCATAGACCGACGATGCGCCGCCGGTGAGCACGTCGATCCGCTCGACCAGCGCGTTGGGGATGATGCCGACGTCGACGGTGTTGGGCAGGCCGATGCGCAGCCCGTCGATCAGCATCAGCGTGCGCTCGTAACCGAGGCTGCGCAGCTTGATCCGCTGACGCCCCTCGGAATCGCTGAAATTCTGCTCGGAATTGACCTGCACCTGCGGCAGCCGATTGACGACTTCCTCGATCGTGGTCGCCCCCTGTGCGGCGATGTCGAAGGCAGTGGTGGTGACGATCGGCGCCGCCGAGCGGTTGTTCGGGCGCACGATGCGCGTGCCGGTGACGACCACGTCTTGCCCGCTGTCGCTGCGGGTGTCGCGCGCGCCGTCTGCTGCAAGCTTCGCCGAGGCAACCGGATCGCCGATCGACGGTGCGGGCGTGTCGTCCGTCTGCGCCGCAGCCAGCGACGGCATGGCTATCAGTGCGGCCAAGCAGCATCCGCCGGCCAGCAAATTCCTCATCGTCATCTATTTTACTCCCCTACGCTCCCTGAAGCGCCGGGGCGGCAATGCCTGCGTCCACCTTTTGCGATGGATCGTCAGCGGCTTACCTCCCGGTGTCAGCGCAGGGGGTGTGTCACCGCCAAGATGATTTAACAATGAAAAATTATTTCAATCGACCGTAATCTCAGGCATTTATCTGATGATAGCGTGATCATCGATGAAGACTTTCAATAACACTATTGAAGTTGCGTCAGTCCGGCATGCCGAAACGCAAGACGACGCGTAGTCCGGGACGCGTATTCACCAGCGATAGGGTCGCGCCGATGCGCTGCGCACCCGAACGGGCAATGGCGAGACCCAAACCGGTCCCTTCGGTGCCGTGGCTGGTGGACAAGCGCGCGAACCGGTGTCCGGCTTTGGCGACATCGGTATCGGGCAAGCCCGGTCCGTCGTCCGCAACGATCACCGATACGCCATCGTCGCCGCGCGTGACGGCAATCGTCACCTGCCCGCCCGGTCGATTGTAGCGGATGCCGTTGTCGATCAGGTTGGAGAGGATTTCGAAGATCAGCGTGCGGTGGCTGTTTATCGCGATCGTCTCGGGGGCATCGAGATGCAGTTCGACCGATGCCTCGATCGCCTGGGCGATGCGGCGGTTGATGACTGCTACTGCGACCTCGCGCAGATCGACGCGTTCGGAGGGCGGCGCGGCCCCGGCTTCATCGGCGCGGGCGAGCGCCAGCAATTGCGTGACGAGGTGTTCGAGGCGGTCGGCGGCATCGGCGATCTCGCCGAGCGCCGCCGGGTCGCCGCGCCGCGCCAGCGCCACCTGCACCTTCAATACCGCCAACGGGGTGCGCATCTGGTGCGAGGCGTCGGCGGTAAAACGGCGCATTCCTGCCGTCGCGGTGTCGAGGCGGGCGAGCAGATGGTCGAAGGCATCGGCCAGCGGGCGCAGTTCGGTGGGCAGCGGGCCGGCGTCCAGCCGGGAAAGATCCGGCGTGGCGCGCGTATCACGCGCCGCCACGGCATCGCGCAGCCGCGACAACGGTCGCAGGCTCCACGAGAGCGCCGGTCGGATCAGCAGCATCGCGACACCGATCAGCGAAACCTCCCCCAGCAGCAGTGCGAGCAGCAGCCGGTTCCGCAGCGCCCGCCGGCCGTCGAGCGTTTCGGCCACCTGCACGATGACCGGCTCGGCGATGCGCGGCAAAGCGCGGCGGACCTCGGCGATGCGGATGTCCTGTTCGCGATAGCGGGCATAGCGGAAGCGCGGCGCGTCGAGCGTCAGTTCCGCTGCCCTTGGCGCGGACAGATCGGCATAGCCGGTGAGCAGACGGTCGCCGACCGCGATCCGATAATAAACGTTGTCGCGCTCGCTGTTCTCCAGCATCCCGAAGGCGGCCGGTGACAGGTCCATCGTCACTTCGCCACGTTCGACCTGCACCGTCTCGGAGATGGCGCCCAGCGCGCCCCCCAGCACGCGGTCGTTGGTGCGTCGCACGGTATCGGCGATCAGCGTCGCACCTGCCAATCCCAGCAAGATCGCAATGCCGAGCAACGGCGCGAGCAGCGCGGCGAGCAGGCGCGTGCGCAGCGCCGGCGCGCGACCGCGTGCGGCTTCATCCGCCATCGAGCAGATAGCCGACACCGCGCACGGTGCGGATCGCGGGGCCGTCCGGCGCCAGCTTGCCGCGAAGGCGGGTGATGTTCACCTCGATCGCGTTCGGGCCAACGGGCTCGTCGTAGCCGAATACCTCCGATTGCAAGGTTTCGCGCGGGACGATCTGCCCGGCGCGTGTCGCCAGCGCGTCGAGCACCGCCCATTCGCGACGTCGCAGGTCGAGCAGCCGTTCGCCGACGCGCGCCACCCCGCCCGACCGGTCAAGCATCAGCGATCCCACCACCAGTTCCGGCGTGGGATCGCCACCGCGTCGTCGGCCGAGCGCGCGGATGCGGGCCTCCAGTTCCTCTGGCGCAAAGGGCTTGCGCAAGTAATCGTCGGCGCCGAGATCGAGCCCGCGGACGCGATCGTCGAGCGCGTCGCGCGCGGTCAGCATCAGCACCGGCACGCGATTGCCCTGCCGGCGCAGCGTCTGGAGCACCGCAAAGCCGTCGATCCCCGGCAGACCGACGTCGAGCACGATCAACGCAAAGACTTCGTCGGCGACGACCATCAGCGCGTCCTCGCCATTGGCGACGTGATCGACCGCATGGCCGGTGGCGCGCAGCAGCGCGACGATCCCGCGCGCGAGCGCCGCATCGTCCTCGACGATCAAAATACGCATGACGGGTGCGGGCCGTGAAAGGTTAATGACAGCTTGCCGGCATAATTCATGTTCAACAGCTTACCCGAACTCAGAGGCGGGAAGCGAGAGGACCTGAACGATGCGTATGCCGATCCTGTTGATGCTGGTGCTGGGGGCCGCGATGCCCGCCGCCGCGCAACGCCCGGCGGGCTATCCCCGCTCTTATGACGCGCTGATCGCCGCGGCGCGCGCCGAGCGTGGCGTGCATGTCTTCGGCAACGCCGACAGTGCCGCGATGCAGCCGCTGATCGCCGCGTTCCGTCGCACCTACCCGGGCGTCGCGGTCCGCTACGACGATCTGGAATCGCGCGACATCTATCGCCGCGTGGTGTCCGACGCGGCAGCGCACCGGCCGGGCGCGGATCTGGTATGGTCGTCGGGGATGGATCTGCAGGCCAAGCTGATCAACGACGGCTATGCGCAAGCGTATCTGAGCCCCGAGAAGCCGGCGCTGCCCGCCACCGCGGTGTGGAAGAACATGGGCTATGGCGTCACCGCCGAGCCGGTCGCCTTCGTCGTCAACCGTCGGCTGATCCCGCCCGCGCTGGTGCCGCGCACGCATGAGGCGTTCGAGCGGTTGCTGCGGAGTCGTCGTGCGGCGCTGACCGGCAAGGTAGCGACCTATGATCCGGCACAGTCGAACGTCGGCTATCTGTATCTGAGCGAGGATCAGGCGATCACGCGCGACACCCGCTCGCTGGTGCAAGCGATCGCCGCGACGCGCCCGATATTGTCGCGCACCACCGAACCGATGCTCGACGCGATCGCGGCGGGGCGCGTCGCGATCGCCTATAACGTCGTCGGGCCCTATGCCCTGGCCCGCGCGCGTCGCGATCCCCGGATCGGCGTGATCTTCCCCCGCGACTATACGATCGTCGCCTCGCGCGTCGCGTTCATCGCGCGCGATGCGCGACGACCGGCGGCGGCGCGGCTGTTCCTCGATTTCCTGCTGTCGCGCACCGGACAGACCTTGCTCGCACGCGAGTGGCTGCTGCCGGTGCGCGCCGACGTGCGCGCGCCGCGGCTGTCGCGCGAACAGCAACGCCCGATCCGCGTCGGGCCGCAGCTTCTCGTCAATCTTGATTCGATCAAGCGCCGCCGGTTCCTGACCGACTGGCGCGCGATCCTCGCCGAAGGGGCCAAGACGCCATGATCCTGTTCCGAACCGCCAGTGCGCTGATCGCGCTGATTGCCGCCGCACCGGCATTGGCGCAGACGCCGACTGCCGACGAACTCGCCGTGCTGGTCCGGCAACAGGCGGCGGAGATCGCAACGCTGCGCGCGCGGCTCGACCGGCTGGAGGGCGCACAACAGGTCGCTGCCGCTCCTGCGGCGACCACGACTCCGGCGACGTCCAGCCCGCCGCAAATCGCGCAGACCAACGTTCAGGGCCGCGACACCGTCACACGGCCGTTCGCGCCGCAGCTCGTGCCCCCCGGCCCCGCGGAGCGCGACATCGTGCAGGCGCGGCAGGCCAATGCGGCGGGCGTTACGACCGAATGGGGCGCGGGACTGCCGGTGTTCCACTCCGCCGACGGCATCTACACCTTCAAGCCGCGCGGACGCATCCTGACCGACGTCAGCTCCACCTTCGGATCGAGATATGACGGGCGCAACTTGACGACGACCGGGATGCGCGCGCTGCGCCTCGGACTGGAAGGCGGGGTCGGCACGCATTTCTTCTACCAGTTCGAATCCGACTTCTCCGAGAACGAGGTCGACATCGTCACCGCCTTCATCGGGTGGCGCAATCGGATCGGGAAGGGCATCGACTATGACGTCCGCGCCGGGCATCTGTTCAACGACCGCAGCTTCGAAGGCGCGACCGGTTCGGACTCGACGCCGTTCATGGAGCGCACGGTGGTCGCCACCGCGATCATTCCGCAGCGTGGCTTCTATGGCGTCGGCGTCATGCCGCGCGTGTTCTGGAAGAGCGGCCACGCCTCGCTGACCGTTACCGGCGACCGGATTGACGGCAACCAGAGCGTCAGCGACAGCCGCACCGCGCTCGCCCGCGCGCACTGGAACCCGATCAAGACCGACCGCGGCGTGCTTCACCTCGGCCTGTGGGGCTTCGACGAGGCGCTGTCGTCCGCCGCGACGACGCTGACCCGCAACACCGTGATCGGCGGGCGCTTCAACGGCGCGCTGCGCGTGTCGACCGGAACGCTGCTCGGCGGGCGTAGCACCACCGGCTATGGCGTGGAAGCGGGCGGGTACCTCGGCCCGATCTGGGTGATGGGCGAGGCCGGCCAACGCCACGCCCGGCTCGACGCCGGCCGCCCCGATTTCGTGAGCAAGGCGTGGAGCCTGTCGGGCGGCTGGTTCGTCACCGGCGACCTGCCCCCGTACAATCCCCGGCTCGGCAGCTTTGGCCAGCCGCGCGTGCTGAAGCCGATCTTCGACGGCGGCCCCGGCGCGATCGAGCTGACCGCGCGTTACGAAAACCTCGATTATACCAGCCTGCTGAGCGGCGGGCGCGGCTGGGCGGCGACGATCGGCGCCAATTGGTATCTGAACAGCTTCACCCGCTTCCAGATCAACCTGGCCCATTGGGACACCGACAATCGCGCGGGCGTCTACACCGGCGCCGACAGCGGCGAGACGCTCGGCACCCGCATCGCCGTCACCTTCTGATCCCCCTTTCCTCCTGACGAAAGCATCCTTTCGATGGACCTTGCCCTGCTCGGCTTCCTGATGGTGGCCACCTTCATGACGCTCATCATGACGAAGCGGATGACGCCGCTCGTCGCGCTGATCGTCGTGCCCACCGCCTTCGCGCTGTTCGCCGGCTTCGCCTCCGGGTTGGGCGACATGATGATCGACGGTATCAAGAATCTCGCGCCGACCGGCGTGATGCTGTTGTTCGCGATCCTGTTCTTCTCGATCATGACCGACACCGGGCTGTTCGATCCGTTGGTCAATCGCCTGCTGCGCGTGGTGCACGGCGATCCGCTGGCGATCCTGATCGGCACGGTCGTGCTGTGCGCGATCGTCAGCCTCGATGGCGACGGATCGACCACCTATATCATCACGATCGCCGCGCTGCTGCCGCTCTACAAGCGCTACGACATGAACCGGCTGTACCTGTGCTGCCTGCTCATGAGCACCAGCGGGATCATGAACCTGACGCCGTGGGGCGGACCGACCGCGCGCGCGGCGAGCGCGCTGAAGCTCGATCCGGCGACGCTGTTCCTGCCGCTGATCCCCGGCATGATCGCCGGGCTGGTCTTCCTGATCGGCCTGGCGATCTGGTTCGGGCGCAAGGAGCGCCGACGCATCGGGCACGTGAAGGCGAACGAGCCGACCAGCTTCACCGGCATGGCGGTGTCGCAATTTCCCGAGGCGCGCCGCCCGAAGCTGCGCTGGTTCAACGCGGCGTTGACAATCGCGCTGATAGCCGGGCTGGTGTCGGGGATCCTGCCGCTGTCGGTGCTGATGATGCTCGCGTTCGCGGTGGCGATGATCGTCAATTATCCCCAGGTTGCCGAACAGAAGGAGCGGATCGCCGCACACGCCGGCAACGTGCTGTCGGTCGTCTCGCTGATCTTTGCCGCCGGCATCTTCACCGGCATCCTGTCGGGCACTGGGATGGTCGAGGCGATGAGCAAGGAAGTCGTCGGCATGATCCCGCCGGTGCTGGGGCCGTACATGGCGCCGATCACCGCGCTGCTCAGCCTGCCGTTCACCTTCTTCATCTCGAACGACGCCTTCTACTTCGGGATGCTGCCGATCCTCGCCGAAGCGGGCGCGCATTACGGCGTCGAGCCGATCGCGATCGCGCGCGCCTCGCTGATGGGGCAGCCGGTGCATCTGCTGAGCCCGCTGGTGCCGTCGACCTATCTGCTGGTCAGCCTTGCCGGGATCGACCTTGCCGACCACCAGCGCTTCACGCTGGTGCCTGCCGCGGCGGTGTGCGCGGTGATGACGCTGGTCGGGATCGCGGTGCTCGCCTTCCCGCTCGTCAGCTGATCCTGGAGGGACGGACATGATGGTGCAACGGACCGTACCGCTCGTTCTGCTGCCCGCGATGGGCTGTGACGGGCAACTATGGGCGCAACAGGTGATCGCGCTCGGCGACATCACCCATCCCGAACTCGGCGATCTGACCGTCGATGCGACGCTGGAGGCGATGGCGGCGCGGGTGCTGGCGCATGCCCCGCCGCGCTTCGCGGTCGCCGGGGTCAGCCTGGGGGGCTATGTCGCCCTGGAGATGATCCGTCAGGCGCCCGACCGCATCGAGCGGGTCGCGCTGTTCGGCACGCGCGCCTCGCTGCGGATGCGTGCGCGGACGCTCGACGAACAGGGGATGCTGGCGATCGCGCCGCATGCCGATCCGATGCTGACCCCGATCATCAGCGGCCCGGCGCAGGCGATGGCCGAACGCGTCGGTGCCGAGGTGTTCGAGCGGCAGCAACGCGCGCTGCTGGCGCGGCCCGACATCGGCGACGCGATCCGCGGCGTCCGCGTGCCGACGTTGGTGGCGGTCGGCGAGCGCGACCGCATCTGCCTGCCCGACGATGCGCGCGAGCTGGCGGCGAGCATCCCCAACGCGCATTTCCGCCTGATCCGCAATTGCGGGCATCTGGCGCCGATGGAGCGGCCGGGCGAGGTGACCGCATTGTTGCGCGCCTTCCTGACCGATCGCCTCCGCGACACATAAGCGGCGGGTTCGCGCTAGCGTCGTGGCATGACCGCACTGACGAGATCGAGAGGTTGCGTGCTGCCCTTCAAGCGGGGCAGTGCGAGTGGGTGTTAGGGCTAGCGGAACGGTCGCTGACGGAGGCGCCCGACGCGTCGATCTGCTTGAGGTCGCCGCGCTCGCCGCCGAGGGTGCCGGCGATCTTGAATTCGCCACGCCATCTGGTCGCCGTCGCGGCCAACCCGAAAAGGAGCGGGCACGGCGTTGCTGCTGTGTTGGCGGCGCTACACCGCCGAGCTGACGCCGATCTTGCGGTGGTCGCAGAGGCGATCCGGCGCGACGGCTACGCCGTCCGACGCTCCCGCATCAGACGCGAAGATACCAGCCGCGCTTGTCCATATAGGCGATCGGATACCAGACGATCGCGACGAATAAGGCCACCGGTGCCAACGCCGCGATCTGCGTCCCGACGATCGGTGCCAGCCACTTGAAAGGCAACTGGATCGCGTCGCCGGTCAGGATGATCGAGGCGACTTCGTGCAGCACGTAAGCGGCGATGGCGTTCCGCCCGAAGCTACCGAACAGATCGCCCTTGCCCGCCGGACGATCGTCGCGATCGAACAGGTGGTGGAACAGCCCGAGCAGCGCGATCGTCAGCCCGGTCGAGAGCAGGACAAAGCTGCTGGTCCACAAATTCTTGGCGATCGGAAACGCAAGTCCCCACGCCAGTCCGGTCACGATCCCGGCCAGCCCCGCGATCAACAGCGTCTTGGCGGTGCGCGCCACCGGAAGGCCACGGCGCAGGCAATCGCCCGCCAGCGTGCCCAGCAACCCCTGTGCCACCGCGGGCAAGGTGCCGAGCAGTCCTTCGGGATCGTAGCCGAACGGCCCCTTCACATAGCGCCACTCGCCGAACACAAGGCGATCGACCCACGACACGAAATTGCGCCCCGGCACCCAAAGGTCGGTCGCGCTTCCGTCTGGCACCGGCAACAGGCACAAGATCCAATAGCCGATCAGCAACGCTCCTGCGGCGATCGCACGCGCCCGCGCGCTCATCCGCGGATACAGCAGCGCGCAGATCGCGAAGACGATGCCGATCCGCTGCAACACGCCGGGCAGGCGCACGCCGTATTTGTGAAAGTCGGCGAGGAAGAACATATGACCGAGCAGCAGCCCGATCAGGATCATCCGCGCCGCGCGTGCCAAAACGCGCCGGGTGGCTGCGGCACTCCCTGCCTCGCCACGCGCCGACATCGCGATCGACACACCGACCATCGTCAGGAACGCAGGAAAGACCGTGTCGGCGAGCGTGAAGCCTGCCCAATTGGCATGAAGCAGCGTCGCGAACACCGGCTTGTCGAGCGACTGCACCCCCGCCGTGGCATTGACGGTGATCATCCCCGCCACGGTCACGCCGCGTAACAGGTCGAGCGAGCGGAGCCGCCGTCCGACGCGGTCGTGCGGATCGCGTGGCCCGGTCGCGACCGGCCCCGGCGCTGTCTCAACGGCTGCGGTCATCTCGATCCTCCCCTTTCTCCAGCCATCAATAGGTTACCCGCAGGCCGCGGTAAAAGGGCGACCATTACCATCAAGGGAGAGTGGGGCCGCCAGTTTGCCGACAAAGAATAGAATTCGCCGTTGGTGATGTTCTGCGTATCGGCGAGCAGATGGCGGCACCGAAGCTCCATATCCTGCGCCTCCAGCCCTGCGATGACGAGGGCTGGCGGATGGAGATACCGGAACCCCCCGAACTGACGCAGCTCGGCGCCGATCCGGCGCGCTGCCGCCGCAAGCGCCATTAAGCCGCATCGTCTCCGTCCTCCCCGAACGCGCGCCCTGGCAACAACTCAGCGGTGGTGGCCGCTCATTTCCGCGCCCGCGTCGGCCGCGAACTTCCGGTTCCAGACGATCGCCGATGCCGAGATCGTGGCGACGACCAGGAACGCGATTGAGAACATTTCCAGCGTCGGCTGGCGCGTGCCGGCAAACAGCGTGCCTAGTTCCAGCACCGTCGCCGCGGTGCAGATCCCGAGCGACAGCGTCAGTTGCTGGAAAGTGGCGTAGAAGCTGGTCGCTGCGCTCATCCGCGTCTTGTCGACATCGGCATAGGCTATCGCATTATAGCCGGTGAACTGGAACGAAGTGAAGAAGCCGGAGATCGCCAGCACCGCGAGCAGCGCGCCGCTCGACCAATCCGGGCGGAAGAAGGCGCAGGTGGCATAGCCAGCGCTGCTCGCCAGCCCCGACACGATCAGGCTGCGGCGAAAGCCCCAGCGCCGCAGCACGCGCGGCGCGAGCGCCTTCATCGCCAGCGCCCCGACCGCGCCGGCCATCGTTATCGAGCCGGTCCTTGCGGCGGAAAGCCCGAACCCGAGCTGGAACATCAGCGGTAGCAGAAAGGGCTGCGCGCCTTGCGTGATCCGGGTCAGCGATCCGGCGATCACTGACAGCCGGAAGGTCGGCACGCGCATCAGCGTCGGATCAAGGATCGGGTCGTCGGTGTGTCGCGCATGGCGGACATAGGCGATGCCCAGCGCGATGCCGATCACCAGCAAGACCGCCCCGACCACCCCTGCACCGGGTCGGCTTGCCAGCTCGAACCCGAACAACAGGCAGCCGAGCGACAGGCCCGAGAGCAGGAAGCCCCGCACGTCGAAGCGCGCCCGCGCGTCGCCGCGCACCTCCGGCACCACCAGCAGCGCGCCGACGACCCCGGCGATGCCGATCGGAATGTTGAGGTAGAAGATCCACCGCCAGTCGAGCCAGGTGACGATGAACCCGCCGAGCGGCGGCCCCAGGATCGGGCCGATCAGCGCGGGCATCACCAGCCATGACAACGCCTGCACCATGTCTTCCTTCGCGACGCTGCGCAGCAGGACAAGTCGCCCGACCGGCACCATCATCGCACCGCCAATCCCCTGTACGAAGCGGGCCGCAACCAGGGTCGGCAGCGAACCCGCCAACGCACAGGCGATCGAGCCGAGCAGGAACACCCCGATCGCGGCGCAAAAGACGCTGCGCGATCCGAACCGGTCGGCGAGCGTTCCGCTGGCGGGAATGAACAGCGCGAGCGCCAGCAGGTAGCTGGTGAGCGCAAGGCTGAGGCTGGCGGCCGGCGTGCCGAGATCGCGCGCCATCGTCGGCAAGGCGATCGTCAGCACCGTTCCGTCGAGTTGCTGCATGAACAACGCCGAGGCGACGACCAGCGCGATCACGCGGTAGCCACGCACGGGCGTGCTGTCGGGTGTGCGCGGTGCCGCGCCGGTGACCGCCTCCACCGCCGGGGCGAGCCCGTCGCCGACATCGGCGCTCATCGAGGCCAGGTTACGTCGTCTCCATCGCATGCCGAGCCCTTTCGCGGAAAATCAGGCCGTTGGCCACATCGACAATCCTGCAGGCGGTTGCGATAGAAGCGCGATGACCGAAACCGCCGCCCGCCCCGCGCTCCGGCGTATCGCCATCGACCGCGGCGGTACCTTCACCGATGTCGTGGCGGAGATGGACGACGACTCGATCGCGGTCGCTAAGTTGCTGTCGGTCGACCCGGGTCGCTACGACGATGCCGCGGTCGAGGCGGTGCGGCGGCTGACCGGGATCGCGGACGGACCGCTGCCGCCGATCGACGTGCGGATCGGCACGACGGTGGCGACCAACGCGCTGCTGGAGCGTGGCGGCGCACCCACCTTGCTGGCGATCACGCGCGGGTTCGGCGACGCGCTGACGATCGGCTATCAGGATCGGCCGGACATCTTCGCGCAGGCGATCCGTCGCTTGCCGCCGCTTGCCGCGCAGGTGGTGGAGGTCGACGAGCGTGTCGACGTCGAGGGCGCGATCGTCCGCCCGCTTGATCTCGTCGCGGCGGAGCGCGCCTTTCGCGCTGCCTATGAGCAGGGTCTGCGTAGCGTCGCAATCGTCCTGATGCACGGTTGGCGATACCCCGCGCATGAGACGGCGCTGGCCGAAGCGGCCGAACGGATCGGCTTCACGCAGATTTCGGTCAGTCACCGGGTGTCGCCGTTGATCCGGTTGGTCGCACGTGGCGACACGACGACTGCGGACGCCTATCTGACGCCCGTCCTGCGCGGCTATGTCGACGGGTTGCGCGCGGCGTTCGAGGCGGGCGGTGCGCCGCTGTTCATGCAATCGTCGGGCGGGCTCGCCGATGCCGCAGGCGTCAGCGGCAAGGATGCGCTGTTGTCCGGTCCGGCGGGTGGGATCGTCGGCATGGCTGCGGCGGCGACCGCTGACGGTATCTCGCGCGTCATCGGCTTCGACATGGGCGGCACCTCGACCGACGTTTCGCTGTGGGCAGGCGCGTTCGAGCGGCGACAGGAGGCGGTGATCGGTGGGGTGCGCGTGTCCGCGCCGATGCTGCGGATCGATACGGTCGCGGCGGGCGGCGGCTCGATCTGTCGGTTCGATGGCGGGCGCTTCGTGGTCGGCCCCGAATCCGCCGGCGCCGATCCCGGCCCCGCGTGCTACCGGCGCGGCGGCCCGCTGACGGTGACCGACTGCAATCTGATCCTCGGCAAGGTGGTCCCATCGCATTTCCCCGCGGTGTTCGGCCCCGATCGCGACCAGCCCCTTGATCGGGCAGCGGCGGAGGCGCGGCTTGACGCCTTGCTCGACGACGTCACGGCGGCAACGGGATCGCGACCGGAGCGGATCGCGGCGGCCGAAGGGCTGGTGGCGATCGCCGTCGCGAACATGGCAGGCGCGATCAAGGCGGTGTCGGTCGCGCGCGGGCATGATCCGGCGAGCTATGCACTGATGAGCTTCGGGGGCGCCGGGGGGCAGCATGCCTGTCTGGTCGCAGATGCTCTGGGGATGACCGAGGTGCTCGTCCATCCGCTCGCCGGAGTCCTGTCGGCGTGGGGGATCGCGCTGGCGGATCGCCGCGCGGTGCGACAGCGGACGATCGGTGAACCGCTTGGCGTTGCGGCGTGGCGCAATGCTCTCGATGAGCTGGCCGCCGAGGCGGTCGCGGAGCTTGGCGCGGAGGCGCGGGTCGAGCGCAGCGCCACCCTCCGTTATGCGCGCACCGATCAGGGTATCGATGTCGCGGTCGCAGACGAGGCCGCGATGGCAGAGGCCTTCGCCGCGGCGCACCGTGACCGGTTCGGCTTCGACGGCGACGACAGGCTGATTGTCGAGCGCGTTCAGGTGGAGGCGGTGCTGCCGACGCAAGCGCCCAAAATGGCGGTGGGCACGTCTGATGGGAATGTTGCGCCGGAGACGGTCGAGGCGGCGTTGGGCGGTATCGTCGCCCCTACCCCGCTGCATCGTCGTGAGGCGCTGATCGCCGGCGTGCGCATCGACGGGCCTGCCTTGATCGTCGATGCGACCTCGACCGTCGCGGTCGAGCCCGGCTGGTCGGCGACCGTGCTGGACGACGGTACGCTGCATCTGACACGCACGACGCCACGCCGTATGGAGACGGTCGACGCCGCCGTCGATCCGGTGCGGCTCGCGATCTTCGCTGGCTTGTTCATGGGCCTGGCGGAGGAGATGGGCTCGGCGCTGCAGCGTAGCGCGGCGTCGGTCAACATTCGCGAGCGGCTCGACTTTTCCTGCGCGATCTTCGACGCGCACGGCCATCTGGTCGCCAACGCGCCGCATATCCCGGTCCATCTGGGTTCGATGGGCGATTGCGTGCGGCATCTGATGGCAAGCCGCGCGGCCGACGGTCGCGGGATGCAGCCGGGCGATGCCTATGCGGTCAACGATCCCTATCGCGGCGGGACGCACTTGCCGGATATTACCGTGGTCCAGCCGGTCTTTGCGGGCGGCGGGACGCCGGCTTTCTTCGTCGCGGCGCGCGGGCACCACGCCGATGTCGGCGGCACCAGCCCCGGTTCGATGCCGGCCGATAGCCGGACGATCCACGACGAGGGCGTGGTGCTGAACGATGTGCTGGTCGTTGCCGAAGGACGGCTGCGCGACGACGAGGTGCGCGCGATCCT
Organism: uncultured Sphingomonas sp.; assembly: GCF_964021865.1. Classification (GTDB taxonomy): domain Bacteria; phylum Pseudomonadota; class Alphaproteobacteria; order Sphingomonadales; family Sphingomonadaceae; genus Sphingomonas. Next base: position 51,655 of record NZ_CAXIAM010000002.1, read on the forward strand.
TGCGACCGGGCCGTATCCGGCGCGGGCGATCGACCAGAACATGGCGGACCTCACTGCGCAGCTTGCCGCGTGTGCGCGAGGCGCGGCGGGGATGGAGCGGCTGGCGGCCGAGCAGGGGCTGGGCGTGGTCAGCGCTTATATGGAGCATGTTCAGGCACATGCCGAGACGCTGGCGCGGCGCGCGATCCGCGGGCTGAAGGACGGCGCATTCGGTTATGCGACCGACGACGGCGCGGTGGTGCGCGTTGCGGTGCGCGTCGACCGCGATATCGGTGCACTGACCGTCGACTTCTCGGGCACCAGCGAGCAGCGCGCAGGCAACACCAATGCGCCGTTCGCGGTCACGCGTGCCGCGGTGCTTTATGTTCTACGCACGTTGGTGGCTGAAGATGTGCCGCTGAACGACGGTTTTCTCCGCCCGGTGACGCTGATCGTGCCCGAAGGCTCGATGCTCAACCCGCGCTTCCCCGCCGCGGTGGTCGCGGGAAATGTCGAGACCAGCCAGGTGGTCACCGACGCGCTGATGGGCGCGTTGGGCGCGATGGCCGGGTCGCAGGGGACGATGAACAACTTCACGTTCGGCGACGCGATCCGCCAATATTATGAGACGATCGCGGGCGGCGCAGGCGCGGGGCCGAATTTTGCCGGGGCGAGCGCGATCCAGACGCATATGACTAACAGTCGGCTCACCGACCCCGAAGTGCTGGAGACGCGCTTTCCGGTGCTGCTGGAGGCATTCGCGATAAGGCGCGGGTCGGGCGGCGCTGGCGCGTGGCGAGGCGGCGACGGCGCGACCCGGCGCGTGCGGTTCCGCGCGCCGATGCGCGCCAACATCCTGTCGAACCGGCGCAAGGTCGCGCCGTTCGGGCTGATGGGCGGCGCGGACGGCGCGGTCGGCGTCAACCGGATCGAGCGTGCCGACGGCGGCGTGGAAACGCTGGGCGCGACCGCTTCCGCCGACATGGCGCCGGGCGACGTGTTCGTGATCGAAACGCCGGGTGGCGGCGGGTACGGGGAAGCCGGCTGATGCTCGTCCTGTCCGGCGTCGCGGTGATCGCGCTCGGCTTCCTGTTGCGGTTCAATCCGTTGCTGGTGATCATCGTCGCGGCGCTGGTCACCGGGCTGGCCGCCGGGCTCGATCCGCTGGCGGTGCTCGGGCGCTTCGGCCACGCCTTCAACCAGACGCGCTACGTTACCGCGGTCTATCTGGTGCTGCCGGTGATCGGTTTGCTCGAACGCAATGGCTTGCAGGAACGCGCAAGGACGCTGGTGGCGGGTCTGAAGGGGCTGACGGCGGGCCGGTTGCTCGCCAGCTACCTGCTGTTCCGGCAGATCTCGGCCGCGTTGGGGTTGATCGCGATTGCCGGTCCGGCGCAGACGGTTCGCCCGCTGGTCGCGCCGATGGCCGAGGCGGCGGCGGAGCGACAGGGCGGCGATCTGGACGAGGAAGCCCGCCCCGATCCCGAAAAGGTCCGCGCGCTGGCCGCAGCAACCGACAATATCGGGCTGTTCTTCGGCGAGGACATCTTCATCGCAATCGGATCGATCCTGCTGATGAAGGGTATCCTCGCCGCCAATGGCATCGTGATCGAGCCGTTCCACCTCTCGATGTGGGCGATCCCGACCGCGATCGGGGCCTTCCTGATCCACGGTGCGCGGCTATGGCTGTTCGACCGTCGGCTGGCGCGGCGACGGGCGCAGTGATCGGTCTGAACTTCGTCTATCTGGTCGCGGGTTCCTTCTTCGCGGCGGTGGCGATGCTCGGCTTCGTCGACCGACGCTGGGCGAATGGCGTGTTCCATGCGCTGCTCGCGCTGTCGTTCTTCGCGGGCGACCGGATCGGCGACGTCGCCAACGGCCTTCTGGTGCTGGCGCTGGTCGCGGTGGCGACCTCCGGACGGATGCGGCGCGGCGAGACGGTCGAGCCGTCGGCGCCACGCGGACCGTTGTTAGCACTTGCGCTCGTCATCCCGGTCGCGGCGCTGGCCGGCACGTTGCTGTTCAAGCAACTGCCGACATTGATCGATCCGGCGCAGGCGACGCTGGTGGCGCTGGCCGCCGGCGCGCTCCTGGCGCTGGTGCTGTGCCATCTTGTCCTGAAAGCGCCTCCGCTGTCCGGGGTGCGGGCCGGGCGGCGATTGCTCGATGAGATCGGCTGGGCCGCGATCATGCCGCAATTGCTCGCAAGCCTCGGCGCGGTGTTCGCGGTGGCGGGCGTCGGCACGGTCGTCGGCGGGCTGGCCGGCGCGGCGATCCCGGCGGGAAGCGTGTTCGGCGCGGCGCTGGCCTATGGCCTCGGCATGGCGCTGTTCACGATCGTGATGGGCAATGCCTTCGCCGCCTTCCCGGTGATGATCTCGGCGGTCGGGTTGCCGCTGCTCGTCCGGGGCTATGGCGGCGATCCCGCGCCGGTCGCCGCGCTGGGAATGCTGGCAGGGTTCTGCGGCACGCTGCTGACGCCGATGGCGGCCAATTTCAACATCGTGCCCGCCGCGTTGCTGGAGCTGAAGGATCGCTATGGCGTGATCCGCTCGCAGGCGGCGACGGCGGTGCCGCTGCTGGCGTTCAATATTCTGCTGATCTGGTGGGTGGTCCGATGACGTTGCTCGATCCCGCGCTCGCCGGCGGCTTCGCCCGCATCACGCTCGACCATGTCGGGCGCGAATATCCCTACAAGCTCGACCAGGTGCTGACCGGCGCGCAGGATGCGGTAGCCCCGGCGGCGCTCCACCCGATCTTCCACGGCAGCTTCGACTGGCACAGCTGCGTGCACGGCTGGTGGCAGTTGTTGACGGTGCGGCGGCTGTTCCCCGACCTGCCCGAGACGCTCGCCATCGTCGCGCGTGCCGACGCGATGCTGACGCCGGCCAAGGTCGCGGGCGAGCTGGCCTATCTCGACCGGCCGCTGACCGCAGGGTTCGAGCGGCCGTACGGCTGGGCCTGGCTGCTCGCGCTCCATGCCGAGGCTTCGCGCCACGCGGAGGGTTGGGGCGACGCGCTCGCGCCGCTCGCGGCGGCGTTCGCGGCGCGGCTCATGGTATATTTGCCGAAGCTCACCTATCCGCTGCGCGCCGGCACGCACGGCAATACGGCGTTCGCGCTGGTGCTGGCGCGCGACTGGGCGGTGGCACGCGACCCGGCGCTCGTCGCGTTGATCGATACGCGGGCGCGTGACTGGTTTGGCGGTGATCGCGGGTGTCAGGCCTGGGAGCCATCGGGTGACGACTTCCTGTCCTCGGCGCTGACCGAGGCGCTGTTGATGAGCCGGGTGCTGCCCGCTGCGGCGTTCGGCGACTGGTTCGACGCCTTTCTGCCCGATCTGGCGCGCGGCGAGCCCGCGACCTTGTTCCGCCCGGCCACCGTTTCCGACCGGAGCGACGGCAAGATCGCGCATCTGGATGGCCTCAACCTCAGCCGTGCATGGTGTTGGCGCGCGATCGCGGCGGCGCTCGGCGGGAACCACCCGGCAGCGAGCGCGATGACGGAGGCCGCCGAGCGGCACCTGCGCGCCAGCCTGCCGCATCTCGACGACGATTACATGGGGGGCCACTGGCTGGCGACGTTCGCGCTGCTCGCCACGGGCGAGGTTGCGAGCGCTTAGGGCAGGACGATATAGACGGTAATCGCCTTCCGTACTCTTGAATCATGTCCGACGCGACGGAGGAAGGCGGCTTGCCCTGTTGGAAACGGCACCGCTGGCGCTCACCGCGCATCGCCGCTAGCCTGCCGCAACAAGGGCGGGGGAACTGGATGATGATACTGGCCGTGATCGCGTCGGCGGCGGCGCAGGTGGGGCCGGGTTTCGATCCCGTGGCGGCGACCGATGCTTATCTCGCCTTAGTCGATGCCGCCGCTCGCGCGAAGTCGGACACCTATTTCGAGGGCACCTACTGGCTGATCCTGTGGAATGCGGTGGTTGGCGTCGTCGTCGCCTGGGGGCTGTTACAAGCCGGTGTGGTGGCGCGACTGTCGCAGACGGCGGATCGCTGGGCGCGCGGGCGCAAGGCGCTGCGGGCCTTTCTCTTCTCGCTGATCTATCTTGCGATCACCGGCGTATTGACCCTGCCCTGGTCGCTCTATGTCGGTTGGGCGCGCGAGCAGCACTATGGGATGTCGAACCAGACGCTGGCGGCGTGGCTGGGGGAATGGTCGATCGCGACCGTGATCGGCACCTTGCTGGGCGCAGCCGGGCTGCTGGCAATTCTGACCTTGTACCGGAAGCTGCCGCGCAGCTGGTGGGCCTGGGGAACGCTGGCGAGCGGCATCTTCCTGCTGATCGGGCTATTGCTCAGCCCGGTGTTCATCGAGCCGCTGTTCAACCGCTACACGCCGATGCCTGCCTCGCCGCTGCGCACGCAGATGTTGCAAATGGCGCAGGCCAATGGCGTGCCCGCCGACAATGTGCTGGTCGTCGATGCATCGCGGCAGACGAAGCGCATCTCCGCCAACGTCGCCGGGATCGGCCCAACGGTGCGTGTCGCGCTCAACGACAATCTGCTCAATCAGACATCCCCGGCCGAGGTGCGCGCGGTCATGGGGCATGAGCTGGGTCATTATGTGCTGGGCCACACGGCGACGTTGCTTATCGGGTTCACGCTGATCGCCGGGCTGTTCCTGCTGGTGATCGATCGCGCGACGCCGTGGCTGGTCGCGCGGTTCGGCGCGCGCTGGGGGATCGGGTCGCGCAACGATCCGGCGATGCTGGTGCCCGCGACGATCGTCATCAGCGTGCTGGGCGTGTTGCTGACCCCGGTGACGAACAGCCTGATCCGCTTTCACGAACGGCAGGCTGATTATTTCGGGATCAACGCGTCGCGCGCGCCCGACGGCTGGGCGCGCGTGGCGCTGAAGCTGGGCGCTTATCGCAAGCTGAACCCGTCGCCGCTTGAGGAGATCGTATTCTTCGACCACCCTTCCGGTCACACACGCATCCTGATGGCGATGCAGTGGAAGGCGCATCATTCGGGTGAGCCGGACCTGCAATAGACGCGTCGGCTCAGCCGCGCGCGGCGGGGAAGACGCGCGCGAGGAAGTCGAGCATGATCGCATTGATCGCATCGGGTGCTTCCTGCTGGAGCCAGTGGCCGACGCCGGGCAGGACGCTGGTGCCCAGCAGCCCGGGAACGGTTTCGGGAAGCGCCTCGATCGAGGGCTGGACGAAGCGCAGGATCGGGTCGCGGTCGCCGATCGCGAACCACGCCGGCTGCGCGATCGGCAGGCCATCGAGCGGCGCGGTGAGATCCCAGTTGCGATCGATGTTGCGATACCAGTTGAGTGCGCCGGTGAACCCGGATGCGCGGAAGGCGGCGCCGTAGATGGCGAGGTCGGCGTCGTCGATCCACGGCATCGCGCCGTGCGGTTCCCAGAAGGCGGTGAGCGCACCTTGCGGACCGATCATGCCGTTCCACCGCGCGGGCGGGCCGGCCGAGAGCGACCACATGATCCGGCGCATGGCAGTATCGACGTCCGCCTCCAGCTCGCGCTCGGCGACGCCGGGGGTCTGGAAATAGAGCTGGTAATACGCGTGCAGCCCGGCACGGCGCAGCTTGTCGAGGCTGCTGATCGAGCCGCGCCGCGCATGCGGCACCGACAGGCCGAGCACCGCCCTGAACAGATCGGGACGGAGCTGCGCCGCGGTCCAGGCGACCGGTGCGCCCCAGTCGTGCCCGACGATCGCCGCCTGTACGATGCCCAGCTCGCCGAGCAGCGCGACCATGTCGCCGGTGAGGTGGAAGATCGTGTAGCGATCGGCATCGGTGGGCACCTCGGTGCGGCCATAGCCACGCATGTCGGGCGCGATCGCGCGGTAGCCGGCATCGGCAAGCGAGCGCAGCTGATGCCGCCACGAATGGCCCAGCTCCGGGAAGCCGTGGCACAGCAGGACCGCAGGGCCGCTCCCTGCTTCGGTCACATGCTGGCGGATGCCGTTCGCCTGCACCTCGAATTGGGTGAACTCGCTCATGGTCAGAGAGTTAGAGGACGCGCAGCGCCGCGTCGAGCAGCAGCACGAAGAGCAGGCCGAACACCCCGACCAGCGTCTCCATCAGCGACCAGGAACGAAAGGTGTCGCGCAGCGACAGGCCGAAATATTCCTTGAACATCCAGAAGCCGGAATCATTGACGTGGCTGCACATCAGGCTGCCCGCGCCGATTGCCAGCACCATCAGATTGGCGTCCGCGCCGGTTGCGACGATCACCGGCTGGATCAATCCGCCCGCGGTCAGCCCAGCAACAGTCGCGGAGCCGACCGCGATCCGGATCACACAGGCCAGCAGCCAGCCGAGCGCGAGCGGCGGCAACGGCAGACCGGCGAGCTGCGCGGCCATGATCTTGTCCGCGCCGCTTTCGACCAGCACCTGCTTCAGCGCGCCGGCGCCAGCGATGATGAGCAGGATCGGTGCGATGTCGCGGATCGCGACGGTGAAGCCGTCCATCATCTCGACGCGCGACAGGCCGACGCTGCGTCCGAGCGCGACGATGCCGACCGCGATCGACAACAACAGCACGTTGGTCGGGTGGCCCACGAACGCCACCAGCGTCGCAGCCTGCGGCGAGAGCGGTGCGTAGTGGAGCGCGGTCGCGCCGGCGATCAGCGCGACCGGCAGCAAGGCGCAGGCGAAGCTGGCGAACGCGCCGGGCAGCCGCCGATCGCGCGAGGCGGCGGCGGCCTCGAACAGCGGCGACGGCGGGCTGACGATCCCCTTCAGCGTGGTCGCGAACAACGGTCCGGCGATCGCCAGCGTCGGGATGCCGACGATCAGCCCGTAGATCAGCGTGACGCCCAAATCCGCACCGAGTTGCGCAACCACGGCGGTCGGCGACGGGTGCGGCGGCAGGAACCCGTGCGCGATCGACAGCCCGGCCAGCAACGGGATGCCGACATGGACCGCAGGCAGCCCCGAGCGCAGCACGATCGAGAAGATCAGCGGCACCATCAGGACGAAGCCGACATTGTAGAACAGCGGGATGCCGACCAGAAAGCCGGTCGCCGCCATCGCGATCGGCAGCCGCGCCGGGCCGAACCAGCCGATCAGCGTGTCGGCGATCCGCTGCGCCGCGCCGCTGTCGGCGATCAGCTTGCCGAGGAACGCGCCGAGTACGATCGTGATGACGACCGGGCCGATCGTATCGCCGATCCCTTTCTCGATCGCGGTGGGCAGGCGCGCGAGTGGTACGCCGAGCAGCAGCGCGGCGACCAGCGCCGACACGACGAAGGCGAGGAACGGCGGCGCGCGCAGCGCGACTAGCCCGATCAGCACCGCCAACGCCACGACGATCGACAGCAGAATCACGCGCGCGCGGCTCGAAGCGGCGATGCGGGTCGGGTGAAGCGAGAACCGTTCATCGTCGCAGACAACGCACTTTGCGCGGCCACGTCAATTCCGACCTTTGGCGCATCGTCGTGCTTAGGAGAAACGAGGCAGCCCTACGGCTGCCAATTCGGACGGTAGCTTGGGTCGAGCCGTCGATCGATGAAATAGGCCGCGCTGATGAAGGCAAGGTGCGTCAGCGCCTGCGGAAAATTGCCGAGCGCCAGCCCGCGGCGATCGACTTCTTCCGAGAACAGGCCGAGCGAGTTGGCATAGGCCATCCCCTTGGCGAGAATCATCTGCGCCTCGTCCAGCCGCCCGGCGCGCGCGAGACACTCGGCGTACCAGAAGGTGCAGGTGGTGAACGCCCCCTCTCCGCCCTCCAGCCCGTCGGCGTTGCGGTAGCGATAAACCAGACCGTCGTCGCGCAGCTGCGCACCGATCGCGTCGAGGGTCTTGAGCCACACCGGATCGGTCGACGAGACGAAGCGGACCAGCGGCATCATCAATGCCGCGGCGTCGAGTTCGCGCCCGCCGCGCTCCTGGACGAAATAGCCGTCATCGGGGTGGCGGAAATTCTCCCAGACATCCTCGACGATCGCATCGCGCGCGGTGGCCCATTCCACCAGCGGCGCAGGCAACGAACGCTGATGCGCCAGCCGGATCGCCCGGTCCAGCGCCACCCAGCACATCACCCGCGAGTGGAGGAAATGCCGCGGCGCGCCGCGCATCTCCCAGATGCCCGCGTCGGGTTCCTGCCAGTGCGCGATAACATGGTCGACGATGCCGCGCACATGCTGCCAGCCTTCGTGGCTGATCGCGTGGCCATATTTGTTCGACAGGTATACGCTGTCGAGCAACTCGCCGAAGATGTCGAGCTGCGTCTGCGCATGCGCGGCGTTGCCGATCCGTACCGGGCGACTGTCGTGATAGCCGGCGAGATGCGGCAATTCCTGCTCGTCCGCTGCCTCGGTGCCGTCGATCGCGTACATGATGCGGATCGGATGCTCCGGATCGGCGGCCATCACGCGCTTCGCTGCCCAACGATTGAAATGCTCCGCCTCGTCGACGAAGCCGAGTCGCAGGAAGGCGTAGACGGTAAACGAGGCGTCGCGGATCCACGTCGCGCGATAGTCCCAGTTGCGCCCCGCGCCGGTCGCCTCGGGCAAGGAGAAGGTGGCGGCGGCGGCGATCGAACCATGCCGCTCGGACGTGAGCAGCTTCAGCGCGAGCGCCGATCGCGTCATCGCCTCGCGCCAGCGCCCTTTGTAGGAAGAGCGGTTCGCCCAGCGTCGCCATGCCTCCGTGGTCGCCGCGACGTCCTCGTCAATCGTCCGATCGTCGGGACGAAGCAGATCGTCGGTGCCCAGCACAAACCACGCGCTTTGCCCCGCCGTCAGCGTGAACTGCGCGGTGGCGGCGTCCGGGCTTGCGGCGAGCGGGACCGAGGCGAACAGCCGCAGCGAAAGGTCGTCTCCCACGAACCGGATGCCGCCATCGACGGCCTCGACCACAGGCTGCTCGCGCGCATAATCGAAGCGTGGTGCGCAGCGCATCGTGAACCGTACGGCCCCGCGCGTCACCGTCACGCGGCGGATCAGGCAGCGCGCGGCACGATCAGGATGGACGCGCGCGGCGGCGAGCGGCATCAGGTCGCGCACCTCCGCGCTGCCCTGCTCGGCCATCCAGCGCGTCAGCAACACGTTGGTATCGGGGACGTAGAGTTGCAGCCGCTCGGGCTGGTCGAGGTCCGGCTGAAGCGTGAACGCCCCGCCCTTCCCCGCGTCGAGCAGATCGGCGAAGATCGTCGGGCTGTCGAGCGACGGCCAGCACAGATAATCGATCGTCGCATCGCGTGCGATCAGCGCCGCGGTTTCCAAATCACCGATGATCCCGTGGTCGCCGATCGTGCGCAGCGGTTCAACCATTGTCGCGGAACTCGGGGTACAAGGTCATGCCCCCGTCGACGAACAATGTCGTCCCCGTCACGTAGTCGGCCTGATCGGACGCCAGCCACACCGCGGCGCGCGCGACATCGTCGGGCTCGCCGATCCGGCCATAGGGGATCAGTCGCAACAGCTTCTCCAATGCCGCCTCGCTGTCCCACGCCTCCTTGTTGATCGGGGTGCGGATCGCGCCGGGGGCGATGGCGTTCACGCGGATGCCGTCGACCGCCACTTCCTGCGCCAGCGAGCGGGTGAGCATCCGGCTGCCCCCCTTCGATGCCGCATAATTGACGTGCCCGGCCCAAGGGATCACCTCATGCACCGAACTCATCGTGATGATCGCGCCGGCGCTGCGGGCGGGTCGCCCTTCTGCCGGTTGCGCACGGAAGCGCCGCACCGCCTCGCGTGCGCACAGGAATTGGCCGGTCAGGTTGACCGCGATGACGGTGTTCCAGTCTGCAAGCGACATGTCGGCGATCGCCGCATCCTTCTGCACGCCCGAGTTGGCGACCAGCACATCGACCCGGCCGAAAGCACTCGTCGCCTCGTCGAAGAGCCGGACGACGTCGTCCTCCTCGGAAACATTGGCGCCGACGGCGATCGCGCGTCCGCCATGCGCCCGCACGCGCGCCACCAGTTCCTCCGCCCCTTCGGCGTCGGAATGATAGTTGACGACCACCGCGGCGCCGGCCGTCGCCAGCCCCTCGGCCACCGCCAGCCCGATGCCGGAACTGGCACCGGTCACCACCGCGACATGCTTGGCAAGCGGCTGCGAGGGATTGGACATCGTTGTCTCCTGCGGGATCGTGGAAGGGTCAGGCGCCGGTCGGCGGCGCGGCGTTGACCGGCTCGGGGATCGATACGGCACGCAACGTCTGCTCCTGCGCATCCGGGTCGATGCGGCGGGCCCGCGCGAGCGGCTCGATGCTCACCGGGCCGCCGAATTTCAGCGCGGCAACGATCGCCTCGATCACCAGCAGGTCGGCCAGCCCTTCCTCGCCGTCCGGCTCCGGGTCGCGATCGTTGAGGATGCAGTCGGAGAAATAGCGCAGCTCGCCGCCGAACTGGTCGGTGGCCTTGTAGGTTTCGTGCGACTGTTCCTCGCCGATCTGGCGATGATGCTCCAGCCCCTGTCCGAAGCCGAACGCCGGGTTCATCTCGATCGAGCCCTTGGTGCCCGCGATGATAAGGCTGTCGACGTTGTTGGCGTAATAGCTGACCGTGAATTGCGCGATCCGGTTGCCCGGCAGCCGCAGCGTCACCGCGATCGTATCGTCGAAGTCGCCGAAGCCGGACTCGGCATGACGCACGCCGACCGCCGAGACGACCTCCAGCGGCTCATCCCCGAAGAGGTAGCGGATCGCGTTGATCGGATAGGCGCCCATATCGAATAGCGGCCCGGCCTCGATCCCGTTGGTGGCGCGGTGATTGGCGGGGTCGACCATCTGCGTGAAGCAGGCGGTAAAGGCGACCAACTCGCCCAGCTCACCCGCACGGATGCGGCGGATCGCGTCGAGCGTGGCGGGCTCGAAATGGAGGCGATAGGCGGTCATCAGCTTTGCCTTGCCGCGCTGGCCCGCCGCGATGATCGCGCGCGCCTTCTCCGCCGAGACGTCGAGGGGCTTTTCGCAAAGCACATGGATGCCGGCCTCAAGTGCCGGAATCGCGAATTCCGCGTGACGCCAATTGGGGGTGGCGAGGTAAATGGCGTCGATCGTGCCCGACCTAAGCAATTCGGGGAACTGCTCATAGGAATAGTGATCGGCGATGTCGTAACGCTTGCCGAGCGCCGCGAGCTTTTCGGGGTCGCCCGACACCAGCGCCGTCATCTCCGAATTGCCGGTATGCGCGACGCCCGGCATCAACGCCTCTTGCGAGATGTCGCCCAGCCCGACGATCGCGTAACGGACCTTGCGTCCGCCCAGCCCCAGTGCCGATGCAATGCTCATGAAAAATCTCGCGTGATGATCGATTGAGTGCCGCAACCGCTTAGCGGCGGGTAATGGTTCCACGAGGCCGCAGGACGCGCGTCAAAACGGAGGACGGCGAATGAGCGACGAAGTCGGTGTCGGCCTGATCGGTTACGGGCTCGGCGGGCGCGCCTTTCATGCGCCCTATGTGGTCGCGACACCCGGTCTGGCGTTGCGCGGGATCGTTTCGCGCGATCCCGCGAAGGTGCTCGCCGATTTGCCCGCGGCGACGGTCGTTCCCGATGTCCAAACGCTGCTTGCCACACCCGGCGTCGATCTGGTGATCGTCTCCAGCCCCGACGCGCTTCATGCCGACCATGCGCTTGCTGCCTTGGCGGCAGGCAAGCATGTCCTCGTGGACAAGCCGTTCGCGACTTCGCTCGCCGATGCGCGCGGGCTGGTCGCGGCCAGTGAGCGAGCCGGTCGGCTGCTGACGGTGTTTCACAACCGGCGCTGGGATGCCGACTTCCTGACGCTGCGCGCGCTGTTGGCCGAGGACCGGCTGGGTACGATCGCGACCTTCGAAAGCCACTTCGATCGCTGGCGGCCGGTCGCCGCCGCGACGTGGAAGGAGGCGCGCGTCGGCGGATCGTGGTTCGATCTCGGCCCGCATCTGGTCGATCAGGCGCTGGTGCTGTTCGGACGGCCGCTCGGCATCACCGCCGACATCGCCACGCTGCGAACCGGCGCGCCGGCCGCGGATTATTTCCACGCCACGCTCCGCTATCCGGACAAGCGGGTCTTGCTTCATTCTAGCAAGGTCGTCGCCGACCATCGCCTGCGCTTCGCGGTTCACGGAGCGCACGGTAGCTGGATCAAGCACGGCATCGACCCGCAGGAGGCGGCGACCGTCAGCGGGCGCGCGCCGGGCGGCGACGATTGGGGGCTCGACCCCGACGACGGCCTGCTCACCGACGCCTCGGGAATGGCGCAGCGCGTGCCTACGCTGCGCGGCGATTACCGGCGCTTCTGGTCCGCACTGGTCGCAGCCATTCGCGGCACCGGCGCGAATCCGGTGCCGCCGCACGAGGCACTCGCGGTGATGGAAGTGCTCGACGCTGGCGAGCGCAGTGCGGCGTCCCGCGCTGAGGTGATGCTGTAGCGCGCAGTTGCCTTTTCCTTCCAGCGGCCTAGCGTCATCGAACCGTCGCGAAGGGGAAAGGCATGATGAAGCGCAACAGGGTTCGTTCGGGTCTCGTCGCTGCCCTGCTATGTGCCACGCCGCTCTCGACGCTCCATGCCGAGCCACGCAGCGAAGCGCAGGCGCTCGACATCGCCAAGCGCGCGATCGCGTTCCGCAGTGTCGCCGGCCCCGGCAACCAGACCCCGCAGCTCGCGGCCTATCTGAAGTCGGTGCTGGTCGAGGGCGGGATCACCGACGTCACCGTCACGCCGGTCGACGATACCGCCTATCTGATCGCGCGCTGGCCAGGCACCGATCGCGCCGCCAAGCCGCTGGTGATCTCCGGCCACATCGACGTGGTCGAGGCCAAGCCGTCGGACTGGCAGCGCGATCCGTTCACCCCGGTGATCGAGAACGGCTATCTCTACGGCCGCGGCGCGACCGATATGAAACTCGACGCCGCGGTGACAATCGCCGCGCTGCTGCAGATGAAGCGTGCCGGCTATCGTCCACGCCGCGACATCGTGCTCGAATTTTCGGGCGACGAGGAGACGCGCATGAAGACCAGCGCGCTGATCGCCGAGCAATTGAAGAACGCCGAGCTGGTCATCAACATCGATGGCGGCGGCGGGCGGCTGGGCGAGGACGGTCGTGCGCAATTCTTTACGTGGAATGGCGCGGAAAAGACCTATGCGGATTTCGAGCTGACCGTTACCAACCCTGGCGGGCACAGTTCCGCACCGCGCCCCGAAAACGCGATCAACCAACTATCGGCAGCGCTGGTGCGGATCGGCAACTACCGCTTCACGCCGCAGTTGTCGGCCCTTACCAAGAAGTTCTTCGAGGAAGCGGCCAAGCAGAAGACCGGGGCCCTCGCCGCCGCAATGCGCGCGTTCGCGGCCAATCCGAAGGACGAGCAGGCGATCGCCACGCTCGCCGCCGACCCAGCCTATGTCGGGCAGATCGGCACCACCTGCGTGTCGACGATGGTCAGCGGCGGCCATGCGCTCAACGCGCTGCCCCAGCGCGCGACCGCGAACATCAATTGCCGCATCTTCCCCGGCGTGAAGCCGGCCGACGTCATGGCGACGCTCAAGCAGGTCGCTGCCGAACCCAAGCTGACGATCCGCGACGTCAGCGAAGGCTCGGTCCCCAACGACGCCTCGCCGATGCGCGCCGATTTCGTCGCTGCGGTGACCAAGGCGATGGGGAAGACGCGCCCCGGCGTGCCTGTCTTTCCCAGCATGTCGGCGGGCGCGAGCGACAGCATGTGGTTCCGCTATCACCATGTCCCCAGCTATGGTGCGAGCCCGACCTTCATCAAGGAATCGGACGATTTCAGCCACGGCCTGAACGAGCGAACGCCGATCGACAACATCGCGCCCGGCATCGCTTATTATGAGTCGCTGTTCACCGATCTGTCGAAGTAGGAATCGCTTCGCTTAACCTGTCTGCTTCGCGAGAGCCGTGAACTTTGTCCGTCATTGCGAGCGAAGCGAAGCAATCCAGAGCCGGACCAGGGCGCCCTGGATTGCTTCGCTACGTTCGCAATGACGACTCGCTGGGCGCAACATGATCCAGCCTACAATCCCGCCAGGTACGCAGCCGCGATCCGCCGCGCCTCATCGGCGGAGAAGCTGTCCGGCGACAGGCAAAGCTCCAGCCATAGCCCATCGACCAGTGCGGTGACCCCGATTGCGGCCAGCCGCACCCGCGCCGGCGGCACGCCGCATTCGGCGAGCAAGACCTCCAGCCGCGCCCGAAATCCCGCGTAATGTTGCTCGTGCCGCGCCAGCATCGCCGCATCACCGCGCGCAAGGCTCCATAGCGCCAGCCACGTCGCGAGCAGCGCCGGATCGGCGATCGGCGCGGTGAAATTGGCCGCGACATAAGCGCCCAGTCGCGCGCGCGGCGCGCTCCCCGCCGCCTCGACCGCCATTTCGAGCGCCGCCGCGACCTGCGCTGCGACATGGTCGTAGGAAGCCGCCACCAGCCGGTCGACCCCGCCGAAATGATGCGTCACCAACCCGGGCGACACGCCTGCCGCTGCGGCGATCGTCCGCACCGACGCCCCCGCCGCGCCGCGCGCCGCGAGCACGCGCACCGTCGCCTCGATCAGGTCGCGGCGACGATCCTCGGGATTTGACCGCTTGCTCAACCGCTCACCCTGTTATACGTTTGTGTAACAAGCACGCGAGAACCTCCTATGCTCCGTCCGGCCGAGCTGCATGATCGTGATCCCGATGCCGACTGGAGCCTGCCCGGTTGGTTGTACACCGATCCCGAATATTTCGCGCTCGAATGCGCGCGGATCATCCGCCCGTCATGGCAGATCGTGTGCCACGAAAGCGATCTCGACCGGCCCGGCGCATGGCGGACGCTGTCGTATCTGGGCGAGAATGTCGTCGTGGTGCGGGGCGCCGATGGCGAGATCCGCGCCTTTCACAACGTGTGCCGTCACCGCGCGATGCGGCTGGTGGAGGGCGACGCGGGATGCGCGCGCAAGCTGGTGTGCCCCTATCATGCCTGGGCCTATGAACTGGACGGGCGGCTAAGCGGCGTGCCGATGCGCCGTGACTATCCCGCGCTCGACATGGCGACGACGGGGCTGGTCCCGGTCGACATCGACCGCTGGCGCGGCTTCGTGTTCGTCCGGCTCGAGGATGACGGAGGCCCGCGCGTCGCGGAGATGATGGCGCCCTACGATCATGAGATCGCGCCCTATCGCTTCGCCGACATGCGCCGGATCGGCGATGTGCGCCATCGCGAGCGGTCAGTGAACTGGAAGAACGTCGGCGACAATTATTCCGACAATCTTCACATCCCCGTCGCGCACGACGGGCTGACGCGGCTGTTCGGCAAGAGCTACGCGATCGAGGCGGCGGGCTGGGTCGACAAGATGTCGGGGCAGCTCGTCGACCGACCGTCCGACGACGTGTGGGAGCGTTTTTACCAGACGCATCTGCCGCACGTCGATCACCTGCCCGAGGCAAACCAGCGCCTGTGGCTCTATTACAAGCTGTGGCCGAACATGGCGTTCGATATCTACGCCGACCAGATCGACTTCATGCAATGGCTGCCGCTGACGCCGACGACCTGCGTGCTGCGCGAAATGACCTTCGCGCTGCCCGATCCTCGGCGCGAGATGAAGCTGGTCCGCTACGCCAACTGGCGGATCAATCGCACCGTCAACGCCGAGGACACCTGGCTGATCGAGCGCGTGCAACAGGGCATGGCCTCCTCCAGCTACACCGCCGGCCCGATCGGCGCGAGCGAGGTGTGCCTGCGCAGCTTTGCCGCAAAGATCCGCGCCCGCATCCCGGAGGCTCGCCTCCACCGCGCGCCACCGCCGGGCTGGTCGCGCACCGCCGCGTGAAATTAGGAAACAGCCGGGCCGCGTCTGTCTCGGAACGGCGTGCGGACAAAAATGATGGGGGAAAGATGACGGCAAAGTACGACGCACTCATCATCGGCGGTGGCCATAACGGGCTGGTCTGCGCCTTCTACCTTGCGCGCGCCGGGCTGAAGGTCCGCGTGCTCGAACGCCGTCACGTCGTCGGCGGCGCGGCGGTGACCGAGGAATTCCACCCCGGCTTCCGCAACTCGACCGCCAGCTACACCGTCAGCCTGCTGCGCCCGAAGGTGATCGCGGACATGAGGCTGCACGACCGCGGCTTTCGCATCATCGAGCGGACGATCAGCAACTTCTTCCCCTTCCCGGACACCTATCTGACACTCGGCGGCGGAACGAAGCGCACGCAGGAGCAGTTCGCGCGCTTCAGTCAGCATGATGCCGACGCATATCCGCGCTACGATGCCGCACTCGAACGCGTCGCCCAGGTGCTGCGCGACCTCGCGCTCAAGATCCCGCCCAACGCCGGCGGCGGTCTGGCGGAGGTGGTCGCCGCCGCGCGACAGGGCTGGCCGCTCGCCAAACTCGACATCGCCGCACAGCGCGACCTGCTCGACGTCTTCACCAAGTCCGCGCGCGACTTCCTCGACGGCTGGTTCGAGGACGATCACGTCAAGTCCGCCTTCGCGTTCGACGCGGTGGTCGGCAATTTCGCGGGCGTGTCGACCCCCGGCTCGGCCTATGTCCTGCTCCACCACGTCTTCGGCGAGGTGAACGGCAAGTTCGGCGCATGGGGCCATTCGGTCGGCGGGATGGGCGCGATCACGCAGGCGATGCAGGCGGCGTGCCTCGATGCCGGAGTCGAGATCAGCCTCGACGCCCCCGTCGCGCGCGTGCTGGTCGACGGCGGCAAGGCGGCGGGCGTGCTGCTGGACAGCGGCGAGGAGATCGCCGCGCCGATCGTCGCCGCCAACGTCGGCCCGGCGCTACTGTACCGACAGATGGTCGATGCCGGCGACATGCCGGAGGATTTCCGCCGCCGCGTCGCCGGTTTCAAGACCGGCTCGGGCACGTTCCGCATGAACGTCGCGCTCAGCGAACTGCCCGACTTCACCGTGTTGCCCGGCAAGGAACGCGCCGAGCATCACACCGCCGGGATCATCATCGCGCCCGGCCTGGATTACATGGACCGCGCGTTCGATGACGCAAAGGTCCACGGCTGGTCGAAGGAGCCGATCGTCGAGATGAAGCTCCCCACGACGATCGACGACAGCCTTGCGCCGCCGGGAATGCACATCGCCAGCCTGTTCTGCCAGCAATTCGCCCCGCAGCTGCCCGATGGCCGGAGCTGGGACGATGCGCGCGAAGAGGTCGCCGATCTCATCATCGACACCGTCGACCGCCACGCGCCCAACTTCAAGAAATCGGTGATCGCGCGCCAGATCCACTCGCCGCTCGATCTGGAACGCAAGTTCGGGCTGATCGACGGTGATATCTTCCACGGCCGCATGAGCCTCGACCAATTATGGTCGGCGCGCCCGGTGCTGGGGCATGGCGACTATCGCGCGCCGATCCACGGCCTCTACATGTGCGGATCGGGCACGCATCCCGGCGGCGGGGTGACCGGCGCGCCGGGCCACAATGCCGCGCAGGCGATCCTTGCCGACCGCCGCCTCATCGCGCGCTGGCGGCGGCGCGGCTGACCCACCAGTAAACGGGCACGCCCGCGAGCAGCAGCACCAATGCCCACAGGTTCGCCTCCAGCCCCAGCCCGTAGGATAGCCAAGCGACGAATGCGGCCGAGCCGACGCCCGCGACCCGCCCGGCCGCATCGCCGCGCAGCAATGCCACGCCGGCGAGCGCGCTGACGAAATAGGCGAGCATCCCCGCCGCCAGCGACACCGCGGCGACGAACGCGAACAGGTCGCCCATTCCGCGCGTGTAATTGGCCAGCGTCACCCCCGTCACCAGAATGCCCGCCAGAACATGCGCACGCACCGGCACCCCCGCCTTGTTCTCGCGCCCGAACCAGCGCGGGAACACGCCGCCGCGCGCCATCGCCCGCGGCACCTCGCCTTGCAGCAGGACGAAGCCGTTGAGCGTCCCCAGCGCGCTCACCGTCGCGAACAGCGCCACCACCTGCGCGGTCGCGCCGCCCATCGCGCTGCCCAGAAAGTCGGCGATCGGCGCGGGCGACGCGGCAACCGCCGCGCGCGGCATCAGCGCGGTGATCGCGCCCGACACGACCAGATAGATCACCCCGACCGCCGCGGTCCCGATCAACGTCGCGCGCGGCACCGTCCGCGCCGGGTTCTGCATCCGGTCGGCGGGCACCGTTGCGGACTCGACGCCCAGAAATCCCCAGAAGGTCAACGCGGCCGCGCCCGCGATCGTGCCGGCGGCAAGTGGCACCGGCGCATCGTGCACCACCGCCGCACCGCCCCTGGTCAGCAGCAGCCAGCCGGCGAGCAGCGCGACCGCGGCGAGCGGCAGCAGCTTCAGCACCATCGTCACCATCTGCACCCGCGCCGCCGCCGCGACGCCGCGGACGTTCACGCCGACGAACACCCACACCATCACCACCGCCGCAATCGCGGCATGGGGCGCGAGCGCGGGAATGGCGACGCTCAACGCACTGACCGCCGCGACCGCCACCGCACCGTTGCCCGCCCAGATCAACGTCCAGTAACTCCACGCCGTCGCGAACCCGATCGCCGGCCCGAACGCCGCATCGGCATAGGCATATGGCCCGCCCGCCTGCGGCACCGCCGCCGCGAGCCGCGCGAAGACGAACGCCAGCGCCATCGCGCCAGCGATCGTGACCGCCCAGCCGAACGTCGCATTCGCCCCGAACGGCGCCAGCGTCGCAGGCAGCAGGTAGATCCCCGACCCGATCAGATTGCCCATCACCAGCGCCAGCGCGCCCCAGAAGCCGAGCGCACCTTTGTCTTTCAAGGGTCTGGCGCTTGATCCGGTCGCCCCGCCGTGGTCTGCTCGTTCGTCCATGCCCAACCCTGCCCGTTTCCCTCCCCTGCTAGTCGACGCTGCGCTGGCGCTCCACGACAATCGGCTCGACATCGCCGAGCCGTTGCTGCGCACCTATCTGAAACGCGACCCGTTCGACGCGCGCGCGATCCGGATGCTCGCCGAACTGGCCGGGCGGATCGGCCGCAATCGCGATGCCGAGACGCTGTTGCGCCGTGCGCTCGAACTCGCGCCCGGCTTCACCGCCGCACGCGCCAATCTCGCGATCGTGCTCTACCGCCAGAACCGTGCGGTCGACGCCCTCGCCGAACTCGATACGTTGCTCGCCGCCGAGCCCGAGCATATCGGGCACGCCAATCTCAAGGCCGCGGCGCTCGGACGGCTCGGCGGGTTCGAGGAAGCGATCGCGCTCTACGAACGCGTGCTTGCCGCCGCGCCCGCGCAGCCCAAGGTGTGGATGAGCTACGGCCATATGCTCAAGACGGTCGGGCGACAGGCGGACGGCGTCGCAGCCTATCGCCGCGCCATCGCGTTGCGCCCGGGGCTCGGCGAGGCGTGGTGGAGCCTCGCGAACCTCAAGACGGTGCGCTTCGACGATGCCGATGTCGCGGCGATGACCGCCGCGCTTGCCGATCCGGCGGTCGTGATCGAGGATCGCTACCACCTTGATTTCGCGCTCGGCAAGGCGTGGGAGGAACGCGGCGACGCCGATCGCGCCTTCGCGCATTACGCCGCCGGCAACGCGCTGCGCCGGACGCAAATCGACTATGACGCCGGAGAGACGACACGCTTCGTCGACACGATCGTCGCGACCGCCACCAGCAACTTCTTCGCAGCCCGGGCCGGCTGGGGCTGCCCCGGCCCCGATCCGATCTTCGTGCTCGGCATGCCGCGCGCGGGATCGACGCTGATCGAACAGATCCTCGCCAGCCACCCGCTGGTCGAGGGCACCACCGAATTGCCCGACATGCCCGCGCTCGCCCGCCGCATCACGGATTATCCCGCCGGCCTCGCCACCCTCACCGCCGAGCGCGCTCGCGAACTGGGCGAAGATTATCTCCGCCGCGCCGCGGTCCAGCGCCGCACCGACCGTCCGTTCTTCGTCGACAAGCTGCCGAACAATTGGGCGCATGTCGCGCTGATCCGGCTGATTCTGCCCAACGCGACGATCATCGATGCGCGACGCGATCCGCGCGCCTGCTGCTTTTCGAACTTCAAGCAACATTTCGCGCGCGGCCAGGGCTTCAGCTACGCGCTTGACGACATGGGGCGCTACTACCGCGACTATGTGCGGATGATGGCGCATATCGACGCGGTGCAGTCCGGGCGCGTGCACCGCGTGATCCACGAGGAACTGGTCGACGCGCCCGAACCGCATATCCGCGCACTGCTGGACGCATGCGGCCTGCCCTTCGATGCGGCCTGCCTGTCCTCACACCGCACCGAGCGCGCAGTGCGTACCGCCTCGTCCGAGCAGGTGCGCCAGCCGATCTTCCGCGGTGGCGATCGCGCCTGGCGCCCGTTCGCCGCGCATCTGGCGCCGCTGGAACAAGCGCTCGGCGACGTGATCGAACGTTATCCTCTTGCGCCCAGCTTCGTCCAGACAGCGTGACAATTCCGTCACGCCAACCCTTTTACGTTAAATTGTTTCTTGACCGGATTGACCGTGCCGCTGCCGCGCTGCAGCATGACGTCACATAGTCGCAACAAAGGGGATTGTTGTGGTCGTCAGTTTCCGTCGTCGCGTGCTCGTTCCGTTGCTGGCTTCTGCGGCGTTCGCCGTTCCTGCCGGGGCGCAGACCGGCTCCGGCCAGACCACGACCGCCGACACACCCTCGCAGCAGCCGACCGCGACCACCACGGACGGCGACATCATCGTCACCGCGCAGAAGCGCGATGAGAGCATCCAGAACGTACCGATCAGCATCCAAGCGATCGGCACCCGCCGGCTCGACCAGCTGAACGTCTCGAACTTCGTCGATTATACGCAGCTTCTGCCCTCGGTCGCGTTCCAGTCGTCGCAACCCGGCGTCACCACCGTCTATATGCGCGGCGTCGCATCGGGCGGCGACGGCAATCACTCGGGCTCCCTGCCCTCGGTCGGCGTGTACCTCGACGAACAACCGGTCACCACGATCGGCGGCACGCTCGACATCCACATCTACGACATCGCGCGGATCGAAAGCCTCGCCGGGCCGCAGGGTACGCTGTACGGCGCGTCGAGCGAGGCGGGCACGATCCGCATCATCACCAACAAGCCTGACACCGCCGGCTTTTACGGCCGCGTCGATGGCGAGGTGAACATGCTGCACTCGGGCGGCATCGGCTATGTCAGCGAAGGGATGCTCAACATCCCCTTCGGCGAACGGGTCGCCCTGCGCGTGGTCGGTTTCTACCAGAAGGACGCCGGCTTCATCGACAACGTGCCCGGCACGCGCAGCTTCCTGCCGCAGCCCGGCGGGATCAGCGTCGACAATGCTGCCTTCGTCGAGAAGGATTATAACGACACCGAGACCTATGGCGGACGCGCCGCGCTGAAGATCGACCTCGACGACACTTGGACCGCGACGCCGACGCTGCTCTATCAGGAACAGAACAGCCACGGCAGCTACGGCTATGATCCCAAGGTCGGCGACCTTCAGGTGCAGCGCTTCTACCCCGAATATCGCCGCGACCGCTTCGCGCAGGCCGCACTGACGATCGAGGGCAAGCTCGGCAATTGGGACGTCACCTACGCCGGTGCGCTGCTCGATCGCCGCGCGGTGCAGTCGAGCGACTATACCGATTATTCCGAAGCCTATGACTCGCTGTACTCGGCGGTCGGCGGGCTGGCCGGATATTTCTACTATCAGGATAACAATGGCGACACGATCGACCCGCGCCAGCGCGTGATCGGTCGCGATCATTTCAAGAAGCTGAGCCAAGAGGTTCGTGTCGCCTCGCCGGTCGACCAGCCGTTCCGGCTGGTTGCGGGCGCCTTCTACCAGCGGCAAAGCAACCTGATCTTTCAGGATTACCAAATCCCTAATCTCGGATCGCAGGTCTCCGTCAACGGCTATCCGGGCACGCTTTGGCTGACCCGCCAGCACCGCGTCGACAAGGATTATGCGATCTTCGGCGAGGCGAGCTACGACCTGACGCCGAAGCTGACGCTGACGGCGGGCGGTCGCGTGTTCATCTACGACAATTCGCTGGTCGGCTTCTTCGGCTTCGGCCGCAATCCGGGTGTTGATCCGGACGATGGCCGCCCCTACAGCGCCAGTCCGTTCAATGCCGCGGGCAGCTCGCGCACCGGCGTGGCGAGTTGCTATCTGGCCGGCGGTGGCACGTTGCGCGACGCCTATCTGAACGGCGGCGACACGACCAGCTTCCTCACCACGCCGGATGTCGGTGCGATCCCGTGCGTCAATCTCGGCGTACCCGATGGCAACCGCGTGGTGCCCAAGCGCGCCGACGGTCAGGGCGTCACCTACCGCTTCAACGCGACGTGGAAGCCGACCGACGAGGTCCTGCTCTACGCTACCGCCTCGCGCGGCTTCCGTCCCGGCGGGATCAACCGTCGCGGTGACGTCGGCGACTACGCTGCCGACTTCCTGACCAATTACGAGGTCGGCTGGAAAACAACGCTACCGGGCGGCACCGTCCGCTTCAATGGCGCGGTATATCAGCAGAATTGGGATCAATTTCAGTTCTCGTTCCTTGGTGAAAACAGCTTCACCGTGATCCAGAACGGCCCCGACGCGCGCATCCGCGGCATCGAAATGGACACCAACGTGTCCCTGGGCGGCCTCTCGCTGACCGCGGCGGGCTCCTATACCAATGCCAAGACCCGCACCGATCTGTGCGATTCCGTGGATTGCAGTACCGCAGGCGCGACAATTCTGGCCCCGGCGGGCACCCGCCTGCCGATCACCCCGCGCTTTAAACTCAGCGGCACCGCGCGCTATTCGGTGCCGATCGGCACGGTGCGCGCCTATATTCAAGGCCTTGTCGCACATCAGAGTTCCGCCTCCTCGGACCTGCGCGTGGAAAAGGCCGACGCGCTGGGCCGGCTGCAACCCTATACGAGCGCGAACCTGTCGATCGGTGGTGAGCTGTCGAACTATACGTTCGAGATCTTCGTACGAAACCTGTGGGACGAACGCGGCCAGATCTCACGCTTCCAGCAATGCGGCGCGTGCGACCAGCGCCCGTACATCGTCCCCATTTCGCCGCGAATGATCGGCATCCGCGCCGGCGCGAAGTTCTAGGAGACGGAGC
Source organism: uncultured Sphingomonas sp. (assembly GCF_964021865.1). Lineage (GTDB taxonomy): Bacteria > Pseudomonadota > Alphaproteobacteria > Sphingomonadales > Sphingomonadaceae > Sphingomonas. The sequence continues at coordinate 74,601 of NZ_CAXIAM010000002.1, forward strand.
TTTCGGGGAGGAAAGACCGCAACTTCAATGCCTTTCGCGGTAAGAAGCAAATGCCATCACCGGCGCGCGCCTGAGCCAAATGGCACGATCACAAAGGCGGCGGAGCGCGACCGCCGCGAAGGTCGAGACAATTCCCGATGGCGACATAGCCGTGGGCATCCGATCAAATTATCCCGCAGCGGTCATCACTCGCTCCTTGCAGCGTTCCACCCAGTCACGGATCGCCGGCTCGTCGGGCATCATCGCCGGGAACCACAGGAAGGGCGAGCTGCACAGCATATCCGCCGCCGAGAAGCGCTCGCCGAGCAGCCACGGACCGCGACGCAGCGGTTCTGCCAGTCGCTCGATCATCGTGTCGAAGTCGCGCAAGCCTGCGGTGATCGCGGGATGGCTGATGTTCGCCCACTTCAGGATCAGCAGCGGTTCGATGATGCCCTGATAGTAGAACAGCCACGACAGATAGGCGCCCCGCCCCGCTTCCCCGACGACCGGTCCCAACCCGGCCTCGGGATACGCATCGGTCAGGTACAGGATGATCGCACCACGTTCGCGCACCGCATCGTCGCCGTCGGTCAGGTACGGCACCTTGCCTTCGGGATGTGGGTTTGCCGAATCGCGGACACCCGATCCGTCCTGTCGCGCGATCGTCACCTCGCGCAGCGCGATGTCGGCGGACAGCATCCGCACCAGCGCGACGACCGTGTCGGACCGGGAGTTGGGCGAGTAATAAAGGGTGCGCATCCTTGTGCTCCTTGCGTTGAATGACGCAGCCGATCTACGCAGCACCTCCTGACAATTTCGGGCAGCAGCGATGGCGCGGTCGGACCGGTTGATGCGTTTGCTGGAGGCATTGCGCCGCCTACCCAAACCGGTAACCGCCGCGCGGCTAGCGGCCGAGACCGAGATCTCCCTACGCCAGCTCTACCGCGACATCGCGACGCTGCGGGCCGGCGGCGCGCTGATCGATGGTGCCGCAGGTTACGGCTATACGCTGACCGAGGATCCGACCCTGCCGCCGCAGAGCTTTTCGCGGCTTGAGATCGAGGCGCTGATGCTTGGCGTTGCGAGCCTCGGCGATTTTGGTGACGCAGCGCTGGCGGTGGCGGGTCGCAACGCGCTGGCGCGGATCGTCGCCACGCTCCCCGATCGGCAGGCGCGCCAGGCGGCACATGCGACGATCCGGTCGTGGCGGCCGCCCGAACCGCGCGCCGCGATCTCCATTGATCTGGACCTTCTCCGTGAGGCGTGTTGGGATGAGGTCAGCGTCGGCATCACCTATCGCGACGCGCGCGATCGGACGACCGAGCGCGAGATCCTGCCGCTCGGCATGTCGTACAGCCCGCGGACGCTGATGTTGGTCGCCTGGTGCCAGTTGCGAGACAGCTATCGCACGTTCGAGGTGCCGCGGATCATCACCCTGTCGCGGGGCGGTACCAGTTTTCGCCCGCGCCGGGTGCAGTTGCTGCGCGATTACGTCACGCTGCGGACCGCCGAGTGGAAGCGCAAGGAACAGGCTGCGCCTCCACCCGCGTGACGCTCAGGCCCGCCCCTGCGCCATCACGAAGGCGAAGACGTCGGCCCATTGCGCATCGGTTTGCTGCCGCGTCGAACCCAGGCCGTGTCCGGCGTCGAAGTCGACCCGCAGCAGCACCGGCCAGCCGGTCGACGCATGCTGCAACCGGGCGGCCATCTTCGCGGGATGCCAAGGCGCGACGCGTGGGTCGGTCATCCCGGTCATCGCCAGCACCGCCGGATAGCGCGTGCCGTCCTTGACCTTCTGATAGGCGTCCATCGCCACCAGCCCGCGATATTCCGTTTCGTTCGACGGATCGCCGAATTCGGGAAAGTTCGGCGCGCTGTTCTGCTCCACCCCGGCGCGCGAGGTGTTGGTCCAGCCGACATTATCGATCGCCCCTGCGAACAGGTCCGGCCGCTCGACCAATGCATTGCCGACCGCGATCCCGCCCGCCGAGGTGCCCATGATCGTCAGCCGCTTCGGCGAGGTCCAGCCCGCCTTCACCACCGCCTCGCAGCCGTCGATGAAGTCGCGCCACGTATTGGGCTTGTTCGCCTTCTGCCCGGCGCGCCACCACGGCGAGCCGAACTCGCCGCCGCCGCGCGCATGGACCTCGAACAACACGCCACCGCGCTCGAGGAAGGCGATCGAGCGCGGTGAGAAATACGGGGCGGCCGAAATGCCGTAGCTCGAATAGCATTGCCCGAGGGCCGGCGCGGAGCCGTCGCGCTTCAGCCCCTTCTTCGCGATGATCGACACCGGCACCTTGGTCCCGTCGCGCGCAGTCGCGATCAGGCGTACCGACTCATAGGGGGCAGTCGAGAAGGTCGGGCGCGGGCTCAGCCCGGTATCGACCAGCCGCCCGCCAGGCCGGTAATGATAGATTCCGGCCGGCGCCACCCAGCCGGACATGCGGACATCGACGCCGTCCTGATCGGTCGATCCGAACAGGGCGTAGATGCCGGCGTCGAACGGCATCGGGATATTGGTCACCTGCCCGCCCGGTGCGATGCGATGCAGCGTCATGGGGCCGCCGTTCTGGCGCGCGAAATAGACGCCGTCACGCGTCGCGACCAGCCCCGCGTCGGAGGTCTCGATCGGCGTCTTCGCCTCGGGCACGACCACCGTCGCGCGGGCGAGATCGGGTGCCGTCGCGGGGGTACGCAATATGCGTCCCAGCGGCGCATCCTTTTCCGAGACGACGTAGACGTCGCGCCCGCGCAGCGCGAAGCTGGTCGCGCGATCCTCCATCCGCGCCACGGTCCGCCAACGCGGCCTGCCCGTCATGACCTCCGCCATCGGGGCGGCGAACAGCGGGTTTTCGCGCCGGACACCGCCGAACGGCAGCAGCAGCGCGATGTCCGATCCCGGTGTGATGAGCACGAACGGGAAGTCGATCGGCAGCAACGTATAGCCATCGACCGTGTCGCCACCGCTCACGATCCGCACGTCCTGCTTCGGATCGGTGCCAACCCGGTGCAGCCACGCCACCGTGTTGAGCAGATAATCCGGGGCGCCGCGCACCGCACCTTCACGGCCGCGCGTGTAGAAGAAGCCCGACCCGTCGGGCAGCCATTGCGGGCTCGCGAAGCGCGCGCGGTCGATCGTCTCGGGAAAGTGCGTGCCGTCGGCGACCCGCATAATGCGCGCGACTGATTCTTCGGAACCGGCCGGCGACATGCCATAGGCGACGAGCTTTCCGTCATCCGACGCGCGCCACCAGTCCAGGCTCATATGAGCGCCACTGGCGTCCTTCTCCGCTTCGGGATCGACGAGCAGCTTCTTCTCGGCCCCGGGGCGATCGATGACGTAGAGCTTGGCGACGCTCGCCCCGCTCGGGCGGAACTCAAGGAAGATCGCATCGCCGGTCCGCTGCAACCGCGAGGCCAGCGGCAGATCGCCGGTCAACTCCCCGATCCGCCGCAGCAGCGCGTCATGGTCGGGCAGGGCATCGAGCGCGCGCCGGCCATAGTCCCCCTGTGCGCGCATCCACGGTTCCCAATCGGGATCCTTGGGGTTTTCCATCCAGCGATACGGATCGCGCAGCGTATAGCCGAGCCGGGTATCGACCGCCTCGACCTGCTTGGCGACCGGCGGCTTGGTTGTTTGCGCCTGCGCTTTGTACGAAAAGGACAGGAAGGTGGTCGCAGTCAACGACAAGACGAAATCACGACGATCCATGTGCAGCCCCCCAGCATGCCGATGTCGCACGACTACCGGTCGTTCGCGACATCTCTCTCCACCTTGCGTCAAGCTGACACAATGGCGTCCCAGAGTCGATAGAACCGTGTTCAAAACACTACCAGTTGGAAGAAGTTGTTCCTTGCCCGGCCGACATGCAGCACGACATGCGCCGACACTGCCATTCGATGCGGCGCAGCTTAGGCTGGCGAGGGTTCGCGCACGCGCCTAAGCTATTGGCCGCTGCCTTGCTCTGGAGTTATCGATGCGCCGTTCCGCCCTGCTCGCCGTTGCGCTTGTCTCCATCCCCACGCTGCTCGCCGCGCAGGACGGCAAGCCGCGCTACCAGCCGTGGGGGCTGGAGCTTCAGAACATGGACAAACAGGTGAAGCCGGGCGACGACTTCTACGCCTATGCGCTGGGGACGTGGCTGCGCGATCACCCGATCCCTGCGGACAAGGTCGGTGCCGGCTACAATTACGACCTGCCCGATGAGATCGAGGGGCAAGTCCGCCGGATCGTCGAGGAAGCCGCAGCCTCGCCGACGACTCCGACCGCGCGCAAGGTCGGCGACTTCTATGCGGCGTGGATGGACGAGCAGGCGATAGAGGCACGCGGGCTGGCACCGCTTACACCGTGGCTGACGCAGATCGACGCGGTGCAATCGCGGCCGCAACTGATCCGGCTGATGATGCGGCCGGGTTTCGCCTCGCCGGTGAACATCGGCATCTCGACCGATGCCGACGATCCGACCCGCTACATGGTCGACGCCGGCCAGGCGCGCCTGGGCTTGCCGACCCGCGATTATTACCTGCTGTCTGGCGAGAAATACGACGCGATCCGCCGTGCCTATCGCGCCTATCTCATCAAGATCCAGGATTTGGCGGGCATCGCCGATGCGCCGGCCAAGGCCGACCGGATCATCGCGCTGGAGACGCGACTGAGCCAGGATCAATGGACTCCCGAACAGCGCCGCGATCCCGTGAAGACCCACAATCCGATGACGCGCGCCGAACTGACGCGGCTCGCGCCGGAACTGGACTGGACTCCGACGCTGACCTCTATGGGGCTTGCCGCGGCCACCAAGGTCAACGTTTCCGAGCCGAGCGCGGTGGCGGCGGCGTCGAAGCGGCTGGGCGACGTGCCGCTTTCGACATGGAAGGAATGGATGACCGCCCAATTCGTCTCCAGCGCTGCGCCCTTCTTACCCCGTGCTTTCGACCAGGCGAATTTCGACTTCTATTCGAAAACCCTGCGCGGCGTGCCCGAACAGCGCGCGCGCTGGAAGCGGGGCATGGGGCTGATCGACGATGCGCTGGGCGAGGCGGTCGGCGCGATCTACGTCCAGCGTTACTGGTCCCCGGCGACGCAGGCCAAGGCCGACGAGCTCGTCGCCGACATGCAGGCCGCCTACAAGGAAAAGATCGATGCGGCGACATGGATGGACGCGGCCACCCGCACCGCGGCGCTGGCCAAGCTCGCCACGTTCGACCCGCGCGTCGGTCATCCCAAGAAGTGGATCGATTACACGTCGCTCAAGGTCAGCCGCACCGATCCGCTGGCGAACAGCCTTGCCGCACAAGACTTTCAATGGCGGCTGCAACTCCAGCGTTTTCCGAAACCAGTTGATCGCGGGCTGTGGTACATGACGCCGCAGACAGTGAATGCCTATTACGATCCAACGATGAATCAGATCACGCTGCCGGCGGCGATCCTTCAACCGCCGTTCTTCGATGCGAATGCCGATCCTGCGGTCAATTACGCCGAGACCGGCGCTTCGACGATCGGGCATGAAATGGGGCATGGCTTCGACGATCAGGGGCGGCAATTCGACGAGAAGGGCCGTCTGCGCGACTGGTGGAGTAAGGACACCGCCGCCAAGTACAACGTGCAGGCCGATCGACTGGCGAACCAGTTCGATCAATATGAGCCGATCTCCGGCGTCAGGATCAAGGGACGCCTCACTTTGGGCGAGAACCTCGCCGACCTTGGCGGATTGGAAACCGCCTATGCCGCGTATCGCCGCTATGTCGCCCGGCATGGCGAGCCGCCGGTGCTCGACGGCATGACGGGCGACCAGCGCTTCTTCCTTGCCTATGCGCAGGCGTGGCAGGGCAAGCGTAGAGAGGAGGCGGAGCGGCAGCAATTGCTCAGCGATCCGCATTCGCCCGACAAGTATCGCGTCAACGGCATCGTCCGCAATTTCGCGCCCTGGTACAAAGCTTTCGGCGTGAAGCCGGGCGACGCCATGTATCTGCCACCCGAAAAGCGGGTGAGCATCTGGCAATAAGGTTCGAAACGCGCAACGGATCATAGCCAAGGTTCGTCCCCGCGCTCCGCAGCCTGAACCAGCCATCGCCTTACATCAGCACCTCTCCCGTGCAGAACGCCTTAGCGCGCTGCGTTAACGCGCTGGCCTGATGCCAATTTCTCACATGGCAAATCTGCACGCTTAACGGCTCGGTAACGCCGTCGACGATAAGCGCCCCTCACCGCAGTGCCGGGCCCTGGTGCCCCGGAATCGATGGCCCAGGTCGCCGCTGCGTTCAGAAGGGGAAATCTTGGTGAAGCTGATGAATGCCGCTTTTTGTACGCTGCGTGACGGGATTTCGGCAGCGGCTCTGGTCAGCGCGATCGTCGTGCCCGCTTACGCGCAGGAAACTACGCCGGCGGCGGTGAGCGATGCCGCTACCCAGGCCGGGACGCCGGTTGCCGCCACCGCTGCCGATGCGCAGGCACCTGCCGCCGCGCCGGCCGAGCCCGCACAGGGCGCGACCGTCGTCGTCACCGGCACGCTGTTCCGCGATTCGAACGCAACCTCGATCTCACCGGTGACGGTGCTCAGTTCGGCGACGCTCGAGCGCGCCAACATCACCACCGCGCAGGACGCGATCCGCTCGGTCTCAGCCGACAGCGCCGGGTCGATCTCGACCGGATTTCGCAACGGCTTCTCGGCCGGCGGCGCGGCGGTATCGCTGCGCGGTCTGGGCGTGTCGTCGACCGTGGTGCTGATCGATGGCCTGCGTTCGGCCAATTTCCCGCTGAACGACGACGGCCACAATGCGTATGTCGACCTGAATTCGATCCCGTTCAGCACGGTCGACCGGATCGAGGTGCTGAAGGACGGTGCCTCCTCCACCTACGGCGCCGACGCGATCGGCGGCGTGGTCAACCTCATCAGCAAGAAGAACGTGCAGGGCGTGCAGGGCTCGGTCCAGGGCGGCACCACCGAGAAGGCCGATGGCGCGCACTATCGCGCGACCCTGACCGCCGGTTTCGGCGATTATCCGTCGCAGGGCTTCAACTTCTACCTGAACGGCGAGTATACCTACGACGGGTATATCACCAACAATGCGCGCGGCTATCCGTTCAACACCCTCGACCTGCGCGCCAGCGGGCTGACCGACCGCAACCGCAACGACGATTCGCTGACGACGCCGAACCCGCAGGCGGTGGTGACGCAGGTGCGCCAGACCGACCTGAACAACCCGCTCGCCGGGCAGGTCGGCGCGCCGCTAACGAACCGCTATCAGCTGCTGGATCCGAATTCGTGCCCGTACGGTACGTTCACCGTCAGCTCGGGTGCGGCGCAGGGCACGGGCTGTTCGCACAACCTGCCCGCCGAATATTTCATCATCCAGCCGCGCCAGCAGCGGTATTCGACGACCGGTCGCCTGACCGTGCGGCTCAGCGACAATCTGGAGGCGTTCGCCAGCGGCAGCTATTCGCATTCCGAGGTCAGCATCGTCGGCGCGCCTCAGGGCATCCGCCAGACGCAGCCGTTCGGCGGATCGGCCGCGCTCGCATCGAGCAGCCCTGGCATTGTGCTGCCGGTCTACATCTGCGCGGCGGGCGTCAATTGCGCCACCGCGGCGGATCGCCGCCTCAACCCGAACAACCCGTATGCCGCCGCCAACGCGAACACGCCGGCGAACGGCGCGGCACGCATCTACTACCTGTTCGGTGACATCCCGGCGGGCAGCGACCGCTACGTCGACGTGTTCCGCACCACCGCCGGGATTTCGGGCGACCTCGGCAACGGGTTCAAGTTCCGCCTGAACGGCGTCTATGCGCGCGACAATTTCAGCGTCACGCAGCGCGGCTTCATCAACATCCAGGGCCTGCTGAACGCGATCAACACCGGCGCGTACAATTTCGTCGATCCCAGCCAGAACAGCGCGGCGGTGCGCAACCAGATCTCGCCCGAGCGGACCACCCCGTCCTACTCGACCGTCGCGACGATCGGCGGTTCGCTGATCAAGTCGCTGATGGAGCTGCGCGGCGGCGACCTGAACGTCGGGGCGGGTTTCCAGATCCGTCGCGAGACGCTGATGAACCGCAACCAGAATGCGGACCTCAGCTATTACGCGCTGAACACCTCGTCGGCGCAGGGTCGTCAGACCGTTACCGCGGGCTTCTTTGAGATCGATGCGCCGGTGCTGGAGCAGCTCGACCTCAACGTGTCGGGCCGGTACGATCATTACTCGCAGGGTTACAGCCACTTCTCACCGAAGGTCGGGGTGAAGTTCACGCCGACGCCGGCGCTGTCGCTGCGCACGACCTATTCGCAGGGTTTCCGCGCGCCGACGTTCGCCGAGTACAACCCGGTGAGCAGCTACTCGGGCTTCTCGTCCTTCACCCCGAACGCGGCCTTCATCGCCGCGCACCCGGGCAATGCTGCCTATACGAGCACGTACAACATCGGCAGCGGCGCGACCGGCAATCCGGATATCAAGCCGGAAGTGTCGCGCAGCTTCACCGCCGGCGCGATCCTGAAGCCGACACGCTGGTTCCATCTCACCGCCGACTATTACAACATCAAGAAGTCGGCGCTGATCGTCAGCGGCCCTCTGCGCGCGGCGGCCATCGACGCCTATTACAGCAAGAGCAACGCGACCGATGGCTGCGCGGCACTGGCGGCGGTCGGCCCGGGCTACAAGTGCAACGTTGTCGACGCGCCCGATCCGTCGAACCCGAATGCGCTGCCGCGCCTGCTGGTGTTCGACGTACCCTACGTCAACGCCAACTATCAGGTCAGCTCGGGCATCGACATGCAGGCGACCGCCAACGTCCGGCTGCGCGACGACGTCCGGTTCATCAGCCGCATCGACGTGACTCGCGTATTGCGCCTCGATCTGGTCACGCCGGAGGGCGTGGTGCAGAAATATGCCGGGACGCTAGGACCGTACGAGCTGTCGTCGGGCGGTGGTACGCCGCGCATCCGCGGCAACTGGCAGAACGCGCTGGAAGCGGGCAACTTCTCGCTCACCGCGACCACCTATTACGTCGGTCGCATCAAGCAGGTCGCCGCGGACCGGATCACGCCGGTGAACGGCGAGATTGATCTGTCGTGCAAGAACACGCTGGCGCCGATCTTCGCCGGGAGCGATCCCAGCAATCACTGCTACATCCGGCCGTTCATCTACACCGATTTGAACGTCGCGCTGCGCGTGAACGATGACTTCCGGTTCTTCCTCAACGTCCAGAACCTTACCAATGCGCGCGCACCGCTCGCATCGGCGGCCTATACCAGCAACCCGAACTATCTGAGCAGCTGGCATTACGCCGGGCTCGTCGGCCGCAACTTCAGCGCGGGCGCGAGCTTCAACTTCTGACCTGATGTGTCGGCGGCGTGCATCGGGCCAGGCCTCGATGCACGCCGATCGATCAGGTCACCCGGAACATCGCCGGCGCGTCCGCCACTTCGGCGAGGTTCAGCTCCAGCTTCTCGCCGCTTTCCAGCAGCACGCCGACCGTGAACGCGCCATACGCGATCAACGGCAGCACCGCGCGCCCGTCCGGCCCGAACGACACCGCGCGCGGATCGCGACCGAAGGTCGGGTGCAGGAAGAACAATGCCTTCTGGCCCGACAGCGTCACGCGATCGGGGTCGAGCGGTTCCACCGTCAGCGTCACCTCGAACTCGTTCGGATTGAGCGCCAACGGCTTTACCGACGCGCGCAGCATCACGGAGTCCGCCAGAGATTCCATGCTGCCCCCAAACAGGCCGCGCCACGGATCGTCCGGGTAGCGGATCAGCGTCGGCAATTGGGTGAGCATCGCGCCGATATCTCCCTGAGCGCGCTCACTATTGGGCAGAAGTTGCTGCGCGCGCGTCAGGACACCTTTTGCGTAGGCGAGCACATCGTCGGCGGGATGCTCGCTTTCGCCTATCTGTAGCGTACCGAGGCTCTTTGCGCGCTCGCGCTTGTCGTCGTCTCGTAAAGATGCGCGCTCGCGTTCGAATTCCGCTTTGATGGCTTGCAGGGCACGCTCCAGCTCCGCATCGGATTTCAACTTCGCAGCGGCGGCCTCCGCGCGCACCTGCTCCACAGCGGAGATCACCCGCGTCATTTCGAGCTGCTCCTTGGCGCGTTGCGCGCGACGCATGGTTTCGATCGCACCGTTGCGGGCAACCACCATCTCGATGATGAAATACCGTCGCATCCAAAGATAGGCGATCAGGAAGCCCAGTGTAGCGAAGGTCACCATCAGCAACCCGCCGGGTATCGCGCCCCCGCTGGTACGCGCGCATACCGGGAGCAAGGCCTCGGCCTGCTCGGCCGTCAAACCGGACCGATACCGGTTCGTCAGACATTCCCCAAGCTGCGCCTGCGACCCGTTCAGGTTTGCGGTAACGTCGACCGCAAGCTCGAAGAAGCGCTGCTCCCAGCTTGCGTATTGCGTCAGCGTTACGCCGATGATGATCTTGGTCAGCCAGTCGGCCACCTGCTCCAGGCTGCTGCTCTCGGCATACGGAATGACGACCGGCTCGCTCGGTGCGGTAGTTTCGCCCTTTGCCGTGGACTCGTCGCCGGTGGTTTCTCCTACGGACGACGCCGGCGCCGCGGCCGTGTCACTGATCACCTTCACACGGCTGATCGCGTTGGTGACGTCGACACGATGGATCGGCAAGCCGAACAGCAACCCGAGCAGTGCTCCGACCAGCGCTGAACAGCACACCGTCATCACCACCCAGCCGATGAAGTGGCCCCAGGTCGCCGCGCCGGCCGCGAAGAGCACCAGAAGGACAAGGCACAGAAAGCCGAACAGCAATTGCCCGGCCATCGCGCGTTCGGTCTGGTCCGACGTCGCACTGCCGAAGGTCAGCATCACGAGAGCCCCAGTGCGGTCAGCAGCGGCTTGTCGATCATGCCCGGGGGAAGCCCGTTCTTCTGCCGGAAGCGCGCGATCGCCGAGGTCGTGTGGCGGCCGATGTCACCATCGGGCGCGCCCACTTCGGTATAGCCGAGCTTTACCAACCGTTTTTGCACCGCGAGCACGAGGGCAGCGTCGGGCTGTTTCGCAGGCGGGTCGGCGAACACCCGCCGTACCTTGTCGAGCCACGCCCGTCGCTCCGCCATGCCGATCAGCCCGCCGTTCACCCGGCGCGTGCAACCGGCGAAGTCGTCGGCGTCGGCGTTTTCGTTGAGTTTCTTCAGGCTCCAGAATGCTGCGGCCAACGCGAGTGCGTTACGCGGCGTCGCCGCGCGTTCGGGATGTTCGGGCAAGTCTGCCATGCCGGCCTCGGCGCCGACGGTCGCGTAATTGGCACGTCCGGTCAGCTGGATGTAACCGCGCCCTCTAAACAGATAGCCGTCCTTGCTGGGCGGCTTCGCATTACCCAGCCGCCCGCCATAGACCTGACAACCGAACGCCTCGGGATCGCCCGCACAGCTGGCGGCTGCGTTCGGGGTCGGAAAACGCCTTGGAAACACCTCCATCAGCCGTTTCGCCGAATAGTTCAGATTCTCCTCGACGATCGTCAGGCCGCTCGACTCGTGACCAAGCTGCGCAAGAAAGAAAAACAGTCGATTGGGCGTGTCGAGAATGCCGGCCTGCTTGAGCACGCTCGGTCCGTCGTTGACGAAGCTGTCGAGGCGATCCTTAGGCGCGCGCGGATACAATGATGCGATCTTATCACTGGTGATCATCGAATTCCCCCCTCGATGAATGCAGCACAGCGACCTTGTGTTTGCCGAATTTAGGCGCTCGCGACCGGTTACTGTCAATAACCCGTTTAGCGTAGGTTCGTCTTTCCGCGCGCACCGACCGCTCACCCCGGCGGAGGCAGCGTCGCCGCCGATGCGAGGCGCGGCGGGATAGTCTTCGACGGCGCAGCGTTGACGGATCAAAGACGGAGACATTCTGATGAAGGCAATGGTCGTTCACGCACCGGCAGCGCTCGAGACCCTGCGGCTGGAGGATCGGCCCGATCCGGGTGCACCGGGTCCGGGCGAGATCCGCGTGAAGCTGCATGGCAGTTCGCTCAACTTTCACGATCTGGGCGTCGTTACCGGTCGGATGGGTGCTGCCGATGGCCGGGTGCCGCTGGCGGACGGGGCCGGCATCGTCGAGGCGGTCGGTGCGGAGGTCAGTGAGTTCGCGGAGGGCGATCACGTCGTATCGTGCTTCTTCCCCGACTGGCAGAACGGCGCGCCCACGATCGGCGATTTCCGGCGCACGCCCGGCGACGGCATCGACGGCTTCGCGCAGGAATATGCCGTGCGCCCCGCCACCGCCTTCACCCGCGCGCCCAAGGGGCTCGACCATGTCGAGGCGGCGACGATCACCACCGCCGGGCTGACCGCGTGGCGCGCGCTGGTAGTCGATGGCAAGCTGAAGGCGGGCGATACGGTGTTGCTGCTCGGCACCGGCGGCGTCTCGGTCTGGGCGTTGCAGATCGCCAAGCTGATGGGTGCGCGCGTCGCGATCACCTCCTCGTCGGACGAGAAGCTGGAGCGGGCTCGCGCGCTGGGTGCGGATCACGTCCTCAACTACCGCAGCCAAACCGAATGGGGAAAAGCGATCCGCGCATGGAGCGATGATCGCGGCGTCGATCATGTCGTCGAGGTCGGCGGACCGGGGACGCTGGCGCAATCGATCGAGGCGGTGCGGATCGGCGGTCACATCTCGCTGATCGGCGTGCTGACCGGCGCCAGCGGCGAGGTGCCGACCGCGGCGCTGATGAGCAAGCAGGCGCGGCTGCAGGGTTTGATCGTCGGCAGCCGCGCCGAGCAGCAGGATTTCGTTCGCGCGATCGAACAGGGCGGCCTGCGCCCCGTCATCGATCGCCGGTTCGCGCTTGACGCTCTTCCCGACGCCTTCCGCTATGAGATGGGAGCCTCGCACTTCGGGAAAATCGGCGTCGAATGGTGAACCGCGTGGTGCCGCACTGACCAATCTGGCGCCGAGCTTGTCCTCGGCGCCGCGATCGCTCATGCTTCTCCGAAAGGGGACGCAAGAATGAAGTGGTTGCTGTGCGCGCTGGCACTGACCAGCGGGGCGTCGCTGTCCGCCAGAAACCTTGTAGTACCGGCAGATAAAGGCTGGAAGCACGCCGAAACCGGCATCATCCTCTCCCCGCAACTCGCCGGGCTACCGCGCACCGAACTTACCGACGCGACGCAGAGCGAGCATGACGTGGCGGTGCGGTCGCGCGATCAAAGGAGAGCGACAAGGACTCGCCGCCGCGCCCGCGCGTGGCGTGGTGCCGCGACGGCGCTGGGACGCCCGGCTACGGCGTGTATCGCGCCGACGATGAGCGATCGAGCTATTCGCTCGCGCTGCACGATGCCGGACGGGTCATGAACGTCGCCCCCTCGCTGATGGGCCAGGTCGAGAAGACCGGCGTCTATTCGGTGACGTTGGTTGACGTGGATGGCACGGTGTCGGCGCTCCCCTCCTTCTCCGCGATGCCGACGCCCAGGCAGGTCTGGGACCTGCTCGGCTCCGGTAAGACGTTGGGGACCGCGAAATCGGGTCAGGTGACGCTCGATCGGTCTGCGCTGTAGCATTCTCGCGATTGGCGCACCGGACGCCACTTTGCCGCGACCGACTTCTGACGTATCAGTTGCGAATGATGACCCGGCGCAACGTGCTCGCTTCTTCTCTCGCCCTTTCCGCTACCGCGGGCCTGGGCGCTGCTCCCACACGGGCCGGTCGCCTCAAGCAGTCGGTCAGCCGCTGGTGCTACCAGAACATTCCCCTCGACGACCTGTGCGCCGCGGCGGCACGCATGGGGTTGCAGGGCATCGACCTGTTGCAACCCGGCGAATATGAGACGCCGCGCCGGCATGGCCTGCGCTGCACGATGGGCTATGCCGCGGACATCATGACGATTCCTAACGGGCTCAACCGTCGCGAGAATCATGACGCGATCGAAAAAGCGTTTCGCGTCGGCATTCCGCAGGCCGCGAAGGCCGGGGTGCCGAACGTCATCGCTTTCTCCGGCAATCGCCGTGGCATGTCGGACGAGGAAGGCGCCGCGAACGCCGTCGCCGGGCTGAACCGCATCAAGCGGATCGCCGAGGACAACAATGTCACGATCTGCATCGAGCTGCTGAACAGCAAGGTCGACCACGCCGACTATATGGCCGACCACACCGCCTGGGGAGTGCGGGTCGCGCAGGAAGTCGCCTCCCCGCATGTCAAGTTGCTCTACGATATCTATCATATGCAGATCATGGAGGGCGACCTGATCGCGACGATCAGAAAGAACATCCAGTGGATCGGTCACCTCCATACCGGCGGGGTGCCGGGGCGGCACAACCTCGACGATACGCAAGAGGTGAACTGGCAAGCAGTCGCGCGCAGTGTCGCCGACCTCAACTTCCAGGGTTACTTCGCGCACGAATTCGTCCCCGTCGGCGATCCGCTGACCGCGTTGGCGCAGGCTGTGAAGACCTGCACCGTCTAGCCTTCGATTGCCCGCGTGCCCTTTCTGGCCCCGTACGTCGTTAACACTTTGTTGACGACTTTCCCCCATGAGAAAAGCGGGGGGATACAAGGTCGTGCGCAGCGTTGGGGAACATACGGGCGCGCAGGCGCGCAGGCGGTTCGTTGCCGCCGTCGCCGCACCTGTGGTCATGCTGGCGCTCGGCCTGACGGCGACTGTCTTTTACGCACTGAACGCCGCGGCGAACCAGGCCGATCGGGTGTCGCTCGTGCGGCAAGGCCAGGCAGCGCGGCTGGCGGTGGATGACGTCGTCGACGAGCTTGCGCAAAGCCAGAACGGCGTTGCGGTATGGAGCCCCTTGCTTCGCGAACTCTACAAGCCGCAACCGAACTGGGACTGGGTCGACGTCAATGCAGGTACATGGCTGAACTTCGTGTTCGCGCATGATGCCGACGTCATTCTGTCCCCTCGCGATGCACCCGTCTACATGATGCGAGACGGGGTGCGTGTGGCTGCGCCCGCGCAGGACGCGATCGTCTACACACGCGTTGCTGCGCCATTGATCGACGCGGTTCGCGAGCGGAAGCGTCCGGCACCCGGCCGCCACGATCGTCTACCAGGTCAGCCGCTTGCCGACGATGCGAGCGTGCGCACCTCGCCGGCGGCAGTTCATGCGACCAGTGTCATGCGGATCGGCAACCGCCCCGCAGCTCTAAGCGTCATGCGGATCGTCTCGGACGGCAGTGACGGGCCCGCTCCGCCGGGGCCAGCGCCGCTGCTGCTGAGCGTCCGCTATCTCGATCGTTCGTTCGTGCAACGGCTCGTTTCGGTCCATCTGCTGGCCGGAGCACGCGCCACCACCGGCGTACCGCGGGAAGGCGAAGCGAGCGTGCCGCTGACCAGCCGTAACGGCCAGCGGATCGGCACGCTGGCCTGGCAACCGGATCGGCCGGGCGAAGCGGTGTGGAAGGCGATGGTGCCGACAGCCGGTGCGGTTCTCGCCGGTCTGCTGGCGACGGTCGCGGCGCTTCTCGTCGGGGTCGGGCGCCTGATGCGCCGGGATGCCGTCTCGCTCGACCAGCTTAAGCTCGCGCATCTCGAATTGCAGGCCAAGGAGGCGCAGGCGCACCGTCTAGCCTATCACGACACGCTGACCGGATTGGCCAACCGCGCGCGGCTGATCACCGCGCTGGATGACCTGCTCGGCAGCGGGGGTGCGGCCGGTGTGAACGCGATGCTGCTCATCGACCTTGATCGCTTCAAACAGGTCAACGATACACTCGGCCATCTCGGTGGCGACCATCTGATCCGCCAGGTGGCCGTTCGGCTGGACGCACTGGTCGTGCCCGGCGACCTGGTCGCGCGGCTGGGTGGCGACGAGTTCGCGGTGCTGCTGACGGACCGCGCCGACGAAGCCGCGATCGAAGCCGTCGCGAACGCGATGGTTTGCGCGCTGCGCGAGCCGTTCGTGGTGCTGGGCGCGAACGTCCATATCGGTGCGAGCATCGGCATCACCTGTTTCCGCGACGCGCACGGCGATCGTACCGAGTTGCTGCGCACCGCCGACATCGCCATGTATCGCGCGAAGGCCGAGGGGCGGAATCGCTATCGCTTCTTTGCCGCCGCGATGGACGAGAGCGTCAAGCTGCGGCGCGAGATCGAGGAAGACCTGCGGATGGCGATCACCCGCGAGGGCGAGTTGTGCGTCCATTATCAACCACAAATGGACGGCACCGGCACGCACGTGATCGGGGTGGAGGCGTTGCTGCGCTGGCAGCATCCGCGCCGCGGCTGGCTTGCCCCCGCCGCCTTCGTCAGCGTGGCGGAGGAAAGCGGGTTGATCGGCGCGCTGACCCGCCGTGTGCTGCGTGATGCGTGCGGTGTAGCGATGACATGGCCCGGGCTGTCGGTGGCGGTGAACATCTCACCGGTACAGTTCCGCTCGCGCACACTGGCGGCCGAGCTGATCGCCATCATTCGCGAAACCGGCGCACGCGCGCAGCAGATCGAGCTGGAAGTGACCGAAAGCGTCCTGCTCGACAACGACGAGGTGGTGCGCGCGACCTTGACGGCGCTGCGCCGCGCCGGCTTCCGGATCGCGCTCGACGACTTCGGCACCGGCTATTCGAGCCTGAGCTACCTGAGCAAGTTCGAAGTCGACAAGATCAAGATCGATCGCAGCTTCATCCAACGACTGGGCGAAGCCGAGGATGCGGCGGCGATCATCCACGCGGTCGTCCGGTTGGGTCATGCAATGGGGTTGCTGGTCACCGCCGAGGGGGTCGAGACGGGCATGCAGCGCACCTTCCTCGAAAATGCAGGCTGCAACGAGCTGCAAGGCTTCCTGTTTTCGGAAGCGGTGCCGGTCGCCGGGCTGGCGCGGTTGCTCGGACGATTGGAGAAGGCCGCCTAGCCGGTCAGCGGACAGGCAGCTTCGTGCCGAGCAGGACGAGCCGTTCGCCGGTAATGCCGAACCAATGCGGCACCCCGGCCGGAATGAGGAGCACGTCGCCCTTTCGCAGCGCCCGCGTCGCTCCGCCCTCGATGCGCTCGCCTTCCACCAATCCTCCGCGACGCGTCGCCGGCGCGATCAGTGTGCCACCCGACACCAGTGTGCCGGTACCTTCGAGCACCACCGCATACTCGGCCTCCGCGGGGTGAACCGCTGGTCGACCGGGCTTCTTCCAGATCTCGACTGCGACCGTATGCGACGGATCCTCGACCAGTGGGCGCCATGCGAAGCCCTGCCCCGGCTTCATCTCCGCAAGCATCGCGGCGACCTGCGCCTGCACCTCCTTCGCACTGGCGAAGTCGCGATGATCAAATGACGGCGCGGTTTGTGCCGCGGCGTGGGTTACCGCCGCCGCTGCGACGAACATGACTGCCGTTGCGAGCGCTTCTCTCACGTTGATCATCCGCATCGTGAACCTGCCTGACTGAAAGAAGCGCATCGTCGCAGCCGGCCCTGACGATCGCAACACAGATCTTTGTGATTCCTCGATTTTTCGTCATTGCTTTCATCGAACGGTCAGATCGAGCCGGCGACGAAGCTCGTGCTCGGTCACGATCTCGATTGAAGTACCGCCTTTGCGCAATTCCTCGGCACGGCGATACTCAGCGTGCGCCGTGACGAAGCGGCCGAACGGCTGCGCATCGCTGAGGACCAGCTTGGTGGTGGTGGTGCCGACCGCCGCCATGATCCGCGCACCGGCCGCCGCCAAGGTCCGTGCGAGTTCGCCATCGCGCGCTGCGCCGAGGATCACCACGCGCTCGCCCTTCAGCGGCCCGCTTGCCGCAGGCTTCGGCCCGGTCGCCTGACGCCCCTTTGCAAATGCCAGCCATCCTCCGAGCCCGATCCCGGTGTGCTCGATCGCGCGGACGATCACCATCCCGGCGGCGCGCGCGTCGCTGAGCGCGTCATGATGCTTGTGCCGGACGCCCAGAAACTTCGTTAGCACGTTCAACCGGTGGCTGGGCAATTCGGGCCACGCGCGCTTGGCGACCCTGACACTATCGAGCCAAGTCGTCTCGATCGGCGCGCGCCCGTGGGTGGCGCAGGCCGCGCTCAACGCACCCTTGTCGAAGAAGGAGTGCGCGACGGTGATCCGGCCGGACAAATGCCCGTCGACTGCGGCATGCACATCGCCGAACGTAGGCGCGCCGAACACATGGTCGCACGTCAGGCCGTGAACGCGGGTGTTGAACGGCGAGAAGTCGTCGAGCGGATCGACCAACGTCTCATACTCGAAAATCTCGACTCCTTCCTTGAAGCCGACGATACCGACCTGACAGATGCTGCTGACGCGCGAACAAGCGGTTTCGACGTCGATGACGACGAAATCGGGACGCAGCGGCACGCCAGCGGTCTCGACCGTCACGCCTGGTTCGCGAGGCTGCGAAAGGTGATCGACCAGCGCGGCCGCACCATCTCGACGATGCTATGTTCCCAGTCATGACGCGCAGGCCCGCTCATGTGATAGGCACTGCGCGGCGTGAGCGGGATCGATGCCCGATCGAACCCGCCCGTGCGCCGCCGGCGAAATCGCATCACAGCTGGCTCGCCCAGCGAGAGGCCGAGGACGTGCCCGTAGATGGGTCGGTCGCGGTGCCAGCCGATACCCGCCCCCGGGTCGTAGCGGATCAGCAGCACCTGGATCAGAGCATCGGGATCGAGACCCGCAAAGATCGCGGCCCGGTCGCGAAACGGGCGGAGCCAATCCGGCAGCGGTGGCGCCTCGGCCGGTCGCCCGACGGTGAAATCATAGTCCCAGCCGAAGGACGTGGTCAGACGCTTGCCGGTCCAACCTTGAAAACGAAAGGGCGTCAGGCCGGTCGCGTCGATGCGGTCGATCAGCATTCGTTCTTCGTCGGCATCGATCAGGTCGTCGCGGGTGACAAGCCCCGGCAGCACGGGTGCGTCGAACAGGTCAACCATCCCGCCGCCTTGCAGAAGATCGGCCATATCTCGCGTGCGTCGACAGGGTCATCGGTGCCTCTATACGACCGCAGGAACAGAATGAAAACACGCGATCCGCTTGCAACGCCGGTCCGGCGACGCGGACTAATTGCCTTCCGCGTCCACCGTCATCACCACCGGTCGCCCGCGCGAGGTCGGCTCCCACCCCGCCGACAGCGCGGCGCGGACGCAGCGCGTGATCGTAGCGTCGTCGAGCTGCAGTCGCCCGCGCGGTAAGCCCTTCAGCAGGCGCTTTGGCGGCGGAAACTCGAGCATCACCTCGCGCTTGGCATTGCGTTGCAGCAGGGCAATCGTCATGCCTTTCCAGCCCTCGTCATCCGACAGATGCGGTTCACGCTGGAGACGCCAATCGTACGTGGCGCCATCGACGTCGACGGTACCGCCAGTGCTAAGAGATTTCGACATGCCTGATTTGATAGCATGATCGGTGCCCCATGGCACAGACACGCGCGCCACCTTTCCTGCCTTGCCCCCTGGAGCGATAGCTCGCACGACGATCGTCGATCCTCACGCTCCCGTTACACGACCCGGTGCGTTGACGGTTTTAACGGGAGCGATAGTGAATGAAGATCAAGGCAGTTTTGTTCGACATCGACGGAACGCTGGTCGACAGCAACGACGAACATGTCGCCGCTTGGCAAACGGTGTTCCGGGACGCCGGCGCACACTTTACCGACCAGCAGCTTCACGATCAGATCGGCAAGGGCACCGACATGCTCGTGCCGACGCTTCTTCCCGATGCCGATCCCGCTCAGGTCGAGAAAATGGGCACGCTGCACGGCGAAATTTTCAAGACGCGCTATCTCGAAGGGATTACGCCATTCCGAGAGGCGCGCGCACTGATCGAGAAGGTTGCTGAAAGCGGACGGCAAGTCGTGCTCGCGTCATCGGCATCGGCAAGCGAGCGCGACCATTATCTCGACTTGCTGAATATCCGCGCGTTCGTAGCGCTATCGACGACCTCCGACGACGTCGAGAAGACCAAGCCCGCGCCCGACATCTTCTCGGTCGCATTGCGCAGGCTGGCCCCGCTGACCGCCAACGACGTACTTGTGGTCGGCGACACGCCGTATGACGTCGAGGCGGCGGTCAAATGCGGGATCGGCGCGGTCGCGGTCCGATCCGGCAAGTTCGGCGACGACGCTCTGAGCGGCGCCGGGGCGCTCGCAATCTACGACGATGTCGCCGCGTTGTTGCACGATTTCGAACACTCCCCGCTCAACCGATGACGCCACCGGCGCTCAGGTGAAGTACAGGATGCGCGCGGTTGGCAGCAGCGCGGCGATCCGCTCCTCGAAGAAGTTGCGCAACGCGCGCATCGTTGCGACGTCATAGACCTCCTTCTCGGTGCCGAACTTCGTTCGCTTGGTGACGCGGTTGACGGGGCTCATGTCCAGCGATGAGCCAGGATACCAGCTCTGCAGAACCGCCTTCGATCCCGGATTGAAGCGGTGCGTGATGAGTTCGACCGTCAAATCGTCGCTCACATCGCCGAGCGTAGTCGCCGCCTGTGCCAGCAGGCTCCCGTAAGCGGCCTGCCATCCCTCGACAGCGATAATGGGGGCAATCGTCAGGCCCACCGGATAGCCCGCAAGTGCCATCTCACGGAGCGCCAGTAGCCGCTTTTCGACTGGCGCGGTACCGCCCTCGAAGCGCGCGAACATCGCCGGGTTGATCGACGCGCGCATTCGGGTGCGCCGCTGATGATCGATGTCGAGCAACGGAGCGATATTCGCGAACTTGCTAGTGAAACGAAGCTGCACCGACGCATCCCAGCGACCAAACCATTCGATCGTCGCAGACAGCGAACCGGTGATCGGCTCCAGTGCAAGCGGATCGGTGTAACAAGACGCCTCGAACGTCGTCCCTTCATGCGCGCGATGCCGGCTATGGGAGGTGACCGTGCCCTGCCCTTCGTAGGCTGGAACGCCGGAGAGGATTTCGTCAAGGTTGGCGTAGGTGCGCGTGATCGGCGGGCCCTTCAGCGAACCGGCTAAATAACAGTAGCTGCAATGCGCCGGGCAGCCTTGCGCAAGATCGATGCGCCAGTCGGCACTGGGGGCGATGGGCTGAAGCCGGCGCTTTGAGGGCGGCGCGACGACGACTGCAAGCGTCGACTTGGCATCGGCATAAGCCCGGCGCGGATCGCTGGGCAAATCGAGCGACAGGCGGTCACCGGCGAGCTGAACAGTGTCGACGCCAAGTGCTTCGGCCCGTGCGACGATCGCGCGCCCGTGCGGGAACGTCAGCGCCGATCTCGTCACCAGAAGGCGCCGCGGCAGCCAGATAGAACGATCAGCCATAGGTTTGTGCGCTTGGGTCGACATGGCTGGCCAACGAGCGAGACGGCATGAACGACCCGCCTCGCGTCAACATCGATGGATCACCAGACTAGCCAACAATCGATGTATCTATCAGACATCAACGACATCCATCAACAACTCTCCATATAGTATAAGATTACGCAGTGAATGTAGCACGCGAACATGGCAGAATTGAGCCAGATCATACATTTTTCAGCCATCAGTAAGAACACTTCGTGCCGCGTCATCTGTTCGAGGTTGGTCAATCCATCTCTCCAACAGAAGGTTGATCTATGTATTATCATGACAAGCGACTGCAATATCCGGTTGTGGTCGACACCCCCAATCCAAAGTTCGCGCGGATGCTGCAGCAGGCGATCGGCGGCGTGGAAGGTGAAATTCGCGTATGCATGCAATATTTCTTCCAGGCGTGGGGCAACCGTGCGCCGACGCCGAAATACCGCGACATGCTGCTGCATACGGCGACTGAGGAGCTCGGACATATCGAAATGCTGGCAACCGCCGTTGCACTAAACCTCGAAACCGCGCCGTCATCGGCGCAAGAAGAGGGCGCAGCCGACTCGATCGTCGGCGCTGTGATGGGTGGCGGCAGCGCCAAAGCCTCAATCGAAGGACTAATCCACAAGAACCTGCTGTCGGGCGGCCTTGCGGCGATGCCGATGGATTCTGATGGCGTGCCGTTCAACATGAGCCACATTTACGCCAGCGGCAATGTGGCCGCGGATATGTATTGCAATGTCGCCGCGGAGAGCACCGGCCGTGTGTTGGCGGTACGATTGTTCAATGCAACCGACGACGACGGCATGAAGAAGATGCTGCACTACATGATCGCACGCGACACGATGCATCAGCAGCAGTGGCTGGCCGTGCTCGAAGAACTCGGCGGGCCTTCGGCCAACCTTCCGATCCCCAATTCCTTTCCGCAGCATTTGGAGGATCAGGAGAACAACTACAATTTCTACGCCACCGCCGCGGACGGCACGGTGCCGGAAGGTCGGTGGACGAGCGGTCCGTCGATCGACGGTCGTGGCGAATTTACGATCTTCCCAAATCGTCCGCTCGGCGAGGAGCCGATCCTCGGACCGGCACGTCCGGATAGTGCAGCGCAGGATAAGCAGATGGGCTGAACGCGCAATCGGCGGGACCGTACATGCGACGATCCCGCCGTTCGGCGTTCAAAGAGGAGGAAGGATCGTGAAGATCCACCATTTGAATTGCGGCACCGACTGCCCGATCGGCGGAGCCTTGTTCGATGGCCGTAGCCTGGGGCCGCTCGGCCGCATCGTTTGCCATTGCCTGTTGATCGAGACGCCCGCGCACGGACTGGTACTGGTCGATACCGGATACGGGCTGCGCGATGTCGCGCATCCGCACGAGCATCCGCAGCCACGCATAACGCGGCCGTGGCGGATGATGCTTAACATCAGGCTGCATGAGCGCGATACCGCGATCCGCCAGGTAGAGGCCCTCGGTTATAGGGCGAGCGACGTACGGCACATTGTCGCGACCCATCTCGACTTCGACCATGCGGGCGGGCTCGAGGATTTTCCGCAGGCCACGGTGCACGTCATGCAGCGCGAGTATGATGACGCAACCGGGCCGCGCGAAGGGTTCGTTGCGCGCAACCGCTGGCGCACGCGCCAACTAAACGATGTTATGCGATGGCGCCATTATGGCGCGTTAGGTGAACCGTGGTTCGGCTTCGATGCGGTGCGCGATCTCGACGGGCTGCCGCCCGACATCCTGCTTTTGCCGTTACCGGGACACACATGGGGCCACGCCGGCGTAGCGGTGCGGCGCGGAGGTGGCTGGCTGCTCCACGCGGGCGACGCGTATTTCTATCGCGGCGAAATGCGCGGTGCGCGTCGTCGCTGCACGCCGGGTTTGCGCGCCTATCAACGTCTGATGGAGGTCGATGCCACCAGTCGGTTGAACAATCAGGCACGATTGCGGCAATTGTCGGTCGAACGGCGCGACGAGATTACCGTCACCTGCACGCACGATCCGGTCGAGCTGGAGCACTGCCAGAGCGGTTGCCCGCTCTAGGCGCCTAAGCTGCTAGGCCCTACTTACCTATTTGCCGCTCCGCCCTCGCTCGCTACGGTAAAGTACTAGTGCTTCCACGGCGTCGGTCTGGAACAATCGCGTCCCCATGTCGGCCAGACGCCCCCATACCGCCTTGGGATCGCGGCGCGCCTCCGGATCACCGCCCATGCCGGTCACGAAACCCGTGAACAACGTGTTGATCCAGACCGGCACGCCTTGCGCCTGCGCCCGCGCCAACACCGCCGGCAGTTCCGAGAGCGGCAAGACCGGAAGTTCGATGGCCAGCGGCTTGATCGCGCCCACGGACTGCCGATCGATGATGATCGGCACGTCCGACGCCTCCGGCATGGCGGCGAGCGGGATCGCGACGAACGGCACCTGATCATAGGGGGCGATCGCGGCCAGCGGCACCGATGCGCGTCCGGCGAAGGTCTTGACGATCACCCGATTCTGCGCACCTGCACGGCGGACCGCGTCGACCACCTCGCCATAGATCGCATCCTTAACGTCGAGATTGAGAACGATCCGGTCCTTTGCCAGCGCGAGAAGTTCATCGAGCGTCAGGACGGCTTGATCGGTCAGGACCGCGTCCGCCCCACCCTCATCCTGACGCAGCCGCAACGCTTTTAGCTGCGCGAGCGTCAGGTCGGCGACCTTACCGGTGCCGTTGGTGGTCCGATCGACGCTGTCGTCGTGCATGATGACGAGGTGGCCGTCGCGGCTGCGGCGCACATCGGTTTCCATGACGTCTGCGCCCAATACCGCGCACTGAGCCAGCGCGGCAGCGGAGTTTTCGGGCGTGGGGCCAAGCCCGCGCACTGGCGCGCGCTCATGACAGCCGCGATGCGCGATGACGATCAGCCCGCCGTGCGGGTCCCGAATGCGGCGAAGCGTGTCGGCGGGTGCGGCCTGCGCAGCGCTACAAACAAGGCATGCCGTGGCGGCAAGAAGAATACGGGGGTTCATGGGCAAGGTCCGACTGTCGTGGAAAAGGGGCGGGACAGTCGCGTCGAACCGTCCCGCCATCGATGCGTCGCTGCGATCAGCGACGGCTCACCATTTGCGGCTGACGATCAGGCGGACGTTGCGTCCGAACAGCGGGCGGCCGAAGATTGCGGTCGGCACCCCCTGCCCGAACCGGTCGCCGGCGGTGTTTCCTTCCGTAAAGCCGTGCGCGTTGGTGATGTTGTCGCCGACCACCTGGAACTGCCACGCGCCGGTCGTCACCGTCCCGCCTAGGCCGAAGGACCCGTATGCCGGCAGCGCGGTGGAATTGAAGAAGTCGGTGTAGCGCCGCCCGACATAATCATAACGGCCGTAGATGCTGACCTGCGCTGCTCCGACGTTGAAGTCGGCGGTGGGGCGGATATTGAGGAATAGCTTGGGCTCGCGGATGATCTGCTTGCCGTTGGCACGGCTGCCGTCCAGCCCGGTATTGCTGCTAAAGTTCAGGTAACGCGGCTTCTGGAACGTCGCGGAGCCGGCCACCGAGAACGGCCCAGGCAGGCGCAGACGGCCATCGGCCTCCATGCCCTTCGTCTCGGCAGTGCCGATGAAGTTGGTGGTCACGTCGGCACGGCCGGTCACCGGGTTGAAGCCGGCGAAGCTGGCATTGAGCGGGTCGAACTTGGTGTAGAAACCAGTGATATAGAGGTACGAGCCGCCCGCGGCGAACTTGGCGCCGGCCTCATACAATTTGGCCTTGGTCGCTACCACCGCAGGCGTGGGATAGGAGAAGGCAATGGTGGTGTTGGCGGGCACCTCGAGCTGCGACGCGCGCAGGTACACGCCGGCTTGCCCGGTGACGTCATAATTGGCGCCGATCGTCCAGTTGGTCGCGGTCTGCTTCAGCTTCAGCGTGCTGGTCGCGCCGGTAAAGCCGCGCGTCGCATTGTCCGCCAATGTCGTCTGGTCGCCAAGGTTGTAGGCCGCGGTCGGCCGACCATATCCGCTATAGCTGTACCATTCGTGGCGAAATCCGCCGTCGAGCCGCAGCCGATCGGTAATGTCCCAGCTATCGGTGCCGTACAGCGACAGCACCTGTCCGTCGACACTGCCCGCATTGAGCGAGGCGGCATCGTTGAGCGAGCCATTGTCGGTCACGTACCCCAGCACCGCACCGCTCGACGAATAAGCCGCAAGGTCCAGCACTGCCGGGCGCGAACGCACCTGGATCAGATAGTTCTGATAGGCGGTGAACATCGTCTGGCCCCACAGCGAGCCATAGACGCCGACCCGCACGTCATGTGTACCGAGTGCGCCCTCGAACTTGCGCGTCACCGACAGGTCGCCTTGAACCGCGTGGAAGTCGGTCGAGATCGAGCGATATTGCGCCTGCATCACCAGCCCGGAAGCGGCGGCCGGATCATAGGCGGTCTGCCCGCCGGTGCCCGCGATGCTGTAGCCGAGCCGCGTCACCCCGCTGCCGAAGGCGGTGGCCGCGGCGGCACGATAATTGTTGGCAAAGGTCGTCGCGTCGACCGGGTTGGAGGTAGAATAGAAGGCGTCGAAATCCACCTTGCCGGCGGTCACGCCGCCCTTCGCCGCGACGTGCCACTCGCCGAAATCGCCCTCGTAATCGAGTGCGACGTTGCCAAAGCGCATATGGCGTCCGTTGGCCAGATCGCCTTGCCGGTTCTGGATCACCCCCGCGCCATCACGATATTTGATATTCACCGATCGCAGTGCCGGCGTGTTCAGCGTCCCGGTGAAATAGTCGATGTAGCGGTTGAGGCTCACCGATGGATCGCGCGGATCGTTGGTCGGGATCGACAGATAGAACAGGTTGTGGTCGTCGGTATATTGCCCCGACAGCTTAACCCATCCGTTGTCGAAATCATGCTTGATATTGGCGCGGATTTGCCCGCCCTTGTCGCTGGGAAAGCCGCTATCACGATAACCATCGTGATAGCGAAGAAATCCGCCGACCGCATAATAGGTATCCTTGCTCAGCGGCCCCGCCTGATAGGCGTCGAGCCGGTAATAGCCGGTATCGCCGATCGTCGCCTGCACCTTGCCGCGCGTGGTGGCGGTGCCGGTGACGGTGATTACGTTGGCGATCGCGGCGGCAGTGCTGGCGTAGATCGGCGCTGGGCCGCCACGCACCACCTCGATCCGGTCGGTCATCAGGTCGAGCCGGTTCATGCCGTCGCCCTGGTTGAAGAACCAGCCGTCCAGTTCCTGGAACAGCGGCAGCCCGTCCTGCTGATAATAGAGGAAGCCGCGGTCGGTTGGGATGCCGCGCACCCGGGTGATGTTCTGCACCTCGCCGCCGGTCGCCTCGGCGTGAATACCCGGCAACGTGCCGATCAAGTCGGTCGTGCTCTTGGGTGCGAGCTTCTGAATGTCGGCCTGCGACAGTGAATTGACGGCATAGGACACGTCGAAGCGACGCTGCTGGCGTGCCGATCCGGTGACGATAATGTCGGTGGGCACGGCGTCTTCTGCTACGGTGTCGGGTGCCGCCGTCGTTGCGGCCGGTGCAGCCTGCGTCTGTGCCATCGCCGGCGCTGCGATCATCGGCACGCTGCATATCGCCGCGCTCATCAACAATTTGGTGTTCATATGTGCCCCCTGGTCATCCGATGACGGGGCCCATGATCTCGATTGATGACAGCTTTATTTTCTTACATGAAATTAAATGGCTGATGCGTGTGAAGTGACCGCGTGGATCGGAATCATGGCCGCGCCAAGCACCACTGCGCGACTGCCGATGGCGGAGGCACGAATTGCAGGTAGCGTCGAGCGATACCCGTCGTTGCGCTCTTGCAGTATATCGCTGAGCCCGCCGGCGATTTGCCGGATAACCGGCAGCGGCAGCGCGCCCGAGATGATCACCGCGCCCGGATCGAGCCACGCGATGCCGCTCATCACCGCTAGGTGCAGTTGTTCGACCACCCGCGCGATCCAGGTGGCGATCAGCGGCCGCTGCGTGCCGAGCAGCGCCTCGATCTCGGCAAGCGAGTCGATCGCGACGCCAGCCTCCCTCAAAACACGGATCAGATCGATGCCAGACGGTCGCTCGCGCTGGGCGGGGAAAAGCCGCCCGACCTCGCCCGAATTGCCGTGCTCGCCCAAGAATAGGTCGCGCTCCGCGATCAGTCCGCCGCCGATGCCATGCCCCAGAAACAACGTCAGCACCGAGCGGTAGCGACCGATTACCCCATCCTGATAATATTCTGCGAGCGCCGCGGCGCTGGCGTCGTTTTCGGTCCAGACCGGCATGCCGAGCACGTCGCCGATCACCTCGGCCAAGGGCACGCTGTTCCAGCCTGCGATCCGGTCGACGACGATGCGGCGGCTGCGGTCGCCCGGCAGCGCATAACCGGGCACCGCGACCCCCATGCCTAGGAACTTGCCCTGCATGAAGCCCTGCGCCGCCGCCAGCACCTGCAATCGCTGTTCGACAGCCTGCGCGAAAATGCGCGGATCGGCGCTGTCGAACGGTGTCGCATCATGGACGAGCGGCGTTCCGCCAAAATCGACGATCACCAGTTCGAGCCAGCCGGGATGCGGCGTCGCGCCGATCGCCCAACCGCCGCGCCCTGATACGCTCAGCGGCACCGTCGGCCGACCGCGCGCCACTGCCTCGTTCGCATCTCGCTCTTCGATCAGGTCGAGCGCAAGCAACGACTGGGTCAGTCGGGTCATCGTCGCCCCGTTCATGCCCAGCAATTCGGCCAGCCGGGTGCGCGACGCCGCACCTTCGATCCGTAACTGCATCAGCAGGCGCCGCTGTGGTTCGTTCAACAGGATTTGGGGCCGGTGCGTGCGCGACATGAAGGCGCAATATATTTCCGCTGCGTCAAATAAATGAAAGTGACCCTGGCTAAGCTCGTCCGACCA
Source organism: uncultured Sphingomonas sp. (assembly GCF_964021865.1). GTDB lineage: Bacteria > Pseudomonadota > Alphaproteobacteria > Sphingomonadales > Sphingomonadaceae > Sphingomonas. The sequence goes on from NZ_CAXIAM010000002.1 coordinate 102,668, forward strand.
TGATCTCCCTTCACTCGTCAGGCTCTGTCCCTCGCTCCGCGTCGCTGGCGGTGCAATGCGCCTATAGCGCCGGTAATCTCGGCAAGAGCGTGGTATGGAACAGCTTCGAAAGCATCATGCTGTTCTTCCTGGTATCGATGGCCGGGTTCGACGCTGTAACAGCCGGTCTGATCCTCGCCGCCACATTGTTGTGGGATGCCGCCTTCGACATGATCGTCGCACGCTGGAGCGACCGGCGTGGCAACGCGCAAGAATTGGCAAGGCTCATCATCGTCGGCGCACCGCTCTGCGGCATCGGCTTTTGGCTGATCTTCATCCTACATGCTCCTTGGGCGATCGCAGCAGCGATCATCGTCTGCCGGATCGGCTATTCGTTGTGCGACGTGGGTCACAACACCCTGTTGCTCCGTGTCGCGCGTGCGCCTGGGGACGCGGCGCGGGTGTCGGGGCTTCGCCTGTTGTTCAGCGCATCGGGCGTGGCGCTACTGGCGTTGGTGTCGGGGTCGAGCCTGTCGCTCGCTGCGCTGGAGATGCAACGTCGGTCGTTGGCGGCGGGTGCGCTGGCGGGAGGGCTTCTCTACGTCGCGACGCTGTTGCTGGCGCTGTTCGCCACGCGCCGCCTTTCGGTGAGCGTGGACGCCCCGCCGCGGCGTGGATCGCCCCGCCCCTTTTCGGTCTTCTGGCGCAACCCGCCGTTCCGCTACCTGCTGCTGCTGATCGCGATCCAGGCGAGTTTCGTGCCGATTTTCCAGCGCGCCTTGCCGTTCTATGGGCAGGCGGTACGCGCCGATGCCGGCTGGGCGGGGCCTGCGCTGTTGACGCTCACCCTCGCTCAATCGCTTGCGCTGCCTTGCTGGATGGCGGTCGCGCGACGCTGGTCGTCCCGCGCGATCGCCATCATGGCGTACGCGCTGGCGATCATCGGCATGGCCGGCCTGACGATCGCATCGATCGGGACGGCAGGCACGATCATGATGATTCTCTTCGGTGCCGGACTGGCAGGGATGAACCTCGCGATCTGGGCATTGTTGACCGAGACAGTACATCGCGAGCTGACCGATGGGGCCGACGGGCAGGCCACACCGGTGGGGTTGTTCCTCGGAGTGCTGAAGAGCGCGGCGGCGCTCGGAAATCTGCTATGGGCCGGCGTCGTCGCGCTGGGATCGGGCAGCGCGAGCGGGAATGCCTCGTGGTCGCTGCTGCCGCTGAGCGCGACCTTGCTGCCGCTGCTCGGATGCTGTGCTGCGCTGTTGGTTCTGCTCCGCAACAGGACGTAACGACTTTACAAGGTCGCCCTAGTTGCCCGGACTTTCACGATCCATCCTAATCAACGAAACTTAGGGCACAGGGTGGCGAGCAATTGCTCGCCCCCGTAGCCACTCGGCCGGGCGCGACGGCCGCTGGAGAACTTAGTGCGCGGCGGGGGAGACGAGTTCGCGCCTGTGGGGCCCTACGACGACCCCGACACCTCACCTACTGACCGATAGTGCCTACGATCATTTCAGAGAGGCCGACACGGACGTCCGCGATCGCTCGACAATGGGGTCAGCTCGCCACGTCTGCGTGAGATCGAGAACGTCGTGGAACGCGGCCGCAGTGAGCGGTCGGCTGACGTGATAGCCCTGGATGGTGTCGCAGCCTTCCGCGACCGAGAAGGCGAGTTGCTCGCTCGTTTCGACCCCTTCAACGGTCGTCTTGATGCCGAGACAAGCACTCATCGTGATGATTGCTCGAATGATCGCCGCGCTTTCCGGATCATCGGGGATTTGACGTACGAAGGACTGATCGATCTTTATCTTGTCGAAAGGGAATTTCCGCAGGTAGCTCAGCGACGAATAGCCGGTACCGAAATCGTCCATGGAGATGCGCACTCCAGCCGCCTGAAGTTCGGCCAGTGTGGCAAGTGTGCCTCTCTCGTCATTGAGCAGCACGCCCTCCGTGATCTCCAACTCGAGTCGGCTTGGCTCCAGTCCTGACGCGTGGAGCGCGGACAGCACAACATCGCCCAGGGTCGGATCTCGGAATTGCGCCGGTGAAAGATTCACAGCAACGCCGATGTGCGGTGGCCAGCTTGCCGCTTCGGAGCAGGCTGTCCGCAACACCCAGTCGCCGAGCGGCAGGATCAGTCCGGTTTCCTCTGCCAATCCGATGAAGTCCATTGGCGGGACAAGCCCCCGCTCGGGATGGTTCCAGCGTACCAGGGCTTCGGCGGAGGTGATCGCGCCGCTTTTCGCATCTACCAGCGGCTGGTAATGCAACTGCAGCTCTCCGTGGCTGATCGCGTGCCGAAGACCGATCTCGAGGCGCCGCCGCTTCTGTGTCTCTTCATCGAAGCGCGGGTCGTAACGGCGCCAGATCGCGCGCCCGTCCGATTTCGCGGCGTAGAGCGCAAGATCGGCGTTCCGCAGCAGTTCGGCCGGGTCGTCGCCGTCTTGCGGCGCCCACGCGAAGCCGACGCTCGCACCGAGGTGAAGCGCCTGTCCCTGATAGGTGAACGGGCGGCCGCCGATCGTCTGTACGATACGCTCCGCCAAGATGGCCACCGAGTCTAGATGGTCTGCGGCGATCTGCAGAACAGCAAACTCGTCGCCGCCGAGCCGGGCAAGCACATCGCCGTCCCGCAAGGTTGCCTGAAGCCGCTCCGCCACCATCTGAAGGATCGCGTCACCTGCGGCATGACCAAGGGTATCGTTCACCGGCTTGAAGCGGTCGAGATCGAGCATGAGCACCGCAAAGGACTGATCGCGTTCGCGTCGCGAGGCGGCGTGCATCGAGAGAAGGTCGAAGAAGCGACCGCGATTGGCAACGCCGGTCAGCGAATCGCTGAATGCCAAGGTGCGCATGCGAGCCTCGGTTCGCAGCCGCTCGCGCTGGTCACGTACGGCGATGACCGTGTGAAGCTTGTGCCCGAGCGCGACTTGCGCACGCAGAATGCGGACTGGAATCGTGTCGCCGTTCGCGCTGGTGAGTTGCGCCTCACGCTCTTCCCGCTCGGGCATGCTGGCGAAGTCGACCCCGGGAAGCAATTGGCTCAAAAACGATCCGGGAAGCGTGGAGGGCGCATAGCCGGCAAGGCGCTCGATACTGTCAATCGGCGTCCAAAAGGAACCCCCTATCGGCGTGCAAAAGGGACCCCCT
>NZ_CAXIAM010000003.1:0-95867 GCF_964021865.1 uncultured Sphingomonas sp.
GAGCATCGGTCTCCAAAACCGAGGGCCGTGGGTTCGAGTCCCTCCACTCCTGCCAGTATTCATTTGTAAGGAACGGACCCAATACGCAGCTTGCGTGTTATGCTGCATAGCGCCATAGCGCGATTTGGGTTTTAGTCACCTAAAGGGAGTTCATCACATGCGTTCGATCCTCGCCGGCGCCGCCGCGCTCAGCCTCATCGCTACCCCGGCGCTTGCCGCGACCAGCAACCCGGCCGCCAGCCTGTCGGTCGCGCAGTCGCGCGCCGCGACGCCGTCGGCCAAGAAGAGCGAGCTGGCCGGTGCCGGCCTGTTCGGCGTCATCATTGCCGCCGGCATTGCCGCGATTGGCGTGATCGCGATCGTCAACGACAACGACGACGATTCCGACAGCAACTGATCGGACGCGCACGCCGCCCATGGCGGCGGCGTGCGGTGATCTTGCGAAGGGGTCGGGCGCATGGCGCGCCCGGCCCTTTTTCGTGCGCGTCGCCAGCGGTTGGGCCACGCCCCTGCCCCGCTTGCCTTTTGCCGCGCACGATCCTATGTCCCATGCCACATCCGACAGCGCGGACGGCTTGCCAACCGCTTCCCGGTCTCGGACCGGGCAGCGGTAGCGATCCTATGCCGGGACTTCATTTACAGGCTCAACCGGGCCGGGCTCAACGAGGGCGCAGTTTCGTGGCGAAGACGACCCCGATCGAATTCATCCGTCAGGTGCGGACCGAGACCGCGAAGGTCGTGTGGCCGACCGGGCGCGAGACGGTGATGACCGGCGTGATGGTCGTCATCATGACGACGGTGCTCGCGCTGTTCTTCCTCTCGGTCGATTCGATCTTCAACGCCGTCGTGAAGGCGTTGCTGAGCCTGGCGCAGTAAGGACGGAATTACAGACGATGGCGCGCTGGTACATCATCCACGCCTACTCGGGCTTCGAGGGCAAGGTCCGCGATTCGATCATGGCGGAGGCCACGCGCATGGGCCTCGAGCAGCTGGTCGAGCAGATCGAGGTGCCGACCGAAACGGTCACCGAGGCGCGCCGCGGCAAGAAGATCGCGGTCGAGCGCAAGTTCATGCCGGGCTACGTGCTCGCCAAGCTGGCGATGAACGACGACGTCTATCACCTCGTCAAGAACACGCCCAAGGTCACCGGATTCCTGGGTTCGTCGGGCAAGCCGCAGCCGATCTCGGATGCCGAGGCGGCGCGGATGCTCAACTCGAAGGAAGAGGCGGCCGCCGCACCGAAGACCAAGGTCAAGGTCGATTACGAGATCGGCGATGCGGTGAAGGTGCTGGAAGGCCCGTTCGCCAGCTTCAACGGCACCGTCGAGGAACTCGACTTCGACAAGTCGAAGGTCAAGGTGTCGGTCAGCATCTTCGGCCGCGCGACGCCGGTCGAACTCGACTTCGAACAGGTCGAGCGCAGCAAGTAATCCTTAAGCTCGCCCCGGACGTGATCCGGGGCCTTGTCATGGCGCTCATGGCAGAGCAAGGACGCCGCTACGCTCCCGCGCGCGCGCCGGCAGCCCCCGCCTCGTCGCGCCACGGCGCGTCCACCACATGCGGCGCAAGATCGACGCGTTTGCGTTGCTGGCGCACCTCGAGCCCGGGCGTGAACAGCATCGTCTGCGAGCGACGGAACTGCGCCGGCGTCATGCCGACGAATTGCCGGAACTCGCGATTGAGATGCGACGCATCGTAGAAGCGCAGCTCCGCCAGCTCGTCCGCGGTCGGCACCGCCAGCCCGCGCATCACCGCGGCCATGTCCAGAAAACGGCTGCGGCGCAGCACCGTCTTGGGCAAATGCCCGAAATGCGCGCGCACCGTCCGGTCGAGCCGCCGGCCCGACATGCCGAACTCCGCGGCGATATCGGCGACCGGGCGGACCGGATCGATACGCGCGATCCGCTCGAACGCGGCGCTGACCGGATCGGTCGGGGTCGCGCGCACGATCACGCGTTCGAGCACCACCTGCTCCATCCGCGCGAACGTCTGTTCGTGATCATAGACGTCCTCGGTCGCCCAGCGCAGCGACGCGCCCCAGTCGCCGCCGATCGGGACGAGCCGGTCGGCCATCCGGTCGGCCGGATCGTCGCAGAACGAAAACCAGGCGCCCGGCCGGATCATGAACCCCGCGGCGACGATGGGGCCGCGGCAACGCACCGAGAATCGCCGCTCCTGCGCACCGAACAGCATCGGGCCTTCATAGCCGACCCAGTGATCGTCGATCAGCGTCTCCCACGACCCGATCAGCGGGACGCGGACATAGGCGTTCTCGTGCAGCAGGAAGTCGTCGAGCAGCGCATCGTCGGGCCGTTCGATGATCGTCACGAAGAAGCGCGCGATATGATCGGCCAGCGCCGCGGCCGGGGTGCGACTCAGCGACAGCGGCGCGCCGCCGAGAGATGCACCAGTCCGCGGAATCGCCCCGTTCATGGTTCGTCGCTACGACAACCAATAGCCGTCGAGCAACGGCAGCTGCCCTAGATTAATGAATGTTAGGTCAAATCGATGCGGCGGCGTGTCATGGAAGTGACAGGGTGGTTGCGCTTCGTGCCCCGATCCGCTAACGACGCACGCTTCCCTGTCATCAAAGACCTGGAACGTGCGGGAGGGTGTCGCCACGGCGGTGCCCGGACGAACCGCTAGACTTGAACCGGGCGCAGCGGAAGCGACGCGCCCCGTAACAGAGTGAGACGCATGGCAAAGAAGATCACAGGCTATATCAAGCTGCAGGTCCCGGCCGGTTCCGCCAACCCGTCGCCGCCGATCGGTCCGGCGCTGGGTCAGCGCGGCGTGAACATCATGGAATTCTGCAAGGCATTCAACGCACAGACGGCGGAGATGGAAAAGGGTTCGCCCCTCCCCACCGTCATCACCGTCTATGCCGACCGTTCCTTCTCGTTCGTGACGAAGACGCCGCCGGCGACCTTCCTCATCAAGAAGGCGGCGAACCTGAAGTCGGGCTCGAAGGAGCCGGGCAAGGTGTCGGCGGGCAAGATCAAGCGGTCGCAGCTGGTCGAGGTCGCGCAGGCGAAGATGAAGGATCTGAACGCCAACGACATCGAGGCAGCGACCAAGATCATCGAAGGCTCGGCCCGCGCGATGGGCCTCGAAGTGGTGGAGGGCTGAGATCATGGCGAAGCTGACCAAGAAGCAGAAGGCCGTCACGATCGATCGTGAGAAGCTGCACGGTGTCGACGAGGCGATCGCGCTGGCGAAGTCGGGGGCGACCTCGAAGTTCGACGAGACGATCGAAGTCGCGCTGAACCTGGGCGTCGATCCGCGTCACGCCGACCAGATGGTCCGTGGCGTCGTCACGCTGCCGGCCGGTACCGGCAAGACGGTGCGCGTCGGCGTGTTCGCGCGCGGCGCGAAGGCCGACGAGGCGCGCGCCGCCGGTGCGGATGTCGTCGGTGCCGAGGACCTGATGGAGACCATCCAGGGCGGCACCATCGACTTCGATCGCTGCATCGCGACCCCGGACATGATGGGCGTCGTCGGCCGTCTCGGCAAGGTGCTGGGCCCGAAGGGCCTGATGCCGAACCCGAAGCTGGGCACGGTGACCATGAACGTCGCGGAAGCCGTCAAGGCGGCCAAGGGCGGTCAGGTCGAGTATCGCGTCGAGAAGGCGGGCATCATTCACTCGGGCATCGGCAAGGCGTCGTTCGCGCAGGAAGACCTGCGTCGCAACTTCGATGCGCTGGTCGATGCGGTGGTGAAGGCCAAGCCGTCGGGCGCGAAGGGCAAGTATGTCCGCAAGGTCGCCGTCAGCTCGACGATGGGCCCGGGCATCAAGGTCGACACCGCGGAGGTCGCGGGGGCGTAAGCCGCCCGCGACGGCCGAGGTCGTCAGGAAAAAGCCGGCGTACTCGCGAGAGTGCGCCGGCTTTTTCGTGTCTGTTTTGGACACAGGCTGGTCGGAGCATGGGGCGACCGGATCGACGAAGGCCACAGACCCGCGAGACGTCGCCTCACCCGCGATGATCGTGTGTCGGGACAGAGAAGAAATTCCCCTCTTCCCAACCCTCCACCCGCCGCAACCCCATCGACAACCCTGCCGCCGCCCGGCACTCTCCTCTGCCCTACGGAGAGGATCATGCCGCACTACGGCGACTATCAGAACGCGATCTATTTCGCGGGCCTGTCGGGGATCGTGCCCGAATGGCCCGTCGATCATACCGGGCTGCGCGCGCGCGCGGAGGCGCATTGGCCGCCGTCGGTGCGCGATTACGTGCAGGGCGGGTGCGGCGACGAATATACGCAGGCCGTCAACGCCACCGCCTTTTCGCATTGGGGCATGGTACCGCGGATGATGGTCGACACCACGACGCGCGACCTGTCGACGCGCTTGTTCGGTCGTGCGCTCCCCTCGCCGCTGTTCATGGCCCCGATCGGCGTCAACGGCATCTGCACCGACGACGGGCATGGCGATCTCGCCGCGGCGCGGGCGTCCGCGGAAACGGGAGTGCCGTTCTGCGCCTCGACGCTTGCCAACGATCCGCTCGAAGACGTCCGCGCGGCATGCGGCGACACGCCGGCGCTGTTCCAGCTCTATACGTCGCGCAACACCGATGTCGCGGCCAGCATCGTCGCGCGTGCCGAGACGGCGGGCTACGCGGCGCTGGTCGTGACGCTCGACACCTGGGTGACCGGGTGGCGGCCGCGCGACCTCAACACCGGGAATTTCCCGCAATTGCGCGGGCATGTGCTCGCCAATTACTTCAGCGACCCGGCCTTCCGCGCGCTGCTCCCGCGCCCGCCGGAGGACGATCCGCAGGCCGCGATCGCGACCTGGGCGGCGACGTTCGGGCGGGTGCTGACGTGGGACGACATGGCGTGGCTGCGCTCGCTGACCCGCTTGCCGATCGTCCTCAAGGGCATTTGCCACCCCGACGACGCACGCCGCGCGATCGATCTGGGCGTCGACGGCGTCTATGTTTCCAATCACGGGGGCCGACAGGCGAACGGCGGGATCGCTGCGATCGACCTGTTGCCTGCGATTGCCGCGGCAGTGGACGGGCGGGTGCCGGTCTTGTTCGACAGCGGGGTGCGTTCGGGCACCGATTTGGTGAAGGCGGTCGCGTTGGGGGCCGATGTCGTCGGCCTTGGGCGCCCCTATTGCTACGGATTGGCGCTGGGCGGCGCGGCGGGGTGCGCGCATGTGCTGAAATGTGTGCTGGCGGAAGCCGATCTGTTGATGGCGGTGAACGGCTGGCCGACACTCGCCGCCGTGCGGGCCGCGGGGGCGATCCGCATGTGAATGCCGCTGTCCTACATCCTCCAACATCTGCGACCCCGACCGGGTAACGCAGGTAAGGAACACATGATGCAGGAATTGGTGGAGCAGACGATCGACGCGCACGGCCGCCGCGGCACCGGCGGCGGGCGGCGCGTGACCGTCAACCGCCGCGAATCGCCGCTGGCATGGCTCGCCGCGCGGAAACTGGTGAACGCGCGCCAGAACGAGGCGGGCGAGCGGTTGCAGGCCGATCACGAGCGCGCCGCGCTGGGGGCGGCGGTGACGATGCGCTGGACGCCGCGCGTCGACGGCGGCACCGGCGAGCGGCTGGAGCCGGCAGCGGCGCAACTCGCTGCCAAGCGCCGCTTCGACGCGGCGATCGGCGTGGTCGGCCCCGGCCTGTCCGACGTGCTGTGGCGCGTGGTCTGCGCGGGCGACTCGCTGCCCGAGAGCGAACGCGCGCTCGGCTGGCCGACGCGCAGCGGGCGATTGGTGCTGACGCTCGCGCTCGATCGGCTCGCCGACCACTATCGCCTGCCCTGACCTACTTGCCGCCGGGCGCGCGCGTCAGCAGATAGGGCGGATGGAAATACGCTTCATCAAATGCCACGGCTCGGGCAACGACTTCCCGCTGGTCGACGGGCGCACGCTGACGCTGGCCGAGCCGGACTGGGCGCGGCTCGCGCGCGCACTGGCCGACCGTTCCGGGCCGGTGGGGGGCGACGGGCTGCTGGTGCTGACCGCCGGCGACGCGCACGCGCCGTTCGGGATGCGGATGTTCAACAGCGACGGATCGGAGGCGGAAACCTGCCTCAACGGCCTGCGCTGCGTCGCGCGCGCCGGGTTCGAGGCGCTGGGGATCGGCCGCGCCACCGCGCGGCTGAAGACCAGCCATGCGACGGTCGCGCACGCCGCGCCTCTCGCCGAATCGGTCTATACCGTCGAGGAGACCGCCGGGCCGGCAACGCTCGATCTCGCCCGCTGGCCGCTGACCGGCGCGGGCGAGCGGCTGATCGACGCGCCGCTCGCGACTTTGCCGGGCCACCGGCGCTTCACCGCGGTGGCGATGCCCAACCCCCATCTGGTGACGTTCGTCGAGACGATCGACGAAGCCGAGCTGGTCGCGATCGGCGACATCTGCGAAGCGGCGCCCAAATGGCTGCCGCATCGCGCCAACGTCTCGTTCGTCGCGGTGCGCGACCCCGACACACTGTTCGTGCGCACCTTCGAGCGCGGGGTCGGGCTGACCGACAGCTGCGGCAGCGCGATGGCCGCGTCCACCTACGCCGCCTGCCTGACCGGGCGGATCGCCTACGACCATTACGTCACGGTGCTCAACCGCGGCGGGCTGGTGCGTGCGCGCGCCACCGCGGCGGCGATGGTGACGCTGCACGGCAATGCGACATGGGAGTGGGAAGGCGTGGTCGAGGTCGATCTGGCGCAGGCCCGCGCGGGCGACCTGCGCGTGCTGCGCCATTACGACGACGAGATCGCCGCCTGGGCGCGGGTGGCCGATGCGGCGCGGTGATCGAAAGCAGATCGCGGTTCCAACCCACCGATCGTCATGGCTTCGCTACCCTCGCAATGACGGGTCACGATGACGTCATTACGCTCTGACTTCCCCACGCCCGCGACGACGGGTCACGGGTCGGCGCGCGCCACCTGGTTCTTGCCGCGATTTTTCGCCGCATAGAGCGCGAGATCGGCGGCGGTCAGCGCGTCCTCGCGCGCGGCGGTGGCGACGCCGGCGGAGAAGGTGATCTGGCCGATCGGCGCGCCGCTGTCCTGATGCACCAGCGAGCGCTGCGACAGCCGCTCGCGTACCTCGTCGAGCGCCGCGACCGCCTGATCGATCGACATCCCCTTGAAGAGCAGCGCGAATTCCTCGCCGCCATAGCGCGCCACCAGCACATCGCGGGGCAGGCCGGCGCGCACGAAGGCGGCCACGAATTTGAGCACCCGGTCGCCGGCCGGATGGCCGAAGCGATCGTTGACCTGTTTGAAATCGTCGATGTCGATCAGCGCGACGACCGACGCGGCGTCCTCGCCGGTTTCGCGCAGCCGCTGTTCGAAGCTGCGGCGGTTCGGCAGCCCGGTCAGGTGATCGTGCTCGGCCGCCCGACGCGCACGATTCAGCTCCGCGCGCAACGCGTCCGCCTCTTCGCGGGCGTGATGCAACTGCCCCTCGACCAGCCGCGCCGCGTTGACCGCCGCCTCGGTCAAGCCGATGATCCGCTTGATCGTCGCCTGCGGATCGCTGCTCAACCGTCCCGCCTCGACATGGAGCGCGTTGCCGAACGTCTCCGCACTACCGCGCGACTCGCCGACTGCGGCCAGACAGTCGCCGATCCGCGCCTCCAGCGCGTCGGCGATCCGGCTGAGCGCGCCGGCCTGCGCCTCGTCGTTGCGCGCCGCGATCCGCGCGATGCTGGCGTCGCTCAACCCCTGCCCGCTGCGCAATTGTTCGGCGACCGCCTCGCCTGTTCCCGGATCCTCGCCCGAGACATAGGCGTGCAGCACGCCATAGGCGCACGGCGACGGGGTGAGCGCGTGCGAGAAGATCAGCGTGCCGATGTCGTCGAACAGCCGGCGCAGCACGGTGGTGCGCTGTTGCGCGATGCTCGCCGATGCGCGCGCCGGCGGCGCCTCGTCCTCGGCGCCGAACCAGCCCAGCACGCGACGACGGCGCCGCGCCGCCACGGGGATCGAGGACGACGCGCTCACGACAGGACTCCCTTCGCTGTGGAGGATGACGGGACGGCGGATTCGAGCGACGACCACCGCCCATCGAGGATGTCGGCCTCGATCGTGCCCCAGCGCTCGCCGAACCAGCGTTGCCCGCATTCGGCACGGTGGATCGGATCGGCCTCGATGGTCGCGATCAGGTCGATCGGCGCGATGAAGCGCTGCGCCGGAATATCGTAGAAGACGCGCACGCGCGGCTGGGTGGGTTCGCGGTCGTTGCCCTCGATCACCAACGCCAGCCGGCTCGATTGCAACCGCACCAGTCCGCCGACCGGGTGGATGCCGATGCTTTCGATGAAGCGGTCGAGCAGATCGATATCGAAATGGCCGGTCCACGACCGCATCCGCGACAGCGCCTCGCTGGGCGACCACGGGCGCTTGTAGGGCCGCTGCGACGTGATCGCGTCATAGACGTCGCAGATCGAACTCATTCGCGCCGCCAGCGACAGTTGCTCGCCGGTCAGCCCCTTGGGATAGCCGCGCCCGTCGTAGCGTTCGTGATGGTGGAGGCAAACGTCGAGCACCACCTCGGGCACCGGCGGCCCGGCGCTCAGCAGCGCATGGCCTTTTTCCGGATGATGCCGCAGCACCGCCATTTCCGGCGGCTCAAGCTTGCCGGGCTTGTCGAGCAGCGCCTTGGGCACCGCCATCTTGCCGATATCGTGGAGCAACCCGGCGAGCCCGAGGACGCTGACCTCCTCCTCCGGCAGCTTGAGGGTCCGCGCGAAATGGATCAGCAGCGCCGCGACGGCGATCGAATGAACGTAGGTATATTCGTCCTTGGTCTTCAGCCGCGTGACGTTGAGCATCGCGACGGCGTCGCGGGTGACCGATTCGACGATCTGTTCGGCGACCGGGACCAAAGCGGTGACGTTCATCGCCTTGCCCAGCCTTACCTCGTCGAGCATCGCCTGCACCACGACCTTCGAGGCGTCGACGACCGCTTGCGCACGCCGTTCGGCGGATGCCGCTCCACGGCGGCGACGGCGCAGCTGCTGCGGGGATTCCGGGTCGGGCAGCGCGATGTCTCCGGCGACAACATCGAGGTCGACCGGCACCGGCGAGGCCGACGCCGCGACCGGACCGATCCCCTTCGACAGATCGATCTCGATCTCGGCGATTCCCGCGTCGCGCAGCTTTTCGAGTTCGGCAGGCTTCGTCAGGACGAACTGACGCCGCCAGAACGGGCTGGCGATCCATCCGCCTGCCACGGCGTGCACGAACATGCCGAGCCGCGCATCCTCCGTCTTGATCGTTACGAGCACCGCTATCCACGCCCCCCTGCCGGCATGTCTTTGCAGCCAATGTGATTAAGGACCGGTGTGGAAGATCAAGAATTCAGATCAATGTCGCGGCGCTCCCGGTCGTGGCGGGCAGTCGGTCGCCCTGCCGGATACCCGCCCAGGTACGCCACATTTCGTTCGAACGAAGACCAAGGTTCACCCTCGCCGAAGCGCGTGGTGCCGGCGGGGATGCGACGTGGAGGTCAGGCGACCTGCGGCAGCGGACGGTGCGGCGACGAAGCCGGCGGCCCGGGGATGGTGGAAGGGGCTGCTGCCGGTGAATGCTCATGAAACCCTCTGAAATACGTTGTTTTCTGTTGTTGTTATGTTCCCGGTGCCCCCTACGGTGCCCCCAGGATTGTTTCGCTCAGGCAGCTTGAAGGCGCTCATCCAGCCACTTCGACACATCGGCTTCCCACCAGCCGACCGAGCGCGCGGTGAGTCGGATCTGCTTCGGAAACTCCCCTGCCTCGACCATCCGGTAGATCGACGTGCGGCTGAGCCCGATCGTGGCGATCACGTCCTTGATCCGGAGGAAGCGGCCGTGATCAGCCGGGCAGCCGTCACGCTTCGCCTGTGCAAGCGTGCGAGGTGTCTGACGGGTCATGATGCGAGCGCCTCCTCGCGCTCATTCTGCTGATGCTCAGCGACCGCTGCGGTGATCCGCTTGACGGCGGTCGCGAAGTACGCGGGATCCTTCTCGATCCCGGTGAAGCGCTTGCCCGCGCGGATCGCGGCGACGCCGGTGGAGCCGGTTCCCATGAAGGGATCGCAGACGCTGTCGCCGGCGGCGTTCGTCACGATCTTCGACATGAGCGCGTCAGGCTTTGTCGTTGGGTGATCAAAGCGTGCCGCGCCGCGCGGCGACGAGATCCTGCTGACCCGCAGCAGATCCGCCATCCGGCCGGCTGGATGATACTCGCGGTTCCAGGCGTGGACGTAGAACTCGGCGTCGGGGCGATAATGCTTGTTCGCAACCGGCTGGGGGTTCGTCTTCTGCCAGACGCACACGGCGTGCCGGTGGAATTGCCCGCTCACCCGGCCGAGCAGCTCGGCCAGCTGGTCGTTGTGCACGAAGACGATCGCCGCGCCGCAGAGCAGCGGGTTGACGATCCCCATGTCGAAGCCGCGATGCAGGTTTTCCGCCAGCAGCCGATCCATGTTCGGCCGGCGAGCCCGGTAGCTGCCGCCGCCTTCGGCGCGGAACAGGTACGGCGGGTCGAGGACGTCGGCGTCGTGGAAGCCGGCGCGCGCACGCAGCTCGTAGGCGTTGCCATGATAGAGCGTCGCCGTCCCGATCTGGACCGGCCGCGTCATCGCAGAGGCCGATCGCAGCGGCCGCGGCAACCGCACATGCCGCGCGCCGAGGGCCATACTTTCGATTTCAGCAGGATCAGCTGCACTGCAGTTACGGTGCCGCGCCGATGCATCTCGAGATCTATGACTTCCGCTTCGCAGGCCATCGAAGCCAGCAGGTAGGCTTGGCCAAGATCGCGATCGCTCATCCTCGAGATCACGACGCTACCTCGTAATTGGTGATGTCGGCCGGGTGGCCGGTGAGCGACCAGCGGCAGCCGAAGCGGCCGTCGGCCGGCCAATTGTGCGTCGGATCACCAGCGCGTTCGCTGCGCAGGCGCACGTTGACCCGCTTGCCGATCGCCTCTTCAGGCAGGTGTCCCGGGTTGGCCTTCATGCCGGCACCCCGTCGTGCGTAACGCCATCAAGGAGCCGGCCGGCGCGCTTCTTGCCGACGAAGCCGTAGCGATCGCCTTCAAAGAGGAACGACTTGGATCCACGCCGCTCTCGAAGGGCCAGCGACAGGGCCTCCTCATCACTGCTCGCACCAACCGGCGCCCACTCACCCCATTGCTTGAACAGGAACGGCACGCCGGCACCGGCACACTGATCGCGCAGGCTGCGCACCCAAGTGAAGTGCATCGGGCGGGCGTCGCGGCCGCTTTCGCCGCCGACGATAACCCAGTCGACCCTTGCGACAGGCTCATGGTCTTCGGCAAAATAGTAGCCGACACCGCGCCCGCCGGCTGACGTGAGCGCCTGATATCCGGTCAAGCCGTTCAGGGGACCACCCGGCTCTGCCGCGTTCCTGATCGTCTTCAAATCCACCGGCCCTAGCAACGGCTCCATCGACAGGAACCGCCGCGCGGCCGGTGTGGCGAGCAGCTTGGGGATGTCCCGATCGGCCTCGACCTGGTTGACGATCGTCGCGCCCAGCCAGACGTTCGGCGGCACCTGGTCGCCGAACATCGCCTTCAGCATCGCCGCGGCGTTGCCGATCCGCTTGGTGAGCAGCAGCCAGTCGAGATCGGGCGTCTTCAGGATCAGGATCGCGAGATCCGCGCGCCATTGCGCATCCACCGCATTGTCGAAGACGTCGGCCAGGCTGGCGCAGAACACGCGCTGCCGCCGACCGGTCAGGTCGGCGAACGCGGCGGCGTCAGCCTGCCAGCGGAGCGGGGTCTGCCAGTTGGCGACCGACGTGCGTCGGCGCGGGGCGCCCGGGCCGAAGTTGACGGACACGCCGCCGGCGAAGCGCGCGTTGCGCGCCTCGGCGTAGCAGTGGTCGCAGCCGGGGCTGACCTTCTGGCAACCCTCCCAAGGGTTGAAGGTGTGGTCGGCCCACTCGATCGCGGTTTGCTGGACCATCAGCGCGGCCCCTGCAGGAACAGAGCCCCGGTCGGTTGGACGGCGCCCGTCTCATATTCGGCGGCGATCGGCGCGGCGATGCGCTCGTGAACGGTTTCACCATTCGACAGCACGACGTTGGCGAGGAACGCCTGCTCGAAGGTTTCGACGCCGCTGTCGACTGCCTCGAGCTTGGCCTTGATGACCAGCAGCAGCGCGCGGCCGCGTTGGCGATGCCACTGCGCCTTGACCTTGGCGGGATCCTGCCGAGGGCCGGTCAGCTTGTCGATCTGCTCGGCGCTGAGATAGTCGACGCGGAAGCGAAGCATCCGATCGGCCATCGTGAACTGGATGGTGAACCGCTCGCGCTGGCCCACCTGCGCGATCTGATCGGCACCCGCCTTCTTAAGCAGCCCGACGATCTCGGCGACCGAGCGCTCGAACGGGACGTCGGTCTCTTTTGCATAGGGCATCAGAGCAGCACTCCCTCAACAGGCGCGGCCGAGGCACGCGCGGCGTCGCGTTCCGCGCGCCAGCTCTCGAAAGCCGTCGCGTGCTTCGCGCAGAGATCCTTGTCGGGCGCCGGCGACGTCGCGCAGCGCGTGCAGACCGGCGCGTCACATGTCCCGCTGCGCCTGGTCGGCACTTTCCAGTCGCAGAGCAGGGTTGCCGGCTGCCCGCACGCGCAGCGCTGACGCCGGCGCGAGGTGCAGACGATCGCCGAGCCTCCGCCCGGCAGCGAGACGTGCTGGCAGGGCATCAGAGCGCCTCCGCCCTATTGGCTTCGATCCGGTCGCCGTTTCGCTGCTCACCGAACAGGTTGCCGCGCACGAAGGTGTCGGCGTGCCGCGAACACCAGTCGTCCAACATCGTCTGTAGCTCGGCGTCGGCCGCTGCAATCTTGTCTGCGGGCCCTTTCCGATCGGGTTCGCTGTGGTCGAAGTCGAAATAATCGTTGTCTTCGAGGTATTGCGCTTCGATCAGGGCAGAGGCGGAAAAGCTGACCGGGTCGGGATGCTTGGCTTCAATGACGTACCCGCCGTCACCATCGAGCGCGGCGACCGCCTCCTCCCGGGTCGCAAACGGGCCGTTGGTGTACCACTCATCGTTGGCACCGGACCACCATTGCCATGCATCCGCGGCGGGCGCGGTGACGTGCGCTTCTGAGCCTGCCGTCATCACAGCATCCCCAGCGCTTGCATGTAGACCTCGAGGATCGACTGCTCTTCCTGGAACTCCTCCCGCTTCTTCTTGCGAATCTGGAGGATCTTGCGGATCGCCTTCGCGTCGTATCCGCGGCTTTTTGCCTCGGCCATGACGTCCTTGATGTCGTCGGCGATGCCCTTCTTCTCTTCCTCGAGCCGCTCGGCGCGCTCGATCAGCAGGCGCAGCTCGTCGGCCGCGACCGACCCGCCGCCCATGCCCTCGCCACGTTCCTCGGCCATCACAGACCTCCGAACATGACGGCGACGCTCGGCCAGCCGAGCAGCCAGTGGCCGGCCTGGATGAACGGCAGCGGCAGGACGAAGCCGCAGATCACCTGCGCCGACACCATGTCGAGCGGGCTCAATCGAGCGAGCCGGCGGCGAAGCCGCATGAGGTTGATTGCTGGCGGGGCATCGCGCCGGCGGCGCTGGGGGGTGGCACGAAGGACGAGAGGCATCAGCGGTCTCCGAAGATCAGCTCGCGCAGCACGGCGAGGATGACGAGGATGGTGAGGATGACGACGGCGATCGCGACGCGCGGGTTGTCGACGAGGCAAAGGGACAGCAGGGCGAGGCCGAGCGTCAGGCCGCAGAAGGCGAGCGGGATCTTCAGATCGCCGCGGGTCCCGCGCGACTTGGTCACAACCCGGACCGCTCACAGCGCGTGCACAGGTGGGACGAGGCCCAGCTGCAGGCGCGGCCGCTTGTGGAGCAGGAGCAGCGATCGAAGTCACTGCAACCACAGCGGCGGCACACCGACGGGTGACGCTCGATCGGATCGTCGGCGAGCTGCCGGTAAACCGTGACGTCGAGCGGCACGACGCGGCCGATGCGCGCGATCACCGCGTCGTCGCGCGCCGAAGCGCCCGGCGACTCCAGCCGCATGATCAGGCGCCGGGCCTGTTCTGCGCGGCGCTCGCTCGAAGTGAGCCGCGAAACCAGCTGCTCGATCGTGAGGCCAGCGGCCTCGCGGCGCAAACGGAGGTATTCCCAGGCGCGGAGCGGGCTAAGGGCGGTCGCGGTCTGAGCCGGTCGGAAGTGGGAGGCGTTGAACATTCTCAAGGTCGGTCGCTCCGGGCAGCAGAAGGCCGCTCCCGGAAGCGCAGGCGACCGAGGCGGTTGGGTCAGGTTGAAGTCGTCGGAAGCTCGGTGGCGGATCAGCCGTCCGGTACGGAGGGCGCATCCCGCGCCCGGGCGAGCGCCTGGCGGACAGTGGCGATCGATTCGGCGGTCGCGTCGTCAGCCTGTTCCAGCTCGCGCAGCGCTGTTTCGAGCACTTCGCGATCGGCGCCGGGTTGCGCCGCGGCGACGAGTGCGGCTGTCGCCTCGCCCGCTTCCTTCGCGTGGCGCATGGTGACCGCGCCGATCGCGGCGGCGTCTGCGAACCGCTCAGAGGCCATCGCCTCGATAAGCCGCCCGTATGTCTCGAAAATTGGGAAGCCCAACCCGCCCGCCTCGCGGTAGTGCAGGTCGAGCTTGATGGCGTCCTCGATCGTCAGGCGTTCGCGGCGATCGGGATCGCTCAGCGCGCGGAGGTAGTCCGCCCCGCGCTGGGTCACCTGAGCCGCGATCTCGATCCCGATCTCGCCCAGCACGCGGAACAACGCGTTCTCGACGGTGATCGGTGCGCGCACCTTCGTCATGCGGCTGCTCCGAAAAGGGGCGCCGATCGTTGCTGACGACCGGCGCCGAGGTTCGCAATGGTGACGACGCAGACTGCAACAACACCGCGGGGAGGAAGCGGCGAACGACCGGTCTGCGAGCGGTCGATGGGGGAAGCAGTTGAGAGTTGGTGGGACATCAGAGCGACACCTGACCGTCGAGCGACGTGTCCTCGCGTGGGTAGATGTCGGGACGCAGGTCGTGCCGACTGATGTTTGTCGCCGCCTCAAGAGTCAGAACATGCTCGGCTGGGAGCACCTTCCCTTCGTCAAGCCACTTCCACACGGCGGCCTGAGAAACCTTCAGAATGCGCGCGGTAGCCGACTGGCCGCCGGCTCGTTCGACTGCGCTGCGAAGGGCGGCAGGGGCTACATCAACCGTCATAACTGTCAGCTACAACGCGCGCTGTAGCGAGTCAACAGTCATTCGTCCCTTGGGCGCTATTACTTTAGCTGTAGGGTCGAGCCGTGATTGTTCCTGAACGCATCTCCTCGCTGTTGTCGGAGCGTGGGATCTCCCAGGCTGAATTAGCGCGCCGCGTCGGTGTGGCGCAGCAGACGATCCACAAGCTGGTATCCGGCGGGGCTCGTGGTTCGTCGCATCTGCACCGGATTGCACGTGAGCTAGGCACTACTGCCGATTACCTGACGGGCGAGACCAACGACCCGTCAGAGGGGGCGGCCCTCTCTCAATCACCAAAGGAAATCGCCGAGCAGCTCGGCTTGGTTGGTATTGAGCAAATCGATCTGGCCTACGGGCTGGGCGCAACGTTCGCAGATGGCCCGATCGGTGCCGAGCTGATGCACTTCCCGAGGCAGTGGGTCGACGCGATCACGTCTTCGCCGCCAGCGTTGCTCACCTGGACGCGCGGCCGGGGCGATTCGATGTTCCCCACCATCAACGACGGCGACCTGATCCTGCTCGATCGATCGCAGCGGCGTGTGACGGAGCAGGATGCGCTCTGGGCGTTTACGGTGGGCGACCTGGCCGCCATCAAGCGGCTGCGCATCAAGGGCGATCGGGTGGTGATCCTTTCCGATAATCCGGCGGTACCACCCGATGAGGAGCCGATCGACGAGGTGAACATCGTTGCGCGCGTTGCCTTCGTCGGGCGTAAGATTTGACAGCCGAGTACCGGGTGACCGTCTTCGGCCAGCCTCGTGGCGAATGGCGTCCATTGCCTCAGCTCGCGTTCGACGACGCGATCGCCTTGGGTTTGGCCTCTTACGACGATGAGCGTCGCGAGCATTACCTTGCGGTGCCGGTGGAGATCGAGAAGCGAGAGATCGGGCGGTGAAGGAGCTGACGCTCGCCATCGTCGGTATCGATCACCTTAACGAGGACAAGGCACGTACCAACCGGCGATCGGAGCTGCTGCTTCTGACGCCGGGTGTGGAGATGGAGCTGCGGCTCGAACCTCGTAATCGAGCAGATCCGCACGCCGTCGCCGTCCACAGCCCGAGCGGCCTTCAGGTCGGATACCTCACCGCGGAGCGCGCGCCCTGGATCGGGGCGAAGATCCGTAACGGCGAAATCGTCGTTGCGATATTCCAAGGGCTCGTGGGAGGCGCTGGCTATCTGAGAGTCGCATTCGGAGGCGGCAAACCCACTCTGCCTGTGGTCCGACCAGACGCGGACGCAGTCGATCAGCAGTACACCGCCGCGGCAAACGAGACAGGTTTTTGGCCAGATCCAGACGGCCCGGAATGGGGGGCCTGAAGACATGCATGCGCAGGGGGGAATGAAGAGGATGCGTCAGCTAAACGTCGCAATATTGATCGTCGGCGTCACGATTACGGCTGCTGCGGCAGCCAGCGGACCTGTGAACATGTGGTTTTACGGGCCACCCTCGGAGGCATCAGATAAAATCGCGCTCTCCTGCGCCGATAGGGAAGCAACAGTTGTTGAGCAGGACGACCGTCACGTTCTGTGCCAACGGGAAAATTCAGGCATTGCTGCACGATATCTGTTTAGCGGGCGTGGCGGCACTGCGCCCATGTTGAATGTCCGATTTTCTCTCCTGAAAGATGGACCGGATACACGCATACAGGTCAGCCAATGGATGGAGGTTCAGAGCGCCTCCGGCCAGGCGCGCCGGTCTGAATTGGATGATGCCAAGCACGACACCGCGATGCGGGAGGTGCTGCATGCCATCGGCGCACATGACTTTCCTTCTACCGCAGCCGATGATTCGACGGTGCAGGAGCCGAAGCCCCCAAGCTGAGAGGGCGATCGTCATCGTCTCGTTCTTCACCTTTGGCCGCTATCTGCTTGTCCGAGCAACGCGGCAGCCACCGCATGACGGCAGGGTGCGGGTATCGGCCGGGTACCGGCGCCATTTAGCGCGTCCAGACGCCAGCATTTCCGCGGAGTCGTGATGACCGAGGCGGAGGCGTTCTCCGCCTCAATCCAACCCGCCTCACTTTCATTTCATCGAGAATCTCGCTATGTTCCGGCTATGGGCGCGCCGACAGCATTGACATTCGAAGGCGCCCGTCCCGCGAGCCGCCGTGACGAAGCGTATGACTTTATCCGCGCGTACATCGTCCGGCATGGCCACAGCCCCTCGATGGACGACGTGCGGATCGCGCTCGGCGTGAGTAAGACACGCGCGAAGGCGTTGGTGCATCAGCTCGCGGTCGCCAAGATGATCGAGCGCGTGCCGGGTGCGCAGCGCGGGATCAGCATTCCCGGCTTGGTTCGCGAGCTAGTCCTCGAGGAGCTGCGCCGGGAGGGTTTCGTCGTGAACAAGGACGCGGAAACCGGCGGGCCGTGCCCACAAGGTCATCTGCCGCTGATCGCGATCTTGGAGCATGTCCCTAGCATCGTAGCCGGGGACCATCATGACCAACCAGAACACGGCGGCGCTGCCCGCCTTTAGCGCAGACGAGCGCGAGCAGCAGCGGATCACCCACCTGGTGCTGGGCGCGCCGCGCCCGCGCCGCAAGATCACCGCCAAGCGGAAGAAGACGAAGGCACCGATCGTGCTGCTCGCTCCCGGGATCGAGGAGCGCGTCCAGCTGCGCGAGGCGTGGTCGCACAAGCAGGGCACACCCGAGACGCACGCCTATGTCGCGGCGATCGCCAAGCTCGACGGCTCGCTGGGCCGCCTTCAGCGATCCGGCGCGATCGACGCGCACCAGGCGGCGGCGGCCGAGCTGATCGTCGCAGCACATGAGCGTATTACTGCCGACGTGGCGGTGCGGACGGCGAAGCTCGAGCCGCGCGGATCCGGCGGCGGTGCGAACGCTGCTTCGGCCGAGCGGATCGCGGCCGTGATCCTCGAGCGGCGCTACACCGAGTGGCGAGACCGTGTCGGGCCGTTCGCCGCCATGATGCTGGCGATCATCGTCGACGGGATGACACTCGGCGCGGCAGCGCGGCGCTGGCGCATGTCCGATCGCCGAGCGCGAGCACTCCTGGTCGACGCGCTCAACCAGTGGGGCCGCGCCCGTTGACGATTGGGGTGACCTTGTGGGCAGTGTCCCCAAGGTCACGTCGTAAATCGGTCGTGAGACCGGCACAAACGACCCCGCCATAACTGCGCCCGAAGCCCGCTGCTCACCCGAGCGAGCGGGCTTTTTCGTGGAGGTGTCCAGATGCCCTTGCCCCCGGCTCCCGACACCGCCGCGTCAAAGCCGCGCGCGGTCCCTGGTGTCACGCCGCGCCCGAACGTAGCAGATCAGCTCGAACGCCTAACCTCGCGCTTCGACGAGCTGACCTACCGGGCGCGGCTGGCAACCACGCAAGCTGACTTCGACGACATCGACGAGCTGGTCCTGACCTTCTGTCGGGATCTGCGCGGGGTCGTGCGATCGCCGGCGCCGAAAGCGCCGCCCCTCTACGTCACCCCATGCGGAACCGGAGCGCTGTTCTGATGAAGACCGACCAGATCCGCCTGCGCGACATTCTCGACGCAGGCCATCCCGACAGCGCGATCGTCGGCGTGCCGATCGGCACGCTGAAGGCGTTGGTCGCCGGCCAGCCGGCTGCGGCCGAGCTGGTCGCCACGCCCTATGTGGGCACGCTGCTGGGTGCCGCGGCGTGACCGACGCAACCGCCGCCCCGTTCGCGCTGCGCGCCAACGCCCCGCTCGAGAAGGCGACGCCGCTGCTCGAGCGCTTCGCACAGCTCGGATTCGAGATCGCTGCGGCCGAGACCGCGCGGAACAAGGCGATCGCCGACACCAACGCCATTGCCGACGCGATCATCGCGCCGCTGACGAAGGAGCGTGAGCGGCTGCGCGCATCGATCGAGCCGTGGTGGCGCAAGACGGGCTTCGCCCTGCTGCCCTCCAAGCGCAAGACGATGGAGCTGCTCGGCTGCATCATCGGTAGCAAGTCGGGACGTAGCAGCGTCATGGTGCCAGGTGGCGACGAGGAGGCCATCAAGGCGCTGAAGGCGTACCGCTGGGGCAAGGCGTTCGTGCGGGTCACCGAGTCGATCGACAAGGGCGCGGTACGCGCAGCGCTGAATGGCGCGAACGGTGACCGCCTCCGCGCGATGGGCTTCTACACGTCCACCCCGGGCGAGGAGTTCGTGCTCGAGACTGGCGAGCAGGACGGCACGATCGGCAAGGCTGCGGCCTAGTGCCGTGGCAGCCGCCGCAGCTCGGCGGCTCCAAGCCGAAGCGCAAGAAGTGGGCCCCGCCGATCGGCCAGCCCGATCGCCGCAAGCGTGGCCGGGCTGGCCAGCGCGATCGCGCGCAGGTGGTCGCCGAGGAGCCTCTGTGCCGCCTCTGCCTCAAGCGCAACGTCGAGAGCCCGACCGAGGAGGTCGACCACATCGTGCCGCTGAGCCGCGGTGGCAGCGACACCCGGGCGAACAAGCAAGGGCTCTGCTCACCCTGCCACCTGGCCAAGACCCGCGCCGAGGACGCCGCGAGACGGCGCGAGGCGGACCTCGCCCCCTGACCCCTGCCCCGCCGGCCGGCCGGCGGGAGGGGGAGGGTCGATCCCTCGAAGCCCGCCTGGCCGGACACCGCATCCCCGCCAAATTCTCACGCGGGCGAATTCAAAACCAAAATGATCCCTTTGGAGACGGCGCATGGCGAGCGGTGGTTCGCGCTCGGGCGCGGGACGAAAACGGAAGGATCCGGCGCTGGCGATGACGCCGGCCGAGCGCGCGAAGGTGCCCGCGCCGATCGGCGCCGGTGAGGCGATGGTGCCGCCGCTGCATCTGTCGAGCCTTGCCCGCCTGTTGTTCAACGAGATCACCGACCTGCTGGTCGCGCAGAATCGCGCCGAGCCGCAGTTCGTCCAGGTCGTCGCGCTACTCGCGATGCGGCTCGAGCAGATCCAGCGGTTCCAGGCCGTGCTCGAGATGACCGGCGACACCTGCACCAGCAAGACGGTGCGCAAGGTTGGCGGCGAGCAGGTGATCACCGAGATGATCCGCGCGCGGCCGGAGGTGGCGATGCTCTCTGATGCCATGCGCCAGGCGCAATCGCTGCTGGGCGAGCTGATGCTCAGCCCCTCAGCTGCCATGAAACTCGCCAGCGGCAAGCCGGAAGCGGCGGGCGAATTCGACGACTTCTAACCGGTGGCCACCGCACCGGGGCTGCCCGACCGCGACTATGCGGCCATCGCGCGGCAATATGCCGGCGACGTCGTCTCGGGGAAGATCCCGGCCGGCAAGCAGATCCGGCTGCAATGCCAGCGGTTCATAACCGAGCTGGTACGCAGCGCCGGCGACGACTTCCCTTATCGCTTCGACGAGGCGAAGGCGGCGCGGCCGTGCAAGTTCATCGAGCGGCTGCCGCATACCAAGGGGCCGTGGGCGAAGCAGAAGAAGCGGCTGGTGCTCGAGCCGTGGCAGATCTGGAACCTGTGCGTCGTCTTCGGCTGGCTCCATAAGGCCGGGTCTCAGGAGGGCACCCGCCGGTTCCGGCGCTGGCTGCTGGTGGTGCCGCGCAAGAACGGCAAGTCGGCGATCGCGTCCGGCCTCGCGCTGTTCATGCTGTGCGCCGACGGCGAGTACGGGGCCGAAGTCTACTCGGGCGCGACCAACGAGAAGCAGGCGTGGGAGGTTTTCCGGCCGGCGCGCCTGATGGTGCAAAAGCTGCCGGCGCTGAAGACCCGATTCGGGATCGAGCTGCTCGCCAAGCAGCTGCACCGCCCCGACGACGGTTCGCGGATGGAGACGATCATCGGCGACCCGGGTGACGGGCAATCGCCGAGCTGCTCGATCCACGACGAATATCACGAGCACGCCGACGACGGTCAGGTCGACACGATGATCACGGGCATGGGTGCCCGCGACCAGCCGCTGCAGCTGCTCATCACCACCGCCGGCGAGAACCTGGCCGGGCCGTGTTACGCGATGATCCTCGAGCAGCGCGAGCGGCTCGCCGGCATCGGTCACAACGGCGGTCCGCCGGTCGAGGACGACACCTTCTTCGCCGAATATGCCATCGACGAAGACGACGATTGGCGCACCGAGGCAGCGCTGCGGAAGGCCAATCCCAACATCGGGATCTCGGTCGGGCTCGAATATCTGCTCGCACGCCAGCGCGACGCCGTTGCCACCCCGCGAAAGCGGGCGATCTTCAAGACCAAGCACCTCAACCTGTGGGTCGCGGCGAAGGCGGCCTATTTCGATATCGAGGCGTGGCGGCGGTGCGCTGATCCGCGGATCCCCGTCAAGATCCGCGAAGCGCTCGAGCTGGAATGGCTGCAGGGCCGGCGCGCGATCCTCAGCCTCGACCTCGCGTCCAAGGTCGATATCGCCGCGCTCGAGATCCTGATCCTCCCGCTCGGCGATCGGCCCACCAAGAAAGACCCGTTTATCCGCCTTGGCCGGTACTTCCTGCCGACCAAGGCCGTCGAGGACGTCAGCGCCTATCAGGGCTGGGACGAGCAGGAGCTGCTCGACGTCAACGAGGGCAACATCACCGATTTCGAAGAGATCGAGATCGCCATCGAGCAGCTGCGGCGGATCCTCGACGTCGAGGTCGTCGCCTACGATCCCGCCCAGGCGACGATGCTGATCAACCGCCTGGTCAAAGAAGGCGTGCCGGTCATCGAGGTCCGGCCGAACGTCCTCAACTTCTCGGATCCGATGAAGCAGCTCGATGCGTGGATGCGGGGCGAGCTGATCAGTCACGCCGGCTGCCCGGTCATGGAATGGCAGGTCGCCAACGTCGTCGCCCAGCTCGACGCCAAGGACAACGTCTATCCGCGCAAGCCGCGCATGGAAGCGAAGATCGACAATCCGGTCGCGCTGATCGCGGCCGTGTCCGTCGCGCTCACCAAGGAGGAAGAAACTATGGTCGCTTCCCCCTGGGATGATCCCGACTTCGACATGGTGGGCGAGGCGTGAGGCTCTGGCCCTTCGGCGGCGATCGCGAGCAGCGATCCTTCGAGCGCACCGACACCATTACCTCCGGCGCGACGTGGGACGAGTGGGCGCAGTTCCTCGGCATCACGAACAACGCGGCCGAGCTGCCGCCCGTTACCGTCGAGAGCGCCCTTGAGGTCCCGGCCGTCTTCGACGCCGTCAACTTCCTCGAGCGCATGATGGCGACGCTTCCGCTCCACTGCTTCCGCGATCGCGGTGGCAAGTCGGAGAAGATCGGCGGCGAGCTGCAGATGCTGCTCAACGAGGCGCCGAACGCGGAATGGACCAGCGCCAACTGGCGTCGGTATATGTGGCACGGCGTGTTCACCGGCGGCCGCGGCGTCAGCTACATCGAGCGCCAAGGCGGCAAGCCGGTCGCGATCTGGCCGATGGACCCGACCGCCACAACCGTCGTGCGCCGCGGCGGCCGCAAGTTCTACCGCTGCAACGGTCAGGAATATGCCGCGGCCGACGTGATCGACGTGTCGTTCGCGATCCGCCCCGACCAGCTCAGCGTCTATGGGCCGATCCACCTCGGTCGAAAGGCGATCGGGCTTGCGATCGCCATGAACAATTACGCGGCCGGCTTCTTCGCCGGCGGCGGTATCCCGCCGATGGCGCTCGAGGGGCCGCTGCCGCAGGGCGCGGACGGGCTGAAGCGCGCCACCGAGCAGATCCAGCGCGCAATCGAGCTGGCGCGCAAGGCCGGCCGCGCCTTCTTCGGCATGCCGCCCGGGCACGCACTGAAGCCGATCGGCACCGACCCCGACAAGGGGCAGATGACCGAGGCACGGCTGTTCCAGATTCAGGAGATCGCGCGCCTGTACGGGCTGCCGCCGGTATTCCTGCAGGATCTGTCGAAGGGGACCTTCTCCAACACGGAGCAGCAGGATCTGCAGCTGGTGAAGCACCTGGTGGTGCATTGGGCGGTTATCTTCGAGCAGGAGCTGAACCTCAAGCTGTTCGGCCAGCGCCGGCGTGCCCGCGAGGTGAAGCACAACCTCGATGGCCTGCAGCGCGGCGACTTCAAGAGCCGGATCGAGGGCCTCGCCCGCGCGATCAACACCGGCCAGCTGATGCCGGACGAGGCGCGCGCGCTCGAGAACCGGCCGCCGGACCCGAATGGCCAGGGCGGACGCCTCTACATTCAGGGCGCGACCGTGCCACTCGGTACCGTGCCCACCGCGAAGATCGGCCACAACGGCGGTCCGGCCCTCGACGACGATCAGCCCGCCGGCGACGGCGAAGCCAAGGACGATGACGATGCCAGCACCCCTGATTGACGGGCGCGAGACGCGCGCGATCCTGACGCCGCTCGAACTGCGCGCCGCGGATGACGGCACGGTGCGCACCGGGCACGGCTATGCCGCCCTCTTCGACACCTGGACCGATATCGGCGGCATGTGGCGCGAGCGGATCGCCCCGGGCGCGTTCACCAAGTCGCTCCAGGAGCGCGACGTGCTGGCGCTCCACAGCCATGACAGCGGTCGCGTCGTCGGTCGGCTCGGTGCCGGCACGCTGACGCTGCGCGAGGACAGCAAGGGTCTCGCCTTCGAGAACCCGTTGCCCGACACGAACGACGGTCGCGACCTGATCGTCCAGCTCGAGCGCGGCGACATCGCGGGCATGTCGATCGGCTTCGTGTCCGTCCGCTCGGAATGGGACGAGACCAAGGACGTGACCGAGCGCACGATCCTGGAGGCTCTGCTCTTCGAGATCACGTACACCGCCTATCCTGCATACCGCGACACCGAAGTCGCGCTGCGGAGCCTCGAACGTGTCCGCGACGAGCGCCGCGACCATAATCGGGTCGGCGCCGAAACTCGCATGGCGGCGCGCCGTGCGCGTCAGGCGCAGCTCGAGCGCCGCATCTAGTCACCGGGCCCAGCCCGAGGCGCCCGTCGACGCTTCAACTCGACGTTTCCCCCGAACCCCGGAGACAGAAATGGCTATTTTGCTGACCCAGCTGCACGAGCAGCGCGGGACCCTCGTCACGCAGGCTCGCGCCGCGCTCGGCGAGATCACCGACAACACCGACGCCGCCCGCACCGCAGAGCTGGAAGCACGACACGACACGATCATGGGCGAGCTGGATGCGCTCGACGCCTCGATCGCGCGCGAGGAGCGCATGGCGCGCGCCGAGCAGCGCGATCTCGAGCTGCGCGAGCAGCGCCGCCCGGGTGGCGGTAATCTCGAGGTCCGCGGCCACGACGGCGAGCGTCGCGACACGACCGAGGACGCCGAGCGCCTGCAGACCGAATATCGCGACGCCTTCTTCAGCATGCTTGCGGTCGGAGGCGACGTCTCGCAGCTCAGCAACGAGCAGCGCACGACGCTTCGCGGCGGTTATGTCGAGAACCGTGCCCAGACGGTTGGCACTCCGGCGGCCGGCGGCTTCACCGTCCCGCGCACGCTGGCCGGCGCGATCGTCGAAGTCATGCGCGATTGGGGACCCATGTACGACCCGACCGTGACCGACGAGATGGTCACCAGCTCGGGCAATCCCTATGACGTGCCGACCAACGACGACACGACCAAGGGGTCGGCTCCGCTCGCCGAGGCCGCCAACCTGACCGACGATGGCTCGGGCGACATGGCCTTCGGTAATGCGACGCTGAGCGCCTATGTCTTCGCGACGCCGTGGTTGCAGATCAGCTTCGAGCTGCTGCAGGATTCGGCGTTCAACCTCGAGCAATTCATCGCTCGGAAGCTCGGCGAGCGCCTGGGCCGCGGCGGCAATGCCAAGCTCACCGTTGGCAGCGGCGTGAACGAGCCGACCGGCATCCTGACGGCATCGCCGCGTGGCAAGCTGGCAGCGTCGGCCGCCGCGATCGCGGCAGACGAGCTGATCGACCTCCAGCACTCGGTCAATCAGGCGTATCGCCGCAGCCCGTATTGCCGCTGGCAGTTCGCCGACACCACGCTGGCGGTCATCCGCAAGCTGAAGGACGGC
This sequence comes from uncultured Sphingomonas sp., assembly GCF_964021865.1. GTDB lineage: Bacteria > Pseudomonadota > Alphaproteobacteria > Sphingomonadales > Sphingomonadaceae > Sphingomonas. Next base: position 25,069 of record NZ_CAXIAM010000003.1, read on the forward strand.
AACGGCAACTTCCTCTGGCAGCAGGGCGACGTGCGCCTGAACGCGCCCGACGTGTTGCTCGGCAAGCCGTACTCGGTCAACGACGATGTGCCGGCGATCGCCGCCGGCGCCCGAGCGGTGCTGTTCGGCGACCACAGCCGCTACACCGTCCGCAAGGTCGGGTCGCCGCTCATCGGTACCGTCCGCGAGCGGTTCTGGCCGAAGGTCGGGATGGCCGGGATCATCCGCTACGACGGCAAGCTGATCGACGCGAGCGCCGTGAAGCACCTGCAGCTGGCCGCCAACTAAGCGAACCGCGCGATGGGAGGCGGGTTGAAAGGCCCGCCTCTTCCGCAAGCCGCCGGCGCGCCGGCCGCTTGCCGAGGAGAACCCGTATGATCAAGATCAAGATGATGGTCGGCCAGCAGGGACCGACGATCTCTCGGCTGCCCGGACAGGAGCTGGTGATCGGTGTCGATATCGGCGCCGCAGAGGCGCAACGCCTGGTCGACGGCCACCTTGCGGCCGAGATGCGCGAGATCCAGCTCCCTGCGATGTCGACGCTGGCGATCGCGGCGAGCACCGTGGCGACCGACGCGATCGAGCCCACCGGTTTGACCGAGATTGCGCCGGCGGGCGAGACCACGCCGGCGAGCGAGCCCGCACTGGCGGCCGAACCCGCGCCGGTGACAGAGCCCGCGCCGGCGACCGAACCCGCGCCGGCGACCGAACCCGCGCCGGCGACCGAACCCGCGCCGGCGACCGAGCCTGCGCCGGCGTCGGAACCTGCGCCGGCCGAGCCCGCCTCGGCGCCTGCCAAGCGCTCGCGCGCGAAGAAGCCGGCAGCGCAGGACTGACATGCTGAGCGCCGCGATCACTGTCAGCGCGCCGGCGGCCGAGCCCATCGAGCGCGAGGATGCCAAGCGCTTCCTGCGCATCGATGGCGACAGCCTGGACGGCGACGTCGACATGCTGATCGGCGCGGCGCGCGGCGATATCGAGGACATGACCGGCTTGCGCCTGGTCGAGCAGACCGTCGAGGTCCGGGCGGACGCCTTCAGCGACTTCGCGCACCTTGAGGTCGGCCCGGTCGTCGCAGTGGCCGAGATCCGCTACATCGACCCGCAAGGCGCGCCGCAGGTGCTCGAGGCCGCCCGCTATGAGCTGACCGGCGCCGGCCTCGACCGCGGGATCTTCGCCGCGATCGGCGCGACCTTGCCGCAGATGCGAACCGGCCGTGGCGCGATCGTCGCCCGGCTGCTCGTCGGCTACGGCGGTGAAGGTGACGCGCTGCCGCAGAACCTGCGCTGGGCGATGCTGGCCGCAATCCGCGGTAAATTCGAGGACAAGCCGGTCGACCTCGTCCCACTCCTCGTCAACGCCCGGATCGGCGGGTGAAGCCGCTTCGCGCAGCTGACCTGCGCAACCAGGTGACGATCCAGCGGCCGGTACAAGCCGACGACGGCCGCGGTGGCTACACGACCGCTATGAGCATTCTGGCAAAGCCTTGGGCGGAGGTGGTCGGGCAAGACGGTCGGGAATCGGTCATGGAGCACGTGCTGCGCGGTATCTCGGTCTACCGCCTCCGCATTTGGCACCGCGACGGCATCGACACCGGCGACCAGGTGCTGTTCGATACCAAGGTGTTGAACATTCGCTCGTGCGTGGATCCGTATGGCACGCGTCGCGAGCTGCTGATCATGGCCGACACCGCCGGCACGCTGCCGTGACCATGAGCAAGGTCGACGGGCTGGCCGAGACGTACAGCCTGTTCGACCAGCTGCCGCGCGCGGCCGCGGACGAGCTGGCGGTCGAGATCGCGATCCTCGGTCGCGAGATCCTCGCGGCTCAACACGCCGACGTCGCGAAGGACACCGGTGCGCTCGATGGCGCATTGGCGCTGCAGCTGCTGCTCGAGCGGCTGACGATCCGGGTCGGCTTGCTGAAAGGCGACCGCGCCGCGAGCAAGTTCAACGGCCGGGCATCGAAGGCGAAGGCGGGCGGTCCCTTCTACGGCCGGTTCGTGGAGTTCGGCCGGGAAGAGCAGACCGTGCTGGTCACCCGACGGATCAAGCAGCGCCGGCTGATCGGCAACAACCGCAAGGGTAGCACGAGGCAAACGGTGTTCGGTGGAGCAAGCGCGCGACTGCGCCGGCGGGGGCCGAACCGCGGCACGCCGATCGGCTCGCCCTACAAGCTGAAGGTCAAGCAGATGGGTGCGCGGCCGTTCGTCGCGCAGCCGCTGCTCGAAGAGGCTTCGTCGACCATCCTTTCCGACTTCTGGGCCAACGCCCTCAAGCGTCTCGGGGCAGCCGCATGATCACTCTCGACCTGATGACCGGCGCGCAGGACGCGGTGGTCAAGCTGCTGCGCGAGCAGCTGCCGGCCGACCAGCGCGAAATGGTGCGGCACAGCCTGCGCAAGGACATGCCGACCCCGTTTCACCTGATCGGCGACATCACCAGCGACAACGCTGGCGGTAAGGCCGAGCAGCTCGAGCAGATCGAGGTCGACGTTCACACCGTCTACAAAGGCACCGATCGCCGCGAGCTGCTCGGCCTGATGCACCAGGTGCGCCTCGCGACCGACGACAAGATCATCGTCATCGATGGCGCGCACTTCCGGGTCGGATGGGCCGGGGCGGCCGCCGGCGGCGCCTCCACGATCGACGGCGTCACCTACGCCGGCGTGACTTCCCTCGAGCTTTACGCGGAGCCGGCCTGAACCGGCGAATGGAGACCATCATGGCAAATGAATTCGGCAAGGACTGGCGCCTGCACATCAAGTCGAGCGCGACCTTCATCGCGATCGGCGGCGAAACCTCGCTGCGCTGGTCGCGCTCGAGCCAGGAGCAGGATCTGGGCGACAAGGATTCGGGCGTCTACGGCGCCAAGAGCTTCGGCCAGCAGAACATCCAGTTCGCCGTCGCCGGCAACCTCAAGCTCCCCGACGCCGGCTTCACCGCCGCCGAGGCAGCGTCGAAGGCGTCACCCCCGCAGATCGAGGTCCAGATCAAGAAGGGCGCCACGATCAAGTATCAGGGCCTCGTCGCAATCGGCAACTTCTCGGCCGACTTCCCGAAGGAAGGCCCGGCGACCTACTCGATGGACATGGTCAACGCGGCCGCTCCGACCGTCGATAACCTGTCGGCCGCGGATGTGCAGCCGTGAGCGACCTGGCGAACCCGACGCGCGGTGAGCACGAGCTGCTGCTCGCCGGCGTTCGCTATCGGCTGCGCCCGTCGCACCAGGCGCTGCTCACGATCGAGCAGAAGACCGAACACTCGCTGGTCGAGCTGGTGCGGCTGGGCAACGCGCAGGCGCTGTCGCTCCGCCACGTCGGCATCGTCGCGGCAGAGCTGATCCGCGCCGGTGCCGAGCCCGACGACAGCACGACCCGCGCTGTTCACGGCGATCGCATCGGCGAGCTGGCCTATGAGGAAGGCGTGCTGGGCGTCACCGCCCGGCTGACGCTCTGCCTCGCCGACGCAGCCGGCGGCGGGCGTACCGCCTCGGGGGAAGCGAAGGCGGCGCCAGCGACGACGATGGAGACCGCTGGCGTCGCCTGATGGGGCTGGCGCTGGACACGTTCGGCTGGTCGGCCGGGCAGTTCTGGCGCGCCACGCCGCACGAATTCTGGTCGATGATCGACGCGCGTATCGCCGCCAACAAGGCGGCGGCGCGGTAGCACGGGGGGAATAGCATGGCCGCTTCCGCCCGCCGCGATCTGTACCTGCAGGTTTCGGGAAACGTCACCGGTCTGTCGGCCGCGATGAAGACCGGCCGATCGCTGGTGAACGAGTTCGGCAGCGCCTCGATCAACGTCCTGGACGCCGTCGAGAAAAAGTTCGGCGAGATCGGCAACAGCGCCACGCCCGGGCTGAAGCAGGTCGAGCAGGCTTATGACGCCACCTTCAAACGCATCCGCCAGAATGCGCAGGCGATCATCGAGGCCCCGTCCGGCCAGGCGGCGATCCAGATCGTCGACGCGGAAGCCACGCGGCGTGCGGCCGACGCGGCTGACGGGAAGGCCCGCGCCTTTCGCGCAGTCGCCGAGGCCGCGACGCGCGCTGACCAGGCGCAGAATGGCCAGAACGCGGCCGTGCGCGCCTATGCCGTGGCCGCAGCGACCGCCGCGGTCGAGGCCGAGGGGGAATCGCGCGCGCTGCGCGAGCAGGCTGCGATCCTCGGCCTTGTCGAAGGCAACCTCGAGAACGTCAGCGCCGCGCAGCGCAAGCAGGTGGCGGTCAGCGGTCAACAGCGCGCCGGCTTTCAGCAGCTGAGCTACCAGCTGGGCGATATCTCGACGCAATATGCATCGGGCACGGCCGTCTCGATGATCTTCGCGCAGCAGAGCGCGCAGGTCATACAGGCGATCCAGCTGATCTCCGGCGAGAGCAAGGGTCTGATCGGGCTGCTGGGCGGTCCGTGGGGCATCGCGTTTGCGGCGGCGCTGGTGGCGCTGACGCCGTTCGTGGGTAAGATCCTCGAAGGCACCGACGCGCTGGCGAAAGAGGTCAAGCAGCTCGAGGAGAATGCCGACAAGGCAGCGCTCGCCGATCGCGCGAAGGAAGCCTTCCGGAAGACCGAGAAGGGCATGATCGACGACGTCCGACAGCTGACGTCGGAGCTGAACAAGCAGAATGACGCGCTGCGCTCAAATGCCGAGCTGCAGAACGTCCGCGCAAAAGAAGATCTAGCCGGGCTACAGCGCCAGCGCGCCCAGCTGATCCAGGACGTGACCCGCGCAAACCTCGACGTCGCCAGCGCCAATGCCGCTCCGGTATCCGCCGACGGCAGCGATCGCGTCCGGCGCGTGGCCGCTGGTCAGGCGGCGCAACAGCTCACCCAACGGCTTGCGGAGGTGAACAAGGCGATCGAGGGCGCGGAGGCGGCCGTTCTACGCACCCGCGCGAACCTCGCTGACGAAGCAGCCAAGCGCGCGATCGATCCGCTCGAGCAGATCCGACGGCGCTACGAGGGGCCGGATGGTTTGATCGCACAGGCGCAACGCCGCGCGATCGCCGAGAAGACCGTCACGAGCGAGCTGACGCGCCAGATCACCGTCCTGCGCTCGCGCGAGAAGGCTGAGCTTGATCGCGAGCAGAAGCGCCAGTCGGCATCCAGCAGCACCGGCGGAAACAACAATCAGATAGGCCGCACGGTGACTGTGGCCGAGGCGACGCAGATCGCCGCCAGCATCGGCGGCAAGGTCACCAGCGGCGTGCGGTCGCGCGAGAAGCAGGAGCAGCTCTACGCCGACAAGCTGGCCGGTCGGCATGCCGGTCCGGTGGCGAAGCCCGGGACGAGCGATCACGAGCGCGGCCAGGCAATCGACATCCAATTCGCGCCGGGTCTCACGGTCGCGAAGATCCGGGAGGCGTTCGCCAAGGAAGGTGTCGCGATCCGGCAACTGTTGGTCGAGCGTGACCAGCGCGTCTTCCACGTCGCATTCGGCCCTAAAGGGAAGTCGGCCGAGGCTCAGCAGCAGGCGACCGACCGGGACGCGCTGCAGGGCACGCGTGAGACGATCGCGATCCACAAGCTGGCCGACGTCAGCGAGTTCTTCGATCCGAGCGAGCGCAAGGCCGCGGCCGAAAAGGCGGCGCGGGATCTGGCGGCCGACTTCCGCGCGATCTTCGGTGAGCAGGATCTGCTCGGCGACGCGGTCGCCAAGGGTGACGCCAACTTGCGCGAGCTGGTGGACCAGGCCCGCGAGGTCGCGCAGGAACAGGCCGACAAGCCGCTCAACCGATATCGTGCCGCGCTCGAGGAGAACGTCGGTGACACGGCGCGCGCACTGCAGGAGGTCGAGACCCGCGGGCTCGAGAGCCTTGAGGACGGGCTGATCGGGATCATCAGCGGCACGGAAAGCGTCGGATCAGCCTTCAGCCGCATGGCGCAATCGATCCTAGCCGATCTGGCGCGCATCGCGGTCCAGAAGGCGGTGCTGAAGGCAATCGGCGGCGCCAGCTTCTTCGGCCTCGCTGACGGCGGCAAGATCTCCGATCTGCCCGGCTTTGCCGATGGCGGCGTGCCATCGATCGATCGTGGTCTGATCCGCGGCCCGGGCGACGGCCGCTCCGACAGCATCCTCGCTCTGGTCGGCGGCACCAAGCCGATCCGGGTGTCGAATGGTGAGGCGATCGTCAACGAGCGCGGCGTGCGCAAGCATTGGGCCCTGATCGACGCCATCAACAAGGATCGCCTGCCGGCATATGCCGATGGCGGTCTGCCCGGAGTCATAATGCCGCGCCTGCCGAACATCAGCCAGGCGCAGCGCCAGCTCGCGCCCAGTACACGCGATCGGCTTGTCGTCGAGGGCGACATCCGGATCAGCCCGACCCGCGAGTTCGATGCTCGCATGGAAAGTCTGGCCTTCCGAACCGTCGGCGCCGCGGCCGAGCCGATCATGGCCGGAGCGGAGATGCGCACGGTTCAGAACCTGCGCAGGCCGGCGTTGCCCGGCGCACCGGGCTAAGGGGAACGCTGATGACGATGATCATCGACCTACCGCTGAAGCCGATCGCGCGCTCTGTCGAGTGGGAGCCGCACCAGCCATCGCAGGCGAACCGGGCGGAGTTCGGCCGCAAGCTGCGCGTGACGCAGCTCGGCCAAGCGGCTTACTGGTCGGCGAAGGTCACCTATCCGCCGGTGATCGGTGAACCGGCCTTTCGGCCGTGGCGATCGGCGCTGCTCCGGCTCCGCGGGCGCGCGCGCCCGTTCCGCCTCTCGGCATGCGAGGGGCCGCAGCACAGTCATTACCAAGTCGTCGTCGTCGACGGCGGTGCGCAGCAGGGCTATCAACTTGCGCTGCGCGGCTTCCTGCCTGGGACAGGACTGCGCGACGGAATGTTCATCACCGTCGCGGATTGCCTCCTGCAGATTGTGGCCGATAGCGCCCTCGCCGGTGCCGACGGCCGCTTGACCCTCACCGTCGAGCCAATGGTGCCGGCGGGCTTGATCGACGGGGAGGCGGTCGAAACGCGGCGGCCGTGGGCGGTCATGCGGATGACCACCGATGCGCCGGGCTGGAAGGTCGACGCGGGGCAGACGTACACGATCCAGTTCGATTGCGAGGAAGCGTGAGTGGTCCCGATGTCGCCGCGCGGGGCGCGCTGGACGCCGACGTTCGGCGCGTCGCGACCTTCTGCTTCCTCGATATCGCTGGGGAGCCGGTCCGCGTGACCGACGCTCCCTATCCGGTCACCTTCGCCGGTACGGGCGACGAGGATCTCGACGGCTTCACCTTCGACCCGGTCAATCCGGATGTGGTGACGGTGACGCCGGTCAAGAACAAGACCGGCGGCAGCGATTCCGTAACGCTGACCCTGTCCGGCCTGGTCGGTGTAGATGACGAGCTGCTCGACGCGATCGCGGTGCGCGCCAACTATCAGGGGCGTGATGCGCGCCTCTGGAAGATGATGTTGGATCCGGAGACGTTGGCGCCGATCGGTGCGGTCTGGCCGTACTTTACCGGCTACATGAGCGTGCCGAAGATTGTCGGCGATCGCGCGAGCCAGACCGTGCAGATGACGGTAGAGACGTACCTCGCCTTTTTCGGCCAAGCGTCGAACCGCACCTACCTCGACCAGGCCGACTTCGACCCCGGTGACAAGTCGGCCGAGCTGTCGATCGCTATCGCCAACGGCGCCAGCAAGCGGAGCTGATCACCATGCCGATGCTGAGCGCCACGCGCTTCCCGGATTGGGAGGCGCGCCTACAAGCGTACCTGGAGCCGCTGCACGCCACGCCGTTCGCCTGGGGGCAGCACGATTGCTGCACCTTCAGCGCCGGTGCGGTCGCGGCGATGACCGGCGTGGATCCGATGCCGGAGTTTCGCGGTGCCTACACCACCGCCGCCGGCTCGATCCGCGCGCTGATCCGCCACGGCTCCGGCGATCTGGCGGCAACGATGGACGCGAAGTTCGAGCAGGTGCCGGCCAGCCTGGCGCACCGCGGCGACGTTGTGATGAGCGACGGCCTGCTCGGGATCTGCCTCGGCGCGCAAATGATCGCTGTCGGTGCAGAGGGCACGCGCGAGGGGCTGATCCTCCTGCCGCGCGCCGGCTGGATCGAGCCGCGCGCCTGGCGCGTGCAGTACGGGTTCTGAGGGATGGCCAAGGCGCTCAAGATCGGCGCGGTGGTGCTCGGCGTCGCTGCGCTAGCGGTTGTGACCGGAGGTGCGGCGGTCGGTGTCGGCTTGTCGCTCGGCACGACGATCGCAGGCACAAGCATCTCCGCCAGCACACTTCTACTCGCCTCCAGCGCCCTGTCGCTGGGCGCAGCCGCGCTGGCGAAGGTGCCGACGGTACCGTCGTCACAATCGGGCAGGTTGAACGCCTCGATCGACCCGCGCGCGTTCCGCAAGGACGTGCTCGGCCAAACCGCCATGGCCACGGACGTGCGCTATGAGGAATGGTCGGGCAAGGACCAGGACTTCTGCGACTGGATCATCTGCACCGCCAGCCACGCCATTGATGGCGTCGAGGAGATCTGGCTCGATACTGATCTCGCGTGGACCGCTGTCGGTGGCGTTCAGGGCAAGTTCCGCGGCTATTTCGACGTGCCGAACATCGTCTTGGAGGGCAGCCCCGCGAACGCCTTCACGTTCGCCAGCGGGAAGTGGAACGGCGCGCATCGCCTGACCGGCTGCGCGTACCTGCGTTTGCGCTTCAAGGTGACCGGCAACGGCAAGAAGGCGGAGAGCCCGTTTTCGAGCGGCCCGACCAGCCGCATGACAATCATCGGGCGCGGCGCGAAGCTGTACGACCCGCGCCGCGACAGCACGGTTCCCGGTGGATCCGGGCCGATGCGCTGGAACGATCAGTCGACGTGGCGCTTCACCGCCGACGATGGCGGGCGGATCGGCGAGAACCTGCCCCTGCTGGCCTTGCGGCGGCTGATCGGCTGGCGGATCACGAACCCGGTCACCGGCGAGAAGCGGTTGGCGACCGGGGCCGGGCTGCCGCGCAAGCGGATCGACCTGCAATCGTTCATCGTGGCGGCGAACCTTGCCGACGAGCTGGTGAACCGCTCCGCCGGCGGACAGGAGCCGCGATATCACGGCGCCGGCGTTGTCTCGGAGGGCGACGATCCGAAGACGGTACTGGATGCGCTCTGCGCGGGGATGTGCGGGCGCTTCACCGACACGGGCGGCAAGCTGGGCCTGCTGATCGCGCACAACGATCTGGCCGCGGCCGCAGCGGATCCGGGACTGATGACCGATGATGTGATCGGCGCTTTCACCTGGGATCCCGACCCGTCGCTTGAGGCGGCGCCGAACATCATCCGTGGGCGCTACGTCGACGCCACACCAGAATCGCTTTATCAGTTGATCGACTATCCAGAGGTGCGGATCCCAAGCGTTGACGGGATCGACCGGATCATGACGCTCGATCTCGGCTTTGTCGAAAGCGTCAGCCAGGCGCAACGGATCGCCAAGCAGGTCCTGCAACGCAAGCAGTACGAACGGACGTTCACCGCACCGTTCGATATCCGGGCATGGGGGTGGCCGGTCGATAAGGTATTGCCCTTTACCTTCACGCCACTGCGCTTCAACCGACAGTTGTTCAGGGTAGCCGCGCAGGACATCGGGCGAGACGGAAGCTGTCCGATGGTTCTCAGCGGTGAAAGCCCCGATATCTACGCCTGGGACGCCGACGATCGCGCGCCGGTGCGCGCCGTTGCGGCCCTAGGCTACGACCCGACCAAGTCGCCGTTGGTGCAGGCGATCGACGAAGTGTCGACACGCGCTGCTCACCAGATTCTGTCCGGGACCCAGACGGTCGCCTATCCTGTCAGCAGCACCGCAGATAGCGTCACGATCGTCGCTTTCGAAGCCACGATCGACACAGGCGCGCGGCTGTCTTTCCCTGCTGCAACGCTGGGCGGGCTCAGCGCGGCGACCGGGTACGTGCTGCTCTGGAACCTGCAGACCGCGGACTACATGCTTCTGCCGGTAGCCGAGCAGGCGGCGATCGACGCTAGCTCGAGCGGTGACAACGTCATCGTCCGTTACGTGAACACAGCAACGGCCGGAGGATCCTACCCCGCCGATCCAACCCCGCCGGGCGGAGACGGCGGTGGTGGGTACAACGGCCGCCCGGTGGTGAACCAGCAATGACCGTCGCTCTTCCTACCAACCGCCGTCTCTATGCCATCATCCGCAAACGCGCGGGCGGCGGGCGGGTCCTGCGCCTCACGACGCTCGACCAGCCCGACATGGCAGGTGCCGACGGCGTGCTTCTGTGGCGTGGCGAGATCATGGGCGGCGCCGAGCTGGACGTCGACCTGCTCGCCGAGCCCTCGGCTGTCACGCTGGGCGGGATCACCCTGGGCCAGAAGGCCGCGGTAGCGCTGGTTGCCGGCGTCCGCCGGCTGGTCATCCCGACCCCCGCGGCGTGGAATATCCTGCCTGGCCAGGCACTGATGGTCGCACCGACCACGGTGGTGGCGGGCTATGCCGTGCATGATGTCGTCGCCATGCGAGCGGATGAGATCTCGGTCGCGCTGACCTGCCCGGCGCTGGCGATCGGCGCGAGCTTCACGATCCCGGCGAAGCTGATCCGCTTCACCTGACCTTCGGAGATATTGATGGCAACGACCGCCCGCCTCGACCTTTCGGTCTGGCGCAACGACGAGACGTATGCGTTCAACCTGCGCGTGCGCGGCCTCGACCTGACCGGCGCCGTCCTGCGCGCGCAGGTGCGACTTTCGCCGGACACCCCGGGGGCGGCGCTGGTCGACCTCTACACCGTCCAGGATCAGCAGGCCGAGGGACTGCAGATCGTCAACGTCAGCAACGACGCTGGCGTGCCGATCAGCGATGTGCAGATCCGCATCGCAAAGGCGACGCGCGCGGCGCTGCCCTACGCCGGCGAGGTCGGGCAGTCCGCGCGGCTCACTTGGGTCATGACGATCAACGGCGTGACACGGCTGGTCGGAGACTTCGTGGTCTTGGCCCACGCGTTGGCGAGCGACAGCGCGCCGGCGAACCGTCCGATCGGCTCGGCAGGGACGGCGGGCGCGCTGCCTGGCGCGACCGCCACATTGACCATCGCGCCGGACGACGGCGCAACGCTGACGATTGACGGGCTGGACGCGATTGCCCCACTGCTGGCGGAGGCCACAGCGGCAGTTGAGAACCCCCGACCGCTGGCGCTGGCCGACGCTGCCCGCAAGCGCGTGCTGCTGGCGCGAGGGGGTGTGTACGAGAACCCAGGTGTCAACCAGGTGGGCGCGATCAAGGTGCGGCTGCCGGTCGGGATCGATGCGCGCAAGATGACGGCGCGGATTCTGGTGACCGACCAGTTCGGCCGGCTGACCTTTGATATTGCCGGTACCAACAACGTCGGCCAATGGAATTACACGGTCGTCGACGTGACAGGTCAACACCGCTTTCTCGAGGCGCCGGCAGTCAGGTTCGGCAGTGATGCCGAGGGCGACTGTTTCTGGATCGGCGAAGCGGACTATGGCTTCTGGACCGACCTGGCGGTGGTCGTGCTGGACGCGACCTTTACTGGCAACATCATCACCGAGGCGTGGCTCGGCCTATGGCGGCCCACGCTGGTCACAGCGTTCGATACCGTCACGGCGGGGCCGATCACGCCGGCAGCGGTCGTAACCACACGGTACTTCCGCATTGATACGGGGCGGCTTGCAATCGCCCTCGGCCTTGATGCGCGATCCGGCACCGCCGCGTCCAACTACAACCATGTCTACGGGCATTACGCCGGTTCGAAGATCACGACCGGCTTCAACAACTGCCTGTTTGGACTTCAGGCGGGCTCCGAGATCACGATCGGCTCGGCGAACAGCGCGTTCGGCACCCAGGCCCTGCAATACCTCACAACCGGACGGCAGAATGGCGCGTTCGGGATCCATGCATTGCTCAGTGCGACGACGGGCGAGGCAAACAATGCCTTTGGCGCCGGCACGATGCAGTTCGTTACCACCGGCAGCTTCAACACCGCCTTCGGCGGCTATGCCGGCAACGGCCTGATCACGGGCAACAACAATTCGTTCTTCGGTTACAAGGCCGGCGAAGGGATGACCGGCAGCGGAAACGTCGCGGTCGGGTTCAAGGCCGGCAGGGGCTTCGTGGGCGACAACCGGCTCTTCATCGCGAACAACGAGGCCGAGGAGCTGATCGGCGGCGACTTCGCCGCGCGGCGCGCCTGGGCGAACGGATCCTGGCAGGCGGAAAGCTTTGCCGTGAAGGACCTTAACGCCGCGCCGACGTCCTCGACGGCACCAGGGATCAAAGGCGAGATGAGGTTCACGGCGGACTTCATCTATCTCTGCGTCGACACGAACAGCTGGCGGCGATCGCAGCTTGTGGCCTGGGCCGCCTGATCCATCAATGCCGCGGGCCAGCCCGCCGGGAGACCGACATGACCGACACCTCCACCGCCGCGGCCGTCGTCGTGACGGCCCCTGCTGCTGCGCGCAATATCATGGAGCGGTGGGTGGCCCCGCTCGGTTTGCTGCTGGCCGCGTCGACGCCGATCGCGACCTTCGTCTTCGGCGTTGGCGACGTCCGTGGCGACGTGAAGGCGCAGGAGCGCCGCATTGAGCAGCTCGAAGTGCGCGCGAAAGATGCCGATGCCGAGACGCGCGATCTCGGCCGCAAGCTCGAGCGGGTCGATGGCAAGCTCGACCTGCTGATCGAGCGGACGCCGGCGCGCTCCTGATCTGACCTCCGACGAAGGACAAGACCATGACGCTTCTTGCGAAGGGGCGCGCCTTGCTGCGCGCCTGGTACGCGCATGCCGCGGGCGTGCTGGCCGCGATCACCGGGCTGGTGATGGGGATCGATCCCACCTTGCTGCAGGCTGGCTGGCAGACCATGCCGCCTGAGCTGCGCGTGCTGATCCCGGCGAAGCTCGCCTCGTATATCTCGCTCGCGCTGCTCGCCGGCGTCTGGCTGGTCGGCCGAGCGCCGCGGCCAGCGAGCGCGCAGGTCCTCGGCTTGGTCGGCCGCGCTGGCGCCGTGCCGCTGGCGGTTGGGCCGCTGGCGATCGCGCTGATGCACCACTTCGAACGGTGCGAGCTGGTCGCGTACCGCTGCCCGGCCGGCAAATGGACGATCGGCTGGGGGATGACCTATTATCCCGCCGGCGGCCGCGTGAAGCAGGGCGACCGGATCACGCAGGAACAGGCCGACGCCATGTTCGTGCAGCTGCTCGAGCGCGACTTCGCACCGGCGGTGCGCGCAGCGATCGGCGCGGCCGAGACCACCCCGGCGCAGTTCGGCGCGATGGTCGCGCTGGCGTACAACATTGGCGCGGTCCGCTTCACCTTCTCGACAGTCGCCCGCCGGCATCGCGCTGGCGACGTCGCCGGCGCCGCAGAAGCCTTCCTGCTCTGGAACAAGGTCAACGGCACCGTCTCGAACGGGCTGGTGCGCCGCCGGCGCGCCGAGCGCGCGCTATACCTGAGCCGCTTCGTCGAGCTGAAGGGCCTGACGAATGGCGAGGTCGCCGCGTGAGCGGCGCGCTGGCAGCGCTCGCGCTGATCCGCAAGCACTGGCAGCTCGCCCTAATCGCTTTCTTGGCCGGCCTATGCCTGGTGTACCGCGGCGAGCGCGACGCCGCCCGGCAGGCACACAGCAACGAACAGATTGAGCGCAAGGCCGATCACGACCGCGCCGATCGCGATCGCGCCGATCAGGAGCGCGGCTTCGCGCAGCGCCAGGCGAACGGGATCTCGATCTTCGCCGACAAGCTCGCCGCTCGCGAGCCGATCATCGTCCACTCCACCAACACCGTGAGGGAATATGCTCAGACCGATGCTGGCCGGGCTCGCTGCCTTGGCGCTGACCGCGTGCGTGGGCTCGACGCGTACCTTTCCGCCCTTGCCAATCCGAACACGGATTCCGCCCCCGCCGGCAGCCGCACTGAAGCCGTGCCTGCCGACACCGATCCCGCGCCAGCCGGACGGTAGCGCCAGCTCGGCCGACAGCGAGGGCGGGCTGCGCGCCGCCTGGGCGGAGATCTTCCTCTGCAACGACAAACGCCAGCTGCTGCTGGACGCCTGGCCGCGCTGATCGGCCGACAAGTTCTTTAGGAGAATACGATGCCCCGGTTCCTTCGCTGGGTGAGTACGCTGCTGCTCATCTTGTCCCTGACTGCTGCGCCGGCGACCGCGCAAGTTGACCCTTCGCTCACTGGCCTTCCCCTGCGCGCCCAGCTGGACGGCAAGGAGCTGATCCAGACGGTGACGCGCGACGGCAAGCAGGTGCTCGCCCTCAGTGATGCGGTCGCCGACGGCGTGCGTCGTACCGGCGCCGACGCCTCCGCGTTCGAGGCCGTCAACTTCACCGGCCTGACCGCGCCGACCGAATATGCCGACTTCATCGCGATGGTCGACGGTCTTACCCTGCCGGGCGGCGCGACGAAGACGCAGATCGGCACCAGCGCCGATGGTTCGACGCCGATCTACAGCTACACGGCGTGCCGCGGGAAGAAGGCGGCACTGCTGGTCGCCGGGCAGCACTCCGGCGAGCCGGTCGGCCAGCTGGCGGCAATTCGTACCTTCCAGTGGATCGAGACCAGCAACCACCCGATCGCGCGGCGCCTGTGCGCCAGCTACAAGCTGATCCTGGTCGCGAACGCTAATCCGTGGGCGTACAAGGCTGCGGGCGGCGGCCGGCTCAACTCGAACGGCGTCAATCTCAACCGCAACTGGCCGTTCTTCTGGGCCAATTACGACAACGCAGGCGACGCCACCAACGCCAAGGGCACCGCAGAAGCGTCGGAGCCCGAGACGCGCGCCCTGATGGCCCTGTTCGACACGAACGACATCCGCGTCGTCATCGACCACCACAACATGGGCGACAACTCCATGCCGGTCGACCTGTCGGTCGGCTCGCCCTCGCCGTGGGTGTTGAGCAACCGCACGATGGTCGACGGTGCGGTCGCGGCCTGGTCGCAGGCGACCGGCGGCACCGTCCAGCAGATGGGCGTCGATTTCGACGGTGAGCCGCAGCTGCTCAACTGGGCGAGCTACTACCTGACGGTGGTCAAGGGCGTGCGCAACGCCATGACCGCGCTGATCGAGAGCAATGCCAACCTCGCCGGCGGCAGCGCGCGGGTGCTGAGCGACGCCGGCGCTAACCGCTACTGCAACATGATCCTGAGCTTGCTTCGCGAGCACATGGAGAACGGCCACCGCTCCGATCGCGCGATGCCGTACCGGACGTTCCTGCTGCGCGCTAACCCGGACGCGGCGACCTCAGTCAGCAGCGGCGGCACGCTGGTCGACAATACGACCGCGGCGCCGATCGCCTTCGACAGCGCCTATGCCACCAACCTGTCAGGCGGCAAGCGGACCTTCCGCGATGTCGCTGCACCAACGCTCGGCTTCTTCAAGGTCACCGTAACCGGGTATCTGGAAAGCGGCGGAAGCGCAGAGCAGCGCGTCGACATGGCGCTCAGCGTCAACGGGACGCAGAGCAGCCTCTACACCAGCTCGGTGACGGTGCCGGCGACCAGCGGCGCGAGGATCCCGGTCAGTCTCACCGGTTACATCCAGATCACGACGCCGCCCGACGCCAAGACGCTGACCCGGGTCGCCGTCAACATCTTCAAGGTCAACAACACCGCGAACAATCCGAAGCTGATCCGCGCCTTCGAAGAGATTGAGTGGATGCCGAACACGGGCACCACCCCGGTGCCGGTCGTCCCGTCGCCGCTCTGATCGCTCACCGCCTCCCTGAAGGAGATTTCCATGACCCGTATATCGCTGTTGGCGGGCGCTTTCGCGCTCGCCCTTCTCGCTTCGCCTTCGACCGCGCAGGTTCGGGTTGATCCGGCCGTCTCTGGTTTGCCGGGAGCGGTCGCGCCTGCCAGTGGCGATATCGTCGACATCAGACAGGGCGGACAACGAAAAGCTGCCACCGTTGCGCAGCTGCAGGGCCTGCAGGATCCGCCCGCGGGCTTCCGTTGGGATTTCGCGGCGCACCCGTTGAACGTCTTTCGCTCGCCGAACGGCCGCTATTACACCGACCTTGATCCGCGCTCGGTCACGTCGATCGCGCCGATCTTCTCGCGTGCGAACCAGTCCAGCGGCTCGACGCAGATCGTCTATGCCGACGCGGCCGCGGCGGACAACACCGCCGCCGGCACCAGCGCCACCACGCCGAAGCAGGGCATCCGCCAGGCGCTAGCGGTGTGCGAGGCGAACACGGCTGCCTCCTATTGCCTCGGCTACGTCAAGGCGGGTGACTATGATCGCACGCGCGACTTCAATGGCACGTCCGGTGCCGCCTCCTACATCACGAAGCCGACGGCGCTGGTCTGCTACGGTGGGCCCTGCATCATCTCGCCGACGCAGAAGGGGCTGACCTGGACCGCGAACGGCTCCGCGTGGCAGGCGGCGCGCAGCGCAACCGGGCACGTCCTCAACGAAGTGGCGAACGACAGCTTCGGCGATCGCAACGATTTCGCCGTGCAGGCGAGTGTCGCCGCAGTGCAGGCGTGCACCAACCAGGACTGCATGTTCACCGACGGTACGACGCTGACGATCAAGCGCGCGGACGGGGCACAGCCGACCGACGCGAACACCCGCGTGCTGCTGAACAGCGATGCCATGAACCTCGGCCCGAATGCCGTCAGCTTCTACGCCAGCGGCTTCACCGTGCTGGGCGGCATCACCGCGACGTTGGCCGACACGCAGGCGCTGCGCGCCAAGGACGTCGTGATCCAGGACAGCTACTTCGCCTATCCCTCAGGCGCAGCCAAAAACGTCGTGGCGATCGACAACCTGATCGGCCTGGTCGCCTTCTTCCGGGTCACGGCCGACAAGGGCAGCGCCGATGCGTTCAACGTGCACGCGAACAGCGCGGCGACCGCGACCGACTGGCTGCTGGTCGACTCTTTCGCGAGCGACCTCGGCCGTGCGGGCAGCGCGAGCAACAACTGCGTCACCGGGCACGAAGGCGGGCTGAACGACGTCCGCGCCCGCATCATCGTGCTGGGCGGCGGGTGCAAGGCCAGCTCGGGCTCGTCGGTGCGGCCGATCGGCGGCTCGCAGATTTGGCTGGCCGGGTACACGATCGACACCGATCTCGGCGACATCCAGTTTGGCGGCAATGTGCCGTCGAGCTGCCTGCATGCGAACGACGTCGCCGCGATCTGGGCGCAGGACGTGCGTTGCCTCCGCTCGCTCAACAGCGCGATCGTCGGCTCGACTGCCTCGATCTACGTGCGTCGCCTCGACGATGGCGGCGGCCAGCGCTCGGGCGCCGGGGCCGTCCAGGGCTTCTAAGCGCCAGATCGGCGGGGTGGCCAAGATGGCAATTGACGGATCATCGTTGTAACCGCCTGTCCGAACAGGGGGACTATCGATGATCCGGTTTGCTGAGAAGATTGCTGGCAGGCTGCAGCAGGCGCTGGCCAAGCGCGTCGAGTGCGGCGCGGGCGTAAGGTTCGTCGGTCGGGCGAATATTCAGGTCCACCCGGCCGCCAAGGTCATCCTTGGAGATGGCGCGGTCATCAATTCCTCGAACCACGGCTATCACGCCAATATGAGCGCGCCGGCCAAGCTGCTCGCCGATCGGCCCGGCGCAATCATTGCTATCGGGGCGCGCACCCGCCTGAATGGTGCATGCGTGCATGCGTGGGAGCGGGTGACGATCGGCGCCGACTGCCTGATCGCCGCCGGCGTCCAGATCATCGACGCCAACGGGCATGAGCTGGCACCAGCCAATCCGGCCGACCGCCTGACGAAGCAGGATCGCCCACGCCCTGTGGCGATCGGCGACGCGGTGTGGATCGGGATGAGCGCGGTGATCCTTCCCGGAGCGAAGATCGGGTCGGGGTCGGTGATCGGTGCCAACAGCGTCGTCTCGGGCGAGATCCCGCCCAATGTGCTGGCCGCCGGGCAGCCCGCTCGGGTCATTCGCCAGCTCGCCTGAAGATCACCGTCGTGCGGCGTCGCTTGACGCCCCATTGCGTTGCCGATCCAACATTTCCCACGGTTGGCGCATGCCGACCGATTCGCAGTCATGAGCGCCAACTGGCGACCCGAGACGCTGATGGAGCTGACCCGCCGCGGCAACGTCGCGCTGACCTGCCGGTGCGGGCACCAGGGCATCCTCGACGGTCCCAAGCTGACGAAGTACTACTTCGTCCACCAGTGGAACGGACGGATGCACATGATCGGGGATCACCTGAAGTGCAGCCGCTGCGGCGCGCGGCGGCCGCGTATCCGTCTGACCGGTGACAGTCCCACGAGTGATTTCGGGCCGCGTGACGATCGCGGCTGGAATGAGCTGCGCCGGCGCCTGCGCGGCTAGGCAGCCGCTCGTCGGCTGAGAATAGTGGGGTACCGGCTAGGGTATCGACCCCAGCCGAACCTTCCGAAATTGACGCAATTCTGCCGAGCTGCGCCCGACAAAGGCGGAGGACACCTCCGCCTCAATGTCCGACTTTGGCAGGATTGCGGACATCTCTCTGGCCTGCATAATCAGGTGATGCTCTTGCTATCCTCACTCCTGGCCCTTGCCGCCGCTAACGCGAATTGGCTCCGGTTGTCGGATACCAACCAAGGCCCGCGTTACGTCAACACGATGTCGGCGCGGAGAACGGGCCGTTATGCGTCCATCGATACCGAATTGCGCATGACCCCCGCCATAAAGCGAACCGAGCGCTTCGATTGCGTACGGAAGAGATACTTGGCTGAGATAACGCAGATGCAATTCGACTCAGAAGGTCAGCCAGTTCTACCCTATGAAGTCACGCGGCATTGGGCATCTGTGGCTTGGGATGACGACTACCGGGTCATGCTACGTATCGCCTGTTCGACAGTCAAAGCGAGAGGCCGCTCGCGGCCCACAGCCTGACGAGACGTCCGCTTGTGGGCGTTTTCGGACATCGCGCCGGATGACCGCGGCGGAGGATACCTCCGCCTCGGTTATCCGCCCGAAAGCACGAAGCGCCTTCCTACTCATCGGAGAGATCAACCATCACGGCCACGCCGGGCGGGAGATTTACCCAGATCGGACCGTCGCCCTCTCTTACCCAAACAAGGCGATACTCGAATTGCCACCTATCAAGTGAAGATTTGAGAAAATGATTGCGATCCGGAAGATTGGTGTAGCCTACCAACCCTGAGAGGGCCTTTTGTTGAATTTGCGTGTCGATGATATCTGCCAGTTTATCTGGTTCAACTATCTCCAAGCAAACCCGCTTTCCCAGTCTTTTCATTAGGCGCGCGGATCGCTCGGTCGCAAAGCACAATACGTACGCATCCTCAAAGCGCTGCGCGACCGTACCGTGTAGCGGAAAAGCGCCGTCTCCCGTTTGCATGGTGCAATTAACAAAAGTCATGTTACCGGCCCCAAAGCCGAAACTATCCAGCCCGTAGGCTGCTCTGGGATCCGTTAAGCTGGTGGAACGCTGCCGCAACTCATCAGGCGTGTAGATCCCGGCTCGATCCTGCGAAAGGTACTTTCGCGCCGGGAAAATCGGCACCTGTCCGCCAGATACCCAAGAATGAGCATACTCAGGCACCTCAAGATACAGATAGACCGGTCCGCGGTGAGCGCGAGGCATATGTGCCATTGGCGAAGGTTGATTAAACCACTCACCAGTTGACGCCGCCGGCGAGCGCTCCGGTGTTCCCGGTGGATTTAAGACGATTTCGTGCGTCGACGCCACAAGCGGAACAGCTCTGCCCTTCTTGGCGAGTCGTCGACGATTTCTCGAGCTCAACATACCCCAAAAAATCCAGCTAATACTTAGCGAGGTCAAGATGCTCACTAACGCTGCCGTCAAGGCGGCGCGCGCCCGCGCGTCCGCGTACAAGATCGCTGACGAGCGTGGCCTGCACCTGTTCGTCGCGCCAACGGGCCGCAAATCGTTCCGGTGGCGCTTCCGCTTCGCGGGGCAGGAGCAGCTGCTGACGATCGGACAGTGGCCGGAGGTCTCGCTCGATGCCGCCCGAGCCCGAGCTGAAGCAGCGCGCGAGCAGCTCGGCCGCGGCGTGGATCCGCGCATGGCGCCGTCGGTCATGACCTTCGAACGCGCGGCACGCGCCTGGCACGCGCAGCAGCTCGCCGGCTGGACCGCGGTCCATGCCGCCGACGTCCTCGCCAGCCTTGAGGCTGACGTGTTCCCGGCGATCGGCACCGACGAGTTGGACGCGATTGACGCGCCGGCGGTGCTCCGCATCGTGCGATCGATCGAGCAGCGCGGCGCGATCCAGACCGCGCGGCGCGTCCGCCAGCGGATCTCCGACGTGTTCGCGCTTGCGGTCAGTGAGGGCTGGGCCCAGGCAGATCCGGCGGCGATCGTCGGCCGCGCGCTCGCGCGCGCGCCGGCCGCGCGGCATCACCCGGCGCTGACGACGATCGAGGAGGCGCGGGCGCTGCTCGCCGCGGCCGAGCTGGTCGACGCCGGCGCCGTGGTGAAGCTCGCCTCGCGATTCCTCGCGCTCACCGCGGTGCGCCTGGCGGCGGTGCGCGGCGCGCGCTGGTGCGAGATCGAGGATCTGGACGGCGACGCGCCCGTCTGGCGCATCCCCGCAGCGCGAATGAAGCTGGCGGCGACGAAGAAGCTCGATGCCGGCAACGACCATCTCGTGCCGCTCGCGCCGGCGGCCGTGGCCGTGCTGCGCGCTGCGCGGGCGCTGTCAGATGCGGGTGGACTAGTTTTCCCCGGCCGCGACGGATCTAGTCCACTTGGCGAGGGCACCATCAACGCGCTGTACGGACGGACCCGCTTCGCCGGCCGCCATGTCGTGCACGGCTGGCGCGCGACATTCTCCACCGTGATGAACGAGCGCCGGCCGGGCGATCGAGGCGTGATCGACCAGGCGCTGGCGCATGTTCTGAAGCAGGATGACGGGACGACCGCGAAGGTCGAGGGCGCGTACAACCGGGCCCAGCATCTGGCGCCGCGTCGCCGCATCTTCGAGGAATGGGCCGAGATCCTGATCAATTGACCGCGCCGCAAGCGCCGCGGTCGGGGGCGGGTGGCACGGTCCGTGCTCATCCCCCCCAGGCAGCCCGGGGCGGCGCAAGCCGCCACGCTCGACAGCCGGGTCTTGGCGATCGAGTGGAGGGGGTGGGCCTTATCGGCGTGGGGGGATCACAAATTGGTGCATGGGATCGCCTCAGCGATCCCATTCCTTTTATTCTTCAACCCCTGAGAGGGGATACTGACCGCATGGTGGACTCGCGTTCACACCTTCATCGCGGCGTGCGATCCCGGCCTTGATCCGGGCGAGCGTGCCGCGCAGATCGGGGCACGACGGCTCAGTCGTTGCCGCCGGTGAGGCCGCTGGCGTGGTGCCCATTCGTCGGAGCCGCTTTCGTGCGAGCAAATCTCGAAGACGCTGGGCGACGCGTGCGGGCAGCTCGTGAGGCGTGAAGAAATAGGCGTTGGACACCTGCCGGCGCTGGGGACCGAATACGCCGTCGTTGCCCGTCCGCTCCGAGCGGCGAACCCAGTCCAGGACCTTCATGTCCTTGAGGCGCGCGAGGGCGCGCACGACGGTGGTCTTCGTGACCCCGGCGGCGCGGGCGATCGTCTCTAGTGCCGGATCCAGTCGGCCGGATTTGAAGTCGAGCGCGACCTTGCCGTGCCGGCCAAGCAGCGCCTCAAGCACGCGCAGGCCATGCAGCCCGAGCGGTCGAGCCCCGCCCTTGGCGCGCTGTTCGTTGTCCCACTCCGCGACGACCTTCAGCATGCAGTCGATCCAGCCCATCGCGCCGGCCGTCGTACCGTCGCCGATGGGCTGGAACACGCGCGCGCGTCGATCCTCGACATCAACGCTACCGCGGCGGACCTTGCGGTCGGCACCGCGCTCCGCCTTGCCGGTGAGGCGAGCGGTAAAGCCTTTGGTGAGCTGGCGCGTCTGGCGCCCCATCGAGGCCGCGGTCACGCGCGGCCTCCGATCGTCAGGCGTGCTGGCGCTTGCCCTCGAGCAGCGACGCCGGCGGCGCCAAGCCGTCGGTCAGCAGATCCGCCCACTCCTGCGCCAGCTCGCGCCGGCGCGGCATGTACGCGGCGCGATTGTAGTCGCCCTCCACCCCCGCCGGGATGTGAGCGAGCATAAGGTCGATCACGGCGCGATCGTCGCCCCTGCCCTGCTCTTTCACCAACTCGTTCATCACCGTAGAAAAGGTCGATCGCCAGCCGTGCGGGACGTGCACGCCCGAAAACCCCGCCTCCCGATACGCCTTGCTCAACGTGCTGTCGCTGATCGGTCGGCGCGAGTTGCGAACGCTGCGGAAGATCAGCCCCGTCGCATCCCGACCCGAGAAGCCGATCGCCACCTTCACCGTCTCGACCGCCTGCCTCGACAGCGGCACGATGAACTCGAAAGCATCGTCCTGCTTGCGCTCCACGCCGAGTTTCATCTTCGCGGCCGGCACGCGCCAGATCGGCGCTGGGCCGTCCAGGTCCTCGAACTCGCTCACCTCCGCGTTGCGCAGCGTGGCTGAGCGAACCGCGGTCAGGGCCAACAGGCGCGAGGCGAGCTTCGTCAGCGGCTGCCCAGGTTGCTTCTCCGACTCCTCGAGCACCGCCTGCGCGAGCTTGACGGTCCGCGCGGCCGGGAACTTGCCCTTGGTCTTGCGCCCCAGCGCGCGCTTCGTCACCGCCGCCGGATCGGCCGGCGCGATCCCCGCGCCTATCGCGCGCGCAAAGACCTCCGAGATCCGCTGGCGCACGCGATGCGCCGTCTCGACTGCGCCCCGCGCCTCGATCGGCCGCAGCACCTCGAGCACCAGCGGCGTCGTAACCGCCGTGATCGGCAGCTTCCCGATGCGAGGGAAAACGTCGTTCTCGAAGCTGTTCAGCACGATCGCAGCGTAGCGAGCCGACCAGCCCGGTTTCTGGCTGGCATGCCAATCCCGCGCGATCTTCTCGAAGGTGCTGCCGACCAGCGCCGTCTGCTCGGCGGCGCGCTGTCGCTTGCTCACCCCAGGGTCGGCACCCTCGCGCAGCACGCGCGCGGCATCCTCGCGCATCTCGCGCGCCTTCACCAACGTGATGGTCGGATAGGGTCCGAAGACCAGGCGCTTCTCCTTGCCGCCGAAGCGATACTTCCAGCGCCACGACTTGAAGCCGGTCGGCAGCACGTAGAGATAGAGGCCGTGCGCGTCGGCCAGCTTGTACGGCTTGTCCTTCGCCGACGCTTTCCGGCAGGCTACGTCCGTCAGCATGCGGTGCCCCCAGCCGATTTAGGCTGTGCCCCCAAAATGCCCCCAGAATCGCCGCGCTCCATGCGTTCCATCTGGAACCATATGGGACAACGCACAAGCCTTCCCACGAGGGAAAAGGGGGCACCGTCGGGCTGTTGGGGGACCCTTTGGAACAAAGGGTTGGTGGAAGGGGCTGGATTCGAACCAGCGTACACTTGCGTGGGCAGATTTACAGTCTGCTGCCTTTAACCACTCGGCCACCCTTCCACGAGCGGCGCTGTCAAAGCGAGGGGGCCCAATGCCCGCGCATCGGCAGCCTGTCAACGCCTGTGTCGCGATGCCGCAACAATTTGCTGAACGGTTGCGCCGCGCCGCCGCCGCGCATAGCGTCCGCGCCCGCCATCCTCTGTCGACAACCACGGACCCGACCCGTCATGCGCCTATCATCGATCGCCGTCACGCCCCGCCAGGGTCGCCGCTGATGGCGCGCCGCGGCCATCGCCCGAGCCAGGCGCAAGGCAACCGCCCGCGGCTGTGGGGTCGCCACGCGGTCACCGCCGCGCTCGCCAACCCGGAACGGACGGTGCGCAAGATCTGGGGCACGCGGGAGGCGCTGTCGTCGCTGAACCTGCCGCCGGTGCTGCCGGTGGTCTATGCCGACGTCGCGGATCTGGGCCGGCTGGTGCCGTCCGACGCACCGCACCAGGGGCTGGTGGCGGAGGTCGATCCGCTCGAGGACGTGTGGCTGGGCGATCTGCTCGAACAGGGCGGCACCGACGATCCCGAGCGTCCGCGCCCGCTGGTGGTGCTCGATCAGGTCACCGACCCGCACAATGTCGGCGCGATCCTGCGCTCCGCCGCCGCCTTCGACGCGCTCGGCATCATCACCCAGGATCGCCATGCGCCGCCCGAATCGGGGGCGCTGGCGCGCGCGGCGAGCGGCGCGCTGGAGACGGTGCCGTGGGTGCGCGTCGTCAATCTCGCCCGCGCGCTGGAGGAGATGGCCGAGGCAGGGTGCTGGCGGATCGGGCTGACCGGCCATGCGCCGCAGACCCTGCCGCAATCGCTGGCCGACATCGGCCCCGGCCGCCGCATCGCGATCGTGCTGGGGGCGGAGGGCGAAGGAATGCGCCAGAACACCGAGGCGCATTGCGACGAGCTGGCAAAGCTGCCGATCTCCGGCAAGGTCGAGAGCCTGAACGTCTCGAACGCCGCGGCGATCGCGCTGTACGCGGTGACGGTGCGCTGAAGCCCGTCGTCATCCCCGCGACGGCGGGGATGACGGACCGGCCTCAATCCTCCGCGGCGATCCGCACGCGCAGGCCGTCGAGCGCCGGACCGAATTCGATCTGGCACGACAGCCGCGAGGTCGCATCGCGGTCCGACGCGGCATCGAGCAGGTCGTTCTCGTCCTCGCTCATCGGCGGCAGCTTGTCGGCGAACGCCGGATCGACATGGACGTGGCAGGTCGCGCAGCTACAGCAGCCGCCGCACAGCGCCAACACCTCGTCGATCCCGCCGTCGCGGATCACCTCCATGACCGAAAAACCTGCCTGCCCTTCGAGTTCGCGTTCTTCCCCGTTGCGGGTCTCGACGATAAGCTTGGCCATATGAACTCCACCGATAATCGCCCCGCCCATGACGGGAAGCCCAGGCCGGCGCAATGGGGCTGAACGCCGCCGACCTCAACGCCGGGCTCGACGCGCTCGCCGCGCGCGAACCCGCCTTCGCCGCCGCGCTGGAGCGGGTTGGCTACCCCGCCCCGCGCATCCGCGCGCGTGGTTACGCCACCTTGCTGCGGACGATCCTCGGCCAGCAGGTGAGCGTAAAGGCCGCCGACGCGGTGTGGCGCAAGCTGGAGGCATTGGGCGATCCCACCGACCCCGCGGTGGTCGCCAGGCTCGACGACGACATGCTCCGCGCCTGCGGCTTCTCGCGCCAGAAGAGCGGCTATGCGCGCAGCCTCGCCGACGAGGTGCTGAGCGGGCGGCTCGACCTCGGCGACCTGCCCGCCGACGACGAGGAAGCGATCGCGCAACTGGTGCGCGTGAAGGGGATCGGGCGCTGGTCGGCGGAAGTCTATTTGCTCTTCGCCGAGGGCCGCCCCGATATCTGGCCGGCCGGCGATCTGGCGGTGCAGATCGAAACCGGGCGCATCCTCGGCCATCCCGAGCGCCCCAGCGAGAAGCTGACCCGCGAACTGGCCGAGGCATGGCGACCCTATCGCGGTGCGGCGGCGATCTTCACCTGGCATCATTACGGCGCGGGCGCCGACGCCGCGCCGGTGTGACCGCGCCCCGCATTTACGCGGCTTTAATCACGTTGCCGATAGGAAGGCGACGCGACGGCAGCGGAAGAAGGGGTGATGAGGACATCGTTCGACCGCGCGCGCCGCGCACTCAACTTCCTCGAACTGCATCAGCTCGATCCGTCGCCGTCGCATTACGAATTCGCGCTGGCCGTGATCGGCGCGCCCGGATCGAAACTGTCCGAGGCGGTAGCGGTGCAGACCGATGGCGGGCTGCGCCTGACCACCGCGATCGTCCAGTCGCTGGTCGAACGCTATCTCTCGCCCCCGCGCGAACAGACGCTCGATCGTCGCGAGCGCACCGTGATGCGCCAGGCGCAGGAACTCGGCACGCTGACCAGCGACGCGCATCATCTGACCGAAGCGCTCGGCCGCGACATGGGCGCGATGGTCGAACAGGCGGGCGTCGGTCACGATGCCGACCTGTCGGGCGCCACGAGCGATTTCATCGACCGCCTGTCGGATGCCGAACGCGAGCTGGCGGCGCTGCGCAGCGAGGTGATCCAGCTGCGCGACAATATCGTCCCCGCGCCGCCGCCGGAGAGCGACGATCGCGACAACCTGACGCAGGCGCTCAATCGCAGCGGCGCGCGCGACGTGATGGCGCGCGCGGGCGCGGGCGGTGAGGAGCATGTCGTGGTGGCGTTCAGCGTCGACGCGCTGGAGGCGATCAATGATCGCTATGGTCGCGCAGTCGGCGACAACATCCTCAACGCCTTCGCCGCGACGCTGCAACAGACGTTCGCGGAGGAAGAGCTGATCCGCTGGAGCGGCAACGAGTTCGTCTTCATCACCCGCGGCATCCCGGTCAGCACCGTGCGGCTGCTGACCGAACAGGCGCTGGAATCGTTCGCGGCGCGGCGGCTGCGGCTGCGCGGCTCGGGCGAGCCAATCGGCACCGTCACCGCCGCCGCCGGGATCGCGACCGGTACGGCGGGCGGTCAGGAAGGATCGCTAATCGCCGCCCGCGCCAACGCCGCGCTGGCGGCCAGCCACGGCGGAAACCGGATCGAGGGGTGAAGCGAGCTTCAGTCCAGCGGATGCAGATAGTTGATGAAGCTGGCGTAGACGTTTGGCAGTGACAGGCTTCCGATGGTCAACAATTCGACCATCTGGCCGAGCATCGGTGCCTCGGCCTCGTCATCAGGCATAATCAGCTCATAACCGTTGAGTTCGAGGAACATGAGCATCGCCACGGCGGCGGTGCGTTTGTTGCCGTCGAGGAACGGGTGATTGCGCGCGAGCGCCCGGCATAGAATAAGAGCGAGCATCAACACGTCCCGCTCGCCTTCGTAATGCGCGACATGCCGGGGCACGGTGACCGCGCTCTCGATCAGCCCGGCATCCTTGATGCCGGCCAAGCCACCATAACGCGCGATCTGATCGTCATGGACGATCAGCACGTCTTCACTCGTCAGCCAGACCGGCTCACCGGCCAAGGTAGCGCAAGCTGTTCTCGTAGCGCGCGTTCAGACGTTCGAGCAACGCAGCGCGATCGGTGTCCGGGCGCGGCTGCGCCGGCAAGGGCCGGGGCTCGCCCGCCTCGGTCTTCTTGGCATGGCTCATGGCGACCTCCTTGCTGGGCGGCACGGACGGAAGATAGCCATTCACCCACGTCAACGCAACGAACGCGCCGTGCCTTACTTCGCCGGGCGCCACGTCTGCGTCTGGCAGAAGAAGGCGATGCAGCCCTTTACCGCCAGCGTGCCGTCGGCGTTCTTCGCGACGATCGACTTGTAGGTCTTGCCGTTGCGCGGATCGTAGATCTTGCCGCGCCAGTCCTTGCCCGCATCCTTGAACTCCGACAGGATCGGCATTCCCAGAACGGGACGGGTGCGCAGGCTCGCGTCGCTGTTGTTGACGTCGGTGTCGGGGGCGCCGGGGCGCTTCTTGAGGATCGTCGTCAGCTTGCCGCAGGTCACGCTGCCGCACGGGCCGACCGTGATGACGCCCGCACCATCCTCGGTGACGTAGCGTCCGGCGATCGGAGTGGCGGCGAAGGCGGTCGCAGGGACGGCGGCGGCGAGCAGCGCAAGCGCGGCGGGGAGCATGATACGCATGGCGGAAACTATCGGGGATCGATGATGAACACGCAATGGACCATCGGGATCATCGGCGGCTCCGGCCTGTACGCGATCGACGGGCTGGAAGACGCCGAATGGCGCACGGTCGAGACGCCGTGGGGCATTCCCAGCGACCAGATCCTGTTCGGACGGATCGGGCAGGTCGCGATCCGCTTCCTGCCGCGTCACGGCCGCGGGCACGTCCACCTGCCCGGCGACATTCCGGTGCGCGCCAACATCGACGCGCTCAAGCGCGCGGGCTGCACCGACCTGCTCGCGATCTCCTCGGTCGGCTCGCTGCGCGAGGAGCTGCCGCCCGGCACGTTCGCGATCGTCGACCAATTCGTCGACCGCACCGTGCAGCGCGCGTCCTCGTTCTTCGGCAGCGGGCTGGTCGCGCATGTCTCGCTCGCCGATCCCACCTGCGAGCGGCTGGGCGCGTTCGCCGCGGCGGCGGTCACCGCGGCCGGCGGACGGGTCGCCGAATGCGCGACCTATCTGGCGATGGAAGGGCCGCAATTCTCGACCCGCGCCGAAAGCCGGCTGTACCGCGATTGGGGCTGCGACGTGATCGGGATGACCGCGATGCCCGAGGCGCGCCTCGCACGCGAGGCGGAGCTGCCCTATGCGCTGGTCGGGATGGTCACCGATGACGATTGCTGGCGCGACGATCGCGCCGCGGTCGACGTCGCCGAGATCGTCGTTCAGATGGCCGCGAACGGCCGGATCGCGCGCGCGGCGGTGACGCATCTGCTGCGACACCTGCCGCCCGAGCGGACGCCGTCGCCGATCGACACCGCGCTGGACGGCGCGATCATGACCGCGCCGGGGCAGCGGGACGCGGGGCAGATCGCGCGGAATGCGGCGATCGTGGCGCGGGTGCTGGGGATGAATTTCACAGCGGGCTGAACGGCATTGCGAGCATAGCGAAGCAAACCAGGGCGTCCTGATCCGGCTCTGAATTGCTTCGCTATGCTCGCAATGACGAGGAGTAAGGGCGACGAAGTGCGTGGGTCGGAGAAAGCAGAGCCGCCGCAGGCGGTTGAAACCATCGCGCTTCTCCCGCATTCCTCGCCGCGCATGACGCTTCCCACCCGCTCGCTCGGCGACAGCTTCGCCTCCGTGCCCGTGCCCACGGGCGCAGGCTTCTGGCGCAAGCTGCTGGCGTTCGTCGGCCCCGGCTGGCTGGTCGCGGTCGGTTATATGGACCCGGGCAATTGGGCGACCGACATCGCCGGCGGGTCGGCGTTCGGCTACACCCTGCTCAGCGTCGTCCTGCTGTCGAACCTGATGGCGATCGTGCTGCAATCCCTGGCGGCGCGGCTCGGCGTCGGCGCGGGGCTCGATCTGGCGCAGGCGTGCCGGCAGCATTCGTCGCGCCCGGTGGCGTGGATCTTGTGGCTGCTTGCCGAGATCGCGATCGTCGCCTGCGACCTCGCCGAAGTGCTCGGCACCGCGATCGCGCTCAAATTGCTGTTCGGGATGCCGCTGCTCTACGGCGTGCTGGTCACCGCGCTCGACGTGTTCCTGATCCTCGCGCTCCAGCGCTACGGCTTTCGGCGGCTGGAGGCGTTCATCGCCGCGTTGCTGATTGTCATCGCCGCGTGCTTCGCGTTCGAATTGTTCTGGGCACGCCCGGATTGGGGCGCCGCGGCGGCGGGGCTGGTGCCCTCGCCCGAGATCGTCCGCAACCCGGCGATGCTCTACATCGCGATCGGCATCCTCGGCGCGACCGTCATGCCGCACAACCTCTATCTGCATTCCTCGATCGTCCAGACGCGCGCCTATGGCAGCGACGAGCGCGACCGGCATGAGGCGCTGAAGCTGGCGACGATCGATTCGACCGTCGCGCTGGGGCTCGCCTTCTTCATCAACGCCGCGATCCTGATGCTGGCGGCGGCGGCGTTCCACAGCGCGGGGCGGTTCGAGGTCGCCGAGATCGAGGACGCACACCGGCTGCTCGCGCCGATGCTGGGGGTCGGGGCGGCGAGCGTGCTGTTCGCGGTCGCCTTGCTGGCCAGCGGGCAGAATTCCACCGTCACCGGCACGCTCGCCGGACAGATCGTGATGGAGGGGTTCCTCGACATCCGGCTCGCGCCGTGGCTGCGGCGGCTGATCACGCGCGCGATCGCGATCGTGCCGGCGGTGGCGGTCGTCGCCTCGGCGGGGGATCGCGGCGCGACCGACCTGCTGGTGCTCAGCCAGGTGGTGCTCAGCCTGCAACTGCCGTTCGCGGTGATCCCGCTGGTGCTCTATACCGGAAACCGGCGGCTGATGGGCAGCTTTGCCGCACCACGCTGGCTGGCGACGCTCGCGTGGGTGATCGCGGCGGTGATCGTGGTGCTCAACGGCTATCTGCTGTGGGGGATGGCGGCGGGCTGAACCGCCCCCTAGCCACAGGCCGCGCGCTGGCCTATCTGGCGCGCTTTCCTCATCACACAGGTTCTCCCCAATGGGTTTCCGCTGCGGCATCGTGGGCCTGCCCAACGTCGGCAAGTCCACCCTCTTCAACGCGCTGACCGAGACGGCCGCGGCGCAGGCGGCGAACTATCCGTTCTGCACGATCGAGCCGAACGTCGGCAACGTCGGCGTCCCCGATCCGCGCCTGTCGAAGCTGGCGGCGATCGCCGGCTCGGCCAAGATCATCGAGACGCAGCTCGGCTTCGTCGACATCGCCGGGCTGGTGCGCGGCGCGAGCAAGGGCGAAGGGCTCGGCAACCAATTCCTCGGCAACATCCGCGAGGTCGACGCGATCGTCCACGTGCTGCGCTGCTTCGAGAATGACGACATCCAGCATGTCGACAACCGTGTCGATCCGATCGCCGATGCCGAGACGGTCGAGACCGAGCTGATGCTCTCCGACCTCGAAAGCCTGGAGAAGCGCGTGCCCAACCTCGCCAAAAAGGGGCAGCAGGGCGACAAGGAAGCGAAACTGGGCGCGGTGGTGCTGGGCCGCGCGCTCGACCTGCTCCGCGACGGCAAGCCCGCGCGGCTGACCGAAACCAACGACGCCGACGAGAAGCGCGTGCTCGATCAGGCGCAATTGCTCACCGCCAAGCCGGTCCTCTACGTCTGCAACGTCAACGAGGAGGATGCCGCCAACGGCAACGCGCTGTCGCAGAAGGTGTTCGACAAGGCCGCCGCCGAGGGCGCGCAGGCGGTGGTCGTCTCCGCCGCGATCGAGGCCGAGATCGCGACGATGCCGCACGAAGATCGCGGCGAGTTCCTGTCCGAGCTGGGGCTGGAGGAAACCGGGCTCGCGCGCGTGATCCGCGCCGGTTACGAGCTGCTCCACCTGCTGACCTTCTTCACGGTCGGCCCGAAGGAAGCGCGCGCCTGGACGGTCGAGGCCGGATCGAAGGCGCCGCAGGCGGCGGGCGCGATCCACTCCGATTTCGAGCGCGGCTTCATCCGCGCCGAGACGATCGCGTTCGACGATTACGTCGCCTTCAACGGCGAGGCCGGCGCACGCGAGGCGGGCAAGCTGCGCCAGGAAGGCAAGGAATATGTCGTCCACGACGGCGACGTGCTGCTGTTCCGCTTCAACGTGTGATGCCGACATCGGCGGCGGTCGCCACGATCGCCGCCGCCGCGACGAGAATTTCTTACAAAAGGCGATTTTGATCCGCTTTGGACGGAAAAGCCGAAACGACTTTCTGCCAATAACTTGGCAAGACTTTTCCCGTCACGATCGATCTCTTTGGGTCAGCGCCGGCATTTCGCCCGTGCAACGTTCGTGAAGCAGCGCCGTTTGCCGCCCGTAACAAGAACCGGCGCCCGGCAAGCAGTTCGATACCAGAACATCTTTGCCTGTCGCCGGTGAGAGGCCGCGCCTTCTATGACAGGGAGAGACGAGAATGCGTAAACTACCGTTGTTGCTTCTGCCGTTGCTGCTGACATCCTGCGGCTCCGACGATGACGACCGGTCGACCCCGACCACCGCCGCGACGCCGACCCCAAGCCCCAGCCCCAGCCCCAGCCCGACGCCTTCGCCCTCCCCCACCCCGACGCCAACACCGACCGCATCGAGCGGATATTCGACCTACGCGCAGCTGACCGGCGAAACGTCGCTGAAGACGGCGCAGGCCAGCTACAACGTCACGGCGACGCCGCCGCAATTCCGGTCCTTCGACGCGTTCGGAAGCGGTCCGACGCTGCGCTACAATGCCACCAACCGCAGCTACGACGTGACCGCGGCCACCGCCACCGAAGCCTTTGCCGCCAGCGAGATCGACGGCAGCGCCCCGGCCGGTACGACCCGTTATGCCAAGTCGAACGGCCACACGCTGGCGGTGGTCCAGCCGAGCGCCGGTGGACGCGGGTTCGATTATCTCCGCTTCGCGCGGTGGACCTCACAGGACGCCACGGGTCCGTTCGCCGCCACCTTCCTCACCGGCATCCCGACGCTGGGCACGGACGTGCCGACGACGGGCTCGGTCACGCTGTCGCGGACGGTCGTCGCCGGCGAGGCGTATGTCACCGCCAACGGCACGACGACCGCCTACACGCTGGGCAACAGCCAGCTCACGATCACGATCGATTATGCCAACGGGCTCGTCACCGGGCGGCTGACGTTGGTCGGCACGCCGGTCGGCGGCGGGGCGGACGTAGCGCTGACGACGCTCGATGCCAAGTTCGATTTCTCGGGCCTGGGCGGGTTCACCGTGGCCAGCGGCAGCTACGCCGCTGATTCCACGTCCAAGCTGGCCGGCGTCTTCTTCGGCCCGAAAGCGGCCGAAACCGGGCTGCTGCTTCATCTGAGCGCGTTCAACCCATCCGGCGCGACGCTCAAGCTGGTCGCGACCGGCGCGGCGGGAAGCTGACCGGAAGGCCGGATCGCGGACGATCCGCGATCCGGCCTCATCGCGCCGCGCGGCGCTCGACCACCGGATCGGTCAGCAGGTCGGCATGCGGCGCGCGCAGGTCCGCGTCCTGCGCCGGACGCGGCTTCAGCCACGCGGGCGTGGCGCCGGGTGCGGGCGTGATCTGCATCACCGGGGTGCGCGGGGCGGGAGCGGTCGGACTGGGCAACGGCGCGGGCGGCGGCGTCTTGCTTTCATCGCTCTTTCCGCAGGCGGCGACCGACAGACACAGCAGAGGCAGGAGCGCACGGATCATGCCGTCACAAAGCGCGAAGCCGCACCCGCGTTCCGCGGCGTCGCAACTGGTCTTTGTTCTGCAAGATGTGCCGCGTAAGGGATTGGAATGTCGTTCCGCGTTCCCCTGATCGCCGCGCTGGCCAGCCTGTCCGCCTGCGCCTTTCCCCACACGCCCCCCGCGCTGCCGCCGGTCACCAGCTCGGCGCCGGCCGGCACGACCGCGTTCGCCGCGCCGACCGCCGCACGCGCGCCGGTGACGATCCTGATCTCGATCGACGGCTTCCGCCCCGACTATCTCGACCGCGGGGTCACGCCCACTTTGTCGCGGCTCGCCGCAGCAGGCGTCAGCGCGGCGATGCGCCCGTCGTTTCCGCCGAAGACCGCGCCGAACCACTGGACGCTCGTCACCGGGCTCGTCCCCGATCATCACGGCGTCACCGCCAACAACGTCGAGGACCCGGCCCGCCCCGGTGAAACCTTCACGATGGCGACCGAGGACCCGTTCTGGTGGAACGGCGGCGAGCCGATCTGGGTGACGGCCGAGCGCGCCGGGATCCGCACCGCGACGATGCTCTGGCCCGGCTCCGCGGTCGCCTGGGGCGGCACACGCGCGAAGGACTGGCCGAACGACACGACCGGCGGAACGCGCCCGCACGACTGGCAGGCGTTCAGCATGGCGATCGACAACCGCCAGCGGGTCGATGGCGTCGTCGACTGGCTGCGCCGTCCGGCGGAGACGCGTCCGCGTTTCGTGACGCTCTATTTCGACGCGGTCGATACCGCGGGGCACCTCTATGGTCCCCGCGACCCCCGCACGTTGCAGGCGGTCGCGGGGGTCGATACCGCGATCGGGAAGCTGGTCGGCGATCTCGCCGCGCTCGGCCAGCCCGCCAATCTCGTCATCGTCTCCGATCACGGCATGGCGCCGGCCGACACCAGCCGCGTCGTCGCGCTCGACACGATCGTCGCCGCCAGCGACGCGCGCGTGATCGAAACCGGCTCCTTCGCCACGCTCGAACCATTGCCCGGCCGCGACCCCGCGGTCGCCGCCGCGCTGCTGCGCCCGCACGCGCACATGCGCTGCTGGCGCAAGGGCGCGATCCCGCCGCGTTTCCGTTACGGGACGAACCCGCGCATCCCACCCTATTTCTGCCTTGCCGAGGACGGTCCCGCCGGCGCGTGGACGATCCTGAAAACCGCGCCGACGAAGCCCGTTTCGGCCGGTGCGCACGGCTATGACAATGACGCGCCGGATATGCGCGCATTGTTCATCGCCAACGGCCCGGCGTTCCGCGCGGGCAAGCGGTTGCCGACCTTCGACAATGTCGATGTCGCGCCGCTGCTGCGCGATCTGCTCGGGCTGCCCGCCGGTCGCGGGCTCGACGGCAGCGATCGGCCGTTCCGCGGCGTGCTGATCGCTGGACCGCAGCGTTCCACCCTGCCAAACGGGGCGCGATGAACGCGACGATCCTCCACAATCCGCGCTGCTCGAAATCGCGCGCGGCGCTGGCGCTCCTCACGGAAGCCGGTGCCGAAGTGACGATCGTCGAGTATCTGAAGACCCCGCCGTCACGCGACGAACTCGCGCGGCTGTGCGCGCGCGCCGGAATCACCCCGCGCGCCGCGCTGCGCCCCGATGCGCCCGCCGTCGACACTGACGACGCCGCGCTGGACATGATGGCGCATGATCCCGCCAACATCGAGCGGCCTTTCGTGGAGACCGAAAAGGGCGCGCTGATCGCCCGCCCGCCCGAGCGCGTGCGCGACCTGCTGTGAAGCTGCCGCACGATACCCGCTGGCGCATGGCGCGCGCGAACCGCGCCGCCGCCGTCGTCGACGCCGACAATTATTTCCGCGCCGCGCGTCAGGCCATGCTCAAGGCCAGGCATCAGATCCTGCTGGTCGGCTGGGACTTCGACGCACGCATCCGGCTGGCGTGGGACGACGACCATCCCGAGGCGCCCGCCGACGTCGGTGCGTTCATCACCTGGCTGGTGAAACGTACCCCCGGGTTGCAGGTCCACATCCTGCGCTGGGATACCGGCGCGATGAAGACGCTCGGGCGCGGCAGGACGCTGTGGACGCTGCTCAACTGGCGCTGGCGCCAGCCGCGCATCCACCTGAAGCTCGACGGCCACCACCCGGTCGCCGCCTCGCAGCATCAGAAGATCGTCGTCCTCGACGACTGCCTCGCGTTCTGCGGCGGGATCGACATGACCGACGAGCGTTGGGACACCCGCGACCACCGCGACGACGATCCGCACCGCCGCTCGCCCAACGGCTTCCAGTACAAGCCGTGGCACGACGTCACCACCGCCTTGCAGGGGCCGGTGGCAAAGGCGCTCGGCGAGCTGTGCCGGACGCGCTGGGAAATCGCGGGCGGTGCGCCGATCACCCCGCCTTCCCCGGCTCCCGATGCGGATTGCTGGCCTGAAAGCCTGCCTGCGCAATTCACCGATGTCGATGTCGCGATCTCGCGCAGCCAGCCCGAACATCAGGGCCAGGAGGAAGTGCTCGAGATCGAGCGGCTGTACCTTGCGCTGATCGCGGGCGCGAAGAAGCGCATCTATGCCGAAAGCCAGTATTTCGCCTCGCGCCGCATCGCCGAGGCGATCGCGAAGCGGCTGGTTGAGGACGATCCGCCCGAGATCGTCATCATCAATCCCGTCACTGCGCAGGGCTGGCTCGAGCCGATCGCGATGGACACCGCGCGCGCACGGCTGGTCGCCGAGCTGAAGAAGCGCGACCGCCACGGGCGCTTCCGCATCTATCATCCGGTGACGGCGGGCGGCGAGGCGATCTACTGCCATGCCAAGGTCACGGTGATCGACGAGGTGGCGATCCGCATCGGTTCGTCGAACTTCAACAATCGCTCGCTGCGGCTCGACACCGAATGCGACGTCACGATCACCGAGGAACCCGAGACGATCGCCGCGATCCGCGCTGACCTGCTCGCCGAGCATCTGGGTGCCAATGTCGAAGATGTTTCCGCGCGGATCGAGCGCGACGGGCTGATCGCGACGATCGAGGCGCTGCGCGGGAGCGGGCGGACGCTGGTGCCGTATGAGATCGACGACCTGAACGGCGTCGAGAAATGGCTGGCCGACAACGAGGTGCTCGACCCCGAAGGTCCGGGCGAGATGTTCGAGAGCTTCGAGAAACGCGGCCTTCTCCGGCGCTTGCGGCGGCGGCGCAGGTAAGCGCGATTCCGTCATTCCCGCGCAGGCGGGAATCCAGAACCTCTGACCTCGCGGCTCTCACGAAACCTGCGCGCCTGGATGCCCGCCTCCGCGGGGATGACAAAGCGGGCTTCGAACACCGTCGCCTCTGCACCCCTTTCACCGTCGCCCCTCCGCAGGCAGGGGCCCATGTCTGCATCGTCCGTCGCAATGGCCTGACACAGACGCGGCGCTGCTGTGTCGACCCGCCCACACGAACTCGACAGCCATAGGCCCCTGCCTGCGCAGGGGCGACGGTGGGTGCGGAACCGCCTGTCCTACATCCTCCAACATTTGCTACCCTAGAGCGGCGCGGAGACCCCACGCCGTGCGAACCAACCGCGCGCGCACCCCGTTTGGCGCAAACATCGCCAACATCCGCCCGCCGCCACGCCGCATCTGGCATCCTCGCCCCCGTCCCGCTATGCGCGCGGGCATGACCGTCATCACGCCCCAGATCGTCGCCGACCACGGCCTGTCCCCCGAGGAATATGACCGCGTGCTGGGCGCGCTCGGCCGCGAGCCCAATCTGGTCGAACTCGGCATTTTCTCGGTGATGTGGTCCGAGCATTGCAGCTACAAGTCGAGCCGCATCCACTTGAAAAAGCTGCCGACCGAAGGCCCGCAGGTCATCTGCGGCCCGGGCGAGAATGCCGGCGTGGTCGATATCGGCGACGGGCAGGCGGCGATCTTCAAGATGGAGAGCCACAACCACCCCTCGTACATCGAGCCCTATCAGGGTGCGGCGACCGGGGTCGGCGGGATCCTGCGCGACGTGTTCACGATGGGCGCGCGCCCGGTCGCCAATCTCAACGCCTTGCGCTTCGGCCGGCCCGACCATCCGAAGATGCGCCACCTGATCTCGGGCGTCGTCCACGGGATCGGCGGCTATGGCAATTGCGTCGGCGTGCCCACCGTGGGCGGCGAGGTCAATTTTCACCCCGCCTATGACGGCAACATCCTCGTCAACGCGATGACGGTCGGCGTCGCCGAGACGGACAAGATCTTCTATTCGGCCGCTTCCGGCATCGGCAACCCGATCGTCTATGTCGGGTCGAAGACCGGGCGCGACGGCATCCACGGCGCGACCATGGCCTCGGCCGACTTCGGCGAGGATGCCGATGCGAAGCGCCCGACGGTGCAGGTCGGCGACCCGTTCACCGAGAAGCTGCTGATCGAGGCCTGTCTCGAACTGATGGCCTCCGACGCAATCGTCGCGATCCAGGACATGGGCGCCGCCGGGCTCACCTCATCCTCGGTCGAGATGGCGTCGAAGGGCGGGGTCGGGATCGAGCTGGTCATGGACGACGTACCGCAGCGCGAAGAGGGCATGACCCCCTATGAGATGATGCTCTCCGAATCGCAGGAGCGGATGCTCATGGTCCTGAAGCCGGGCCGCGAGGATTTCGCGCGCGCGATCTTCGAGAAATGGGAGCTGGACTTTGCGGTGATCGGCCATGTCACCGACACCGGGCGGATGGTGCTCAAGTTCAAGGGCGAGACCGTCTGCGACATCCCGCTCGGCCCGCTGGCTGACGACGCGCCGCTCTACGACCGCCCGCATGTCCCCACCCCCGCGCCCAAGGCGCTGATCGACGTGCCGGAGAGCAAGGACCCCGCCGCCGACCTGCTCGCGCTGATGGCGTCGCCCGATATCGCCAGCCGCCGCTGGATTTGGGAGCAATACGACCACATGGTCGGCGCCGACACCGTCCAGCGCCCCGGCGGCGACAGCGCGGTGGTGCGCGTCCACGGGACGGACAAGGCGCTGGCGATGACCACCGACTGCACTCCGCGCTATTGCTTCGCCGATCCGGTTGAGGGCGGGAAGCAGGCGGTCGCCGAGGCGTGGCGTAACCTGACCGCGGTCGGCGCGACCCCGCTGGCGATCACCAACTGCCTCAACTTCGCCAATCCGCAGCGCCCCGAGATCATGGGCCAGATCGTCGGCTGTCTCGACGGCATGGCGCAGGCGTGCCGCGCGCTCGATTTCCCGATCGTGTCGGGCAACGTCAGCCTGTACAACGAATCGAAGGCGACCGGCGGCGGCTCGGCGATCCTGCCGACCCCGGCGATCGGCGGCGTCGGGCTGCTCAAGGACTGGCAGAAGAATGCGACGATCGCGTTCAAGCAGACCGGTGATATCATCGTCGTGGTCGGCACGCGTTCGGGGCATCTCGGCCAGTCGCTGTGGCTGCGCGAGCTGCACGGGCGCGAGGAAGGCCCGCCGCCGCGCGTCGACCTCGATCTGGAGCGCCGTGCGGGCGACTTCATCCGCGCGCAGATCGCCGCCGGGCATCTCGGCGCAGTCCATGACGTCTCCGATGGTGGCATCGCAGTGACGATCGCCGAAATGGCGCTGGCGGGCGGGATCGGCGCGATGATCGACCGCGCGCTCCCCTATGACACCGCCGCCTCGCTGTTCGCCGAAGATCAGGGCGTGTATGTCGTCACCGTCCACGACCATGCCTTGCTCGACTTCCTGCAGGCCGCGCTCGACGCGGGCGTGGAGGCCGAGCCGCTGGGCCGCACGATCGGCACGCGGATCATCTTCGAGCTGGCGGGCGGCGACTTCTGCGTGCCGCTCGACGCGCTGCGCGCTGCACACGAAGGCTTCTTCCCCAAGCTGATGAGCGCCGAGGCGGCGCTATAGACTTTTTTTTGAACGGCCGGGCGGCGTTGAGGCGATATCGCCGCCCCATTTCTCTTCGTCACTCCCGCACAGGCGGGAGTCCAGACGCGCGGTCTTCGCACTTCTTGCTGAAACCTCAGCGTTTCTGGATTTCCGCCGTCGGGGGAATGACGGAGGGAGCCTGATCCGATGACCGACACCCCAGCCCCTCGCATCGTCGCGCTCGACTATTTGCGCGGCGCGGCGGTGCTCGGCATCCTCGTCGCCAACCTGCCCGGCTTCGCGCTGCCCGTTGCCGCCTATTTCTCCCCCGCCGCATGGGGCGGAACGGCGCCCGCCGACGTCGCGGCATGGGCGATTACCTTCGTCTTCGTCGAGGGCAAGATGCGCGGACTGTTCGCCACGCTGTTCGGCGCGTCGATGCTGCTGGTGATCGACCGCGCCGATGCGCGGGGCGGTAATGGTGCGGCGCTCCACCTGCGCCGCATGGCGACATTGTTCGCGATCGGCTGCGCGCACCTCTATTTCGTCTGGAGCGGCGACATTCTCAGCCTCTATGCGCTGGTCGGTTGCGTCGGGCTGCTGTTCAGCGCCGCGCCGCTGCAGCTGTTGCTGTTCGCCGCCGCCGCCTGCCTGCTGCTCGCGCTCGCCAACGGACTGGCGATCGCGGGGCTGGGTGCGGTCGTCGAACAGGTCTTCGGCCGCTCGACCGCCGCCGACCTATCACGCGAGATCGCGGCGATGCGTGGCCGCTGGGCCACCAATGTCGCGTGGCGCTGGCACGAGGAAGCCGGGCCGTTCACCGCCTTCCTTGCCAACGGCCCGGAAACGCTCGCCTATATGCTGTTCGGGATGGCGGGTTTGCGGAGCGGCTTCCTGACAGGCGCCTGGCCGCGCCGCCGCTATGCGATGATCGCAGCGATGGCGCTACTCACCACGCTCCCGATCTTTGCGCTGGTCGCCACGCACACGATCGCACGCAACTTCGACGCGCGAACCGTCGTCCTCGGCAGCTTCGTCGTCGCGCCCTTACTCCGCCCGATCACGGTGGCGGGCTATGCGGCGCTATTGCTGCTGACGGCGGGCGAGGGACGCATCGCCGCCGCGGGAC
Organism: uncultured Sphingomonas sp.; assembly: GCF_964021865.1. Classification (GTDB taxonomy): domain Bacteria; phylum Pseudomonadota; class Alphaproteobacteria; order Sphingomonadales; family Sphingomonadaceae; genus Sphingomonas. The sequence continues at coordinate 64,633 of NZ_CAXIAM010000003.1, forward strand.
GCGTCGCGCTCAGCAATTACCTGGCGTGCAGCATCGCCTTCACCGCCCTCTTCTACGGTTGGGGCGGGGGGCAGTTCGCGCGCTGGGACCGCGCGACGCTTTACATCCTGCTCATTCCCGCTTGGCCCGCCATGCTGTCGTGGCCACGTTGGTGGCTGGCACGCTTCACCCACGGGCCAGCGGAGTGGCTCTGGCGGTGCTCGGCACGCGGCACATGGGTGACCTTTCGACGCAGTTCTTGCGAACGCGACGCAAATTAGCTTGCGACACGTTCGCATTATCGCTACCCGGAAAAGGACAACGAGGAGCGGTTATGGTCGTCTGCGTTTGTAATGCGATTCGCGAATGTCAGGTCCGCGAAGCGGCACGCGCCGGCGCGACGACAGCCTGCCAGGCATATCGCTGTTATGATCGACAGGCTAAATGCGGACAGTGCGTCGCGTTCGCACGGGAGATCATCGAGCAAGAACGTGCGGCTGCGTAGCGCTCTCATGTTCGTCCAATAGAGTTTTCAGGCTTTCTTCGATACACCCCGGCATGTATTCGGCTTCCATTCTATTGGAGGCAGACACGATGAAGGGTGACCCGAAAGTCATCGAATTTCTGAACGAGTCGCTCAGGAACGAGCTGACCGCGATCAATCAATATTGGTTGCACTACCGTCTGTTCGATCACTGGGGCGTCTACAAGCTCGCCGAGTTCGAGCGCCACGAATCCATCGACGAGATGAAGCACGCCGACTGGTTGGCGGAGCGCATCCTGTTTCTCGATGGCCTTCCCAATTTCCAGCTACTTGGCCGGTTGCGGATCGGTGAGACGGTCGAGGAGATCCTCAAGGCCGATCTGGCGATGGAGATCGAGGCGGTCGCGCAGCTCAAGGCGGCGATCGCTTATTGCGAGGAAGTAAAGGACTTCGTCAGCCGCGAGCTGTTCGCGCGCATCCTTGCCAGCGAGGAAGAGCATGTCGATACGCTGGAGCGGCAGTTCGAGATGATCGAGCGGATGGGTATCCACAATTACATTCAACTCAACTCGATTAGCGAGCACGACAAGCCGGAAAGCGGCGCGGCACCCTATTTGAAGGGGTGATGCCGCACGGCGGTGGGTTCTGCTGACGCGCGTCCCCGCCGCCCTACCCGGTCGCCACTTACTTGATGGGGGGCGGTCAGAGACGTGTTGCCGGCAGCATACCTGCCGTTGTTGTTGAGCTTGTAGAAAGCAGGTGCCGAGCGGCGGGCCCGTCGCAAGCTCGGGGTGAACGGCAGGTGATAGTCGAACCGCCAGCCGAAGCCCGTTCCTCAGCCGATCTTGCGTCCGAAACCGCCCGGACTGCGCGGACGCATCGGCGGTACGAAGGCTGGTGCGGCCGACGCCGGCGGTGTCACCGACACCGGCACCGCTGCGAGCGTCACCCCCGCTTCGCGTTCCAGCAGCGCCAGCGTCTGCAACAGCACCGGGCGCAGCGCGACGACATCCTCGATCGCGCCCTCGGGCGAATCATGATGCTCGATGCACAGCCGTGCGTGATCCTCGATCTTCTCGGCAATCGTCGCCAGCGCCAATGCACCGAACTGCCGCGCCTCGCCTTTCAGCGTGTGCGCCGGGATGACCATCGCCACCGCATTGGCCTTCCGCACCGCCTCTTCCAGTGCGGTAAGCGACTTGATGCCATCTTCGCGGAAATAGCCGAGGATGCGGGCAAAATCGATTCCCAGCTCGGCCTTGGCACGCGCCAGCGCCGGACCATCGACCAGATTGCTCGTTTCCACCGACACCTACGTCTCCCGCCGCCCTTCGGACACCTGCGTTCCGGAATAGCCGCGACCGGTAAACGGCCGGTAAGCGAGCGTTATTTGCCGAACGGATTCTTGGGCGCGCGCAGCATCAACCGCACCGGGACTGCGCCGAATCCCAATTCGCGGCGGATGCCGTTGATAAGGTAGCGTTGATAGCTCATCGGCAATTCGTCGACGCGCGTGCCGAACAACACGAAGCCCGGCGGCCGGGTCTTGGCTTGCGTCAAATACCGCAGCTTGATCCGCTTGCCACCCGGTGCCGGAGGCGGATTGGCCTCGATCGCGCGTTCGAACCAGCGGTTCAGCTCACCGGTGCCCACACGGCGCGACCACGCCTCGCGCGTCTCGAACGCGGCCGCGATCAGCTGGTCGATCCCCTTGCCGGTTGCCGCCGACACTGCGAGCAGCGGCACGCCCTTGACCTGCGCCAGCCCTTCGTCGAGCGCTTTCTTGACGCCGTTGAACAGGCTCGAGGCATTCTCCGCCACGTCCCATTTGTTGAGTGCGATCACCAGCGCGCGGCCTTCCTCCAGCACGCGGTCGGCAATGCGCAAGTCCTGCGCCTCTAGCCCGAGGGTCGCGTCAAGGAGCAGCACCACCACCTCCGCGAAATCGACCGCGTGCAGCGCATCGGCGACCGACAGCTTTTCCAGCTTGTCCTGCACCTTGGCGCGCTTGCGCATCCCGGCGGTGTCGATCAACCGCACCTGCCGCGGACCGTCCGGCCCTTCCCACATCCAATCGATCGCGATCGAGTCGCGCGTGATCCCGGCTTCCGGCCCGGTGATCATCCGGTCTTCGCCGAGCATCCGGTTCACGAGCGTCGACTTGCCCGCGTTCGGGCGTCCGACGATCGCCAGCTTCAGCGGCGCGTCGGGACTTTCGATATCGATCGATTCCTCTGGCTCGGGCTGGAGCGGATCGAGATGCGGCAGCAGCGCCTCGAATAGCTCGACGATCCCCTCGCCATGCTCGGCGGAAAAGGCCACCGGATCACCGAAGCCGAGCGCCATCGCCTCGTAGAAGCCGCCATCGCCCGCACGCCCCTCTGCCTTGTTGGCCAACAACACAATCGGCGTGTCCGACCCACGCAGCCAGCGCGCAATTTCCTCGTCGAGCGGCACGATTCCGGCGCGCGAATCGATCACGAAAAGCGCAACATCGGCGGCATCGATCGCCGCCTGCGTCTGCTGCCGCATCCGGCCGGGCAGCGTGTTGGGATCTTCGTCCTCATACCCTGCAGTGTCGATGATGCGGAAGTCGAGCCCGAGCAGATGCGCATCGCCCTCGCGCCGGTCGCGGGTCACGCCGGGGCGGTCGTCGACCAGCGCGAGCTTCTTGCCGACGAGGCGATTGAACAGCGTCGACTTGCCGACGTTAGGACGGCCGACGATCGCGACGGTGGGAAGGCGGGACATGCGGGTGACCTAAAGATTTATCGGCGTGCGCGATAGGGGCGGGCTTGAGGGGCGCATGTACCCTGCTTTGTTGGACAGGCCTGAACCGCCCGCCATGCGTTCTCGCGAGCGTTGCGAGCAATCTGGAGCCGGACCGAGACGCGCTGGATTGCTTCGCTACACCCGCAATGACGATCATCAGCGCCAGGCGGTAATCACGCCCTTCTCATCGAGCGTGTACAGCGTCTGGTTCGCGATGATCGGACCCATCGAGAACTGATCGCCGGCTTCGATCGTCGTCTGCACGCTGCCGTCGGTCGCCGAGGCGCCGACCAGCTCACCGCGCGAGTTGGTCAGCCAGAGCTTGTCGCCCGCCAGCACCGGGCCGAACCAATTATACGGATCGTTGCGCTTCTCTTCGTTCTTGAACGCGCGCAACTGGCTGATCCAGCGCAGCTTGCCGTTGGCGCGCGACAGGCATACCAGCCGGGCGTCGTCGGTGACGAGGAAGATCCACTCGCCTGCGACCCACGGAGTCGAAATGCCCGCGAGATTCTGCTCCCACATCCGCTGCCCGGTCGCGATCTCCAGCGCGACCATCCGGCCGCCTTCGCCGATCGAATAGACGCGGCCATCGTCGATCACCGGATCGGCGTCGATATCGGCAAGGCTCGACACCGAGGTGGTGATCGAGGTGCGCGACAGTGCGTCCTGCCACAAGGTCCGGCCGTTTTCGTAGCGATAGGCGTTCAGCTCGCCGCTCGAAAAGCCTGCGATGACCGTGCCCGAGCTGGCAGCCGGCGCAGCGACGCCGAACACGCCCTGCGTCTCAAGGCTCGCCGACTGCGTCCAGACGACCTTGCCGTCGCCCTGATCGAGCGCGAAAATCTGATTGTCCTGGCTCAGCACATAGACCTGCCCGTTGGCGACGGTCGGCGCCCCGCGCAGCGGGCCGCCCGGCTTCGCGCGCCACACTACCGCACCATCGGCGGCGTTGACCGCAACGACATCGCCCAGGCCATCGGTGGCGTAGAGCTTGCCTTCGTCGTAGCTGACGCCGCCGCCGAACCGCGCGCTCTTGTTCTCCTCGGTCTCGGTCAGCGCGCGCGTCCACAGCTTCGCGCCGGTGTCGGCGGCGAAGGCGTGCAGCATCGCGTCGACGTCGACCACGAACAGCTTGTTCTCGGCGACGACCGGCCCGGCGGCGAGCCGCGCGCGATTGTTGCCACCGTTAATTTGCGCAGTCCACGCCTTGGCGGGCGTGGCCGAGGCAAGCAGCAGGCTGCCCATCGATTTGGCGGCATTGCCGCCCGGCTGGGTCCAGGCATCGTTGGCGACGCCGACGGGCAGCGTGACGGGAACGTTCTCCAGCCCCTTGTCGACAGTCGCCTGATTCTCCGACATCAGGATCGGAACGCGCTGTCCCACCGTCGGGGTCTTCTTGGGCGCGCCCTTGAAGATGCCGCAGCCGCTCAGTCCCACCAGCGCGGCGAGCGCCAGGCCGGTCGCCACCCGTGTCGTCATCGCGTCGTGTTACCTTCGTTCTTGGCCGGCGCAGCAGCACCAGCGGTCGTCGGCGACGCGGACGTCGCCTTTTCATCCAATACGCCCGCCATCTGAACCGCACGTTGACGCAGCGAGGACGGCACCTGCGTGTCGGCGGCGATCCGCGCGAACACCTGCCCGGCCAGATCGCGGCGCCCCTGTTGCAAATAGGCGGCGGCCATCAGTTCGCCCGCGCTGCCCAGCCAAGGATTGCCCGCGACCGCCAACGGCCGCATCCGCTCCGCAACCACCTCGGGCTTCAACGTGTCAAATTCGGCACTTGTCTGACGGATCAGCGCAAGATCGCGGAACGGTTGCGCCACCGACGCGTCCTGCGCGACGCTGGCGAACTTGGCCGCCGCGCCCTTCAGGTCATTCTTCTGAAGCAGCACATCCGCCTGCGTGAAGGTCGCCAGCACGCGGTAGCCGTCACGCTTCGACTGCGTGAGCGTCGCCAGCGTATCGCTCGCCGACTTCGTGTCGTTGGCGGCAAGCGCGTCATAGGCGGTCTGCAACTGCTCGCCTTCGCGCCCGGCGGCTTGTTCCTGACGATGCTGCCAGAACAGATACGCGCCAAACGCCGCGAGCGCGACCACGACGGCGACGATCAACGCGACGCCGTAGCGCCGCCAGACGTGCAACGCCTGATCGCGACGCAGCTCGTCGTCGACCTCACGCAGGAACGCTTCATTGTTTTGCGGCGTCAGGGCCACCGAATACTCCGGGCTTCACGGAAAAACGCCCGGCGTGTAGCGGTTCGCCGGGATAAACGGAAGGGCCGCCTAGTCCTTGGCCGGATACAACTGCTCCGGACCGGGAAAGGCGCGGGAGCGGACCTCGGCGGCGTACTGTTCCGCGCGTTCGGCGACGAACGTCGCCATGTCGCCATAGCGCTTTACGAAGCGCGGCGTGCGCTCGAACAGCCCCAGCATGTCCTCGGCGACCAGCACCTGCCCGTCACACGCCGCCGACGCGCCGATGCCGATCGTGGGCACGTCGATCGTGCGCGTGATCTCGACCGCGATCGGCTCGATCACGCCCTCGATCACCAGCGCAAACGCGCCCGCCTCGGCGATCGCGCGGGCATCGGCGACGATCTTGCGCGCCTCCGCGGGGCTGCGCCCGCGCGCGCCATAGCCGCCGAGCGCGTTCACCGCCTGGGGGGTGAGCCCGACATGCCCCACGACCGGAATGCCGCGCTCCGACAGGAACTGCACGGTCGGCGCCATCGCGATCCCGCCCTCCAGCTTCACCGCCGCCGCGCCGGTCTGCTTCATCAACGACGCCGCACTCTCGAAGGCCTGCGCGGGCGATGCCTCGTAGCTGCCGAACGGCATATCGATGACCACCGTCGCATGGTGGCTGCCGCGCACCACCGCCGCGCCGTGCGCCGCCATCATCTCCAGCGTGACCGGCACCGTCGAGGGCAGGCCGTAGATCACCTGCCCCAGACTGTCGCCGACCAGCAGCATGTCGCAATGCGGGTCCATGAGTTGCGCCATCCGCACGGTATAGGCGGTCAGCATCACGAGCGGCTCGCCCTTGCCCGCCGCGATCGCCGCCTTGCGCGCGCGTATCGCCGGGACGGTCAGCCGCTTCATTGGCGCAGCGACCGGGGTCGCGCGGCTGGTGGCGGTGTCGATGGTGAAGGTCGTGGACATCGCGCCCTGCTACGCCACGCGCATCAAACGATCCAGCCGCGTCGGCGCGCGACATGCGCCAGATGCAGCGCCAGCGCACCAATCGCCAGGATCAGCAGCGGGAAATAGAGCACATACGGCCCCTTGACCGCGATGATGTCGGTCATCGCGAACATCCAGCCGAACTGAATCATCACCGCGACCAGCGAAACCGTCAGCAGCGCGACCGCATGGCGCGTCCGCGCCAGCAACGCCAGGGCGCCGAGCAGCATCGTGCCGGTCGCAATCGCATAATCGACCCGGTACCAGAGCGGGAGTTGCGCGAACAACGCGCGGTCGTAATCGCTCGCCGCCCCCATCGCGTCTGCGCCGTCGCGCAACTGGCTGACGCACGCCGCGACCCCCATGACACCCCAGAGCACCAGCACCGCCGCAGCGACGTAGAACCACCAGGGCGCGCGCTTCTTTCCTTCGCCTTGCATGGTTCAGTGCATAGCAACCGGGTGGTCGATCGGCGACGCATAATCCGCCATCCGCGCCAGTTCGGCGGGCAGCAGCAGCGTCACCGCCCGCCCCTCCAGCTCGATCAACTGCTGCTGCCGCATCATCTGCAGCGTCCGGTTGACGTGCACACTGGTAAGCCCGAGCGTGTCGGCCAGCATTTCCTGCGTCAGCGGCATCTTGAAGTGCGTGTCGCTCGCCAGCCCGACGCCGCGCAGCCGATCGCGCAGCTCAAGCAGCAGATGCGCGAAACGCTCGATCGCGACCTGTCGCCCCAGCCGCGCGGTGGCATCGAGCAGGCGGTGGACCGTCGCCATCGTGTGCCGCCGCAGCGCGTCGTCGAGCAGCGCAGGATCGGGCAACCACGTGCCGTCGAGGTCAATCAGCGTCACCGGCGTCAAGGCGACGATCGTCGCCGGATAGGCCGCGTCGCGTTCAAGCGGCAACGGATCGCCGGGCAGGAGCAGATGCTGGACCTGTCGCCGCCCGTCGGCGAAGTGACGGACCAGCGCGGCCCAGCCGGCCCGCATCGTCCAGATTCCAGCGACCGCTTCCCCCTCGTGGACGATCTCGCGGCGCGAGCGGACCACGCGCGGCGCGAATCGCCGTTGAGTGAGTCCGATCGACGCCGACAGGCCCGGCACGAGCTGCTCGAGCCGGCGGTGCACTGGATCGTGGCGATCGATCGTCACGCGCGGCGGAGTCGGGCCAGCCGACGTGCTCATGGCGGCGGCCGCGGATGATCCGCACGGCAGGCGAGAACGGCTTTGGCGGGTGACGCCATCTGACCTCCACGCGCCGGAGGTGCGGGAGCCGGGTCAGAAAATCCCGGAGTCGCGCCGAACGGTGCGGCGTACATCGTACCAGCCGCGAGGCAGCGGCGGAATGAAAATCATTGAATTGTAACGATTGGTCGGGGCGACAGGATTCGAACCTGCGACCCCCACACCCCCAGTGTGATGCGCTACCAGGCTGCGCTACGCCCCGACCGAGGGGGCGCCTCTACGCCCGCTCGCGGCACGATGCAAGCGGGTTGGCCGCATGTTGCGTGGGACGCGCCGCAATGATAGCGGCAGCGACTTCGCGCGGCCGTCTCCCGGCCGCCCAACGGTCATGCACGGAAACCGATGCTCATCTCTCCCGCTTATGCGCAGACCGCCAGCGGCGCCGCCCAAGGCGGCGGCCTCGCCGGCTTCATCAGCCTCGCGCCGCTGCTCCTCGTCTTCGTCGTCTTCTACTTCCTGATGATCCGTCCGCAGCAGCGCCGCATGAAGTCGCTCCAGAGCGCGGTCGCCGGCGTGAAAAAGGGCGACACGGTCGTCACCGCGGGTGGGCTGATCGGCAAGGTCACCCGCGTCGAGGACGACACGGTCGAGGTCGAGATCGCGCCCAATACCCGCGTACGCGTCGTCAAGGCGACGCTCGCCGAGGTCACGCCGCTCGGCGGCAAGCCGGCGAACGACTGACATGCTCGACTTTCCCCGCTGGAAGGTCGCCGGCATCTGGCTGCTGCTCGCGGCATTGGTATCGCTGTCGATCCCGACCTTCATTCCTGAAAGCGTGACGCAATCGTGGGGGATCACCCTTCCGCGCGTCAACAAGGGGCTGGATCTGGCCGGCGGCAGCTATCTCCTGCTCGAGGCCGACACCAACGACGTCGCCGCGACTCGCGTCGAGGCGATGCGCGAACAGGTGCAGACCGAGATGCGCCGCCAGAACCCGCGCATCGAGATCGGCGAGATCTCCAGCCGCGGCGGGCAATTGTCGTTCCTGTTGCGCGATCCGCGCCAGGTTGATGCCGCGCGGGAACGGCTGCTCCAGATCACCGGCACCGGCGCGGGAATGACTGGGCAGCGCCAGTGGGACATCCAGGTGGTCGACACCAGCCGCTTCGTCCTGACGCCGACCGCAGAGGGGCTGAAGCAGGCGGTGGAGACCGCGATGGGCGACGCGACCGAGGTCGTGCGCCGCCGCATCGACGAAATGGGCACGCGTGAGCCGACGATCGTCCGTCAGGGCAGCAACCGCATCGTCGTGCAGGTGCCGGGCTTGCAGGACCCGCAGGCGCTCAAGGACCTGCTCGGCAAGACCGCCAAGCTCGAGTTCAAGCTGGTCGACGTCAACGCTGATCCTCAGGCGCTCGCCAAGGGGCAGGCGCCGGCCGGCGACCAGATCCTGCCCTATCCGAACAATCCTTCGGGCATCCCGCTGATCGCGGTGAAGCGGCAGGCGATCATTACCGGCGACATGCTGAGCGACGCACGGCAGGAATTCGAGCCGCAGACCAACCAGCCTCAGGTTTCGATGACCTTCGACAGCCAGGGCGGTCGCCGCTTCGCGCGCACCACGCAGGAGAATGTCGGCAAGCCGTTCGCGATCATCGTCGACAACAGCGTGATCTCCGCGCCCAACATCAACGAGCCGATCATCGGCGGCCGCGCCGCGATCAACGGCGGCTTCACGGTCGAAAGCGCCAACCAGCTCGCGATCGCGCTGCGCTCGGGCAAGCTGCCGGTCGACCTGAAGATCGTCGAGGAATCGACGGTCGGGCCGGACCTCGGCGCCGATTCGATCCGCGCCGGCATCCTCGCCTCGGCGGTCGCTGTCGCGCTGGTCGTCGCGTTCATGCTGGTTACCTACGGCCGCTTCGGCGTTTATGCGAACCTCGCGGTCGTCATTAACGTGTTCGTGATCCTCGGCGTGATGGCGCTGCTCAAGGGCACGCTGACGCTGCCGGGCATCGCCGGCTTCGTGCTGACGATCGGCACCGCGGTCGACGCCAACGTGCTCATCAACGAACGCATCCGCGAGGAACGTCACCGCGGGCGCAACGTGGTGCAGGCGGTCGAGCTGGGCTATAAGGAAGCCAGCCGCACGATCTTCGAGGCGAATGTGACGCACGCGATCTCGGGCATCATCATGTTCGTGCTGGGCTCCGGCCCGGTGAAGGGCTTTGCGGTCGTGCTGCTGATCGGCATCGCCACCAGCGTGTTCACCGCCGTCACCTTCACGCGGATGCTGGTCGCCGGCTGGCTGCGCCGCGCCAAGCCGAAGACGATCAACATATGATCGCGCAGACCCTTCTCTCCCCTAACCGGACCCCGGCCTCGGCCGGGGCGGCGAGGACGTCATGAAATTGCTCAAGCTCGTCCCCGACGACACAAATATTGACTTCGTCCGCCTGCGCGGGCTTGCGTTCGGGCTGACCCTGCTGCTCAGCGTACTCGCGGTCGGGATCACCTTCTACAAGGGGCTGAATTTCGGCGTCGACTTCGAAGGCGGCCTGATGATTGAGGAGCGTTTCGCGCAGACTCCCGATCTCAACCGCGTCCGCAGTGTCGTCGACGCGCAGGGTGTCGGCGAGGCCGCGCTCCAGCAGTTCGGCGACCCGCGCACCGTCACGATCCGCCTCCCCGTCCAGCAGGGCGGTGACGAAGGCGCCACCAACCGCGCGGTTCGCAAGGTAGAAGCCTCGCTGTTGCAGGCATTTCCGGGTGCCGAATTCCGCCGCTACTCGACGGTGTCGGGCAAGGTCTCGGGCGAGTTGATCCGCAACGGCGTGCTCGCGGTCGTGCTCGCGATTCTCGGCATCGGGTTGTTCGCGATCTTCCGCTTCGAATGGCAGTTCGGCGTGTCGACGATCGTCGCGATCGTCCATGACCTGTTGATGACGCTTGGCTTCTTCGCGCTAACGCAGTTCGAGTTCGACCTGAACATCGTCGCGGCGGTGCTGACGATCATCGGTTATTCGATTAACGACAAGATCGTCATCGACGATCGCATCCGCGAGAACATGCGCCGCTATCGCAAGATGGACATGCGTGAGATCATCAACTTGTCGGTCAACGAGACGCTGCCGCGGACCGTGATGACCTCGGTGACGATCCTGCTCGCGCTCGCGGCGCTATTGTTCCTCGGCGGGCACGTGCTGCGCGGCTTCACCGCCGCGATGACGCTCGGCATCATCGTCGGCACCTATTCGTCGATCTACGTCTCGTCGTCGCTGCTCATCACGCTGGGCCTGCGCGCCGAGCCGGAGAGTGAGAAGCCGGTGCGCGGCAAGAGCATCGCCGACAACGCGGAACGCGTCGGGCCGCGCGCCTGACCCGCGCCGGGGAGCACGCACGATGAGGATGGACCGTGAGCGCGACGCCGCCGGCCCGCTGGTGCGCGGCTTCGGCCCGGCTGGGTTCAAGGTCGACGCGCCGGACGGAACGATGGGCGTCTATCCGGCGCTGCTGCTGACCGCGACGCGCGCCGACAGCTGGACCCCTCCCCTATTCGAGACGCTCGACGAAGCGGCGCTGGCGCCGTTGCTGGGCGAGTCGATCGAGTTCGTGCTGCTCGGCACCGGTGCCGAGCTGCGCCGCCCGCCACGCACCTTGGTGGCGTCGCTGGAGAAGCGCGGGATCGGCATTGAGGCGATGGACAGCCGCGCCGCGGCGCGCGCTTGGGGCGTGCTACGCGCCGAAGAACGCCGCATCGCCGCTGCGCTCTACCCGCTGGAGGGGTAAGCGGCGCGAAGGATTATTCGGTTTGCTCCGTCATCAACCTCAGACCGCGCTCAGTCATCCTTAACCAGTCGCCCTTCGCGCGCCTTGAAGTAGAATTGGCTCGCCACCAGCCAGCCTTTGATCGGCCGCAGCGGCAAGACGGTACTGATCAGCAGCACCGGCAGGCTGACGACCACATGCATCCACCACGGCGGATCGGCGAGGATCTGCAACATCAGCGTGAAGATCACACCGGGCAGGCACGCGAACAATTGCACGAACACCGCGGGGCCGTCCGCCGGGTCGGCGTAGGAATAATCCAGTCCGCACACCGGGCAGTGATCGCGGATCGAAAGAAAGCCGCGGAACAGCGCGCCCTTGCCGCAGCGCGGGCAGCAGCCGCGCACCCCAGTCTGTAGCGGCGACAGTCGCGGCCAGACATGGCCGGCGTCGTCGACGAGGCGCGGATCACTGGCGTCGGTCATCGCAACTCCCTACGCCGCCACAAGGCGATCCGCCACAATCCGCGTCAGTTGATCGCGTTGGCCACGTCCATGACGTCGAGCGACTGCGCCGTCACCCAGCCGAATTCGTAATTCGCGACGAACAGCGCGAACAGCGTCGTGGCAACGATCGTTGTCCGCACGATCACCCGTTTCAGCGAAAATTCGTGAGGGGCGCTTTCGGCGGTGCCGGGCATGTGCGCCTCCCCCGCCTCGGCGGAGGTACGCACCCCGAACGGCAGCACCAGAAAGACCGAGAACGCCCAGAAGAGGACGTAGATCGCCAACATCGATGTCCAGCGCATCCGCGTCCTCCCTGGCCAGCGATCAGACCTGAACGATCACGACGTCGACAATCGGCTTCTTGCCGGTCCAGCGCGTCGCGACCTTGCGCACCGCCATCCGCACGTCCTCGCGCAGCCGCTCGCGATCGCGCGGCCGCCCGGCCATCGCCTCGGCTGCCGCTTCAACCGCATCGGCAAGGAACGGCTCGCGCTCCTCCTCGACCGGGACGCCCTGTACGCGCACCTCGGGCGTGCCGCCCGCGCGGCCGTTGCGATCGACCGCGATCCCGACCGAGATCTGGCCGTTGACCGCAACCCGGCGTCGCTCGTTGATCGTGCTGCCATCGGCGGGCAGGATCACGTCCCCGTCGAGCACCAGCCGCCCGATCGGCACGTTGCCGATCTTCTTCGGCGCACCCGGTGCCAGCCGCACCATGTCGCCATTGGTCTGCACCACCGCATTGGCGATACCCTGCGACAGGCCGTAGCGCGCGTGCTCCATCAGGTGCCGCATCTCGCCATGCACCGGCACGAGCGAGGTCGGACGCAGCCAGCCGTACATCTTGGCGAGTTCCGGCCGCCCCGGGTGCCCGGAGACGTGCACATGCGCCTGCTTCTCGGTCACCATCTCGACGCCCTTGGCGGCAAGCTGGTTCTGGATGCGGCCGATCGCGACCTCGTTGCCGGGGATCTGCTTCGACGAAAAGATCACCATGTCACCCATATCGAGTGCGACAGGGTGGCTGCCCGCCGCGATCCGCGCCAACGCGGCACGCTCCTCGCCCTGCCCGCCGGTCGCGACGATCAGGACACGGTTCTTGGGCAGCCGCATCGCGGCATCGACGTCGACGGTCTGTGGGAAGTTCTTGAGATAGCCGGTCGCCTTGGCGACGCGGATGATCCGATCGAGCGAGCGTCCCGTCACGCAGAGCTTGCGTCCGGTTTCCTCGGCGACCTGCCCGAGCGTGTGGAGCCGCGCCGCGTTCGACGCGAAGGTTGTCACTACGACGCGCCCGCGCGCGCGCGCGACACTCTTGGCGAGCCCTTCGCGGACGCTCGCCTCGCTCGGCGACGCTTCGGCGTTGAAGACGTTCGTCGAGTCGCAGACGAGCACGTCGATGCCCTCCGCGCCGATCTCTGCGAGTTCCTCGGGGGTCGCAGGCTGGCCGATCACCGGAGTCGGATCGAGCTTCCAATCGCCAGTGTGGAACACCTTGCCCGCCGCGGTGCCGATCACGAGCGCGTTCGCTTCCGGGATCGAGTGCGACAGCGGCACGACCTCGACCTCGAACGGCCCGACCTTGAACGACTTGCGCGCCTCGACCAGCCGGATCTTGACGCGATCCTCGATCCGCTCTTCTTCCAGCTTCCCGCGCACCAGCCCGGCGGTGAACGGCGTGGCATAGATCGGCACGCCAAGGTCTTCAGCCAAATACGGCAACGCGCCGATATGGTCCTCGTGACCATGCGTCAGCACAATCCCGACCAGATCGTCGATCCGCTCCTCGATAAAGCGCAGATCGGGCAGGATCACGTCGATTCCGGGGTAATGCGCGTCGGCGAAGGTCACGCCGCAATCAACCATCAGCCATTTGCCGGCGTGGCCATAAAGGATCACGTTCATGCCGATTTCGCCGGACCCACCCAGCGCGCAGAAAAGAAGCTCGTTATTCTTCGGTGTCATTATATTCCTTTGAGTGCCGGCACCGCGGCCCGCCCGCATCACAGCGGCAGGCATGGAAGACGGACGATCGCGCCGGCAAAGCGGTCATGCGTCGATATGGGCGCGCGCGTACATGATCGCCAGACCCTGGATCGTCAGGTCCGGCTCGATCGCGTCGAACGCGTTGGTATGTTGTTCAAAAAGCGTGGCGAGGCCGCCGGTGGCGATCACCTTTACGGGGCGGGCGATCTCGCGCTTCATTCGCGCGACCAGCCCCTCGATCATCGCGATGTAGCCCCAGTAGATCCCGATGTTCATCTGGTCGACGGTGTTACGGCCGATCACGCTTTCGTTCGCCGGCGCCTCGATGGCGATCCGCGGCAGCTTGGCGGCGGCCATCACCAGCGCGTCGAGCGACAGGTTGATCCCCGGCGCGATGATCCCGCCCTTGTATGCGCCGTCGAAGTCGGAATGGTCGAAGGTCGTCGCGGTGCCGAAGTCGATCACGATCAGGTCGCCGGCATGGAGCGCATGCGCCGCGATCGTGTTGACCGCGCGATCGGCGCCGAGACTGCGTGGCTCGTCGACGTCGACCGATAGCTGCCACTCGACCGGCGCACGCCCGGCGATCAACGCATCGGTGCGGAAATACTTGCTGGCGAGAACCTCGAGATTGTGAAGGGCGCGCGGGACGACGGTGGAGATAATGACCGCGGTCACATCCTCGCGCGTATAGCCCTCGAGCTGGAGCAACTGGCTAAGCCACACCGCATATTCGTCGGCGGTGCGGCGCGGGTCGGTGGCGATCCGCCAGCGCGCGCGGATCTCGCGCGTCGCCGGCTGGACCAGCGCGAAGACGATATTGGTGTTGCCGGCATCGACCGCGAGCAGCATCGCCTTCCTCTCCCTAGACCACGAACACGTCGCCGGCATGGATGACATGCCGTGTGCCGTCCGCCAAGCCGAGCAACAACGCGCCGCTCGCGTCGAGCCCGAGGAACTGGCCTTCGAGCGCGGTCTGGTCGGGCAGCCGCACCTTCAGCGCGGTGCCGACCGGGTGGGCGCGCGCGTTCCACTGCGCGGCGACGGGCGCGATTCCCTGCGCGCGCCACATGTCGAGCCACGACGCGAAGCGATCGGCGAGGTCCTCGAGCAGCGTGACCGCGTCCACCGTCACCCCGGCCGCGCGGAGGCTGGTCGTAGCGCGGTCGGCAAGCGCCGGATGATGCGCAACGTTCACACCGATCCCGACGACGACGTGCGCTGCACGGCGTTCGAGCAGAATGCCCGACAGCTTCGCGCCAGCCAGCAACAGGTCGTTGGGCCATTTCAGCCGAAGGGCGCTCGGGTCAGGCAACGCGCCGCGCACCGCCTCTTCCAGCGCGACCGCGGCGACGAGCGCCAGCCCCGCCGCTGGCGGATCGCCGGGGCGAAGCGCAACCAACGTGCTTGCGTAGAGATTGCCGGCAGGCGAGTCCCACACGCGCCCCTGTCGCCCGCGACCGGCGGTCTGTTGCTCCGCGCGCAGCCATGTGCCCTCGTCGACCACGCGATCGTCGGCGAGCACCAGCAGGTCGGCGTTGGTCGACCCGGTCGCCGGTACCGTCAGGATCCGGGGCAGCGCCGCCGCCTTAGAAGAGGCTGTTGGCGGCAGTGAGCGTCCACGCCGACAGCGCCGGGATGGCGAGATAGCCGAGCGGCGAAACGAACACCGCTGCGACCGCGATCAGCCCGCCCTCCAGCCGGTCGCCTTCCCCGAATGCGCCGGCCGGCTCGTCGAAGTACATCGTCTTGACGAGGCGCAGATAGTAATAAGCGCCGATCACGCTGAACACGACGCCGACCACCGCCAGCGGGAACAGCCCCGCCTGCACCGCGGCATAGAAGACCGCGAACTTGGCGTAGAAGCCGAACAGCGGCGGAATGCCGGCGAGCGAGAACATGAAGATCGCCAGCGCCGCCGCCAGTCCTGGCCGCGTCCGCGACAGGCCGGCGAGGCTCGCGATCGTCTCGATCGGCTGCCCGTCGGCGTCGCGCATCTGGAGGACGACCAGGAAGCTGCCCAGCGTCATCGCCAGATAGATCGTCATATAGGTCATCACCGAAGCGACGCCCTCCGGCGTGCCCGCAGCAAGCCCGATCAGCGCGAAGCCGACGTTGTTGATCGACGAATAAGCGAGCAGCCGCTTGACGTTCTGCTGCCCGATCGCCGCGACCGCGCCGAGGAGGATCGAGGCGAGCGACGCGAAGATCACGATCTGCCGCCACTGCACCTCGGCCGGCCCCATCGCCTCGACAGCGACGCGGACCGCAAGCGCGATCGCCGCGACCTTGGGGGCCGAGGCGAAGAACGCCGTCACCGGGGTTGGAGCGCCTTCATAGACGTCGGGCGTCCACATGTGGAAAGGCACTGCCGAGATCTTGAACGCCAGCCCGGCAAACACGAACACCAGCCCGAACAACAGCCCCAGCGAACGCCCGCTGCCCGTCAGCGGCGCAGCAGCATACGCTCCTGCAATCTCGTTGAACAAGGTCGAACCGGTGAAGCCGTAAACGAGGCTGATCCCGTAAAGTAGGATGCCGCTCGCCAGCGCACCGAGCACGAAATACTTCAGCCCCGCTTCCGCCGAGCGCGTATCCTGCCGCATGAAGCTCGCCAGCACATAAGCGGCAAGGCTCTGCAGTTCGAGTCCGACATACAGCGTCAGCAGGTCGCCCGCCGACACCATCATCCCCATGCCGCACGCCGACAGCAGGATCAGCACCGGATATTCCGGCCGCAGGTCCGCACCCGCGGTGCGCCGGAAGAAGTCGGGCGCCATCAGGATCGCCACCGCCGCGCCGACGTAGATCAGCACCTTGGCGAACGCCGCGAACGCGTCGGCGCGATACAGGCCGTAAAAGGCGTCGCTGCCGGCCGAGGCCGGGCCGGTCAGCGCGATCAACGCGCCGCCGAGCACCGCGACTGATACCCACGACACCGCTTTGGTCGAGGCCGGGCCACCCCACGCGGCGACCAGCATCAGTGCGATCGCCCCGACCGCGAGCACCAGCTCGGGCAGCGTCATCGCCAGATTGGCGGCGTAATCCATCAGTGCGCGCTCCCATGCGCAGAAGTTTCGGCATGTGCTGCCGGCACGATCCCCGTGCCTTTCGTCGGCAGCGAGTCACCCGCCGGCTTGGCCCGATCGATCCGCGCCAGCAGGATCTGCGTATCCTTGCGCATCGGCGCGAGGAAGCTCTCCGGATAGACGCCCATCCACAGCACCGCCGCGGCAATCGGTACCAGCAGCCACAGTTCGCGCGGCGTCAGGTCGGACATCGCACGGACCTCCTCCGACTCGATCTCGCCGAACACGACGCGACGGTACAGGTACAGCATGTACCCCGCGCCGAGGATGATCCCGGTGGTGCACAGCAATGCGACCGTCGTCGATACCTGATAGGTGCCCATCAGGCTCAACAATTCGCCGACGAAGTTGCTCGTCCCCGGCAGGCCGATCGAGGCCATCGTGAACAGCAGGAACAGGATAGCGTAGCGCGGCATGTTGATCGCCAGCCCGCCGTAGCGGCTGATCTCGCGCGTGTGCAGCCGGTCGTAGATGACGCCGACACACAGGAACAATGCGCCTGACACCAGCCCGTGGCCCAGCATCACCATCATCGCGCCCTCGATTCCCTGCGCGTTGAACGCGAACAGGCCGATCGTCACGATCGCCATATGCGCAACCGACGAATAGGCGATCAGCTTCTTCATGTCCGACTGCACCAGCGCGACGAGGCTGGTGTAGATCACCGCCACCGCGCTCAACCCGAACACCAGCCACACGAGGCTGGCTGACGCTTCCGGGAACATCGGCAGGCTGAAGCGCAGAAAGCCATAACCGCCGAGCTTCAAGAGCACGCCCGCCAGGATCACCGACCCCGCGGTCGGTGCCTGAACGTGCGCGTCTGGCAGCCAGGTGTGGACCGGCCACATCGGCATCTTGACCGCGAACGACGCGAAGAACGCCAGCCAGAGCCACGTCTGGACGCTGGCGGGGAAGTCGTAGTTCAGCAGCACCGGGATGCTCGTCGTGCCTGCGGTGATGCTCATGTAAAGCATCGCAACGAACATCAGCAGCGAGCCGAGCAATGTGTACAGGAAGAACTTGTACGACGCATAGATCCGGTTCGCGCCGCCCCAGATGCCGATGATGAGGAACATCGGGATGAGGCCGGCTTCGAAGAAGATGTAGAACAGGAACAAGTCCTGCGCCGCGAAGGTGCCGATCATCAGCACCTCGGTGAACAGGAACGCGGACATATATTCCGGCACGCGCTTCTCGATCGCCTGCCAGCTCGCGCCGATGCAGATCGGCATCAGGAACACGCTGAGCACGATCAGCAGCAACGCATAACCGTCGATGCCCAGCGCCCAGCCGAAGCGCCCGAACAGCGGGGCATATTCGACGAACTGCCACTGCGCACCGCCGACGTCGAACGACGTCCACAGCACCACGCCCAGCGCGAGGTCGATCAGCGTCGCGGCCAATGCGGTAACGCGCGCCGCGGGAGCGGAGAGAAACAGGCACGCGATGGCGGCGACCGCAGGGACCGCCAGCATCAGCGAGAGGATCGGGAACGACATCTTCCTTCTCCCCCGCTCAGCCCGCGATCGCCCAGGTGATCGCGGCGGTGAGCCCGATCAGCATGACAAAAGCATAAGTATAGACATATCCGGTCTGAAGACGAACCGCCGCGCGGCTACCCACCTGCACCAGCCACGCCGAGCCGTTCGGCCCAAAACGGTCGATCGTCCCCTCGTCACCACGGTGCCACAGCAGTCGGCCGATCGCGAACGCCGGGCGCACGAACAGGAAGTGGTAGAGCTGGTCGAAATACCATTTGTTGAGCAGGAAGCGGTACAGCGGCTGGAACGTGTCCGCGAACTTCGCGGGGGCCTCCGGCGAGCGGATGTACGTCAGGCACGCGATCAGCAGCCCCGACAGCATCACGATCGTCGCCGACAGCTTCACGAACAACGGCACGCCGTGCATTTCGTGCATCAGATGCTCGTTGAAGAACAACGCGCCCTTCCAGAACCCGCCCGCGCTTTCCGGATCGATGAACCAGCGATGGAACACAAACCCGGCCGCAACCGCGCCGATCGACAGCACGATCAGCGGGATCAGCATTACGAGCGGGCTTTCGTGCGGATGATAGCCGCCGGTGCCCTTCTGGATCTCGTTGAACCCGCGCGATTCGACGTGCGGCGCATGGCCGGCGTCCTCGCCCGCGGGATCGGGATGATGCGCGTCGTCATGGGAATGCGCATGCGCGTCGCCATGGTCGTGCGCGTGCCCATGCACCTGATCGTCATGCGCATGATCGCCGTGGCCGTGCGCATCGTGCAACGCGTGCTGGATATGCTCCGACGCCGCCCAGCGCGGTTCGCCCCAGAAGGTGAGGAACATGAGCCGCCACGAATAGAAGCTGGTGAGCAGCGCCGCAAACACGCCGACCATCGATGCGACCGGCGCACCCGCCGCCCAAGAAACTTCGATGATCGCGTCCTTCGAGTGGAAGCCCGCAAAGCCGATGTCGAGGAACGGCAACCCGACCCCGGTGATCGCCAGCGTCCCCAGCAGCATCGCCCAGAAGGTGACCGGGATCGCCTTCCGCAACCCGCCATAGAAGCGCATGTCCTGCTCGTGGTGCATCGCATGGATCACCGAGCCCGCGCCGAGGAACAGCAGCGCCTTGAAGAAGGCGTGCGTGAACAGGTGGAACATCGCCGCGCCGTACGCGCCGACCCCCGCCGCGAAGAACATATAGCCAAGCTGCGAACAGGTCGAATAAGCGATCACGCGCTTGATGTCGGTTTGCGTCGTGCCGATCGTCGCCGCGAACAGGCAGGTCGCGGCGCCGATGAAGGTGACGAAGCCCATCGCGGTCGGCGAGGTCTCGAACATCGGCGACAGGCGGCACACCATGAACACGCCCGCGGTAACCATCGTCGCGGCGTGGATCAGCGCCGACACCGGCGTCGGGCCTTCCATCGCGTCGGGAAGCCAGGTGTGGAGCCCCAACTGCGCCGACTTGCCCATCGCGCCGACGAACAGCAGCAGGCACAGCACCGTCATCGTATCGGCGCGGAACCACAGGAAGCCGATCGTCGACCCCGCCATCGACGGCGCCGCGGCGAGGATCGCCGGGATCGAGACGGTATTGAAGACCAGATAGGTCCCGAAAATGCCGAGCATGAAGCCGAGATCGCCGACGCGGTTGACGACGAACGCCTTGATCGCGGCGGCATTGGCGCTCGGCTTGCGGAACCAGAAACCGATCAGCAGATAGCTGGCGAGGCCGACGCCTT
This sequence comes from uncultured Sphingomonas sp., assembly GCF_964021865.1. Taxonomy (GTDB): domain Bacteria; phylum Pseudomonadota; class Alphaproteobacteria; order Sphingomonadales; family Sphingomonadaceae; genus Sphingomonas. The sequence continues at coordinate 84,813 of NZ_CAXIAM010000003.1, forward strand.
CCCAGCCGAAGAACATCTGGATCAGATTGTCCGCGGTCACCAGCATCAGCATCGCGAAGGTGAACAGCGACAGATAGGCGAAGAAGCGCGGCTGGTCCGGGTCCTCGCTCATATAGCCCCAGCTATAAAGGTGGACGAGCGCCGAGACGCTGGTGATGACCACCAGCATCACCGCGGTCAGCGCATCGACGCGCAGCGCCCATGCCACGTCGAACGTGCCCGAGGTCATGAAGTGCAGCACCGGCGTGACCGACGCCGCGCTGCTGCCCGACAGGAACCCGATGAACACCGGCCACGACAGCGCACACGACAGGAACAGCGCGCCGGTGGTGATCGCCTTGGGCAAGGTCGCGCCGAACGACTTGTTCGCGAAGCCCGCGACGATCGCCGCGAGCAGCGGCAGGAAGACGATGAAAAGGATCGAATGCACCGGAATTTACCCCTTCATCCGGCTGGGATCGTCGACCGAGATCGAGCCACGGCCGCGGAAGAAGATGACGAGAATGGCTAGCCCGATCGCCGCCTCCCCGGCGGCGACGGTCAGCACGAACATCGCGAACACCTGCCCGACGAGGTCCTGCAACGCCGCCGAAAAAGCGACGAGGTTGATGTTCACCGCGAGCAGGATCAGCTCGATCGCCATCAGGATGACGATGATGTTCTTGCGGTTGAGAAAAATCCCCAGCACGCCCATCGTGAACAGGATCGCCGCGACGACGAGATAATGGACGAGGCCGACGCCCCCCGACATGGCCGCGTTCACAGCTGCACCCCCTGCCCGATCTCCGGCCGCACGTTGCGTGTCGCGTCCTGCGGACGGCGCGCATTCTGCCGCGCGATATTCTGGTAGCGCGATCCCGAACGTTCGCGATGCGTCAGCACGATCGCGCCGATCATCGCGACCAGCAGCACCAGCCCCGCGCCCTCGAAGATGAACAGATAGCGCGTGTAGAGCAGATTACCGATCTGGACGATGTTCGGGACGACATGGTCGGTCGGCGCCGCACGCCGCGCGAGATCGATCCCGCCCGCGCTCCACGCACCGACCCCGATCAGGATTTCGGCGACGAGCGCGACGGCCAGCACCAGCCCGATCCCGAAGTACCTGACGAACCCGGCGCGCAGCTCGGCGAAGTCGATGTCGAGCATCATGACCACGAACAGGAACAGCACCGCGACCGCGCCGACATAGACGATGACCAGCAGCATCGCGATGAACTCGGCACCGACCAGCACCATCAGCCCGGCGGCGTTGAAGAAGGCGAGGATCAGCCACAGCACCGAATGCACCGGATTGCGCGACGAGATCGTCATCGCGCCCGACAGCAGCACGACGAGCGCGAACAGATAGAAGGCGATGGCCTGGATCATAGCGCCTTCCCCGCGTCCGCGCGCCCGCGGCGCGCGCTGATTGAAACCGTTAAAATCATCTCGACCCCTGATGTCACGCGAGCGCCTACCGGTACGGCGCGTCGGCGGCAAGGTTCGCGGCGATCGCGCGCTCCCACCGGTCGCCGTTGTCGAGCAGCTTGGCCTTGTCGTAGATCAGCTCCTCGCGCGTCTCGGTCGCGAAATCGAGGTTCGGCCCCTCGACGATCGCGTCGACCGGGCACGCTTCCTGACACAGGCCGCAATAGATGCACTTGGTCATGTCGATGTCGTAGCGCGTCGTGCGGCGGCTGCCGTCGTCGCGCGGCTCGGCCTCGATCGTGATCGCCTGCGCCGGGCACACCGCCTCGCACAGCTTGCACGCGATGCAGCGCTCTTCCCCGTTGGGATAGCGACGCAGCGCATGTTCGCCGCGGAAGCGCGGGCTCAGCGGGTTCTTCTCGTACGGATAGTTGATCGTCGCCTTCGGCTTGAAGAAATACTTCAGCGTCAGCGCATGCGCCTTCACGAACTCGTAGAGCGTGAACGCCTTGATCGTCTGCGCGATACCCATCTTACACTCCCACGCGCATGAACATCAGCACGCCCGATACCAGGAACACCCAGAACAGCGACAGCGGCAGGAACACCTTCCAGCCCAGCCGCATCAACTGGTCGTAGCGGTAGCGCGGCACCGTCGCCTTGATCCACGAGAAGACGAAGAAGAAGAACAGGATCTTGGCGAACAGCCAGATAATCCCCGGCACGACATACAGCGGCGCCCAGTCGAACGGCGGCAGATAGCCACCCCAGAACAAGGTCGCGTTGAGCGTGCACATCAGCAGCACGTTCGCATATTCGCCGAGCCAGTAGAGCGCGAATGCCATTGACGAATATTCGGTCTGATAGCCCGCGACCAGCTCGCTCTCCGCCTCGGTCAGGTCGAACGGCGCGCGCTGCGTCTCGGCGAGCGACGAGATCAGGAACACCACGCTCATCGGGAACAGCAAGGGATTGAACCCAAAGCCGTTGATGAAGCCGTACAGTCCCTTCTGCGCCTCGACGATCGTCGTCAGGTTGAACGATCCCGCCCACATCACCACCGAGATCAGCACGAAGCCGATCGCGACTTCATAGCTGACCATCTGCGCCGCGGCGCGGATCGCCGAGAAGAACGGATATTTAGAGTTCGACGACCAGCCGGCGAGGATGATCCCGTACACGCCCAGCGACGACGCCGCGAGCACGTAGAGCAAGCCGACGTTGATGTTCGCGAGCACCACGCCCGGCTGGAACGGCACCACCGCCCAGACGATCAGCGCGACCGTGAAGGTGATGATCGGCGCGAGCAGGAACAGCCCGCGGTTCGCCGCCGACGGAACGATCGTTTCCTGGAGGAAGACCTTCAGCCCGTCCGCGAACGACTGCAACAGTCCGAACGGGCCGACGACGTTCGGCCCGCGGCGCAGCGCCATCGCCGCCCAGATCTTGCGATCGGCATAGATGATCATCGCCACCGACAGCATCAGCGGCAAGGCGATCAGCAGGATACCGATGATCGTCGCGAGGAACCATGCCCAGCCATAAGGCAGGCCGACGGTATGATTGAAGAAGTCGGTCACTCCGCCGCCTCCGCGAAGCTCTCGCCATGCACCAGTTCCGCCGAGCAGCGCTGCATCGTCGGCGACGCCCGGCAAATGGCGTTGGTGAGATAGAAGTCCTTGATCGGATAGCCTTCCAGCACGCCCTGCGCGGTCGTGCCGAGCGCCGGCGGGTTCCACGCGAAGGTCTTGAGCCCCAGCGTCGCCAGTTCCGGGCAGTCCAGCGCCATCGCCGCGCGCAGCTCGTCGAGCGTGTCGAACGGCAGCGTCTGGCCGAGCCGCTCGCTCAGCGCGCGGAAGATCGTCCAGTCCTCGCGCGCGTCGCCCGGCGGGAACACCGCACGCTCACCGCGCTGGACGCGACCCTCGATGTTGACGAAGGTGCCGCTCTTCTCGGCATAACTTGCGCCCGGCAGGATGACGTCGGCATGGTGCGCGCCCTTGTCGCCGTGGTGACCGACGTACACCTTGACCCCGCGGAAGTTGGCGAAGTCGCACTCGTCAGCCCCCAGGAAGAAGGCGAGCTTCGCATCGTAGGTTGCCGCGATGCCGCCCTGCTGCGCATATCCGAGCATCAGCCCGCCCATCCGCGACGCCGCCATGTGGACGACGTTGAAGCCGTTCCAGCCGTCCTTCACGAGCCCGAGCGTGTCGGCCAGCGCCAGCGCCGCGCCATGCGCGCCCTTGAGCGCCGCACCGCCGACGATCACCATCGGCTTGGCGGCCTTCGCAAACGCCTCGATCACGCGCTCGGGCAAGTTGCCGAGCACCGACAGGTCCGCGCCGAGCCATTCGACCTTGTAAGTCAGCTCAGTCTCCGGCCCGACCGCGAAAACCTTTGCGCCCTTCTTGATCGCCTTGCGGATGCGCGTGTTCACCAGCGGCGCTTCCCAGCGCAGGTTGGTGCCGACCAGCAGGATCGCGTCCGCCTCTTCGGTGCCCGCGATCGTGGTGTTGAAATTCACCGCGGCGAGGCTGGACGTATCATAATCCATGCCGGTCTGCCGCCCTTCGAGCAGCGACGAACCGAGTCCCTTCAGCAGCGCCTTGGCCGCGAACATCGTCTCGCAATCAACCAGGTCGCCGGCGACCGCCGCGACCGCGCCGCCGTGGTCGACCGCCGCGATCGTCGCGAATGCCTCGTCCCAGGTCACCGCATGCAGCTTGCCGTCGCGGCGCACATACGGCCGGTCGAGCCGCTTGCGGACCAGCCCGTCGACCGCGTGGCGGGTCTTGTCGCTCGCCCATTCCTCGTTCACGTCGTCGTTGACGCGCGGCACGCAGCGCAGCACCTGCCGCCCGCGGCTGTCGAGCCGGATGTTGGTGCCGACCGCGTCCATCACGTCGATCGTCAGCGTCTTGCGCAGCTCCCACGGGCGCGCCTCGAACGCATAGGGCTTGCTGGTCAGCGCGCCGACCGGGCACAGGTCGACGACATTGCCCGACAGTTCGGACGTGACCGCTTCCTCCAGATAGGAGGTGATCTGCATGTTCTCGCCGCGATAGATCGCGCCGATCTCCTCGACGCCGGCGACTTCCTCGGCGAAGCGGATGCAGCGCGTGCACTGGATGCAGCGGGTCATAACCGTCTTGACGATTGGCCCCATATATTTCTCGGTGACCGCGCGCTTGTTCTCGTCGAACCGCGAATGGCCGCGGCCGTATGCGATCGACTGGTCCTGCAAGTCACACTCGCCGCCCTGATCGCAGATCGGGCAATCCAGCGGGTGGTTGATGAGCAGGAATTCCATGATGCCCTCGCGGGCATGCTTCACCATCGGCGTGTTGGTAAAGATTTCCTGGTTCTCCGCCGCCGGCAGCGCGCAGCTCGCCTGCGGCTTGGGCGGCCCCGGCTTCACCTCGACCAGACACATCCGGCAATTGCCGGCGATGCTCAGCCGTTCGTGGTAGCAGAAGCGCGGGATCTCCTTGCCGGCCAGCTCGCACGCCTGCAGCACGGTGGCGCCCTGCGGCACCTCGATCTCGACTCCGTCGACTTTGACCTTGGGCATTATTCAGCAGCTTCCTGCATCGGGGCGACGTTGCCGCCACGCTCGTTGATGCGGCGTTCCAGCTCGGGACGGAAGTGACGGATCAGGCCCTGGATCGGCCAGGCCGCCGCATCGCCCAGCGCGCAGATCGAATGGCCCTCGACCTGCTTGGTCACCTGCTGGAGCATGTCGATCTCGCCGATCTCGGCGTCGCCGGTGCGCAGCCGCTCCATCACGCGCCACATCCAGCCGGTGCCCTCGCGGCACGGCGTGCACTGGCCGCAGCTCTCGTGCTTGTAGAAGTACGACAGCCGCGCGATCGCGCGCACCACGTCGGTCGACTTGTCCATGACGATCACCGCCGCGGTGCCGAGCCCGGAGCCGACCGCCTTGAGGCCGTCGAAGTCCATCGGCGCGTCGATGATGTCCTTGGCCGGCACCAGCGGCACCGACGACCCGCCCGGAATCACCGCGAGCAGATTGTCCCAGCCGCCGCGGATCCCGCCGCAATGCTTCTCGATCAGCTCGCGGAACGGGATGCTCATCGCCTCTTCGACGACGCACGGCGTGTTCACATGGCCCGAAATCTGGAAGAGCTTGGTGCCCTTGTTGTTCTCCGCGCCAAAGCTGGAGAACCACGCCGCACCGCGCCGCAGGATCGTCGGCGCGACCGCGATCGACTCAACGTTGTTGACCGTCGTCGGGCAGCCGTACAGCCCCGCGCCGGCCGGGAACGGCGGCTTGAGCCGCGGCTGGCCCTTCTTGCCCTCGAGGCTTTCGAGCATCGCGGTCTCTTCGCCGCAGATATACGCGCCCGCGCCGCGGTGGACGAAGACGTCGAAGTCGTAACCCGACCCGCACGCGTTCTTGCCGACAAGGCCCTTGTCATATGCCTCGGCAACCGCCGCGAACAGCACCTCGGCCTCACGGATATATTCGCCGCGAATGTAGATGTACGCCGCGCGCGCGCGCATCGCGAAGCCCGCGACCAGCGCGCCTTCGATCAGCTTGTGCGGATCGTGGCGGATGATCTCGCGGTCCTTGCACGACCCCGGCTCGGATTCGTCGGCGTTGATGACCAGGAAGTTCGGCCGGTCCGGCTTCGGCTCCTTGGGCATGAACGACCATTTGGTGCCGGTCGGGAAGCCCGCCCCGCCGCGCCCGCGCAGACCCGACGCCTTGATGGTGTCGATGATCTTGTCCTGGCCAAGCTCCAGCAGCGCCTTGGTATTGTCCCAGTCGCCGCGCGCCATCGCCGCGTCCAGCCGCCACGACTGATAGCCGTAGAGGTTGGTGAAGATGCGGTCCTTGTCGAGCAGGCTCATGCGTCCGCTCCCTGTGTCGCGACGTTCCATTCACCGCGATAATCGTGGTTCTCGGTCACCATCGCGGTCAGCGAGGTCGGTCCCCCCTTCGGCTCGACCGTGTGGCGGCCCGGCTCCTGCGTGCCCGGCTTGGGCGCACCGCCGTTCGCCAGCGTCTCGAGGATCGCGATCGTGCGGTCGTAGTCGAGGTCTTCGTAATTGTCGTCGTTGATCTGCACCATCGGCGCCGACGAACAATTGCCCATGCACTCGACCTCGGTTAGCGTGAACAGACCGTCGGGCGTGGTCTTGCCCTTGATGAGCCCCTTGTTCTTGCACGCCGCCAGCACGTCGTCCGACCCGCGCAACATGCACGGCGTCGTCCCGCACACCTGCACGTGAAAGCGGCCGACCGGGGCGAGGTTGAACATGGTGTAGAAGGTCGCGACCTCGTACACGCGCATATACGGCACGCCGATCTCGCGCGCGACGAACTCGATCACCGGGACGGGCAACCACCCTTGCGTCTGCGTCTCGGCGCCAACCTGACGCTGCGCCAGATCGAGCAGCGGGATCGATGCCGATTGTTCGCGCCCGGCCGGATAACGCGACAGGATCGCGTCACGCTTCGCCTTGCTGTCGTCGTTCCACTGGAACGCGCCCCAGCGTGCGCGGACCTCGGCTTCGTCGGGGATTATAGGTGCGTCAGCCATCAGCGGTCACATTCGCCAAAAACGATATCCATCGCGCCCAGGATGGCGGTGGTGTCCGCCAGCATGTGGCCGCGGCTCATGAAGTCCATTGCCTGCAAGTGCGAGAAGGCGGTCGGGCGGATCTTGCAGCGATACGGCTTGTTGCTGCCGTCGCTGACCAGATACACGCCGAACTCGCCCTTGGGGCTTTCGGTCGCGACATACACTTCGCCCGCCGGGACGTGATAGCCCTCGGTATAGAGCTTGAAGTGATGAATCAGCGCTTCCATCGAGCGCTTCATCTCCGCGCGCTTCGGCGGCACCACCTTGCGATCGAGCGACGCGATCGGCCCCTCCGGCATCTCGGCGAGGCATTGCTTCATGATCCGCGCCGACTGGCGGACCTCCTCGACGCGCACCATGAACCGGTCGTAGCAATCGCCGCGCGTGCCGACCGGCACATCGAAGTCCATCTTCGCATAGACGTCGTACGGCTGCGACTTGCGCAGATCCCACGGGATGCCCGCGGCGCGGATCATCGGGCCGGAGAAGCCCCATTTGATCGCGTCCTCACGGCTCACCGTCGCGATGTCGACATTGCGCTGCTTGAAAATGCGATTGTCGGCGACGAGGCTGATCGCATCCTCGAACAACCGCGGCAGCCGCGTGTCGAGCCAGTCGGCGATATCGGTCAACAGCTTGAGCGGCACGTCCTGATGCACCCCGCCCGGGCGGAAATAATTGTGGTGCATCCGCGCGCCGGTCGCGCGCTCAAGGAAGCCGTAGCAATCCTCGCGAATCTCGAACAGCCACAGGTTCGGCGTCATCGCGCCGACGTCCATGACGTGCGACCCGAGGTTGAGCATGTGGTTCGAGATGCGCGTCAGCTCGGCGAAGAACACCCGCAGGTACTGCGCGCGGATCGGCACTTCGAGATCGAGCAATTTCTCGATTGCGAGCACGAAGGTGTGCTCCATGCACGCCGGCGAGCAATAATCGAGCCGGTCGAAATAGGGGATCGCCTGTGCGTAGGTCTTGTATTCGATCAGCTTCTCGGTGCCGCGATGCAGCAGCCCGACGTGCGGATCGATTCGCTCGATGATCTCGCCGTTCAGCTCCATGACGAGCCGCAGCACGCCGTGCGCCGCCGGGTGCTGCGGGCCGAAGTTGATCGTATAGTTCTGGATCGCCACGTCGCCCTCGGTCGGGTGCGCGGCGTCGGTAACATGAAGCAGCTTCTCGATCGCGGGATCGACCTCGCGATCGACCGCCTGCTCCTTCTGGACGTAGGTGTCGGTCATTGGCGTATCGGTCATTGATTCTGCCCTCCGCCCTTCGACGGGACGACATCGGGGTCGCCCGGCTTCGGCTCGGCATCGCTTTCGGCACGTCCCGCGCCAGTCTCGGCGGTGCTCGTCGTGTCCTTTTTGGCATAAGGCTGGCTCGGCGCCGGCGCTTCCTGCTTCGGCGTCTGCGCGGCGCCTGCCTTCTGCACCTCGGTCGCGATCGCCGGGGTCGGCGCGCCCTTCGCCTCGGGCAGCTTCGCCTTCTCGTCACCCGGCAGCACGTATTCGGCGCCTTCCCACGGGCTTTCGAAATCGAAGGTGCGGAAATCCTGCGCCAGCTTCACCGGCTCGTAGACGACGCGCTTCTGCTCTTCGGAATAGCGCAGCTCGACGAAGCCGGTCAGCGGGAAATCCTTGCGGAACGGATGTCCGCGGAAGCCGTAATCGGTGAGGATGCGGCGCAGGTCGCGGTTACCCGAAAACAGCACGCCGTACATGTCGTACACTTCGCGCTCCAGCCAGCCCGCGACCGGCCAGATATCGGTCACCGACGGCACCGGCGTGTCCTCGGTCGCGCCGACATGGACGTGCAACCGGTGATTGCGCGTCAGCGACAACAGGCAATAGACGATCTCGAAGCGCTCCGCGCGCTCCGGATAATCGACGCCCGCGATCTCCATCAGCTGCTGATATTCGAGTCCCGGCGTATCACGAAGCACGGTCAGCGCGGCAACAAGGCCATCGCGCGTGACGTGCAGTTGCACCTCGCCCGCGATCTCGACCGCGTCGACCATCGCGCCACCGATCGCGGCGCGCGCGGCGTCAATTGTCGCGTCGTTGAGCTGTGCTGCAAAGGCAGGAGCCGGCGCCCTCACCGTTCGATGCTCCCGGCGCGGCGGATCTTCCGCTGCAATTGCATTACGCCGTACAACAGCGCCTCGGCAGTCGGCGGGCAGCCGGGGACATAGATGTCGACCGGCACCACGCGGTCGCAGCCGCGCACGACGCTGTAGCTATAGTGATAATAGCCGCCACCATTGGCGCACGAGCCCATCGAGATGACGTATTTCGGCTCCGACATCTGGTCGTAGACCTTGCGGAGCGCCGGCGCCATCTTGTTGCAGAGTGTGCCCGCGACGATCATCACGTCCGACTGGCGCGGCGACGCGCGCGGCGCGGCGCCGAACCGCTCCATATCATAGCGCGGCATGTTGACGTGGATCATCTCGACCGCGCAGCACGCCAGCCCGAACGTCATCCACCACAACGAGCCGGTGCGCGCCCATTGGAACAGGTCCTCGGTCGAGGTGACGAGAAAACCCTTGTCGTTCAACTCGCCGTTCAGGCCGTCGAAGTAGCCCTGGTCCGGCGCGATCACGCCACGTGCGGACTCCGGCGTGTGAACGAGGCCCGCGGCCCCGGCGTGCGCTTCTACTCCCACTCCAGCGCTCCCTTCTTCCATGCGTAGACAAGGCCGAGCGCGAGTTCGGCGATAAAGATCATCATCGAGATCCATGCGGTCCAGCCGAGCGAGAACACGCTGACGGCCCAGGGATAGAGGAACGCCGCCTCGAGATCGAAGATGATGAACAGGATGGCGACCAGATAGAATCGCACGTCGAATTGCGACCGACTGTCCTCAAACGCGGGGAAGCCGCACTCATATTCGGCCAACTTTTCGGGCGTGGGTTTCGCCGCGCCGGTCAGCTTGGCGACCGCCATCGGCAGGAACACGAACGCGCTCGACAGCGCGAGCGCCACCCCCAGGAACAGGAGGATCGGTAGGTATTGCGACAGATCGACCACTATGTCTCTCTCGCCTCTCTCGCAGGTGCGAACGGAACCGGCACGCTCTAGACCCCCGCCTCCGGAGGGGCAAGGCCGTGGGGAGTGAGAATGAATCGCAAGGACCTACCAGTCGTTGCTACGCTCCCGGGCTCCGTTCCACTCCTCGATCCGCCGCCGTGTCGCCGGTGACAAGGTGGCAGGGAGATCGCCAAGCGGGTGGAACGCCGCCTCGGCCAGTTCGCGTCCGTCCGGCACTGGCGTTTCGTCGCTCCGCGCGGTGAAAAGGAAAACGGTGTCACGCCGCCCTTCAGTCCGCGATTCGTATCGTGCCACGATGGTTAGCGCACGCGCGATGCAGCCGGTCTCCTCATGCAACTCGCGGGCAGCCGCCTCCTCCGGCGCCTCGCCACGCGCAATCCCGCCGCCGGGCAGCATGTGCAGGTCGCCGCGGCCGTAGCGATGCCGGACCAGCAGTACGCGTCCGTCGCGATCGAATACCAGCAGCTTCACCCCACGCGTGCGCCATCGGAGCAGCGCCAGCGCGTGGCGACGCACCCGGTGAGCGAACGGAAGGATGAGGCGCAGCATGCCCCGTACGATAGCGTCACAGATGATACCGGAATAGCGATGCGCCTTGCACCGCGCGCGTTCAGCCGCGAAAGCGCGTCCGTTCGAGGGGAATTGCCGTATGTCCGTCATGTCCGACCGCTGGATTCGCGACCGTGCGCTTGCCGACGGGATGATCGAGCCGTTCGTCGAATCGCAACGCCGCGATGGCTGCATCAGCTATGGGCTGTCGAGCTACGGCTATGACGCGCGCGTCGCCGACGAGTTCAAGATTTTCACCAATGTCGACAATGCGTTGGTCGATCCGAAGGATTTCGCGGCGAACAGCTTCGTCGATCGCAAGACCGATGTGTGCATCATCCCGCCCAACAGCTTCGCGCTGGCGCGGACGGTCGAATATTTTCGCGTGCCGCGCGACGTGCTGGTGATCTGCCTCGGCAAATCGACCTATGCGCGCT
>NZ_CAXIAM010000004.1:0-94644 GCF_964021865.1 uncultured Sphingomonas sp.
ACAACCAGCCGCACTTCGTCGAGGACGGTACCCGCATCTGGTCGGCAAAACCCGAGGGCGGCAGCGGCCTGTATCTTGCCTTGTTCAACACGACCGCCAAGCCCAGGGAGGTCGGCATCGATCTTAAACAGATCGGGGCACCGTCTAAGGTCACGTTGCGTGATCTATGGACAGGCAACGATGCGGGTTCCGCCAGCGGGCGAGTGGCGCGCATGGTACGGCCGCACGGGGCAGAATTGTACCATCTGACATGACCCAGCCCGTCCATGCGCATCGGCCCCCCCGCGCACGGTACCCCGAAGAGGCGAGCACGTGACGCCTTTGCCGTTAGCGCCTATAAAATGGTGATGGCTAAGATTGCGTACCGAACGAAGACGGGTTCCTCGGGGTCATTCAGCTAATCTGCAATGTATGCTGGCGATAAGCCGTGGCGTCGCGCTGTCGTATCGAAGGGCTGCGCCACCATTCCAGCGTCGCAGCGGCCGGGGTCAGACAAACCCTGCCATAACCGCGATGCGACGTGTCGGCCCATTGCAGTTCGGAGTTGCCGGCGACCAGCGCTTGCGAGACGACCGCCGGGTCCTCCTGCGGGAACCAGCTCTCGAAGCCGGGCGACGTGACCGAGGGGACCGCCAGTTCCACACCGGCTTTGTGCCCGCGGCTGTCGCACAGACGATAGGACCAGGCATTGTGACTGTCCCCGGACAGCACGATCAGTCGAGCATCCGCGTCGCGTGCCGCGCGCAGCACCCGTTCGCGCTGCGCCGGATAGCCGTTCCAATTGTCCATGTTCATGGGCACGCCGACGCGGCCGGCGTCGACCAGCAGGGCGACCTCGTCCCGCGCCGTGTCACCGCCCACCGGCGTCCAGCCCAGCGCAGCGTCGGGCATGACCGATATGCCCATGGGCACCGACTGGATCAGGATCTGGTAGCGTGTCCGCCGCGCTGACGCCCGCATCTCGCGCAGCAGCCATGCCTCCTGCGCCTCACCGAGCATCCGCCGATCGGGGCGCATCCACTCGCCTTCCCGAAACGTGGTCAGCCGATCCATGCGGCCCTCGACCGGCATTTGCAGTGGGTAGAAATCGGCTTCGACGGTACGGCCGGTGGTGCGCGTCTCCAGGCTCATCAGGCTGGCGAGCGTGCCGACGTCGCGCACACCCCAGCGGTTCACGTCCGATACCGGCATCCATTCGCGCCACGCCCGCGCTGCGGCGTCACGACGGAGGCGCCAGTCGCCTTCCGTCGCCGGGTCGTGGTTGTAGGCGCCGCCCGTCCACGCATTGTCGGCAAACTCGTGATCGTCCCACACCGCCAGCCACGGCACCCGCGCGTGCAACGCGGCAAGGTCGGGATCGCAGCGATAGCTGGCATAGCGCGCGCGGTAATCGGCGAGATGCACCGCCTCCCCCGCCGGCTCGATCGTTCGACCGGGCAGCGCCTGTGCTGCGGAGGGGTAGGTGCCGCGCGCATATTCATAGATATAGTCGCCGAGATGCACCGCCAGATCGACGGCGGGATCGCGCGCGGCATGGGCATAGGCGTTGAACCACCCGAACGGCAGGTTGGCGCAGGAGAAGACCGCCATCGTGAAGCGTGGCGGCAGCCCGTCCGGCAGCGTCGCGGTACGGCCGGTCGGCGACATGGCGCCGTCCGGGCCGTGAAAACGATAGAACCAGCGTTGCCCGGGTTCTAGCCCGGTCAACACCGTGCGTGCGGTCCAGTCCGCTTCAGGATCGGCGACGGCCACCCCGCGCGCCGCAATCCGGCGAAAGCCCGGATCGGACGCCAGCTCGACCCGCAACGGCACCGGCGCGCCACGTCGACGATAGCGGGTCCAGACCAGCACCGACGATGCGGTCGGCTCGCCCGAGGCGACACCGTGGGTGAACCCGGCCAGCGGCGCGGCGCACAGCCGCCCCGCCGGCAGGAGACCGAACGCCGCCGCGCCGGCGACGAAGGAGCGCCGGCCGATCATGGCCGCTGGCGATAGAGCAGGGTCAGACCGATCGTGCGCGGGCGGAAGCTGTTGTTGACGAAGAACGGCGAGCGTCCGCCGTAGTTGAACCGCTCCAGCCCGGGATGCGCGTCGAGCAGGTTGTCGACGAACAGTTGCGCCTCGACCTGGTCGAAGGTGATGCCCGTCCGCATCCGTACATAGTAGGTCGCAGGCCGATCGCCGAGGATAGGATTGTAGAAGGCGGTATCGGGATCGAGGCTGGACCGCTCACGGAAATTGCGGCTGGAAAATTCGTAATTGCCGCGCACGAACGCGCCATGACCGCCAAGATCGAAGTCGTAGCGACCGCCGACAACCACCTGCCACGGCGTACCCGCCTGAAACAATGCGTTGCCCTTGTCGATGCCGAACGCACCCGATGTCGCACCGCGATTGACGTAGACGCGCTCTGCGAACCGCGCATCGACATAGCCGACCGACAGGTCGAGCGTGACGCCCTGCGTCGGCCGCGCGGTGACGGCAAGGTCGAAGCCCTCCGACCGGACCTGGCCGGAGTTGACCGTGTAGGTGACGGCGCAAGGGTCCAAGGTCACGCGCTGCTGGATGTTCGACCAGTCGATGCGGAACGCGCTGGCGTCGAAGCTCAAACCCGCCAGCCGTCCCTTGGCGCCTACCTCGTAGGACCATGCGCTGTCCGAGCTGAAGGGGATGTCGGGCACCGGACGGCCCGCCGCGGCGAGCTGCGCCAGGCAGCGCTGTCCGATCGGCGCGTTGATCCCGCCGGCACGATAGCCCTTGGCGACGCTGGCATAGAGATTGAGGTCGTGGACGCCGTCGTAGTTGACGACGAAGCGCGGCGTGAGCGGGCGCTCTCGCGTCCGGCCGGCATCCATGCGCGGGGTCGCGCCGATATAGGGGCCGAAGAAGACATTGTCGTTGGTGAGCCGGGTTTCCGACCAACGGAGGCCCGCTTGCGCATGCAGACCGTCGATCGGCTCGACGTTCAGGTTGCCGAAGGCCGCGATTTGTCGTTCGCGCTCCACCCGGTTGCCGCTGTAGGTGATCCCGCCCGGCAACAGCGGTGCGCCGAGCGTATCGACGACGCCGATGCCGTAGATCGCGCGGAAGAATTGTTCGATCGACGGCTCGACCAGCGTCTCGACGTTGCGCTGGCGATTGTTCGAGTAGAAGCCGCCGACCAGCCATTGCACGCGCGCGGTCGGATCGGCGGACTGGATGCGCAGTTCCTGCGAGAAGTTGCGCTGCGTGTTGAGGATCGCGCCGTCGGATCGCAGGCCGCGCGGCAAGATCGTGAAATTGGGGCCGTCCGCCGTCAGAAGCTGGCCGACGCGATCCTCGTAGCCGGCGAAATTATAGAGGGTGTTGTCGTAATAGCGGGTCTGTCGCCGATCGAACCAGGCGGTGTTGGACACGACCGAAAAGCCCGGTCCGTCATAGCCGATGGCGAGGCTCGGCAGCACGAACCGATCGCGGTTGGCGAGCGGAACCGGATTAGCATTGACGTAGCGATGCGCGGTGGGATCGGAGCGCGACTCCCAATATTGGTCCGTATCCGCGCGCTCGCGCCGCTGATAGTAGACGGACGGGGTGATCGCGACACCCGGCGCAGGCTCGATCCGCAGCGTGGCGCGCGTGGTGGCGATCATGGTGCGGTTGGCGTCCTTGTCCACCAGCGCGTTCGTCGCGGCATCGCGCCGGTCCACCCAGCCCCCGGCGCGGCGATAGTCCGTCGCGATCCGCAGACCCGCCACGCCTTCGACGATCGGCATGCCGACCGCCGCTCCCGCCTCCCACGTCGGCGCGCCGCCTTGCGTAAAGGCCAGCTCGGCGCGGCCGTAGACGTCGGTCCGGGTCAGCGACGGTTGTGGGGTGATGTAGCGCACCGTGCCGCCCATCGAGCCCGCACCGAACAACGTCCCCTGCGGTCCGCGCAGCACCTCGACCCGGTCGAGATCGAACACCAGCGGCAACGCCGACGCCGCGCCCTCGCCAAAGGTGCGGACCTGGATCG
This sequence comes from uncultured Sphingomonas sp., assembly GCF_964021865.1. GTDB lineage: Bacteria > Pseudomonadota > Alphaproteobacteria > Sphingomonadales > Sphingomonadaceae > Sphingomonas. The sequence continues at coordinate 3,995 of NZ_CAXIAM010000004.1, forward strand.
GTGTTTCGTCGAGATAGACGCCGGTCGTCGCGGCCCCGGCATTGGAGGCGAGACCGCGGATCGCGATCTGGTTGATCTCCGGACGCAGCCGCACGCCGGGTGTGAGTTGTGCGATGTCCGCGAAGTCGCGCACGCCGAGCTGATCCATCCGCCCACGCGACAGCGCCACGACGCTCGACGGCACCTTGGCCAGCGGCTCGGCCGTCCGTTGGGCGGTGACGACGATGTCGGCGCTGACCCCGCTGTCCTGCGCTTCGGGCTCTGCCGAAGCGACGGTCGATGTAGTCGGTGCCGCAGCAGGCTCGCTGCGCACCACGACCCACATTCCGGCACCCGAGGCACGCGCCACCAGGCCCGTGCCGTCGAGCAGGCGGGCCAGCGCCTGCGGCACCGTCATCTGCCCGCGTACGGCATTGGCGCGCCGTCCGCGCGCAACCGAACCCGACACCATGACCTGGACCCGCGCCTGCCGTGCCAGGGTCGCCACGGCCCCCGACACCGACTGCGCCGCAATGTCGAAACTCGCGACCTGTGCCGTTGCCGGCGTTGCGATCGTGACGGCCGCGATCGAGCAGCCCAGAACCCAATGTATCCGCATCATGCCCCCCATGCGGGGACGATCGTCCCCGTTCGGCAGCCAAGATGATCGTCGCGTCGTTTTCCTTATCGACCGATGACGATCCGATCGGATTCCACCGATGACCGCGCCCCAAGGCCGAGTGCTGCAGTGCGTGCGAAGCCTTCGGGATCGTCGGTGCGAAAGACGCCGTACAGCGGCTCCTCGGCCAGCGACCGGTCGGTGACGACGATCGGGCGATTGTTGTAGCGGTTGATCGTCGTCACGGCACTGGCGAGCGTCTGGCCCTGGAGTTCGAGCCGGCCATCGCGCCAGTCGAGCGCCCGGGCGAGCGCCTCCGCGGACACCTGTTCCGTCGATGCCGGCTGCCCCGCCGCGAAGCGTCCGCGTTGACCGGCCTTTAGCACGACACCACCGCGCCCGCCGGTCACCTCGACGATCCCCTCGGACACGATCACTTCGATCGCGTCGTTCCGCGCAACCGAAAAGACGGTGCCGACCGCCCGGACACGGATGCCCGCCGCCTCGACCACGAAGGGCCGCCGGGAATCATGCGCCACGCGGAACAATGCCCGCCCCTGGTCAAGACGTATGTCCCGGCCGGACGATGAGAATCGCGGCTTCAGGCTGGTGGCCGTGTCCAACGTCACGTTCGACCCGTCGGCCAGAGGCGTCTGGCGTATTTCCCCGACACCGGTGGCAAGCGACGGTGTCGATCGGACGGCGAAAATGCCGGCGGCGAGCACGCAGGCCGCCCCTCCTGCCAGCAATGTCCGACGCGCGAGCCGCGGCACCTTGGCCGGAAGTTCGTCGGCGGGGCGAGTCATGAGGGCGAGCGCGGCGCGTGCCCGGATCAGCGCACCGCGATTCAGCGGGTCGTCGGCCAGCCACCGGTCCAGCTCGGCCTGACGTCCGGCGCCGACCTGACCGGCGTCGAGCGCGACCGCCCATTCGGCCGCCGCCCGGTCACGCTCCTCACGCGCGTCGACGACCGGCTTCTCCATTTTCTATCGCTTCGCCATCAGTGCGCATGGCGGACAACAGATGACGCACCGCCTTTGCCGCATCGTTCTCGACCACACCCTCGCTCACGCCCATCCTGTGCGCGATCTCTCTCTGGGAGAGACCTTCCATGCGCCGCAACCGGAAAATTTCACGACATCGCGCCGGCAATGCCGCCAGTGTCGACGACACCATCGCCAGCTGACGGCGGGCATCGGTGATCCGTTCCGGGTCTCCACGCTCATCGATGATGGATGACGCGAGTGTTTCCGTAAGCGCATCGAAACGAACCACCTTCTGCCGCCTGAACCCTTCGCGGCGCAGGTTTTGGACGATCATCAGGAAATAGGCGCGCGGCACCGCGACGTGATCCACGGCATCAAGGTCGCCCAGACGACAATAAGCGTCGTGAATCAGATCGTCGGCCTCGTCCCGGGTCGCTCCGGCCGAAAGCAGCCGGCGTCGTACCCAAGCCTCATGCGGCAGGATGTGCGTGGCGATCCAGTCGATGGTTGCCGGTCTTGCGCCCGCCATGAGCCCTCCTTGGACGGAAGGGTCGTGTGAAGGATGCCGATTGCGCCGTGATGACACGGCGATACTGCGACATTGTTTTGCAGAATGGAGCTTTGCCTGCGGTCACCTCTTGATTCGCCGTCTCCGGATGTCTGCTCCACCTCGAAGGGTAGCTTCCTCGTCAGGTTCGCCTGTTCAAAACGGCTATTGGTCCAGCTCGGCAAAGTGGCGGTGGTAAGTCTGCTCGATAAGGTCACGGTCCCGCTCACTTGTCATCGCCGCTTTCGCCCGCTCCGCCGCGTCGTGTGCTTCCTGTTTGATGAGCGATCGGACCGGTCCGGCATGTCGAGCCAACGCAGCGAGAGCTTTTTGCAGCCTGATGCCGACTTCAACGATCGCCGCGCCATCGCGTGCGATCGGACGACACCAGTCGTTGAGCAACTCGCCTAAGTGAATCGCCGGGACATGGACCCGGGCGGGTAGTGGCGCACCGTCTCTCGTTCGGTGATCAGTCAGGCGCAACATTACACGCGCGCTCGCCTCGATCACCGCAATCGCCGTTCCGGGATCGTTGACCGCCGGTGACAAGGCGCGTGACGCAATTTCGGACAGTACCACCAGCCCAAACCGTGGATCGTGATCGAACGTGCGGTGGTGGGATAGGGTGAATGCCTGTCGGACCTTGTCGACCGCAGTGTCGTCGCAGCCGCCTGCCACCAGCGCGATCGGCCGCTCGGGTTCGACGAGCTTGCCGGGTAGCGCCAGGACGTGGATATCCGCATCGATCGCCTGTGCAAGCCGTCCCAGCACCGCGACGTCGACGTGGGTCACCCGCGCCATCGTCCTCGGCATGACCGGCGTCATGCCGCGAGGGTCAGGCTTCGTCTGCTCGGTGCCGAGCGCCAGCGGCACCGCAATCGTGTCGACCGCCGCCATCGCTGCCCGCTCGACCCGATCGATCGTGTCGGACACGCGTCCGAACCGCGCGATATGTTCGATCCAGCGGAGCAGAGTGACAACGATGAAAAGGATGACGGCTATCGTGCCGACCAGGAGGATTACGCGCCCGGTTTCGCCGTACAAGCCGGTCGACAGCGCGATGATGCCGACAATGGCGAACAGGAAGCTACCGAGGAAGGTAGCCAGCGTGTTCTGCGCGGTGCTGTCGTCGATCAGCAGCTGGACCGCGCGGGGCGTGATCGTGCTGGTCGCGCCCGAATAGGCCGACACCATCGCGGTCAGCGAGAAGGTGGTCACCGCCAGCATGCTCGACGCCAGAATTGTCAGAATGCCATCGACCGACTTCGCGCCGATGGTCGCGGCGAAGTGGTAAGAGATGGTGTGTCCAACCAGGGCACCTGCAAGTGCGAGGGCCCCCCCGAACGCGCTGACCAGCGCCGCCCTGAACCACATCCTGCGTGTTAGCAGGCGAATAAGCCACTGCCACCGCGTCAATGCCACTTCCCTTCAAGCATCCAAGCATCGGCGAGCCGCGCCGGTTCCTGGTGAAGCCGTCTCAATGTCCTGCCTCGGCCGATTCAGTCAGGCCCCAGCGACGGAGCAGCTGCGGCATCGTCAATCCCTGAGCGAAGATCGAGAAGGCCACCACGCCAAAGGTGATCACGATGATCTCTCCCCGTTCGGCGACACTGGCTGGCACCGCCAAGGCAAGCGCCAGCCCGACCGCACCGCGCAGGCCGCCCCACACCAAAACATGCTGATAAGTGGCCGGAAGCCGGAGCCTGGATCGTGCGAATGGCAGGGCAAGTGGATAAACCGCCGCGGCCCGCCCGAGCAGGGTCAGGACGATCGCGATGACCAAGGGCAGCGATACCAATACGATAGGTTGATGGGCCTCGTGGCTACCGATCAGTAGGAACAGGCACGAGTTGGCGAGAAAGGCGGCGTAGGCCCAGAAGTCCAGCACGTGCTGACGACCGGCGACCGATATCGACCCGCGTGGTCCGACATTGCCGATAATTAGCCCTGCCGCCAGAGCGGCGAAGACGCCCGATGCGTGAACATGCTCTGCGAGCAGAAACGATCCCCAGGCAACGACGGTCGTCAGCGTGACTTCGACCAGGTGATCCGTCGTTCGCCCCGCGACGGTCAGCACGGCCATACCGATCACGGCACCGAGGGCGACACCGCCCGCGACCGTCCACAACAGCGAAAGCGACGCCCCCGAAGCGGTCAGCGCCCCACCATTGGTGATCCCGACAAGGATCGCAAAGCCGACCGCGGCGACGCCGTCGTTAAGCAGGCTCTCGGACTCGACCACCATGCTGAGCCGGGGTTCCGCCTTCATCTCCTTGAAAGCGGCGATTACCGACACCGGGTCGGTAGCCGCGATCAAAACGCCGAAGAATGCCGCTCCGAGCAAACTCCAGCCCAGCAGCAGGTGCATGCCCGCCGTCACCACCGCCGCGCTGATTGCCACACCGGCAAAGGCGAGCACGATCGTGAGCGGCATTTCCGCCCGAAATCGTGACCACCGCAGCTGCATCGCCGCTTCGAAGATCAAGGGCGGCAGGAAGACGTTGAAGATCAGCTCGCGCGATAGCGGGAGGTCAGCGCCGACCGGCACATAGGCGAGCCCGATGCCCGCAAGGACGAGACCTGCAGTGTAGGGAAGACCGATGCGCCGGGACAGCATCGCCACCAGCGAAGCCACGACCAGCATCGTGCCGAGCTCTGTCAGTCCTATCTCTGCCATCAGTCCTCTTTCGGGTGCGAAGCGCCATGGAACGCCTGACGAGCTGAACCGCTCAGATTTACCTGTTAACTGACCATCTGAAGGTTGCGCATGTTCAACGGACTCGGTCTGCCGGCTTTGCTCGCGATCTTTGCCGCCTGCGCCGGCGTCATCTGGATCGCGGGCGTGAAGCTCGCCGACACGACGGACATCCTCTCCTCGCGTCTGCATCTTGGCAAGGCGCTTGGCGGCATCATCGTGCTTGCGGTGGCCACCAACCTGCCTGAGGTTGCGATCACCGTCAGCGCCGCGCTTGCAGGCAATCTGGGCGTGGCGGTCGGCAACATCCTCGGTGGCATCGCGATTCAGACGGTCGTGCTGGTGGCAATGGACATCGCCATGAGGGAGAAGGTCCCTCTGACCTACCGCGCGGCCAGCCTCACGTTGGTCGTCGAAGCGGTGCTGGTCGTCGCGGTCTTGATCGTGTCGATCATGGCGACGCAATTGCCCGGCACGCTGATCGCCGCCCGCCTGACCCCTGGGGCGGTATTGATCGCCGTCCTGTGGGTGATCGGCGTGTGGCTCTCCAGCCAAGCAAGCAAGGGACTGCCGTGGCACGATACGAGCGGCACGGCGCCTGATGGTCAGGAAGAGCCAAAGGGACACTCGCAGGCAAAGAAGGACGATGCTTCGGCGGGGCAGGGCGAAAGCACGATCCGCATCGCATTGGTCTTCGGCGCGGCTGCTCTGGCGACCTTGGCAGCCGGTGTGCTTCTTGAGCGGAGCGGCGACGCTATCGCTCAGCACATCGGTCTAAGCGGCGTCCTGTTCGGTGCGACGGTGCTTGCGGCCGCCACCTCGCTGCCCGAGCTTTCGACCGGCATCACCTCGGTACGAATGAAGGACTATCAACTCGCCGTCAGCGACATCTTCGGCGGAAACGCCTTCCTTCCGGTTCTTTTCCTCCTTGCCGTCGTCATTTCCGGCAAGGCGGTGCTGCCGGATGCGCAGGCGAGCGACATCTATTTGGCAGGTCTCGGCGTGCTTCTGACCTGCGTTTACGCCGCTGGCCTGATTTTTCGCCCGAAGAGGCAGATCTGGCGGATGGGCGTCGATTCCTTCGTCGTGCTTATCCTCTACGCGCTCGGCGTGGGTGGCCTGTTCGCTATATCAAGCGGTCACGGCGGCTGAGCGAAACCTTCAAGGCGGGAATTTGGAAGGTTCCGCGATTTGGGACGGTTCAACGATACGGGGTTGCGGATGAACACGACGAACTTCACCGCGCCGGAGCATGCCACGGTGATGGCGATCACACACCTGGAAGCCGAGCGGCTGCGCGGGTATTGCGGCACGCACCGACGGGGAGGGTGACAGGGCGCCGCTTCATCGGCATCTTGCTTCCAGAACAGATCGGGAGAGGAAGATGGACAGCGCAGGACGTCGCTTGTGGCAGGGATTGGCCGTGGCGCTCGCAGCGACGCTCGCGGTGCCACCCGCTATCGCTCAATCCCCCGATACCTATACGCCCGCAGCGGAAAATCTGGCGGCGCGACAGTGGTTTCAGGACGCCAAATTCGGCATCTTCCTCCACTGGGGCCTGTACAGCGAACTGGGCGGGACCGGATCGTCGGGCGGTGCCGAGTGGATCATGCAGGACAACAAGATCCCGGCCGCGAAATACGAGCGGCTCGCCAAGTTCTTCTATCCTCAGCAATTCGACGCCGATGCCTGGGTGCGCTCGTTCAAGGACGCCGGGGCGCGCTACATCGTCATCACCAGTAAGCATCACGATGGCTTCGCGATGTTCGACAGCAAGGTGTCGCCGTACAATGTGGTCAAGGCCACGCCGTTCAAGCGCGATCCGATCGCGGAATTGGCGGCGGCATGCCGGCGGCAGGGCGTGAAGCTGTTCTTCTATTATTCGCAGCTCGACTGGCACCATCCTGACTATTTCCCGCGCGGACGGACCGGCCATTCGGCGGGCCGGCCGGAGGCGGGCAATTGGGACACGTATCTCGATTATCAGGACGCGCAGCTGCGCGAGTTGCTGACGCAATATGGTCCGATCGGCGGGATCTGGTTCGACGGCTGGTGGGATCAGGAGAAGACGCCGCTGCGCGACCGCTGGCGGCTGGAGCGGACGTACCGGCTGATCCACCAGCTTCAGCCCGGTGCGCTGATCGTCAACAACCACCATCACGCGCCGTTCGCGGGCGAGGATTACCAGACGTTCGAGCGCGACCTGCCCGGCGAGAACAAGACCGGCTTCAGCGGCACCGCGACGATCGGTGCGCTGCCGCTGGAGACCGCCGAGACGATGAACGGCAGTTGGGGCTTCAACCTGACCGACGATCAGTACAAGTCGCCGAAGACGTTGGTGCAGACCTTGGTGGGGGCGGCGGGGCGCAACGCCAATTTCCTGCTCAACACCGGGCCGATGCCCAATGGCGAGATCCAGCCCGAAAATCTGGCGACATTCCATACGATTGGTACGTGGCTGAAGGTCAATGGCGCCAGCATCTACGGCACGCGCGGCGGGCCGGTGTCACCGGGTGAGTGGGGTGTTACCACGCAAAGGGGCAAGACGGTGTACGTCCATCTGCTGCGCGCGCATGACGGTCGGGTCGTGCTGCCGTTGAAGGCGCAGGTCGCAGCGGCGCGGCTGCTCGACGGCGGGGCCAGGATTTCGACGGCGCGGCGCGGGGAGGGCGTTGAAATCACAGGGCTACCGCCGCTCGGCGAACGCTGGGATCAGGTGGTCGAGCTGACGTTGCGCTGAGACTTGGTCGATCGCATCGGCCCGGGCATAGGTAAGTCTATGGCTGCTTTCGATGATTCCGCCGACCCGGCGTTGGGCGCTGCATGCAACCGCCTGGCCGCGTGGGTCGAACCCTTGCCCGCCGGGATCGTGATCGACCCGGCATCGGGGCTGAGTGAAGCCGATCTGGCGTTGATATTGCGGCATCTTCACGCGACGCGCCGGCAAGGTGCCGCCGGGCGGACCTCGGTGCCGCTGACGGCACGGGATTGAGGGCATGGCGGTGCAGAGCGAGAAGCAGAAGATGCTGGCCGGGGAGCCGTATCATGCGGGCGACGCGGAATTAATCGCCGACCATCAGGCGGCGCTGGCGTGGATGGCGCGCTACAATGGCGCGGCGGCGCGACCGGCGGACGAGCGGCGCGCGATCCTGCGCGAGCGGCTGGCGGCGGTGGGCGAGGGGGCGGTGATCCGGCCGCCGTTCCACTGCGATTATGGCTATAATATTCGCCTCGGGGACGACGTCTTCCTCAATTATAGCTGCGTCATTCTCGACGTGGTGACCGTGACGATCGGAACAGGCACGCAGATCGGGCCCGCGGTGCAGATTTTGACCGCGGATCATCCGCGCGACCCCGCGGCGCGCGCGACCGGCGCGGAATGGGGCCGGCCGATCGCGATCGGACGCAATGTGTGGATCGGGGGCGGGGCCTTGATCCTGCCGGGCGTCACGATCGGCGACGATGCGATCATCGGCGCAGGGAGCGTGGTGACGCGCGACGTGCGCGCGGGCGCGACGGTCGCCGGCAACCCGGCACGCGAACGAAGCGCACCACTGCCGGCAGCTTGACGGGGCATCGCTGTCGATTATTGTCCGACATAATCGGGAGAGAAATGGATGACCCTGTCTGAGGCCGGCCGTGCCGTCATGATTGCGGCGCTGCGCGCTGCCATGCTGGTGGCGGTCGCGTGCGTCGCGTTGCCCGTGGCCACCGCCGCCGCTGCTCCGCGCCCGCCCGAGGCGCCGTTGCTGTTGCCCGACATGCCGTTGCACGATCCGTGGATCGTCGCCGACCGCGCCACGCGCACCTATTGGCTGTTCACCCGCAACGAGCAGCGGCTGACCGGTGACCGGCGGCTGGGGATCATGGCCTATCGCAGCCGCGACCTGAAGCATTGGCAGCGGCCGGTGATGGTTTTCACGCTGCCCGAGGATAGCTGGGCGAACGACGGCGCTTGGGCGCCGGAGGTGCATCGCTGGAAGGGGCGGTGGTATCTGTTCTCGACCTTCTACAATGACGGGCTGAAGCTGCCCGAGCAGAACGGGCGTCAGCCGGTGCGCCGTTCGACCCTGCTCGCCTCGTCGGCGACGCTGGGCGGGCCGTACCGGCTGGAGCGCGGCGGCGCGCCGATCGTCGATGCCGCGCGGATGACGCTCGACGGCTCGCTGCACGTCGATCGCGCCGGCAAGCCGTGGATGGTCTATGCGCACGAATGGGTGCAGGTCGGCGACGGGACGATCGAGGCGGTGCCGCTCGACGACGCGCTCGCGGCGGCGGGGCCGCCGCAGTTGCTGTTCCGTGCCTCGGATGCACCCTGGGCGAAGCGCGCGGACCCCGCCGACGTGAAGGGCGGCAACGTCACCGACGGGCCGGAACTGTTCCGCACGCGCACCGGGACGTTGCTGATGCTGTGGTCGAGCTACGACCGGCGCGGCTATGTCCAGTCGCTCGCGCGGTCGAAGAGCGGCGAGGTTACCGGACCGTGGGAGCAATTGCCGCCGCTGGTGCGCGGCGACAGCGGGCACGGAATGCTGTTCCGCACCTTCGACGGCAAGCTGATGATGATCGTTCATCGCCCCTTCGAGAATGCGCGCGGCAAGCTGTACGCGATGCGCGACGAAGGCGACACCGTCGCGGTGGTGCGCGAGGCGACCGAGCTGGACGGCGAGACGCGCGTCGTGGAGACGAGCGCCGAGGACCGGGTGGCGGCGACGTCATCGGCGAAGCGGCGCCGCTAGACCTGTATCGCGAAGATGTCGCAGCCGATCGCCGGGGAAAAGAAAGAATAGGATAGGGAAAAAGGGCAGTCTTTTAACAGCTTATAAGGAGAGCTCCGGTAGGAGGGAGTGTCTGCGATCCGTCGCGCCTCCTGTTCCGGACCTTTCACCGATGCGCTTGTTTGCCCTTACTTCGGCGTCGATGTTGATCATGGCGGCGTCGTCTGCCGCCGCGGAGCCCGAAGCCGGCGCGCCGCAGTCCCCGGCCGGCAACGACGTGGTGACGACCGGGGTCGCCAAGGGGCGCGATCGTCTGGACAGCGCGACGTCCACCAGCGCGCTGCGCGAAGCGGAGATCGCGAAGCTGGCGCCGCGCTCTGTCGGCGAGCTGCTGCGCGACATTCCGGGCATCCTCGCCGAAGCGCCGAACGGCGAGAGTATCGCCAATATCACGATCCGCGGGCTGCCGCTGTCGTCGTCGGGCGCCAAGTTCGTCCAGCTTCAGGAAGACGGGCTGCCCGTCACCGAATTCGGCGACATCGTCGGGGCGAGCGCCGACAGCTTCATGCGCGTCGACCTGAACCTGTCGCAGGTCGAGGCGATCCGCGGCGGCTCGGCCTCCACCTTCGCCAGCAACTCGCCGGGCGGAATCATCAACTTCATCTCGAAGACCGGCGAGCGCGAGGGCGGAGCGGTGGCGCTGACCGCCGGGCTCGACTTCGATCAGTATCGCGCCGACTTCGATTACGGAAAGCGGCTGGGCGAGGACTGGCGCTTCCATGTCGGCGGCTTCTATCGCCAGGGCGAAGGCCCGCGCCGCATCGGCTTCGACGGCCAGCGCGGTGGGCAGGTGAAGGCCAATGTCACGCGCGAGTTCGCGGGCGGCTATATCCGCGTGTACGGCAAGTATCTCGACGATCGCTCGCCCTTCTATGACTCAGTGCCGCTGCGCGTGACCGGCACCGATGCCGATCCGAAGCTGAGTGCGGTCCCCGGCTTCGATCCCACCAAGGACACGCTGTCGACCCGCGCGCTGCAATCGGTGGTGCTGCTCGACGAGCAGAACCAGCCGATCCGCGAGGACATCCGCGATGGCCAGCACGTCAAGGAACGCGCGCTGGGGGTCGAGGGGCAATTCACGCTGTCCGACTGGACGATCACCGAGCGGTTCCGCGTCGCCGGGCGCTCGGGCGGGCTGATCGGGCCGTTCAGCAGCCAGATGCTGTCGCCGAGCGCGGCACTGGCGCGGCTGGGGGCGACCGGCGGCACGTTCCGCTACGCCAGCGGCGCGGCGGCCGGGCAGGCGATCGCCGATCCGACCGCGCTCAACGGCAATGGCCTGATCGCGATCTACAATATCCGCGACCGGCGGCAGGCCGATGTCGGCAACGTCACCAACGACGTGCGCGCCAGCCGCGTCTGGGACCTGGGCGGCGGCAGCCTGACGACCACCGCCGGCTTCTATGCCGCGCGCCAGCAGATCGACACCTCGATCCTGTACGGCGTCGCGGTGACCGAGGTGAAGGGCGGCGGGGACGCCGCGCTGCTCGACGTGTTCGACAGCGCCGGCCGCGCACGCACGCTGAACGGCATCTATGCCTACAACCCGCTGTCGGGGACGCAGCGCCGCACGCTGCGGCTGGCGTACAAGGTCAACGCCCCGTTCGCCTCGGCCAATTACCGGTTCAAGCGCGTGTCGATCGGGGGCAGCCTGCGCTACGATATCGGCAGCGCGAACGGGCAGGTCTATGGCGTCGAACTGGGGCAGGGCCGGGTCGGTCAGGTCGCGCGCGATATCGACGGCGATGGCGTGATCTCCGCGCCCGAGCAGCGCGTCGGCGTGACGCCGTCCGCCCCGGGCTTCGTCGATTACGACTATCGCTATCTGTCCTATTCGGCGGGCGTGAACTTCCGCATCGCCGAGCCGCTGGCGGTGTTCGCGCGCTACAGCCGCGGTGCGCGCGCCAACGCGGATCGCATCACGTTCGGCGCAGTGATCGACAATGCCACCGGCGCGCTCGCGATCCCGTCCGCCGCCTATGACCCGGTCAAGCAGGCCGAGCTGGGCGTGAAGTTCCGGCGCTCGAACCTGACGCTCAACCTGACCGGCTTCCACGTCGAGGCGCAGGATTCGAACATCAACACCTCGAACGGGGCGGTGATCGCGCGCGACTATCGCGCCAAGGGGCTGGAGTTCGAGGGCGGGTTCCGCGCCGGGCTGTTCAGCCTGAACGGCGGCGCCACCTTTACCGATGCGACGATCGTGCGCGACCGCGTGAATCCGGCGGTGGACGGCAACACGCCGCGCCATCAGGCGAGCCTGATCTTCCAGGCGACGCCGCAGATCAGCAACGATCGCTTCGCGGTCGGCGCGGTGTTCATCGGGACGACCGACAGCTATGCGCAGGACGTCAACCTGCTGCGGATGCCGGGCTATGTCACCACCAACGCCTTCGTGCAGGTGCGCCCGACCGAGCGGGTGCTGCTGTCGCTGAACGCCACCAACCTGTTCGACGCGGTCGCGCTGACCGGGATCGACGAGGATCGCATTCCGACCAGCGGCATCGTCCGCGGACGGCTGCTGACCGGGCGCGCGATCTCGACGACGCTGCGACTGGACTTCTGACACGCGAACGTCGGCCCGGGGCGGCGACGGCGATCAATAATCGACCGCGTAATCCTTGCGGAAATCCTGCCCGGCGAAGGCGCGGCGCATCGTCCACGGTTGCGGCGGGGCGGTCCAGTAAGCGTGATCGGCAGGCAAGCCGAGTGCGATCAGGCTTTCCGAGGCGATATACATGCTGCCGGCGTTGGAATAGACGTCGCCCAGCGTCGGCTGGTGCCGCGCGAAGCCGATCGTCAGGAAGCCGTCGGCGTTGAAGTTGCTCGGATCGGCGAACACGCGGCGCTGCGCCGCCATCGTCGCGGCGCGCACCTGACCGGGGGGCAAGGTTTCGGGCAATTGCCCGCGCCATGCCAGATGCCCGAGTGGCTGATGCACCGCGGTGCGATAGGTGAGCGAACGGCCGATCGCGGCATAGCTGCCGTCCGGCGCGATCATGCGTTCGAGATGCTCGGCATAGCGCTGCTCGCGCTTCACCGCCCGCGCCAGTTCCTCGGCGGGCTTCAGATTGTTGAAGCTCGGCTTTCCGGCCGCGAGCGTGGCGAGGATCTGCACCAGCATCGGATGGATGACGTAGCTGTTGTAATAATCGAAGTGGAAGCGCGCGCCGTCGCCGTACCAGCCGTCGCCGACATACCATTCGAGCATCTTCTTGACGGTCAGGTCGACGCGCATCGGATCCCAATCCTCGCCGATCGCGAACAGGAACGCCTCGTTCATCGCCGCGAACAGCAGCCAGTTCTGGTACGGCGGGGAGATGCGGCGGAGGCCCTTGATCTCCTCGACGATCCGCGCTTTCGTCTTGGCATCGAGCGGCTTCCACAGCGCGTCGGGGGCGCGCAGCAACGCGCTGGTGAAATAGGCGGAATCGACCAATGCCTGTCCGTGCCCGCGCCAGAGCAGATAGTCGGGGCTCTTCGGGTCGACCGCATGGGTGTAGCTTTCCAGCGCCTGCGTGCGCAGCCGCGCGCGAAGCCGCCCCTCTTCACCGGCGTCGTCGGGGAGCGCGAGCCACGGCGCGATCCCGTCGATCAGCCGCCCGAACGCCTCGAGATAGGCGACGCCGGGGTTGCGGCCGTCCCATGTCGGGCTGAGTTCGGGCGTCCATTCGGCGCGGAGGCGGCCGCGCGCCATGCGGCCGAGCACCGGCTCGGCCATCCGGCGCAGCAGCGCGAGCGCGTCGGCGCGGTCGGTCGCGCCATCGGGGAGCGGCGTTTCGGTGGCGCGTGTCTGCGCCTCGGCGGACGTCGTCGCGAGCGCGGATGTCGCCAGTCCGCCCGCCAGCACCGCGCGTCGATCCATCTGCATCACTCTTGCCCTGCCTTCGGTACCGTAAAATCGAGCGCCGCGCCTTTGGCGTAATCGTCCCATTGCGCGCGCGTGCGGAAATCGCCCTCGCCGTGGCTCCAGGCCGAGCCCGAATAATAGACGAACGGCGTGCCGGGCGTGACGCGCAGCAGCACCAACTGGTTCTCGGCATCGGCACGCACCTCGGCGATCATCCGGGGGTCAACGCGGATCGCAATCGCCATCCGGCCGTGGCCGGGATCGTCCGGCCCCCACCACGACAACAGCCCGTGCGCGCGATCGACGGTCAATTCGCCCGCGCCCTGCCCGGTGGTGCGCTTGCCGATGCCGACGCCGACCAGCAACGGCTCGGGGCGGTCGGAGGACAGGGTCGAGACCATGCGCGTGAAGTGGGTGCCGAGCGGCAGCGTGAAGCGTCGCGTTTCCCACACCTTGCGCACCGTATCGACCGGCCAGGGCGCGTAATCGACGGTGAAGTCGGCGCGGTCGCCGCCGCTGGCGAGAATGCGGTGGCGGACGAAGTTGCGCGACGTCCATAATTTGTTGTCGTGCCAGATGCCCAAGCCACCCGCGCCGCGCGTGGTGCCGACATTGTAGAAGTCGATCCCCTCGCCATGATAGGCGTGCTGGTCGCCGGTACGAAGCTGGCGATCGGCGAACGGCCAGCGGACGTTCTTGCCCCAGCTATCGATCCCGGAGCCCGACGGCGGCTCGGCCGCCTCCAGCGCATGGCCGTAGATGCGATGCGCGGTGCGGTCGTTCTCCCAGAGCAGATCGTCGTAGCGATAGTCGGCCAACAGGGCGACGGCGCGCGGCGTGCGATCGGGGGGCGGGGGCAGCGGGGCGGTCACCGGAAGCGGCGGGGTCTGCTGCGCTGCCGCCGGCGCGGCCAGCAGCAGCCATGCCGTCGCGATCATCCGCGGGCGTCGCATCGTCGGTTCCTCTCGCTTGCCGATGTTGTACGATAACCTAAGCGATCATATCTATTTTGCCAAGCTGGCGCTTTGCGCATGGGGCTTGGCGTCGGACCTTGATATAGAGCGGGAATGACCAAGACCATTTCGATGGCCGATGCCCTGTACATGAAGCTGGAGGCGAAAATCCGCTCGGGCGAGATGCCGCCCGGCGCGCGCCTGCCAACGCAAAAGGAGATCGCCGAGGACGAGCGGGTCAGCCGCACGGTGGTGCGCGAGGCGGTCGCGCGGCTGGAGGCGCATGGCATGGCGATCGCGCGGCAGGGGTCGGGCGTGTTCGTGTCCGACGACGCGCGGTATCAGGCGTTCCAGATCACGCGGCAGGACATGAGCGAGCTGGCCGACGTGATCCGGCTGCTCGAGGTGCGGCTGTCGGTCGAGTCGGAAATGGCGGCCTTTGCGGCGGCGCGGCGAACGCTGACCGACATTTCCGCGATGCGCGGGGCGCTCCGCGACATGGCCGAGGTCGCCGACGATCCTGTCGCCTCGGCGGCGGCGGATACGCGCTTCCACACCGCGATCGCGCGCGCGACGCAGAACGAGACCTTCGTCAAGCTGATCGACTTCCTCGGCGTGCGGCTGGTGCCGCCGCGCAACCTGTATCTGCGCGACCAGCCGCCGGAGGCGCAGCGCGCCTATGTCGAGAAGGTGCGTGCCGAGCATGAGGCGATCGTCGATGCGATCGTGCGCATGAATCCGGCGGGCGCGCGCGATGCCGCGCGGCACCACATGCAGGAGAGCCTGAGCCGCCATACCGAGCTGAGCGAGGCGGCGGGGCTGTCGCGCAGCGGATGATGCAAGCGCATTGACGTGATTGCAAAGTTGTATGATAACCCGATTCATAAGCCGCGATCAGCGGTGCAAGAGGAGGGGTTATCGTGGGCAGGTCGTTGTTCATCGGCATGGCGTCGGCGCATGCCATCGCATTGGCGCTGGCGGCGGCTCCCGCCGCAGCGCAGACCGAGCCGGCCGCGCCTGCTGCCCCCGCCGCCGGCGACCCGCAGGCACCCGCCGACGCGACCGGCGAGGACATCGTCGTCACGGGTTTCCGTCGCAGCCTTGCCGAAGCGCTGGAGCTGAAGCGCGAGGCGGTCGGGATCCGCGACTCGATCGTCGCGGAAGACATCGGCAAATTCCCCGAGGCGAACGTCGCGGATTCGATGCAGCGCATTCCGGGCGTGATCCTCAGCCGGGACGGCGGCGCCGGGACCAACGAAGGGCAGCGGGTGGCCATTCGTGGCCTCAGCTCCGACTTCGTGGTTACGACGCTGAACGGCGCGCCGGTGCGCACCACCTCGGCCGGGAGCGTCGGCAGTTCGAGCCGAGCGTTCAACTATGACGTCTTTCCGTCCGAACTGTTCGGCCGCGTCGACGTCTACAAGTCGCCGCTCGCCAATCTCGAAGAGGGCGGGATCGGCGGCAACGTCGACCTGCAGACGCCGCGCCCGTTCGACAGCAAGGACCGCGTGTTCCGCTATACCGCGCAATATAGCTACAACGACCAGTCGGAAAAATGGCGCCCGCGCGGCTCGTTGATCGTCAGCGACCACTGGGGAAATTTCGGCGTCCTGTTCGGTGCCGCCTATGCCAAGACCGTCAACGAACGGTCGGGTTTCCAGTCGACCGGCGGCTATAATTCGTCGGCGCTCGGGCGGCGCCCGTATTACGGCTCGGTGCCGTCGAACACGAGCGGCCCGTTCCAGTTCGAGCTGAACCTCGACAGCCCGCTCGCGAACCTCGGCAATCTGACGCGTGCGCAGGTCGCCAACGCGCTGCTGCCGCGCTTCTACCGCGTTTATACCTCGAACACCGAGCGCGAGCGGATGGGCTTCGTCGGGTCGGTGCAATACAAGAGTGACCGGTTCGAGGCGAGCATCGACGGTATCTATTCCAAGCTGACCGATCAGATGGACGAGTTCACGTTCGGCGTTCCGGTGCGCAACTCGCGCACCGCGCCGGGCACGACGGCGATCCCGGGCACCGGCACCAATTCCGGGATCATCCCGCTCGACGTGAAGATCGACCAGTACAACAATCTGTACGGCACCTTCGGCAACACGAGCATCATCGGCGAGAGCTTCTTCCGCGATTTCGAGACGAAGTTCTCCTACGGCGTGGCGCGTGCGAAATATGACTTCAGCGACCGGGTTACGTTGCAGGCGCAGGGCAGCATCTCCAAGAGCCGCGCCTGGCAATCGGGCAACCGCATCGTATCGAACATCTACGGGATCACGACGACGTACGATCCGACCGTCAACGTCTCCTATCCGACGATCACGTCCCCGACCTCGTTCACCGATCCCGCCAATTTCCGCGATCCGACGCTCGGCTTCTCGATCCAGCGGGAGGACGATACGGTGAAGAGCCTGCGCTCGGTGCTCGACTGGACGGTGGTCGACACCGGCGACAGCAGCATGGCGTTCAAGGTGGGCGGCAGCTACGTGTCCAGCCTGAAGAGCCGGACCGCGCAGGACGGATCGTCGATCGCGCGCGCGGCGACGCTGCCGAACGGCGGCACCTTCGCCTCCAGCGGCAATGGCGTGTTCCAGTACATGGACCCGTTCCTGCAATACGGCACGCTGAACAACGGCGGGAATTCGGGCTACCCCTCCAATTTCGCGACCTTCTCGCGCGATTTCGTGATGGGCACGTTGGGGGCGAACGACGCCAACCGGCAGGCGGCGCGCCAGCTCAACGCCACCTATGAAGCCGAGGAGCGCGTCAAGTCGGCGTTCCTGGAGACGTCGTTCAAGCTGACGATCGGCGGGCACGAATTGCGCGGCGATGCCGGCATCCGTTATTCGGATACCGAGACGATCATCAACAATTACACCAATCTGGGCGGCGTGTTCACGCCCAACCGGCGTAATGGCGGCTACCAGAACTGGTTGCCGTCGGCGAGCCTCGCCTTCGATATCACGCCCAAGCTGCTGCTGCGCGGTTCGATCGGCAATACGGTGACGCGCGGCGCGCTGAACGACATTGCCGGCAGCATCGTCGTGCCGAACGTGTTCAACAATGCGGTGACGGTCGGCAATCCGGACCTGCGCCCGCAGGTCGCGACCACCTACGACGCGGTGCTGGAATGGTATTTCGCGCCCGCCGCGCTGGTGAGCGTCGGGCTGTTCGAAAAGGACATTACCGACCAGCCGGTCGCGGTGACCGAGGACGTGCCGTTCGCCGCGGCCGGCCTCGACCCCAGCTATTTTAGCTGCGCGGCGTTCGGCGGGCCGACCGGCACCTGCACGTTGGCGCAGGTCAACGCGCTGACCAACAACAACCCGCGCATCCTGCGGACCATCGTGCAGAACGCCGGCCAGTTGAAGCTGCGCGGGCTGGAAGCGGCGTATCAGCAGAATTTCACATTCCTGCCCAAGCCGTTCGACGGCCTGGGCCTGACCAGCAGCTTCACGCTGATCGACCAGCAGCAGAAGGGCATCGACTATAATTTCGTGCTGACCAACGGCAGCGTCGTCGCGCTGCAGAGCGTGCCGAAATATACGTACAGCATCACCGGCTTCTACGAGAAGGGGCCGTTCTCGCTGCGCGGATCGTACAACTATCGCTCGAAGACCGGCGGTGCACAGCGCAACACCGCAAACGACGAGATCTCGTATTTCGCGGCACAGGGCTATCTCGACGCGACCGTCGCGTTCAAGATCAACGATTACATCGAGTTGCGTGTCGACGCGCTGAACATCACCAACGAAAATACCTACACCTTCTACGAAAACCCTTCGAGGTCGGTCGGAGAGACGCACCGCGACAATTCCTACTTCAACGGGCGGACCTTCTCGGTAGGCGTCCGCGGCAAGTTCTAAGACGTCCCCCACCTGGGCGCGCGGCGGTGTCGCGCGCCCTTTCTTTCCGGAGCGCCCGACATGCCGGACATCGCCGCCGCGCCGCCGACCGGGCGCTATCGCTGGACGATCTGCGCGTTGCTGTTCGCGGCGACCGCGATCAACTATATCGACCGGCAGATGATCGGCGTGCTCAAGCCAGTGCTCCAGAAGGATCTGGGGTGGAGCGAGGCGCAATATGCCGACATCGTCTTCTGGTTTCAGGCCGCCTATGCCGCCGGCTTCCTGATAATGGGGCGGTTGATCGACCGGTTCGGCGCGCGGCTCGGCTATGCGCTCGCTTTCTCCTTCTGGACGCTGGCGCATGTCGCGCACGGGCTGGTGAGCAGTGTCGCGCAATTCGGCGCGGCACGGTTCGCGCTGGGGCTGGGCGAGGCGGGCAATTTCCCGTCCGGGCTGAAGGCGGTGACCGAATGGTTTCCGCAGCGCGAGCGCGCGTTCGCGGTCGGGTTGTTCAACGCCGGGGCGAATGTCGGCGCGATCGCGACGCCGCTGCTCGTGCCCGCGATCACGCTCGCTTATGGCTGGCGGATGGCGTTTATCGCGACCGGCGCGTTCAGTGTGCTGTGGCTGATCGCGTGGGTGGCGATCTATCGCCGGCCCGAGGAGCACCCGCGCGTCACGCCGGGCGAGCTGGCGCTGATCCGCAGCGATCCCGCGCCCGCGGTGCAGCGCGTCCCGTGGCTGCGGCTGTTCGCGTATCGCGAGACCTGGGCCTATGCGGTGCCGAAGTTCCTGACCGATCCGATCTGGTGGATGTTCCTGTTCTGGCTGCCCGACTTCCTCGGCAAGCGTTACGGGCTGGACCTCAAGTCGTTCGGGCCGCCGCTGGTGGCGATCTATCTGCTGTCGGACGCGGGCAGCGTGCTGGGAGGCTGGACCTCGTCGCGGCTGCTGCGGCGCGGCTGGTCGGCGAATGCCGCGCGCAAGGCGACGATGCTGGGGTGCGCGATCGCGGTACTGCCGATCGTCACCGTCCAATATGTCGACCACCTGTGGGTCGCGGTCGCGCTGATCGGACTGGCGACCGCGGCGCATCAGGCGTTTTCCGCCAATCTGCTGACGCTGCCGTCCGACCTGTTCCCGCGCGCAGCGGTCGGATCGGTGGTGGGGATCGGCGGCACGGCGGGCGCGATCGGCGGGATGCTGATCGCCAAGTTCGTCGGTCATGTGCTTGGCATTTCAGGCAGCTATGCGCCGATCTTCGCGGTGGCGGGGGGTGCCTATCTGCTGGCATTGCTGTCGCTGCACGTCATCAGCCCCCGGCTCGCCCCCGCCCGTTTCGCTTCCCTGGAGAGTGCCGCATGATCCTTCGACACCTTACCCTTGTCGCCAGTATTGCGGCGGTCGCTGCGGCTGCGGCGGCACAGCAACAGGGACCGGTCGCGCAGGCGGTGAAGCTGGCCGACTGGCAGCTTTCGCACATGGACGTGAACCCGCGCAGCGGCGACATGCGCGCCTGGGAGCCGGCGGTGTTCTGGGCCGGGATGACCGCGCTGGCCGATGCGGGCGCGCCGCCGCGGATCAAGGACGCGATCATGGCGATGGGGCGCGCGAACGGCTGGCGCGCGGGCGAGAAACCCTATTTCGCGGACGATCATGCGATCGTGCAAAGCTATCTGTGGGCCGCCGCGCATGGCGGGCCACCGCAGGCGCTGGCCAGCGCCAAGGCGACGTTCGACCGGGTGGTGGACAAGCCCGCGGTCACGACGCTCGCCTTCGCGGTGCCGCCGGAGGGCTACGGCGCGACCGAATGCCTGACGCGCTGGTGCTGGTGCGACGCCTTGTTCATGGCACCGCCCGCTCTGGTCGAACTCAGCCGCCAGACCGGCGATCCGAAGTACCGCGACTTCGCGCTGAAGGAATTCTGGGCGACGACCGATTTCCTGCTCGATCCGGTCGAACGGCTTTACTATCGCGACAGCCGCTTCTTCGAGCGCCGCGATGCGCAGCACCGCAAGCAATTCTGGGCGCGCGGCAACGGCTGGGTGTTCGCGGGCATGGCGCGGATCATCCCGCTGCTGCCGAAGAACAGCCCCGATCGCGTGCGGATGGAGGGGCTGTTCCGCAGCATGGCGGCGAAGCTGAAGGCGGTGCAGAAGCCCGACGGCTATTGGGCGCCGTCGCTGCTCGCCCCCGAGGGCTCGCCGCCGGAGTCGAGCGGCACCGCGTTCTTCACCTATGGCATGGCGTGGGGCGTCAACGCCGGAGTGCTGCCGCGCGCCGATTATGCCCCGGTCGCGACGCGCGGCTGGGCGGCGCTGGAGCGCGCGATCCAGCCCGACGGGCGGCTCGGCTGGGTGCAGCAGGTCAGCGACCGGCCCGACAAGGTCGCCGCGCAAGAGACGCAATATTACGGCGTGGGGGCGTTCCTGCTGGCGGCGACGCAGATCGCGCAGCTCGACCGCACCCGCTGAACAGGAGCAACGACCGTGTACGCCAAGACCTATTACGCCACCCACCCCGACATGATGGAGGGCGCCTCCAACCAGGCGCTGCGCGACCGCTACTTGGTCGGCGGGCTGTTCCGCGACGGCGAGATCGTGCTGACCTATTCGCATGGCGAGCGCTTCATCATCGGCGGTGCGGTGCCCGGCGCGGCGACGCTGGCGCTGCCGACGCACAGCGAGCCGGAAAGCGCGACGGGGCATCCGTTGCTCGAACGCCGCGAGCTGGGGGTGGTCAATATCGGGCGCGGCACCGGGAGCGTGACGGTCGACGGGCAGGTGTTCGAGCTGGCGCGCTACGAGGCGTTGTACGTGCCGATGGGGTCGTCGGAGGTGACGTTTGCGGGCGAGGGGGCGCGCTTCTATCTGCTCAGCGTGCCCGCGCACGCGCCGTTCCCGTTGCGCAAGGTGACGCTGGATGATGCCAATCCGATGCAGCGCGGCAGTCTGGAGACGTCGAACGACCGTACCATCTACCAATTGGTGTTGCCGCATCTGTGCGCCAGCGCGTCGCTGTGCCTGGGGCTGACGCAGCTCAAGCCCGGATCGGTGTGGAACACGATGCCGCCGCACGTCCATGAGCGGCGCAGCGAGATCTATCTCTATTTTGATCTGGAGGACGACAATCGCGTCTTCCACTATATGGGGCGGCCCGACGACCTGCGGCATATCGTCGTCGATAACGAGGAGGTCGTCATCAGTCCGCCGTGGTCGGTGCACATGGGCGCGGGGACCAGCAACTACACCTTCATCTGGGCGATGGCGGGCGAGAACCAGGATTATAACGATATGGACGTATGCGACATATGTCAGCTGCGGTGAGCCATCCGTTCGACCTGAGTGGTCGGGTCGCGATCGTCACCGGCGCGAACACCGGGATCGGGCAGGCGATCGCGGTGGCGCTGGCGCAGGCGGGGGCGGATGTTGCGTGCGTCGGGCGCACCGCGGCGGAGGAGACGGCGGCGCAAATCCGCGCGCTGGGGCGGCGTGCGGCGGTGATCCATGCCGATCTTTCCACGATCGAACCGGTCGCGCGTGTGGTGGCGGAAACGCTCGATGCTTTGGGGCGGCTCGACATCCTCGTCAACAATGCCGGGATCATCCGCCGCGCCGATGCGGTCGACTTCAGCGAGGAAGACTGGGATGCGGTGATCGACACCAATCTAAAGGCGGTGTTCTTCCTGTGTCAGGCGGCCGGCCGGCACATGATCGCCGCCGGGGGCGGGCGGATCATCAACATCGCCTCAATGCTGACCTTTCAGGGCGGCATCCGCGTGCCGAGCTATACCGCCGCCAAGAGCGGGGTCGGCGGACTGACCAAGCTGCTCGCCAACGAATGGGCGAAGCACAAGGTGACGGTCAACGCGATCGCGCCGGGCTATATCGCGACCAGCAATACGGCGGCGTTGCAGGCTGATCCCGAGCGCAACCGCGCGATTGTGGAGCGGATTCCGGCGGGGCGCTGGGGTGCGCCGGGGGATCTGGGCGGGGCGGCGGTGTTCCTCGCCTCCGACGCGGCGGCCTATGTGCAGGGGCATGTGCTGGCGGTCGATGGAGGGTGGCTGGCGCGGTAGTCGGCCTCCTATGGATGGAGCGTGCGCCGGGCGGCCGTTTATTCGTCATTGCGAGCGTAGCGAAGCAATCCAGGGTGTTCTGGTCCGGCCCTGGATTGCTTCGCTGCGCTCGCAATGACGCGGGGAGGTTCGCAACTGGGTGTCTTACCCGATCGTGCGGCGGAAGAAGGCGAGCGTCTGCTGCATCGCCTGCAGGAACAGCGCGGGGTCGTAGCGCGGGCCTTCGTCGCGCAGGAAGGCGTGCTGCGCGTTCCATTCGTGCCATTCGTAGGACGCACCGACCGCCTCCAGCCGCGCGCGGATCGCCGCGCGGCCGTCGAGCGGGACGTGTGGGTCCTGCCGGCCCCAGACGAGCATCAGTTCGGCCTTCAGCTCCGCCAGTCGTGAGAGGGTGTCGTCGCTGCGGCCTTCGCCGAGCGTGCCCGAGTGGATGTCGGTCGGGTAGAAGCACGCCGAAGCCGCGACGCGCGGGTCGAGCGCGGCGCGGCACGCGAGATGCCCGCCCAGACAGACGCCGAACGTCGCCAGCCTGCCTGTGCACGCGGGATGCGCCGCCAGCGCGCCGATCGCGGCGGTGGCGTCGGCGTCGAAGGACGCGACCGGCTTGGTGATCTTCAGCGCGTTGCCGCGTTCGGTCCCCGTGGTATCATAGGCAAGCACCGTGCCGGCGGGCTCATATTCATGGTAGACCTCGGGGACGGCGACGACATAGCCGTTGCCGGCCAGCATCGCCGCCAGTCGCCGGATCGGCGCGGTAACCTGATAGATTTCCGAATAGAGCAGCACCCCCGGGAAACGCCCCTCGGCAATCGGACGGAAGAGGTGCATCCGCATCGTCCCGCTGCCCGGCACGTCGACGTCGACGGTTTCATCGCTGCGCAGGATCATGGAGCAATTATCCTATTTGTTCTTGAAACTATTATGAAAGCACTATCGTGTAATCGGGCGGCATGGCACCACCCACGTTCCATATCGAAGCCGACGCGCCGGGAGAATTCCTGAAGCTGACGCTGACCGGCGACTGGGATGCGGAGATCACCGCGCGCTTCGCCGCGGAGGTCGGGGCGACGCTGCGGCGGATGGTGACCGAGGGGACACGCCACGGTCAGTTGCGCACGTTGATCGACATGAAGCGCAAGAACGTCGTGCCGCAGACCGTCGCTGCCGAGTTCGCGAAAATGGTGCGCCCGGATTCGCCGTCGAAGCGGATCGCGCTGGTGTTCTCGGGCGCGCTGCACCGCATGCAGGCGAAGAGGATCGCCGACGAACGCTGCGCGCTGTTCGAGAGCGTCGAGGAGGCACGAGCGTGGCTGTTCGCGGATTGAAGCCGGTCGCGGCGGGACGCCCTTCGTCCTAGCGCGACGGCTTGGTCAGCGTTTCCACCACGGCGCGCGGCGGCGGTGTCGCGCCGGCCTTGGCAAGCGCGGCGGGGGGCCAGCGCTGTTCGCGGATCGCCGCCTTCACGTCGGCGGGGGCGGGCGGGGGCCACGGGGCACCGCTTGCGCGCAATTTCGCCTCGAGCCGCTGCCGTGCGGCCTCCTCGTCGGGGGACGACAGCTTCAGCGGTTGCGCGATGCCGTAGGCGGGCAGCGCGCCGCCCGCGCCGACCGCCCACGGGTTCGCGCCCGCTTCGATCAGCACCTCGGCGACCTGCATCGAGTCCATGTCGACCGCGTCCTGCAACGGGCCGCTACCGGTGGGGTCGATCCGGTCGAGCTTCGCCTTGTGCGCGATCAGCAGCCTGGCGGCGGCGGGATCGGCAACGCGCGCGGCGGTGCGCAGCGGCCAGACCACATCCTCGCCCTGCGGATCGGGGCTGGCACCGGCGGCGAGCAGAGCGCGCATCGCGTCCAGATCATGCGCGTCGATCGCGGTGTCGAGCGGCAGGCCGGGGATGGCGCCATCGGGTTTCGCGCCAAGCTGGAGCAGCGCGTCGCGCATCGCCGGGTCACAGCGCGCGACGGCGAACGACAGCAGGTCGCCGGCCTGGCCGTCGGGCCGGAAATCGGGGTAGCGGGCAGGCGGGACGTGGGTGGTGAGCACGGCAGGGTCGGCCTGCACCAGCGCGCGGACCCTGGCGACATCGCCCGCGAACACCGCGGCGGCGATGTCGCGCCCCGACTGGCCGTTGGTGACCGCCTTGAGGATCAGTCGTTCGTCGAACTTCATCGTCGCGCCGCGTCCCTTGCATCCCTGCGCCGCCGCGGGGGCGGGGCGCGAACAGGCCGTCGCCGGCACCACGATAGCCAGCGCCGTGGCAAGGGTCAGCCAGCGCGTCAGCGTGGCAGGCTCGACAGCACCCAATCCATGCTGTGCCGGTCGATCGGCAGCATCGGGCTGAGATTGCGTTCGAACCAATTCAACCCCTCCGGCGCGACGGCCTCCATCTCATGCCGCGTACCATAGGCTTCGGGCAGGTCCAACAACACCGCGCCCGCCGCCGCGCCGCCCGGCCCGCCGGTCAGGATGCCGCCCAGCACGCCGCCGATCACGCGGTCGCCGCCGTCCTGGATGCCCGACAGGATCTCGCCGTCGACATACCACGCCTGCACCGACGCCGGCGTGGCCGTGCCGTTGGTGGCGCGGATCGCATCGGCCTGCGCGATCGTGGCGTCGTGAAGGCCCGACGCGTTGAACGTGTCGGCGGGTCGCCCGCCGGCGATCGCCGCGGCCGAGGCGAGCCCGCCACCGAGCGAGTGCCCGGTGAACGACACCTGATCCGCCAGTTCGGAACGCCCGATACGCTCACCGATCAACAGCGCGGCGCGATAATGCGCGGATTCGGCACCGAATGCCTGTTGCGCATTGGTCGTCCAGTCGGCGAGGCTTTCGAAGCGTGTCCCGCGCATCGCGATCACGTAGCGCGTATCGTCGCCGCTGCCCTCGGCATAGACGCGGGCGCGGAAATCGCCGGCTTGCAGCACCGAGGGATCGAGGTTCAGCTCGCGCAGTTCCGCTTCGCTGGCCACGCGATAGCCGGCGGGCGGGGCGGCGGTGTCGTTGTAGACGTCCTGCGCGAGCAAGGCGTGCGCGCGGAGTTCGGCGGGATCCTGTGACGAGGGCGCGGCGGGGCTGGCGAGCATCCGGGCCGCGGTGGTTGCCAGCGGTGCGATCGTCCCGAGCGTCGTCGGCGGAAGCGGGAGCGATGGGAGCGGCGTGGTCGCGCGGGATGTGGAACTTAGCGCGTTGGCCTGGCCGATCTGCATTGTCACCTCCCTGATCGTGGGGGCGACGATAGGGTTCGGCGGCGAGGTTGGCTCTAATCGAAACGGTTAGGTTCAGTCCGCCACCGCGAGCGCGCCGACGCCGATGCCGGCGTCGTGCAGATGGCGCGCGAGGCCTGGGAGGCGATCGGCGTAGTCGGCCGAGCCGTTTGCTACCTCCAACGAAATGTCGAGCGTTCCTGCGGCGTTGCGGACGAGTCGCGCGCCGGTCGCCGGCCAGGCGTCTTTCCCGAAGCGAACCGAGACTTCGCGCGCGCCCTTGCCGTTCTCGCGCGTCCACAGGTCCGCAAGCATCTGCGCGAAGGCGCTGGGATCGACATGCGGGGCGGGCATCGTGGGTATCCCGACGACCGGCGCGGCGAGCTGCCCGGAAAAGGATTGGCCGCCCGACTGGCCGCCGGTATCGCGTTCCTCCTCGCGGTGGACGGCGTGGCGATCGTCGGTGGGCAGCGCGGCGGTGCGCTCGCGGGTTTCGCCGGTCGCGGTGCCGGTGGGGGTGCGCGGGGCGTCCTTGCCGGTGCCGGTTTTCGCCGGCGCAGGGCGCGGTGCGGTGCCGTCCGGTTGCATCTTCGCGCGCGCACGGGCGAACGCGTCACCCATTGCGCGCACGTCGTCGGCGCGCGGTTCCTGTCCGGGACGCTGTTGCGGCTCTGCGGCGCGGGTCGGGGTGCTGCGGGTCGCGGAGACGCTGGTCATTTAAACCTCCTGGTATCCTCGCTGTCGCGTTGCTGGCGCTCGTCGCTGCGTAGATGCGCACGGCGGCGGAGCGTTGCGGTGCGCTCGGCCAGCAGGTCGTGGCGTGCGCGGGCGACGATCGCGGCACGTCGGCGCGCCTGTTCTTGCGCTTCGGCGGCTTGGCGGGCCGCGTCGGCATCGTTTCGAGTTTGATCGGCGACCGAGCGGCGAAAGAGCGCCGCGTCGAGCACCGCCAGCCGGCGTTCGGCCTCGGCCGGATCGGCGGCGAGCGCCGCGTGCGCCTCGGCCT
Source organism: uncultured Sphingomonas sp. (assembly GCF_964021865.1). GTDB lineage: Bacteria > Pseudomonadota > Alphaproteobacteria > Sphingomonadales > Sphingomonadaceae > Sphingomonas. The sequence continues at coordinate 30,534 of NZ_CAXIAM010000004.1, forward strand.
GCGCCTGCGCGGCGGTGGCGGCAGCGTCGGCGGCGCGGCGCGCGGCGTCCTGTGCCGCGTCGGCTTGCGCGCGCGCCTCGGCCAGCGCGCGGGCGGCGGCCTGTAGGCGGACCTGCCGCAGCCGCAGCAGCTGAGTCGCCTGACGACGCGCATCGCTCGCGCGGCTCATCCGCCGATCGCCCGCAGGCGGAACAGGCTGGTGTCGAGCGGCTCGTTGCGGTTCGGGGGCTGGCGGAGCAGCGCGTCGATCTCCGGCCGTGCCGCGATCGCCTGATCGGCGAGCGGGTCGGTGCCGGGCTTGTATTCGCCGACCTGCACGAGGAATTCGATCTCGGCATGTTTCGCGAGCAAGGCGCGGACGCGCGTGGCGGCGGCGCGGTGATCGGGGGTGGCCAGCCGCGGGAAGAGGCGGGAGAGGCTGCCGAGCACGTCGATCGCGGGATAATGGCCCGCCGCGCCCAGCTTGCGCGACAGCAGGATGTGGCCGTCGAGAATCGAGCGCACTTCCTCGCCGACCGGATCGCCCTCGTCCTCATCCTCGAGCAGCACGGTGTAGATCGCGGTGATCGAGCCGGTCTCGTCGGTGCCGGCGCGCTCGAACAGCCGCGGCAGCTCGGCGAAGACCGAGGGCGGGAAGCCGCGGCGCACCGCCGGCTCGCCCGCCGCCAGCCCGATCTCGCGCAAGGCGCGCGCGAAGCGGGTAACCGAGTCCATCAGCAGCAGGACGTCGCGGCCCTGTTCGCGAAACCCCTCAGCGATCGCGGTCGCCTGATAGGCGGCGCGCACGCGCTCCATCGCGGCGCGATCGGAGGTGGCGCAGACGATCACCGCGCGCGCCAGCCCGTCCGGCCCCAGCGCATCCTCGATGAACTCGCGGACCTCGCGTCCACGCTCGCCGATCAGCGCGATGACGATGACGTCGGCGGCGGCGAAGCGCGCGATCGAGCCGAGCAGCGTCGACTTGCCGCCGCCCGCCGCGGCGAACACGCCCATGCGCTGCCCGCGGCCGAGCGTGAGCAAGGTGTCGATCGCGCGCACGCCGGTCGGGAGCGTCGCATCGATCAGCCGGCGGCGCATCGGATTGGGGGCGGGGGCGTGGAGCGCGCGACGCGGCAGGCCGGCGGGCAGTGGGCCGTGATCGTCGATCGGGGTGCCGCGCGCGTCGAGCACGCGGCCGAGCAGCGCGTCGCCATAAGCCACCCGATCGTCGCCGCTGCGCACGATCACCTCGGCATCGACCGACAGCCCGCGAACGTCGCCCAGCGGGGTGAGCACGGTGGCGTTGCCGGCGATCCCGACGACCTCGACGGGCACGACATGGCCGGTGCCGGGTTCGACCACCTCACACGCTTCGCCGATCCGCGCGGCGATCCCAGTGACCTTGAGCGTGGTGCCAAGGATCTCGACGATCCGTCCGCGCCGGTCGAGCGTCCGTGCGCCGTCCAGCCCGGCGATCAGCCGGTCGACCAGCGCGGCATCGTCACGCAGCATCGCCGGCCCCGTTCTGCAATCCCCAGGCGGCGGCAATCTGCGCGAGTTGCACGTCGAGCCCGGCGCGCGCGCGGCCGAGCGGGGTTTCGATCACGCACTCGGTCGCGTCGAGCGTGGTGTCGGTGACGACCCGCAATCCTGCGGCGTGCGCGAGCCGCGCTTCGGTCGCAGCGACGGCGGGGGGTGCGATGCGAATTGTGGTCTCGGCAGGGGCGGCGACCGCCTCGGCGGCGCGGGCGGCGAGCGCGGCGACGGTGTGGGCGGGGCCGATCTCGCCCGCGATGCGGCGGACGACCTCGAGCGCGAGCCGTGCGATCTCTTGCGCGCGACCGGCGTCGCGTGCCTGATCGCGTGCGGCGATCTCGGCGAGCAATGCCGCGCCGGCGGCTTCGCCTGCCGCACGGCCGTCGCGATAGCCGGCGGCGTGGCCCTCGGCATGGCCCTGCGCGGTGGCGGCGTCGACCGCGGCGGCGCGGGTGTCGTGCAGGTCACGCGCGTGGGCGAGCAGCGCGAGCGCATCGCGCAACGGTGCGATGTCGCCGGCGCGGACGAGCGGATCGTCGGCGAGCAGCGTCGCGAAGCGATCGACGGCAAGAATCGTGTAGCTCATGCCGCGGCCACCAGCGCGCGCGCCTCGGAGGCGGTGAGCGCGAGCGGGAAATCGGGGGCGGGGGGCAGGATGCTGCGCAGCCCGAGCGGGAGCGCGCGGCGCAGAATTGCGTGGCCGAGTGGGGCGAGCGCCTCCGCCTCGACCCAGGCGCATTGCGGCAGCCCGGTATCGGCGTGCGCGATGGCATGATCGATCGCGGCGCTGCCCGCCACCTCGGCGAGCGTGCCGAGCCACGCGCCGTCGATCGAGCGCGCGAGTTCGTCGGCGAGCGCCAAAGCAGCGACGCGGCGCGCGAGCGTGTCACGCGTGCCCTCGTCCCGGCGCAGCCAGTCGGGGACCAACGCGAGTTCCTCCCACCGGACCGCGGGGGCATTGGGCTCGGTGAGCGCACGCTTGCGCGGGGCCGCGACGCCGCCGAGGTCACGGCCGAGCGCGGCGAGCGCGGCGCGGGCGGACGCGCTCATGGCCGCACCTGCGGCACGATCGCGCGCCGCCGCTGGTTCCAGCGCCGGAACGCCGGATAGCCGAGCAACGCGGCGACGAGCAGGAGCAGCGCGACGATCCCGCCGATCACCGTCGCGGACACGCCGCTCTCGGCCCGCTGCGGCGCGACCAGCCGCATCGGTTCGGCGGGGAAGGTCTCGACCGTGACGCGCTCGTACTTCAGTCCCTCGACCGCATTGACGACCAGCGCCTTGATCTTCCCGATCTGCTGATCGATCGCGGTGCCGGAGCGGTATTTGACGAACACCGACGCCGAGGCGGGCGGCGGCGTCTCTGCCAGCGGTTGCGCCTCGGGCAGCGCAAGGTGGACGCGGGCGGCGACCACGCCGTCGATCTGGGTGATCGTCTGCTGGAGTTCCTGCTGCATCCCGAAGGTCAGCCGGGCGCGCTCCTCGGTCGGCGAAGACAGCACGCCCTTCTTGGGGAAGAGCGTGCCGAGCGACTGGAATTCCTCACGCGGATAGCCCTGCGCATGGAGCAGCTCGATCGCGCGCGGGAAATCGCCTTTCGCGGTCGAGATCTTCCACTGGTTCTCGCCGGCCTCTTCCTTGTCGGCGGTGATCCCGGCGCTTTGCAGCACCGCGACCATCTCATTGGCCTGCGGCTCGGTAAGCTTGGAATACAGCTCCGCACGCCCGCACGCCGCAAGCAGCAGCAAGGCGCCGATCGCGGCGAGCGGGGGGGCGCGCATCATCATAATTCCCGGGTCACGATTGCTGGCGGAACAGCTGCTGGATGCCGTCCGACGTGCGGTTCGCGATCGAGGACGACAATTGGCAGTGGAACATGAATTCGTGGCATTTCATCGTCAGGTTGACGACCTCGCCCGGCGTCATGTCCGCGCCACCCGCCTGCGCGGCGCGCGCGATCTCGCCGACCGACTTCGCCTCGCCGTTCACCTTCTCGATCTGCCCCAGCATCGCCTTCATCGCCGGGGCGAGCGCGTCCGGGCTGCCGACCGACATCGCCGGTTGGACGCCCGCGGCGCCGAGCGCGCCCTGAAAGCCGGTCATATCGGCCAGGCTTGCGCCCGGCCCCATCTGGCTGACGCCGGGCGTGTCGACCGACACGCCCATGCCGCCCGCCGCGATCGGATCGATCGTCATTGCGGCTCTCCCGTCTTAGCCCTTGCGCGCCATCGTCTCGAGCGCCTTGCCGACGCTGTCGAGCGAGCTGGACGAGCTGTTCGACAGGAACGACATGCGCATCGCCTCGGCGGTCAGTTCGGTGATCTGCGAGGGGTTGTCCTGCCCGCCCGCGCCGAGCTGCTGCGACAGCGTGTCGAGCTTGCCGGCCTGGCGGTCGAGCGTTGCGCCCCAGGCGTCCGACAATGCCTCGAACCAACTACCCGAGGTGCCGTGCGGGCGCTGGTTGTTCAGCGGGGCGGTGGCCATCGTGGTGAGGCCGGTCGTAACGGTCATATCGCTCATCACCTTGCTCCTTCTTGCTTCACAATCAAAAAGTTACGCGTGTCTGTCGGCCGCCCTTGTCGAGGACGACCATGTTACCCTGGATCGCGACCAGCCGATGCCCGCTGGGCAGCAGCGCGCCGCTGAAATAGCGCGCCCCGTCGACGGTCTGGATGTACGACGGGTCGCCTGCGACGACGGTCGAGACCTTCTTGGTGGCGTCCGACACGCTGCGCACCGCAACCTCCTCGTCGGGCGGCAGGTCGCCGCGGACGCGCAGCTGGCGGATGCCGGGCACGTCGCTGCGGATCGCCGTGATCAGCCGCGTGCGCTGCGCCTCGGTGACGGGCACGGTGCGAAGCTCGACGACGCGCAGGCCCAGCGGGCGCGCGGCGGCGCGGATGTTCTGTAACCGTGCGACGTCCGCGGAGGCGGCGGCGAGATCGGCGGTGGTGCGGATGCGCAGCTCGGCGGGGATGTCGTGCGCGGCGAGCGCCTGCTCGGCCTTATCGCGCGCGGCGGCGCTGGTGACGAACCCCTCGACCAGCACGCCATCGCCGTCCGGGCGCGCGGCGACGCGCAATTGCGTCAGCCCGGCCTGCGCCAGCGCGCGTTCGGCGCGGCTTTCGTTGGTGCCGAACAGCCCGAGCCCGGCGACCGCGGTCGGCATCACCAGTACGAGCAGCAGCACCGCGAGCGCGATGCCCGCGATCGTGACGACGCGGCGGTTGCCGCCGATCCGGCCGAGCTGCGTCCGTGCATCGCCCAGCGCGGCGAGCGCGCGATCGGCGACCGGCTCGGGCAGTTCGGGAGGCGCGGGCTGGGTGTCGGCGAGCTGCCCCGCCTCGGCCCAGCGTTCGCTGTCCGGCTCACCCCAGGCGAGCGCGACCCCGCCGATCGCGAAGGGGACGTACGGCGGCAGCAACGAGGTGCCGCCGGCCTCGACCGGCGAGCCGAGCAGCGTCGCGCTGCCGCTGAGCACGGTCAGCTGCGCGGCCTCGCCGTCGCGCTCCAGCTCGACCGCGACACCTTTGGTGGCGGGATCGCGGATCACCACGTCCTGCCAGAATTCGTGCCCGATCGAGACGCGCCCGCGCGGAGGCAGCCGCTTCTCGGTTCCGGACAGGCGTCCGGTGAGGACGCGCAGGACGGCGGTGTCGGTCATGGTCGGCTCGTACTCGCAGCCGGCGGCGTCGCGGCGCGCGTGCCGGGGACCAGCGGCGCGGAAGCGACGGGGCGGACCGGTTGGGCGGGAACGGTCATCGTCGCGGTGCTGGCGTTGGTGCCGACGTCGACGACGCGCGGCGAGATCAGGAACAGCCGCTCGATCCGCCCGCGCGAGCGCGAGCGCGACTTGAACAAATTGCCGAGGATCGGAATGTCGCCGAGCAGCGGGATCTTGTATTCGACGTCGCTGTCCTGATCGACGGTCATCCCGCCGAGTAACAGGCTCTGGCCGTCCTGCACCATCGTCTGGTTGGTGACGCTGGCGCGGTCGACCACCGGCAGCCCGTCGACACGGTCGGAGGTGATCGCGCCGTCCTCGATCGCGACCCGAACGCGGATGCGGGTCTGGTCGTGGTCGCGGAAGACGTTGGGGGTCACGCGCATGACCGTGCCGGCGGTGACGTTGAACAGGTCGACCTCCTGCCGCCCGGCGACGCGGACGTAAAAGGTGCGGGTGCGGTCGAACAATGCCTCGACGTTCGACAGCGTCATCACCTGCGGCCGCGCGACGACGCGGGCGACGTTCTTGCGCTCCAGCGCCTGCAGCCGGCCGATGAACTCGCGGCTATTGCCGATGATCGCCGAGATCACGCCGCCCTGCGCGGAGGGGGTGATGTTGTCGACGTTGCCGCGACGGTCGCCACCGGTGCGGTTGAGGCGGCCGTCGCTGTCGCTGTCGCCGCTGCCGAACAGCGCGCCGAACCCGCCCGAGCCGAACCGCCAGTTGATACCGAGGTTGCGCAGCTTGGTGGTGTCGATGTCGATGATCGTCGCGTCGACCTCCACGACCTGCGGCTCGACATCGAGCGCGCGGATCAGCGAATCGTAGGAGGCCATCCGCTCGGGCACGTCGCGGACGATCACCGCGTTGAGCTGCGGGCTGGGCTCGATGCGGACGACGTCCTGCGTGAGCGGCGCGACAAGATCGCCGCCGCCGGCCACCGGGCCGCCGAGCACGTCGCTGTCGCCCTGCGGATAGGCGCCGCCGAGCGGCAGGCCGAGCCGCGGCGTCTGCTGTCCGTTCGGTTGCACCGCATCGAAGCCGAAGCCCTTGAGCCGCGGCTGGCTCTGCCGGACGAGCCGCGCGCCGAACTGCGGCGCATTGGGCGACGCGCTGCCGCCGGGGCGCTGGTCGAGCACCAGGTTCTGGAGGATCGTCGCCAGGCCGGGGACGGTAAGCTGCTGCTGCCCCGAATAGACGGTCGTGTCCTGCGCCTGTGCATAGCGAAGGTAGAAGACGCGGAATTCGAGCGGCTGGACCGGCGCATTCGCGGGCAGCGCGCCGCCATAGCCGGGCAGCGGGCGCGCGCCCGGCGTTGTCGCGGCGGTGGCGGTCGCGCCCGTGCGGGCGAGCGCGGTCACCTGTTCGATGAAGCGCGGCGTGCCGCTGGCGACCAAGGTGCCGTCGGCGGCGGCGCGCAGCGTGTTACGGTCGTTCAGCAGCCGCAATGCGCGGACACGGGCGAGGATGCGCGCCCCGTCGGCGGTCTGAATGGTCTGCACGCCCAGTTCGTTGGTGGTGTAGACGTAGAGCGCTGCGCCGTCGTCATAGCTGACGAGGTTGAAGGCGCGCGAGATGTCGCGGTAGATCCGGTCGACCGGGCCCGAGAAGACGCCGTTGACGGTGCCGGTCAGGTTCGGGCTGGTGATGACGGGGCGGCCGATGCGCCCGAATAGGTCGCGCAGAAACGCCGCGACCGGTTGATCGCGCGCGGTGATCGACACCGTCGCGGTCCCGCCGCGCGACTGCGCCGCGGCGATCGCGGGGACCGCCGTCGTTCCCGCCAGCGCCATCGCTAATGCCGTCACACCGGATCGTTTCACACCCATCCACATATGCCTTTATTATCCTTCCGAGCCGACGAGCGCGGGCTGCGCGGGCAGGACGCCCGGCGGCAGGCCGATCTGGCCGACGATCGTGATAGAAGCGTTCGAAGTCAGTTCGTTGAAGGCCATCACCGGCATTTCGAACAGCTCGGGTTCGAGCAGGTGACGCAAGCTGCGGCGCACCTCGAAGGCGGTGACGATCACGCTCGCCTGCGTCTGTTCGACCGCGGCGACGATCGTCTCGATTACCCGGCGCGCGACCTCCGGCGGGAGCGCGACGCGTTCCTCGCCGTCGACCAGCCGCACCGCGTCCCGCACCGCGGTTTCCAGCTCGGGCGCGATGACCAACGCATGGACCTGTCCGTCACGCTGCGCGCGTTCGAGCAGGTAGCGCTTGATCGAAACGCGGGTGAGGTCAGCGATCCGCGGCACGTCGCGCTCCTGCGCGGCCGCCTCGGTCAGCGCCTCGAGCACGTCGCGCATGTTGCGCAGCGACACTTCCTCGGCGGCGAGGCGGCGCAGCACGTCGGCGATGCGCGGCGCGGGCAGCGCGCGGACCGCTTCCTTGACGACCTCCGGATAGTCCTCGCCGATGCGGTTGAGCAGCGTCACCGCCTCCTGCACGCCGAGGAAGCGCGGCAGATGGCGGCGCATCAGCGCGGCGATGCCCGCGACCGCGTCGTCGGTGCCGGTCCACGCGCCTTCACCGACCGGCAGCTCATAGGCGAGCAACTGCCAGGCGCGCGGGCCGTCCGGCGCGACGAAATGGATCGCAACGCGCGGGAGCGGCACGCCCGAGCGATGCTGCAATTGTTCGAGCATCGCGCGCAGCGCTGCGGCGAGCGCGGCCTCCTCGTCGGCGGGCGGGCGCGGGCCGCTGAGTTGCAGCAGCAGCGGGAGCACCGGGCGCGGTGCGGCAGGCTCGGCAGCGAGCGTCAGCGGGCGCGGTGCCTCGCGGCCGCGCGACATCACGCGCCGGAGCGGACCGGCGTGGCGCAGGACGTGCGGGCGCAGCCGCGGGTGGAGCGACGCCCCCGCCAGCATCAGCACCAGCCCGAGCAGGACAAACGTGCCGGTCGGGAAGCCGGGGATCATCGCGAAGGCGAGCGCGATCACGCCGACCACCAGCAGCACGCGCGGCTGCGCGGTCAGCTGGCGCTGGATCGCGTGGCCGAGGTTGGCATCCTGCTCCTCGTCGATCGAGCGCGTGACCATCAGCCCCGCCGCCATCGCGCCGAGCAGCGCCGGAATCTGCGCGACCAGCCCCTCGCCGATCGTCAGGATCGAATATTTGTGGGTGGCCGCCCCCACTTCCATACCCTGTTGCATGACGCCGATCGCGAGGCCGCCGATCAGGTTGACCACGACGATCACGATCGAGGCGATCGCATCGCCCTTCACGAACTTCATCGCGCCGTCGAGGCTGCCGTGCAGCTTGCTTTCCAGCTCGAGCACGCGGCGGCGGCGGCGCGCCTCGTCCTTGTCGATCAGCCCCGAGCGCAGGTCGCTGTCGATCGACAATTGCTTGCCGGGCATCGAATCGAGGCTGAAGCGCGCTGCGACCTCGGCGACGCGTTCCGCGCCTTTGGCGATGACGATGAACTGCACGACGGTGATGATGAGGAACATCACCAGCCCGACGACGACGTTGCCCGCCGCCATCAGCTGCCCGAAGGTCTGGATGATGTGCCCGCCATGCCCTTCGCTGAGGATCAGCCGTGTCGTCGTGATCGACAGCGCGAGCCGGAAGAGCGTGCTGACCAGCAGCACCGACGGAAAGGACGAGAAGTCGAGCGGGCCGCGGATGTAAAGCGTGGTCAGCAACAGCATGACCCCGACCGTGATGTTGATCGCGACCAGCATGTCGACGATCACGATCGGCAGCGGCAGGAACAGCAGCGCGACGATCGCGACCAGCACCGCGACCAGCCCGAGATCGGAGAAGCGCGCGGAGAGCGACAGCCGCGGGGCCAGCCCGGCGGACTGGAAATAGCGTTCGACGCTCATCGCTCAGCGCCCCTGCCGCGTGCGCTGCCAGCGCTGCATGATCGCGCCGACATAGCCTTGCGTCTCGCGGTATTTCGGGATGCGGCGGCCAGCCTTCATCACCGCACCCGGCCCGGCGTTATAGGCGGCGAGCACCAGCGGCACGTCGTTGCCGAACTTGGCCTGCAATTGCTTGAGATAGACCGCGCCCGCCGACATCGCGAGCACCGGGTTGGTGAGCATCGCCTTCGGATCGGACACGCCGACGCTGCGCGCGGTCGCGGGCATCACCTGCATGAGCCCGAGCGCGCCCTTGCCGGACACCGCATCCATGCGGCCGCCCGATTCCTGCCGCATCATCGAGGCGAACAAGTGCGGGTTGATCCGGTACTTGCGGCTGATCGCGGCGACGAGCGGGGTAGGGGCGGCGGTAGGACGTCGCGCGTTGCCGCGGGTCGCGCGGATCGATGCGACGCGGCGGTTGCCGGGCATCGCGATCGAAACCGCGCGCGCCGTCATCGATTCTGACGTCGCTGCCGATTGCTCGGCGGTCGCCTGCGTCGGGGAGGAAAGAGCAGCGGCGGGCGCGTCTGCGCCACGCGTGCCGGGGGCGTCGCCGCACAGCGCCACCGCCTCGCGGAAGCGGGGATCCAGCGCCATGCCTCCACAGGAAGTCGCCATAGCCGGCTGGGGGGCCGCCAGCATGAAAGCCAGCATCGCGCCCGTCGACATTTGCATTCGCATCGCCATCAATCGGCCTCTCCGTCTGGCGCAACACCGACATCGCCGGTGTGCTGTTCGTGAAAGGTCGACGTCCGTGGGGGTCCTGCGGCACCGTCGTTGCGGCTTAATAAGTAGCTATCCGACGACTGGATCGTAACCGGACATTTCTTACAAAAAGGCACGGCTGAACGTTTGTTCGGCACGGTTAGTCCATGAAAATTAACCATGTTGGAACCGTTTACATGGTTCCGCTGACGTAATAATCGGCTGAATAGCTCGGGTTTAATCGATTACTGGCTAGAGCTGCCGTAATCCTGCCATCATTTGCCACTCATCCGCATCATGGGTTAATAAGTTCGCATCAGTTCGACACGTGGAATGGGTCCTGCGGCGAACCGACACCTCCGTCATGCTGGCGGGGACCGACGTTGCCGGCGATGGCCGACGCGTGTCCGCTCCTTCATCGGGGTAGGCGACGCCGTCGTGAGCGGAGCGGTGCGTGGCGGAACAGAATAACGGCGGCGACAAGACCGAACAGCCTACCCCCAAGCGGCTGGCCGATGCCCGGAAGAAGGGCGACGTCGCCAAATCGAAAGACGTGACCGCAACGGTGACGTTGTTCGTCTGGGCGTTGGTGTTCCTGTTCGGCGTCAGCGTCGCGGGAACGCGATTGGTGGGGCTGTTCGAGGATACGTTCGTCGCGGTCGCGGCGGGGCGGCCGTTCGCGCCGGTCGCGGTCGATCTCGGCTGGAGCGCGGCCGGGGCGTTGCTGTTCATCACCGCGGCGGCGCTGATACCGCCGGCGATCGCGGGCGTCCTGTCCGAATTCCTCCAGGCGGGGGGTGTCTTCACGCTCGACAAGGTCAAGCCCGGGCTCGACAAGCTGAACCCGATCGAGGGCATCAAGAAGATGTTCAGCATCGACAATCTCGGCGAGCTACTCAAGACGCTCGCCAAGGCGCTGCTGATCGTCGCGGTGATGTGGCTGGTGTTCAAGGGCGCGATGCCGGCGATCTTCGGCGGGGCCGGGCCGGCATGGCTCGCCTCGGGCGCGACCGACGGGCGCGCGGCGGCGGGTGCGGCGCTGATGTCCTCCGGCCGGGTCGTGCGCGACGCGCTGATGTGGACGTTCGGGGTGTTCCTGTTCGTCGCTGTGCTCGACATGGCGTGGCAGCGGCACCGCTACATCAAGAAGCTGCGCATGAGCCTGCGCGACATCCGCGAGGAATCGAAGGAGAATGAGGGCAACCCCCTCATCAAGTCGAACCGTCGGCAACTGCACGAGGAATGGGCGAACCAGAATGCGATCGGCGCGGCGCGCGGGGCCAGTGTGCTGGTCGTGAACCCGACGCATATCGCGATCGCGCTGGACTATGACGCGGAGCGCTGCCCGGTGCCGGTGATGACCGCCAAGGGCGAGGGGCCGCTGGCGCAGGCGATGCGCGCCGCCGCGGTCGAGGCCGGGGTGCCGATCGTCCGTCATGTTCCCGTCGCGCGCGGACTTTACGAGGATGGTCAAGTGGATGCGGTGATCCCGCGCGACATGTTCGATGCGATCGCGCAGATCGTGCTGTGGGCGCAGAAGGCCCGCGACGACGGTGTCGTGGCCGAGCCGGTCGATCTTGAGGGAGTGGCGTAATGGATTCGACGATCGGCACCGCGTTGACCGGATTGCTGGGAATGGTGATCGCGCTGGCGATCGTGCTGGGGCTGGCGTTCGTGACGCTGCGCACGCTCAAGCGCTGGCAGGATCGCGGGTTTGAGCGCGGCGGCGATGCCGACCGCCAGCTAAGGTTCGTCCGCGCGTTGCCGATCGGGCAGCGCGAGCGGCTGCTGCTGGTCGAGGCGCAGGGCGAGCTGATGCTGATCGGCGTGTCGGCCGGATCGGTGAGCCTGCTCCGCAACTGGGGCAGCGACGCTGCGCCGCTGGCCGACGGCATCACGGTGACGCCGTGAGCGGCGCGCTGGCGGCGCGGCTGCGGCGGATCGCGCCCGATCATGCGGAGACGCAATTGCGGCTGGTGGGATCGCTCAACCGCCGCCGCGTCGGCGTGTGGCGGACCGAGGCGCGCGCGGCGACCGATGACGAGCGGGACGGCGCGCCGGGCTGGCTGCGCTTCGCAACGCCGGCCGGCGAGGTGGCGGTCGCGCCGCTGATCGTCGACGGCGCGGCTGTATCGCCGACGACCTTGCAGGATGCGGTGTCGGCAGCGGCGCTGCTCGACCCGATCGAGCCGCTGGTTGCCGCGCTGGAGGCGGTGATCGGCGGCGCGCTCCAGCCGGTCGGCGTGGCCGACGCGGCGGCGGACGACCGGTTCGTGCTGCATCTTGACGCGGTGCGCGGTGAGGCGACGACGATCCGGCTGCTGGTGGCGGTGCCGCCCGGCCTTCCGCTCGCGCCCGATCCGCTGACCGCGCCGCCGCTCGACCCCGCCGCGCTGGCGGCGGTGCCGCTCGCGTGGCGCGCGACGATCACCGGCCCGGCGCTGGCCGCCGCGCGCGCGGCGACGCTGGCGACCGGCGATCTGCTGCTGCTCGGCCTCGCGCCGTTGCGGACCCAATTGCGCTGTGGCGCGCTGACCCGCGCCGCGCACCTCGACCCCAGACAGGGAAGGATTATCGTGCAGGAAGACGCCACGGCTCCGATCGACCCGACGACCGAGCCCGACGCCGCGCCGACCGGGGCACCCACCGACATTCCGGTCCGCCTGACCTTCGCGCTCGACGGCGGCACGCTGCCTGCGGGCGATCTCGCGACGCTGGGGGCAGGCAGCGTGTTGCCGCTGCCCGCCACCGGCGAGACGTTGGCGGTGCGGATCCTGAGCGGCGGCGCGACGATCGGCACCGGCGAGCTGGTTGCGATCGGTGACGGTTTCGGCGTGATCGTCACGGCACGGCACGGAGATCGCTGAGGCATGGACCTGTCCACCTTCACGCCCGGCTCCGCGCTGGTCGTCGTCGTCGCGCTGGCGATCGCGCCGTTCTTCGCGGTGATGGTCACGTCCTTCACCAAGATCGTCGTGACGCTCAGCCTGTTGCGCAATGCGCTGGGGCTGCAGCAGGTGCCGCCTAATATCGTGCTCAACGGCCTCGCGCTGGTCCTGACGTTGTACGTCATGTATCCGGTCGGCCAACGGATGCAGGACGCGATCGTCGCCGATCAGGTGATGCAGACGCAGCAAGGCAGCGTGATGGGATCGACCACGACGATGGTCAATGCCGCGACCGCCGCCAAGGAGCCGCTGCGTGATTTCCTGCTGAAGCATTCCGACGCGCGCGAGCGGCGCTTCTTCCTACGCACTGCCGAGCGGGTCGGCGATCCGCAGCGTGCGCAACAGATGACCGACCGCGACTTCGTGGTGGTGATCCCGTCGTTCGTGGTGCGCGAGCTGAGCGCGGCGTTCCAGATCGGATTCCTGATCTTCCTGCCGTTCCTGGTCATCGACCTCGTCATCTCGAACATCCTGCTGGCGATGGGGATGATGATGCTATCGCCGACGACGATCTCGTTGCCGTTTAAGCTGTTGCTGTTCGTGCTGGTCGACGGGTGGGTGAAGCTGGCGCACGGCCTCGTGCTGTCCTACGCATGAGGGGAACAGCCGCATGAACGCCGATTTCGTCCAGCTGACCTATGACGCGCTGTGGCTGGTGCTGATCCTGTCGGCGCCGCCGATCGTCGTCGCGGCGGTCGCGGGGCTGCTGGTGGCGGTGGTGCAGGCCGCGACGCAGATCCAGGAACAGACGCTGCAATACACGATCAAGTTCTTCGCGATCGTGCTGACGCTGTTCGTCACCGCCTCGCTACTCGGCGGATCTTTGTACCGGTTCGGCGACCGGGTGTTCACGCAATTTCCGGCGCTGATCGCCCGATGAACGGCCCGCTATGAACGGCTGGGCCGATCAGGTCCTATTGCTCGGCGTTGCGACCGCGCGGGTGGCGGCGACGTTCCTGCTGCTCCCGATGTTCTCGACCGAGACGGTGCCGGCAATGGTCCGCAACTCGATCTTCGTCGCGATGGGCGTGATCTCGCTGATGATCCAGCCGCCGCTGCTCGTCTCCGCGCTGGCGCCGCAGCAATGGGCCGGGCTGATCGCCAAGGAGGTGCTGGTCGGGCTGACGATCGGTTTCTTTTTCGGATCGGTGTTGTGGGCGTTGCAGGGCGCGGGCGAGATCATCGATGCCAAGGTCGGCGCGACGCTGGCGCAGGTCGTCGATCCGCTGTCCGGCAACCAGACCTCGCTGAATGGTGCGTTCCTGGGACGGCTGGCGAGCGTGGTGTTCCTGTTCTCCGGCGGGCTGAGCATGGTCGTGCAGGTGGTGGTGCAAAGCTATGCGATCTGGCCGATCGCCGCGCCGATGCCGCGGCTAGACGCCGCGACTTTGGTGCTGTTCGAGGGCGAGTTCGGGCGGCTGATGGTGCTCGCCACCTTGTTCGCGGCGCCGGTGCTGAGCGCGTTGTTCCTGATCGACCTGTGCCTGGGGCTCATCAACCGTTTCGCGCAGCAACTCAACGTGTTCACGCTGTCGATGTCGCTCAAGGCATTCGCGTCGACCGCGCTGATCCTGCTGCTGCTGGGCAGCTATGTCGCCGCGATCGTGCATGACGTCGCCACCCGGCCCGAGGCGCTGCGCGCGCTGCTCCGCGCGTTCGCGGCGCAGGGGAGTGCGCCGTGACGACCGCCACTGCGACCGAGGACGAGCGGATCGCGGCGATCGCCGAGCTGCTGCGCCGCGCCGATGCGCAGCCGGGCGCGCCCGCCCCGGTGACGCTGGGCGAGCATATCGTCGAGGCGGCGCGCGTGCCTGCCCGGCATCGCGATGCGCTGCTCAAGCTGACGCCGACCGAGCTGACCTGCGTGCGGTTTCTGGGCTGGGGGCGTGCCAATCGCGATATCGCGACGCTGATGCTGATGTCGGAGAATACGGTGCGGGTGCATCTGGCCAATGTCGCGCGCAAGCTGGAGCTGGACGGGATGCGCGAGCTGGCGGTGCTGGCGGGGTTGCTGTTCTACCCGACCGATTGAGCTTGCGGGGGCGTGGGGCAGGGGGTGGTTCGGCGTCGGATCGATAGCCCAGACGGCGGCACATGGCCTTCATCTTCTGCATCTTGAGATGATCGTCGCCATATCGCTTGCGATAGACCGGAAGATAGTCGGTGCAGATGGTCGCGGTGCGTGCGTTGCCTCTCGCTGCACGCGTGCCGCGATCACGCTCGGCATGGCCGTCCATCATCGACCGCGAGAGTTGGCCCTGAACGATCGCACCCATGTCGATCTGCGCGGTTGCGGGCATGGCAACGAGCGCAAACGGCTGGACGGCGGCGCGAGCGATATGACGGTAGCGCATGGCGCAGCTCAATAACCTGCCCGGCGGCAACTTTGCTCGACCACCCGAACGTCTGGATGGTCGGCACCATATTGCTGACGGTAATTCGGCAAGCCCTTCGTGCAGATGGTCGCCATTTCCGATGCAGCCGCGCGCGGCGTGTCTGCGCGCGCTCGCGCACGATCGATGTAACCCTGATTCTGCCCCATCAGGATCATGCCCTGAGCTTGGCTCGTTGTATCCATCTGCGCTGTCGCGGGAGACAGGGACAGCAGAGGATTCAGACAAAATGCGATAATAAGAGCTGGCTGCCGGGCTTTCATTGCGTTTTCCTTCCGCCTCCCGAGCCTGATGATCGGCACGAGCGCAGCTTAGTAGCCGGCCCGACGACACAGACGGCTCAATTGGACGACGTCGGCGTTGTCAGCCCCGTATTGCGCGCGCGCGCTAGGTAGCTGCTTTGTGCAGATAACTGCCATGCGAGCGGCCGACGTGCGAGGGCGAGCAACTTTGCCGCGCGCACGATCTGCGTATCCTTGGTTCATGGCCCCGAGTATCTGGCCCTGCGCCACCGTGCCCGGATCAAGTTGCGCGGCGGCGGGCGAGGCAAGAAAGACCGAACCGAGTGCTGCGATCAAAATTGCGGAAACGGCACGCATGATCGCCCCCGGCCAACCGTTTCAGTATCCGGCGCGACGGCACATGGGCTTGAGCCGCTGCACGCGGGAGTCGCCTTGGCCATGGCGCTTGATATACACGCTAATATCGACGGTGCATGTTTGCCGGATCTCGGCGGGGCTAGGTCCTGTGCGCGATGTGCGTCCTGAGCGCTCGGCATGGCCATCCATCATCGACCGTGTCAGCTGTCCCTGAACGATCGCGCTCGTGTCGATCTGCGCAGCCGCAGGCGTTGCGATGTATGCGAAGAACAGAGTCATGCCGAGCTTCGTTGTACGGACGATCACGATCCGAACGCCTTCTCAATGCCGATCAATAGCCCGCCCGGCGACACAGGCCAGCCAATTCAACTACGTCGGCGTTGTTCGCGCCGTACTGCGCGCGAAAGCTAGGTAAGCGCTGCGTACAAAGATACTTCACCCGGGCCGGCGATGGGCGCGCAGTAGCTGTGCGCCCACGTGCACGATCAGCATAACCTTCGTTTTGTGCACGGAGAACCTGGCTTAGTCCGACGGTTGCCGGGTCGACCTGTGCCACCGCCGGGGTGCCGAGCATCGCCACCAGGGCAAACATCAAGACCATCTTCATTGTAGCATCCTCAATTGCGCTACCAAGTCTATACATCGATTCTCGTAAATCGTCAAAAAGGATGCGTGACCAGGCGAGCCTGGTCACGCGTTTGGATTGTTAGTTCTTACGAGCGGCGTTGCCCATCGCTTCGCCGACTGTCTTGATGGCGTTGGTCGTAGCACTCATCAACATATTGAACTGCTGCGAGACGACGCTGAATTCGGCGGAGAGGCTCGGCGTATCTTTGGTGATTCGTCCAGCCATGTCCTCCATTTCGGCACCCAGTTTATCGAGTTGCGCACCGAGAGCCTTTGCCATGGCCATCAACCAGCCCTGGCCCTTCGTACCGCGTACCCCGCCGCCCTGCGACTCCTCAGCCTGTTCGCGGCTCTGACGTACGATGTCGCTGATGAAGTTCTCGGTCGTGCGCTGCTGCTCGCCGATCTCACTCGGAGAAGCGTTGGTGAAGCTACCGAGTTCCTGGATCGTGTCGCGCACGCTGTCGACCTGGCTCGGGAAATTGCCCGAACCCGCGGCGAATGCGTTCTGCGCCAGCGAGATCGACGCCTGCGGCAAGCCGAGCTGCGCGCCGAGGCGGCCGATGATTTCCTGTCCGATGCTCGCATAGAGCTGCGACGTGAGCGACGCCGCCAGGCCGCCGGCCGGGCCGAGCGCCGCGGTGGCGAGGAGCGAGACCGGGCTGAAGTTGCCGATACCGAAAACCATCTGCTTTCTCCCAATTGCGGCGTCTGCCATGACGCCGGTTGCCGTTCGATGAACCGTTTATGCGGCGTTGCGGCCGGGGCCGGTATCAGCGTTTCGATTAGGCGGGGGGCGATCGCCTAATCGAAACGATGATGCCGGTGCGCCCGGCGGACGCGTACCGCGGGGACGTGCCATGATGACGGAGGCGTGTGTGACCAACCGACAGCGCGGCGGCAGGATGGGCTGGCCTTGGGTGATGCTTGTCGGTGGGCTCGCGGTCGGCACGCCGCTGGCCGCGCAGGAGTGGTCCGGCGGGGCGATGGACCCGGCGGCGGTCAGCGCGCCGATGGCGGTGCAGGCGGCGAGCGCGGCGCAGGCGCACCATCGCACTGGCAAGGCGAAGGGCTCGCCCGCGCGCAGCCGGCAGATCTGCGCGAACGCGCGCGACCGGATGGCGGCGGGCGAGGACGATCCGAACCTGCCGCGGCTTTTGGCGCTGTGCCGGAAGGGCGGGTACTGACGCGATCGAGCGGGGTCGATGCAGGATGACGAGGAGGTTGGAGATGGACGGGATCAATCGTGCGACCGGGGCGACGGTGCATCCGCCGGCCGTCGGGCTGGGCTGCGGCGATCGCAAGGCGGCGGAGCGGATCGTGCAGGATGCGAATGCCGCGATGCAGAACCAGATCATCGATCGCCGCGCGGACGCCGCGACACCGGCGCTGCCGCAGAGCGCGCTCGATCGCTTGCTGTCGACGCCGGGACCGCTCGACCGGTTCGCGGCCGAGCCGCCGGTGGAGCACACCTAATCGTAACGATGATGGCGCGGACGGCCGGGACACGCCATCTAGGGTCGGTAAGGAGCGTGAGATGAACCCTGTCGCCAGCATCGGCGCCGCCCCCATGCGCGGCGCGCCCTCGACCGACCCGATGACCGCGCCGGCCGAGCGGCAGACGCCGTTGGAGCGGTTGCTGGCCGAGCCGGGTCCGCTCGATCGTTTTGCTGCGCCGGAGCCCGGCTCCCGTCCCGCCGACGCCGAGCATGGCGCGGCACCGCTCCGCTGATCCAGAGGTGACGTCATGACCGCGATCGACGGTTTCTCCCGGCTGCCTACTACCCCCGTTCACGTGGCCGGTGCGGTAACGCCGATCGGCGACGGCGCGCATGATGATGCGCGCTCGCTGGCCGGGACCGCGATCGGCGAGATTGGGCACCGGGTGCTCGCGTGGGTGGGGCAGAGCGCGCGGACGCTTGACTCCGCCTCGCACGCCTGGGCGGCATCGAGTGGTGTCGCGACGGGCGGGTTCCGTCCCGATCCGGCCGAACTGGCGCGCGGCGGGGATGTATACGAGCTGCGCGGGCTGGCCGCCGATCTCGGTGCGCGGACCGGCGCGACGCCGACGCAGGAGGGCGAATTGCGCCGCGCGCTGGAGGATGTGACGCGGCAGGCGGTGGTGCAACTGGCCGGGCTGTCGGGGGCACCGGCCGACCGGCAGCTGGCCGGGATGCGCGCGGCGCTGAGCGAGGCGCTGGACACCAGCGCCGGCGACGGCGCGGACGGCGTGATTTCGCGGTTGCAGGCCGCCGCGCAGCAACTGGCGCGCGGCAACGGCGCATGAGCCGCCGGAACCGGCCGTGCGCGGCGGCGTAGAGGCGGCGACGGGATCAGGAGAAGCGATCTAATGCGACGGAGGATAGCAGCCGCGATCGGTGGTCTGGCCGTGGCGCTAGGCGCTGCACCGCTCTGCGCGCAGCGGGCGCAGGTGGTCAATGCCGGCAGCGAGCAGGCGCTGCGGATCGGGACGGTGACGGTGTCGCGGCCGTTCGGCGGGACGCTGGTCGACGGGCTGGCGGTGGTCGGCGCGTACCGGATCGGGCGTGAGCGGTTGTGGCTGGTGCGCGGTGACGGTGGGCCGCAATGCCCGGCGCGCTATGTCGTGGTGGCGCGCCGCTCCGCCGAGGAGTTGGTGACGAGCACGCCGTTCGGCCCCTGCGCGGTCGCAGGAAAGTCGCGCGTCGCTGACGGTGCGTTGGTCGTGCCGATCGCGGGCGCGATTTACGCTTATCGCAACGGTGACGTTCGGCTGCTCGACGCACCCCGCGTTGTCCGCAATGTGCCGGTGGCGCCGCGCTGCGTCCCGGGCGCGCAGGTGCCCGCGACCGAGCAGGCCGCGACGCTGACGGCGTTCGAGGATGGCTTTCCCTCAAGCTACGGCGACGCGCGGGCGTTGAAGCGGCTCGAGATGACACCGCCGGAGTTGCGCGACCTGCTGACGGGACTCGCCTGTCTCGCCAGCTGGCCGGCGGCGCAGGAGGTTGTGCCTGATCGCGCCACCGCACTGTTCGCCGACAAGCGCTGGGGCCCACGCGCGTTCGCGATGCTCGATGTGATCGCCGAGGATCGCACCACCACGCCCCATCTGGTGGCGCTGACCCGCAGTTTCGCCGCCGAGATGCGCTACCGCGTCGATCGCCGCACGAAAATCTAAGCCTGTTGCCTGCGCTCGATCTTCCTTGTTGCTGCCGCTAGACGAATTTGCGCGTGACCGCATCTACCGGTACGTCGTGCAAGCGACGGAAGCGTGCCTCAACGAGGCTGAACAGGCCGAAGCCCAGCAGGCCAGCACCGACGATCAGGTCAAAAGGGTGGGTCAGCCAACGTAAAACCCGCGCCATGCCGCCAGTGCCGCTGGCCTGTTCTTCGATACCGGCGTTGAGGAGCAGCCAGCCATGATGAGGAACACGGCGCCGCGCGCCGCATAACCTGCCCGACCGCTCCACCGCACCCATGGTTGCCGCACAATGCGCGGATCGAGGTAGCGGAGGAACGAGCCCTTGGCGGCCTTGACGAGCTGGACGCTTCCTAAAGCGACCAGAATGGCTGCGGCGACCATGACGAGCGCCCAGCCGCCGGGCAACCGCAGCGCCATCTGAGTGCCCTCTCGCGTGCTGTCGCCCGATTGCGCCACCCCGCGCATGAGGCCGACCGCCTGCCATGCCAATGCGAGATGCACGATACCACTGACGCCCGCGCCGACACGCTCGGCCCAGCCTTTCGCGTCCACGCCGTGCCGTTCGATGTCTAAAGCGGCATCGGCCACCCGCCAGATTCCGTAGGCGATCAGCCCGATTGTCAGCACGCCGAGTAGGAGTTGGCCGCCGCCTCGACCGAGAAATTCAAGCGCGCCGCTGGGATCTTCCGCCCGCCCGGTGCGCAGGATCAGCGTGGCGATCACTAGATAAAGCAGACCCCGGGTGGCAAAGCCTACCCGCGTCAGCAGTGTCAGGCGGGCGTCGACGTTCATGCAAGGTCCTCCGGTCGTTGAGGAAACCCGGTATCCGGCAGCTCGTTCCAAGCCTGTAATGAACAGTTGCGGCGCTTTCAGCGTAGAAGCAGGGTTTGATACGGGCACGCGCATGGAGGGGCGGGCTGATCCGATGAGCCGTTGCGGACACGCCGAGGCGGCGTGAGTCATCACGTCCAAAGCACAACGGCCCCGCGATCGCTCGCGAGGCCGTCGAAAAAACTGGTGGACGCACTTGGGCTCGAACCAAGGACCCGCTGATTAAGAGTCAGCTGCTCTACCAACTGAGCTATGCGTCCAGCGATCATGGGGAAAGCGCTTCCGGAGAACCGCCCCGCGATCGGGAAGCGCGCCTCTAACAGCGCTTCCCGGATTCGCAAACCCCTTTTTTGACTTTTTTCACCAGCGCGACGACCGGCGTGCCGAGATCGAACGGTCGATGCCCATCAGGATGCCGAGCGAGATCAGCACCGTCATCTGCGCCGATCCGCCGAAACTGACCAACGGCAGGGGGATACCGACCACCGGCGCCAGCCCCATCACCATCATCAGGTTAATCGCCATGTAAAAGAAGATCGTTGTTGCCAGCCCTGCCGCGGCGAGCTTGGCGAAACGATCCTCGGCACGAACGCCGACGTTCACGCCCCAGCGGATCACGAGCAGGAAGGCGATGATGAGGAACGCACCGCCCGCCAGCCCCCATTCCTCCGCCATCGTCGCGAAGACGAAGTCGGTATGGCCCTCCGGCAGATAATCGAGATGGCTCTGCGTGCCCTGCAGGAAGCCCTTGCCGAACAGCCCGCCCGACCCGATCGCGATCTTCGACTGGCTGATGTGATAGCCGGTGCCGAGCGGGTCGCTCTCCGGGTCCATGAAGATGAGGATGCGGTGGCGTTGGTAATCGTGGAGCACGTAGTTGAAGGCGAGCGGGATCGCTGTCGCCACCGCCAGCGCGCCGCCGACGAACAGCCGCAGCGGCACGCCGGAGAGAAACATCACGGTTGCGCCGCCCGCGCAGATCATCAGCCCGGTGCCTAGATCGGGCTGCGCCATGACGATCAGCGCGGGCATCCCGATCAGGACGGCCGCGGGCCAGATCGCCTGGAAGCGGCGCGTTTCGGCAGCGGGCAATAGATCGTAGAAGCGCGCGAGCGCCAGCACGATGGCGAGCTTCATCGTTTCCGACGGCTGGATGCGCACCGGGCCGTAGCCCAGCCAGCGCTGGCTGCCGCCGCGCACCGCGCCCAGCAGTTCGACGAGCACCAGCAGGATAAGGAAGATGCCGTAGATGTAGAAAGCCGACTTCTTCCACCATTCCAGCGGCACCCGCGACAAGGCGATCGCGCCGATCATGAACACCGCGAACCGCAATCCCTGCGGGATCACCCAGGGGCGCAGACTGCCGCCGGCGGCGGAATACAGGACGACGAGGCCGAAGCCGCCGATCGCGGTGACGAGCAGCAGCACACGCCACGGCAGGATCGCAAGCGGCGCGGGAACGAAGCCACTCATGGTTGCGGGTCCGTGGCGGGGTCGAGCGGCGCGGCGCGGCGCTCGCTGTCGGTTTCGGGCTCGGGCGAGCCGGTCCGGGCGGGGCCGCCGCTGGTGGCAATGTCGCGCGCGGTCGCCTCGGCGCTGACGTTCGATGCGTCGGTTGCGGCCGCGACCGCGGGCGAGTTCGAGGCGGGCACGTCGTCGTCGTCGATCACCGGCGGGGCCGGAGCATGGGCGGCGCGATACGCGGCGCGCTGCGCGGCCATGCGCGTGGCGATGTCGCCGCCCCAGGTCGGCTCGACCTCGGCAAGGCTCTTCATCGCCCGGTCGCGATCGAACAGATAGGTCATGATGTCGCGGCCGATCATCGGCGTGTCGAGGTTGCGGACGGTATGGCCGTTATGCTCGAGCACCACCGCCGCGGCATAGCGCGGATTGTCATAGGGCGCGAAGCACACGAACAATGCGTGGTCGCGCAGCTTGAACGGCAATTGCCCGTTCTTGAGCACGCCCGAGCGCCGCTCCGCCATCGTGATCCGGCGGACCTGCGCGGTGCCGGTCTTGGCGGCGATCGCGACGCCGGGCACCAGCATCCGCGCCGCGCCGCCGGTGCCGCCGTGATTGACGACCCCGTCCATCGCCTCGCGGATGATGCGGAAATGCTCGGGGTCGATCGGCAGCATCTCGGCCTGCGGCTTGAACGGATCGCGGATCAGCGACGGCACCAGCCGACGACCGGACGCGAGCCGGCTGGCCATCACCGCCAGTTGCAGCGGGTTGGAGAGCACATAGCCCTGGCCGATCGAGGCGTTGAGCGAATCCGCGACCTTCCAGTCGGTCTTGTACTTGCGCTGCTTCCACGCGCTGTCGGGGACGGTGCCGTAGCGTTGCGTGGAGAAGGGCAGGTCGAACTTCTGCCCTAATCCCAGCTCGCGCGCGACCGGCGCGATTTTGTCGTAACCGACGCGGCGCACCATTTCGTAGAAATAGATGTCGCAGCTCTGCATGATCGCGTTCTTGAGATCGAGCGGACCGTGACCGCCGCGCTTGTGGCAGTGAAAAACGCCATTGCCCACGCGCATCGCGCCCGAGCAGAACACGCGTTCGTCCGCGCCGACACCGGCGGCAAGCAGCGCCAGCCCGTTCATCGGCTTGACGGTCGAGCCGGGCGGATAGAGCCCCTGCGTCACCTTGTTCATGAGCGGAACGTGATCGTCCTCGCTCAGCATCTTCCACTCCATCTGGCTGATGCCTTCGGAGAAGGTGTTCGGGTCGTAGGCGGGCATCGACACCATCGCGAGCATTTCGCCATTGGTGCAGTCGAACACCACCGCCGAGCCCGAATTGGTGCCGAGCCGCCGCGCCGCATATTCCTGAAGGCCCGCGTCGATCGTCAACCGCAGCGTGCGGCCCGGCACGTCGGGGCGGGTGGCGAGTTCCTTCACCAGCTTGCCGCGGGCGGTGACCTCGACGCGCTTGGCGCCAGCGGTTCCGCGCAAGAGTGGCTCCATCGTCTTCTCCAGCCCGTCCTTGCCGAGCTTGAACCCCGGGGTGACGTAGAGCGGGTCGCGGGTCTTCTTGTATTGTTCGGCGGTCGCCGCGCCGACATAACCGATCAGATGCGCGACCGCCGGGCCGGCGGGGTAATGGCGCGCAAAGCCGCGCGTCGGCGCCACGCCGGGCAGTTCGGGCTGGCGGACCTGCACCGCGGCGAAGCGTTCCCAGTCGATGTTCTCGGCGATCTCGACCGGGCGGAAGCCGGGGGCATGCTCCAGCTCGGCATTGATCTGCGCGAGATCCTCATCGGACAGGCCGATCAGCGCGCGCAGATGCGCGAGCACGCGGTCCTTGTCCTCCAGCCGGTCGGGGATCACGTCGACGCGGAAATCGGTGCGGTTGCTGGCGATCGGCTGGTTGTGGCGATCGACGATCCAGCCGCGGCGCGGCGGGATCATCGTCATGCTGATGCGGTTGCTCTCGGCGAGCAAATTGTAATGCTCGTTCTGCGCGATCGCGAGATAGCCCATCCGCCCGATCAGCAGCGCGCCGAGCCCCGCCTGTCCGGCGCCGAGCAGCCAGGCGCGGCGGGAGAAGCTGTAGCTCTGCGCCGCCTCGGTCATGATCTTCGGCGCGCGCGGCCTCATAGCGCGCGCCGCAGGTCGATCCACGCGACCAGCCGCGCGGCGGCGGGGAAGAGCAGCACAGAGGTCATGATCTGGAGCAATAGCACGCTGTCGACATGGGCATCGAGCGGTGTCGCCACCAGTCGGCCACCGAGCAGCACGAACGCGATCGCCAGCGCGGCGATCGCCCAGCTTTGCGCGAAGTCGCGCACGCCGGAGCGCGCATCGATCGCCTCCACCAGAAAATAGGCCAGCGTCCACAGCAGCATCGCGCTGCCCAGCGGTTGACCCGAGAGCAGATCGTCGAACAGCCCGAGCAACGCCGGGGCCCAGACGCGCAGCGACAGCGGCGCGAGCAGCCGCCACGACAGCATCAGCAGCAGCCCGACCGGCGGCAGCAGCGGCAGCGTCGCGCCCCACGGCAGGATCGTGACCAGCGAGCCGACCATCACCGTCGCCCACGGCAACAGCCGCGCGCGTCCACGGCCGAGCGGTTCCTCGAAGGGCGGGCGGACAGGGGGCGTCACGGATCGGGCGTGGGCGTCGGAGTCGGCGTTGGGGCGGGCGTGGGCGACGGTGGCGGGGGCGGCATGAACGCACGATGGACGATCGCGAGATCCAGCGTGTCCGGTCGCGCGAACGGCCGGGCCGGCGCGCTGTCGGTGCCGTCGCGCAGCACGCGCGCGACGGGCACGCCGGGGACGAACATCCCGCCGGTGCCGGAGGTGACGAAGATGTCGCCGGGGCGGAACTTGCCGTCGGCGGTGTCGATGGTGCGGATGTCGATCAGCCCGTCGCCGCGCCCGGCCGCCAGCGCGGGCCGGCCGTCGCGCGAGCGGCGGACCGGCACGACGCTTTCGGCGTCGGTGATCAGCAGCACGCGCGCGGTATTCGGGCCGGTGTAGAGGACTCGTCCGATCAGCCCCTCCGGCCCCTGGACCGGTTGCCCTTCGGCCACGCCCTGCCAGGCCCCGGCGTTCAACAGGCCGTATCGGCGGGTGCTCGACCCGCTGGTACTGACGATCCGTGCGGTGGCGACCACCTGTGGGTTCTGATCGCGCAAGGCGAGCAACGCGCGGAGCCGGACGTTCTCCAGCCGCGCCTGACGCCCGACCAGCAACGCGCCGCGTGCGCGTTCCAGCCGCGCGCGCAACGCGGCATTCTCGTCGTGGACGCGCCACCACGTCCCGATCTCCTCGGGCACCGTGGCGAGGGTGCGGACGACCGCGGCGCCGGCGGTGGAGACGGGGGCGGTCACTTCGGCAAGCGCGGCGCGCGCCATCGCGAAGGCGGCGGGGTTGAAGGTCGACAGCGCAAGCAGCACCGCTCCCACCACCGCCCCGGCGATGCCGAGGATGTAGGTGACGAACAGTCCGTATTGCGCGCGCCGCGAAAAGCCGGGGCGCCGATCCCGCGACGGCGCCATTGCCGTCACCTCCCGCCTTCAGATGATGTGGTTACCTGCCAGTCTACGTCCTTCCGTTCGCCCTGAGGAAATGCTGAGCTTGTCGAAGCCTTGTCTCGAAGGGGCCGCGCAGGGCGGTGTTTCGAGACGGTGTTTCGGCAG
This sequence comes from uncultured Sphingomonas sp., assembly GCF_964021865.1. GTDB lineage: Bacteria > Pseudomonadota > Alphaproteobacteria > Sphingomonadales > Sphingomonadaceae > Sphingomonas. Next base: position 56,080 of record NZ_CAXIAM010000004.1, read on the forward strand.
GCTCAACACCTCCTCAGCACGAACGGAACTTCGGTTACCCGTTCTGCAACACTGCGCGGAAGAGTGGATCCTCCAGCGCACGGCCGGTGCCGATCGCGACGCAGATCAGCGGTTCGTCCGCCACCGTCACCGGCAGCCCGGTTTCGTCGCGGAGCACCTCGTCCAGCCCGTGGAGCAGCGCCCCGCCGCCGGTGAGCACGATGCCCTGATCGACGATGTCGGCCGCCAGTTCGGGGGCGGTGTTCTCCAGCGCGATGCGCACGCCGTCGACGATCGCCGCAACTGGCTCGCTGACCGCCTCCGCGATCTGCGCCTGCGTGATCTGGATTTCCTTCGGCACGCCGTTCACCAGATCGCGCCCCTTGATGAAGACGGTCTTGCCGATGCCATCGGCGGGCGGCTTGGCGCACCCCAGTTCCTGCTTGATCCGCTCGGCGGTCGCCTCGCCGATCAGCAGATTGTGGTTGCGGCGCACGTAGCTGACGATCGCCTCGTCCATCTTGTCGCCGCCGACGCGCACCGACGTGGTGTAGGCGAGGCCGCGCAGCGACAGCACCGCGACCTCGGTCGTGCCGCCGCCGATGTCGACCACCATCGAGCCGACCGGCTCGGTCACGGGCATGTCGGCGCCGATCGCCGCCGCCATCGGCTCCTCGATCAGATACACCGCGCTGGCGCCCGCGTTCTGCGCGGCGTCCCGGATCGCGCGACGCTCCACCTTGGTCGAACCCGAAGGGACGCAGATCACGATCTCCGGCCAACGCATGAAGCGGCGACGCCCGTGCACCTTCTCGATGAAATATTTGATCATCTGCTCGGCCACGTCGATGTCGGCGATCACGCCGTCGCGTAAGGGACGGATAGCCTCGATCGAGCCGGGCGTCTTGCCCATCATCAGCTTGGCGTCCTCGCCGACCGCCTTCACGCGCTTGACGCCGTTGATCGTCTCGACCGCGACCACCGACGGCTCGTTTAGCACGATGCCGCGGCCGCGCACGTAGACGACCGTGTTCGCGGTTCCGAGATCGATCGCCATGTCGTGCGAGGTCATCTTGAACAGGCGCGAGAATATCATTGACGTTGTCGTCCGTGTATTTGTCGCCGGATAGGGGGCGCCGGCAGTGATCGTCCAAGTCCGCGCATCCCGCAGGAATCATGCTGGCGATGGTATCTGCGGGGTCGCGGGATGCCGCGGCTTGGTCTAGGTGTTGCCGCGTGTCAATACGCCGTCTCCCCTCGCATCTGGTCAACCGTATCGCCGCCGGTGAAGTGGTGGAAAGACCGGCCAGCGCGTTAAAGGAGCTGGTCGAGAATGCGATCGATTCCGGCGCCGCGCGGATCGCGGTGGTGCTGGCCGCGGGCGGCGTCGAGCGGATCGAGGTCGCCGACGACGGATGCGGCATGGCGCCGGACGAGATCGCGCTGGCGCTGGAACGCCACGCCACCTCCAAGCTGCCCGACGAGGATATCGACCGGGTCGCGACGCTCGGCTTTCGCGGCGAGGCGCTGCCGTCGATCGCCTCGGTCGCGCGGCTGACGATCGAGAGCCGCCCGGCGGGGGCAGAGGGCTGGGCGCGAACGGTCGACAATGGCGTGCTGGAGCGCGACAGCCCGGCCGCGCTGCCGCCGGGCACGCGCGTCGTGGTCGAGGCGCTGTTCGCGCAGGTGCCCGCACGGCGCAAGTTCCTGCGCTCCGCGCGGTCGGAATATGCCGCGTGCCTCGATGTCGTGCGGCGGCTGGCGATGGCGCGCCCGGATATCGCCTTCTCGCTGGAGCATGACGGCCGGCGCGCCTTGTCGGTCGCCGCCGCCGAGAGCCGCCCCGCGCGGGTCGCGGCGCTGACCGACCGCGCACTCGCCGACAACTCGGTCGCGATTGATCTGGAGCGCGACGGGCACGTGCTGGGCGGCGTCGCGGGCCTGCCGACCTTCCACCGCGGGGTGGCGGATCACCAATATCTGTTCGTCAACGGCCGCCCGGTCCGCGACCGGCTGCTGATCGGTGCGATCCGCGGCGCCTATGCCGAGATGATGCCGCGCGATCGCCATGCGGTGGTGGCGCTGTTCCTCGACGTCCCGCCGAGCGAGGTCGACGTGAACGTCCATCCTGCCAAGACCGAGGTGCGCTTCCGCGACCCGGCGCTGGTGCGCGGGATGATCGTCTCGGGGTTGCGCCGCGCGCTGGATGCAGCGGGGCACCGCGTCGCGCATTCGGCGCCAGCCGAAATCATGGCGTTGTGGGTGCCGGAACATCAAAGCCCCCGCCCCCCCGGGGAGGGGGTTGGGGGAGGGGTCGGGGTCTCACCGAGCGACTCGTTTGGGGCAGCCCCTCACCCAACCCTCTCCCCGCAGGGGAGAGGGCTATTACTGAACGATCACCGCCCGACCTTCTTCGCCGCGCCGCCGGCCGCGCGCGGCGTCCCCGACTGGACGCCGCCGCCCGCGACGACCGACTTTCCGCTCGGCGTCGCGCGCGGGCAGGTGGCCAAGACCTATATTGTCGCCGAGGCGCAGGACGGACTGGTGCTGGTCGACCAGCATGCCGCACACGAACGGCTGGTGCTGGAACGCATGCGCGCGGCGCTAGCTGGCGGGCGCGTCGCGTCGCAGGCGTTGCTGATCCCCGAGGTGGTCGAGCTGGACGAACCGGCGTGCGACCGGCTGGAGGCGCGCGTCGCCGAGCTGGCGGAGTTCGGGCTGGAGCTGGAGCGGTTCGGCGCCCGCGCGATGCTGGTGCGCGCGACACCGGCGTTGCTGGGAAGTGGCGATCCGAAGGGGCTGGTCACCGACCTCGCCGACGAGCTTGCCGCCTATGACGAGGCGCTGAGCCTTCGCGAGCGGCTCGACGCGATCGCCGGGACGATGGCGTGCCACGGCTCGGTGCGGGCCGGGCGCGTGCTGTCGCCGGCCGAAATGAACGCGCTGCTCCGCGAGATGGAAGTCACCCCGCACTCCGGCCAGTGCAACCACGGGCGGCCGACGTGGGTGAAGCTAGACCTCAAGAGCGTCGCGAAGCTGTTCGGGCGATCATAGCGCCCTGCCATTGTCGTCAGCCGGCGCGATGTCGCATCCGCTGCGCCGCCCGCCCCCTCAGCCCTGATCCTTGTAGGCGAGCTGGAGGATGCCCCAATGCGCGCCGTTGACGTTGATCGAGGCGATCACCTGCTTCAGCAGGATGACGCTGCCATCGGCGGCAAGGCGGCGATACGCCTTCAGGCAGAAGGGCTTGGTAATCTTCACCTGCTGTTCGGTATCGGCGAAATCGAAGAAGACGCCCGCCCTCGAATATTCGGTGTTCCAGCTACGCTGCCCAGGGCGCTGCGGCAACGACCGCTCGGGCATCGCCACCGCGCCGAAACAGCGCCGATCGGTGAAGCTCATCCCGAAGAAGCCGGGGAGGGCGCGTGCCGCCTCCTGCTGCGGGCGGGCGAGCGCGGTGATCGTCGTCATCGCGGGGTGCGTGAACAGCGGAGGATCGGTGCCCTCGACCCGCTTATACGCGTCGCCGAGGATCGCGGACTGTTCGAGCGTTCCGGTCGCGACCGCCTGCGCCAGCCCATCTGACACCTGCCGGGCGGCGGCGACCGCGAAATGGATATAGGGACGATCGGGGGTGTCGGCGTCACTTTCGGCCAGCAACTGGAGCAAGGCGTTGGTGTCGTCGCTGACCGAGGTCAGCCGCGTCGACAGCCGTTGCAGCCCCGAGGCATTGTCGCTCGACGTCTCCGACAATTGACCGAGCCCGGTCTTTACCTCGACCACCGCCGACAGCATCGAGCCGATCCGCCGCACCACGCTGTCGCTGTTGCGTTCCAACCCGTCCATCAGCCCGCGCAGCTGCGCGACCAATGCCTTGACCTCGTGCGTGCCCTGATGCGCCGAGCGCGCCTTGGTCACCCCCTGATCGACGCGCCCGAGCATCGCATCGGCCTGCGTGGTCAACGCCTCGATCGAGGTGTTGATGCGCGACGTCGCGGCGGCGGTTTCCGACGCCAGTTTCTTGACCTCGCCCGCCACCACCGAGAAACCGCGCCCGGCGTTTCCCGCGCGTGCGGCCTCGATCGTCGCGTTCAGCGCCAGCAGGTTGGTCTGTTTGGCGATCGCGTCGATCGTCGCGGTCACACGCCCCACGTCTTCCAGCGCCGAGGTGAACGCGCCGAGGCTGTCGTGGATGCGACTGACCTGCGCGATCAGGTCGACCACATCCCCCATCGCCGCATCGATCTGGACATGCGAACTGGCCAGCAGCCCGTGCGCGCCGGTCGTCGCCCCCGACGCTTCCCGCGCGGCATCGGCGACATTCTCGACGTCGTCGGTCAGCCGGTTGGTCTGGGCGCCGACGCTCTCGATCGTGCGGGCCTGCGCGGTGACGCGGGTCGCCAGTTCGGAGATGTCCGCCTGCAGGTCCAGCGTTCGGATGCCGAGTTCGCCCGCGACCCGCGATGCCCCGGTAATTGTTTGATCGAGCGTCAAAATTGCCACCTCCAGCACCCGCGATAGCGGGGGATGGTTAACGATTGATCGAGACCGTCACGGCACGGCGCGTTGCGGGCACGACAAGACGCGGGGGCGCGGCGCTCATCCGGCGGCGTACATCGGATTGGGCGCCTTCGGCCTTCGCCTACCCATTGCGCGATGACTCACGACGACCATGCCCATCAATGAGCCAACCCGAATCGGCGTTGACGTCAGCGGCAGAGGCGGCACCGCATGAGGGCTGTCGCTGCGCAGCGCCACCAGCCGGCTGTCAATCTGCAGCGCGCTGGAGCTGAGACGGGCGCAGCCGCCGGGGCTGGCGGCGCTGATCGCCGCTGAAGCGCGCGGGGCCGTGCCGGCCTTGGGGGTGTAACTCGCAACAACGGGGCGGATGTGGTCGAACATGCGTCGACACTGCCGGGTCGCCGCGCGACGTAGTCCAGCGCTACGCCTAATCGAACGCCGTCGTGCTCAATGATAGGCGTCGTACCGCGTCCGGCAGGTCGGCGACGGTGTCGATCACAATATGAGCACCCGCAGCCCGCAACATCGCGGCAGAGGCGTCGATCCGTTCGGCGCGTTCGGTCGCGGGCAGCGCCGAAAGCTCCGGCTCGGACAGTCCGATGCCGTTGCCGCTGGCGGCGACGCCGACCGTCCAGACCCCTGCCGCGCGTCCCTCCGCGATGCCGACCGGAGCATCGTCGATCTTGAGACAGGCCTCGACCGGCCATGCGCCCAATTCGACCAGGTTCTTCCACAGCATTAGCGGGGAGGGGCGTCCCTCCGCCGTTTCCCCAGCGCAGACGACGCAATCGGGACGATAGCCCTGCGCCGCCGCCAGCGGCAGGATGTCGGCCATCATCGCGCGGGTATAGCCGGTGCACGATCCTACGGCGACGCCCGCCGCCTGTAGCCGGCCTGCGACAGCAGCGGCGCCTGGGATCAGCGTGGCGCCGTCGCGCGCCGCCTCGCGCATCATCGGGTCGATCGCCGCGAACAGGCGGTCGCCATCGGCCTCCCCCGGCGCGCACCCGTGGCGGACGGCCCAGGCGCGCGCGATCCGCGGCATGCGCAGCAGCGCGGCGATATGATCCCGTTTCGCGCGGCCCATGTCGGCGCGGGCTTCGGTTTCGTCGATCGGCACGCCAGCCGCGGCGAACGCCCGGCACAGCGCGACGACCGGCGCGCGGCTACCGAAATCGATCATCGTGCCCGCCCAGTCGAACACCACGGCTTTCAGTTGCATCACGCTATTCCTGTCCATTGGTCGATGACCCGTTCGGCAAGAGCGAAGGCGGTCGAGGCGCCGGTGCCGCTGGTCACGACCACCAGCCGGACGTCGGGGGCGGGGGCGGCGACCAGATGATGACGGGCGCCCGACGCATAGGTTCCGGTCCAGCGCTCGATCACCGGCGGCGGCGCGCCCAGGCATTCGGCATAGGCCGCCAGGATGCGCCCCTCGACAGCGGCCGGGGCAAAGGGAGGCGGGGTCGCGGCATAATGATGGCTGTCGCCGACAATGAGCGAACCGTCCGCGCTCTGCACGACGATCAGGTGGATGCCATCCCCCAGCATCTCCGCCGCCTCCCCCTCCAGCCGGGCGCGTAGCTCCGCCGCCTCGGGCAGGTCGGCATAGCCCGCATAGCGGACCATGCTGAGATCGCTCATCACCGGTGCGTCGATCCGCCAGCCGGGCGGTGCCAGCCGCATCATCTGGAGCGTACAGCGCGTGATCCCCGCCGCCGCATAGACAGCGGGAGCCAGCGTCGCCCAGTCGTCGCCCGGACAGAGGACGATGCGGTCTGCCGCGATCGAGCCCCTGGCGGTGTCCAGCCGCCCTTGCGCCACCGCATGGACGGCGGTGCCATAGGCGAAGGTGACGCCATGCGCCTCCGCCAGCCATCCGGCGAGGCGCGGGATTGCGGTGCGCGATTCGACCCGCAGATCGTGCGGGCTCCACAAGGCGGCGCGCATGTCGGCGACCATCGGCCAGTCGCGCGCGAGGTCGCGTGGCGACAGGCGACGGCATCCGGTCCCCATGTCGGTGGCGAGGAAGGCGTCGAGAACCGCCTCCGCCTCCGGTCGACGTGCCGTGAGCAGCAACCCGCGCTGTACGATCGGAATTGCGGCCGCGGCGGCGACCTCCGCCCAGATCGCGGCGCTGCGCCGTGCGAGTTGCCAGACATCGCCCGCCGCCTGGCCGGTGACCGTGACGAAGCCGAAATTGCGGATCGACGCGCCATTGGCGGCGGCATCGCGTTCGATCACGACGACCCGCTGTCCGCGTCGCGCCGCCGCCAGCGCATGGGCCAGCCCGACGATCCCCGCGCCGACGACCGCCAGATCATAGCGTCGCATGACGCCGTCCTTCCAGAGGAGCATAGAGAAAGCGCAGCGCCGACAATCCGGTCAGCACCACCACGACGAGGGCGGTCGCGTAACTGCAGCGTTCGAAGAAGCCCAGCCATTCTACATGCGGCGCGGCGACGCTGCGCACGAGCAGCATGGCGACGCTACCCGCATAACCGGAGGAATCGGCGATATAGATCAGGAAACCGGCATTGGCCGCCGTCCCGATCGCCGCGATCATTCGGTCGAAGAGCATGGCGTTGAACGGGGTATAGGCGAGATACAGGCCCGCACCGGTCAGGCTCATCCAGACCAGCGGGGACATCAGGCCCGCCTGGAAGGCCAGCGTCGCCACGCCGAGGGTCGCCGCGCCGACGGCGATCAGCCCATGCATCACCAGCAGCGCGCGGCGATTGTCGCGCACCAGCATCAGTGCCGCCAACACCCCCAGCGTCACCACCGCCACCGGCAGTTCGCTGAGCGTGAACAGGCTCGCCTGCCCGCCACGGCCCAGCGACGACCAGATCTCGGCGGAGAAATTGTCGCGCACCTCGCGTATCGCCGTCAGCAGCGTATAGGCGAGCACCAGCATCGCCATCGAACCGCCATGCGCTCGCCAGAAGGCGGCACGCTTCGCCGCGGACATCGGTACCCGCTCCACCCGTTCGGCGCGGTCGCGTGAGTCGGGCGGGGGCAGCCGCTCCAGCTGCCAGAGCGCGATCAACAGCAAGGGCGCGAAGACCAGCCCGGTGACCGCGGGCATCCACCATTCGGACACGCCGGCCGCCATCAACATCGTCGCGGCCGACTTGACCACGCCCGACGACAGCACGAAGCTGGCGCACAGCATCGCGCCGAGCAGTTCGGAGGTGCGCCGTCCCTCGATGTAGCTGAAGACCAGCCCCCAGATCAGCCCCAGCGGCAGGCCGTTGAGGAACAGGCAGGCGACGTTCCACGGCGCGGGGATCAGCGCGAACAGGACGAGCGCGATCCACGATGCGGCGATCAGCGTGAGGATCAGTCGCGCCCGCGCTTGGTGCCCCGATTCCGCGATCACGCGAACGCCGATCAGCTTCGACACGGCGTAGCCGATGACCTGCGCGATCAGCAGCGCGGTCTTGTAATCCATCGCCCCATGCCAGCCCGCAACATCGACATAGGTCGCCGCCGCGAAGGGTTTGCGAAAGGCGTACATCCCGAAATAGACCACAAAGGCCGCCATTCCGCCCAGCAGCAGCGACAGGCGGGAGGCGCCATGATCGTCGACCGCGCTCACCACGGACGCTCCGCCAGCGCGGCGGCCTGCCCTGCGCAAATCGTCGGGTCGGGCGCGCCGGCGTGTCGACGCAGACGCGCGAGTTCGGCCCGCGCCCGTGCGACGTCGCGCCGAAACGATGGGCTGGAATGCAGCGCCGCATACGTCGTGGCGCCGGCAAGATAGCCGGCCTGCACGGCGCTCAGCGAATGCGATCCGCACACCGCACGGCTTTCGCCATAGGCGCGCCCGCGCGCCAGGATCGCGCCGGCGCGATCGGGCAGCAGTTCGGCGAGGATCAACGCCTCGAGCCAGCCCGCCGCGGTGTGACCGGAGGGATAGTCGCCGTTACCCGCCAGATGCGCGGTCTTCGCCTCGCAGATCGGCGCATCCGGTTCGTCGAGATAGGGCCGGCGCACCCGATAACCGCGCTTGACCGGGTCGACGACGGGCGCGGCGCTCGCCTGGTCGAGCAGGCGGGCGGTCACGGGCGCAGTGCGTGCGTTAAGCCGCATCCCTATCGCGCAGCCATACCGGTCCAGCGGTTCGTTGGTCACGTCCTCGGTCGCGATCCGCCAGCGCGGCGAACCGACCAGCCGTCGCGCGTGACGCTCAGGTCGTACCAATGGTCGCTGGCGGTCACCGGCCACAGGATGTGCCGTTCGTCGCCGGGCGGCACGGTGATCGCACACCGCCGTTCGCCGGTGACGGGATAGCGCGCGTCCATCGCGACCGCCATCCGCCTTCTTCCCCATCGCTGAAGCAGGATTCACTGACTTCTGGGCAGAGGCGCCGTGGCTGATTGCAACATATGACCTCGGGAAAGACGCTAGGCCACATACATTCGGCGCAGTTTAGCCAAGTCGATTGTGGAGAGTCCCATCTCGTCGCGGAACCACCCGTCCGGCCCACCCTTATGGCTATCCAGCACCTTTAGAGCAGCCTCGATGTAGCTTCGGTCCGCCGCCATCATCGCCTGCGCTGCTGCGGGCGGTATTCCTGCCAGGGGATTGGCCGGGCCGCCCTTGCCATTTCCAGACATCAGTTTTTCGGCGTCAAGATATCTGTTGGTCAGCAGATAGTCGTCGATCACCGTTGCGCGTGGTACCGCCAGAGCAGTGAGCAGCAGCGCTGCAGCAACGCCTGTACGATCCTTGCCTGCGGAGCAGTTGAAGGCCAGCGGCGCGTTGCCGGCCAGCAATTCGGCGAACATGCGTCGATACTGACTTTTGAAGGTGACGAGCATCTGCGGATAGCTGTTGCGCATCGCCTGGCGCGCTTGTTCGGCAGTCCAACCTTTTGGATTGCCCGTCGGCATGAAGCTGGCCAGGTCCAGTTGGTAGTCCTCGCTGAGGACACGCGGAGCGCTTCCCTGGGGCCAGCGCACCGCTTCCTCTCGCCGCTCGCGCACGTCGCGAAAATCGCATACCACTTGGATGCCGCGCCGATGAAGATAGGCATAGTCGCTGTCGGTCAGTCCATGCATCGATCCCGACCGGAACAGCAGGCCCCATTTCACCTGCCGCCCGTCTGTCGTGCGATAGCCGCCGAGGTCGCGAAAGTTCCGACCGCCTTGAAGCGGCAACAGCCGTTCATGCGGCGCGGACACCGCGACGGGCATGACGTCGCGGGCGATGGCGCTACCACCGGGCAGCGCCATCGCCACGGCTGCGATTGCGAGCACCGGCAAGGTTCCGAATAGAGCGTGCATAAGGTCTCCGATCACTTTGTTTGCATGGCAAACCGGGGGCGGCAGCGCCTCCCCCGTAGGGCGATCACATCTTGATGTTGATCTCGCCGCCGAAAGTACGCTGGTCGTTGAAGAACCCGCTCAACCCCGCCTGCGGGGAGCCCGATTTGACGAAAACATGCTGCTCGTTGAACAAGTTGCGCGCCCAGATCGAAAAGGTCGCCTTCGCACCGCCGGGCATCTCGACATCGCCCAGAGCGATCCGGCCATTGAAGATCAGGCCATCGTCTCCCTCGGGCTGCTTATAGCGCACCGCGCGCGTCACTGGATCATAAGTCACATCGGTGTAGTTGGCGTAATAGCCAGAGGCGTAATTGCCATCCAGATGTGCGCGCAGCACGACTCCCTGCAGCGGAATCTCATAGTCGATCGAGCCGCTTGCCGAATGTGGGGGCGTATAGACCTGATAGATCGGCACCGGAACCGTGATGAAGACGCCGCCCGTCTGCGGGAACGGGTTGACGGTGGCAGGGATGTTCACATGATTATAGGCGTAACTGGCGGTCAGCGTCAGTCCGCGCACCGGGGCGAGCAAGAAATCAGCCTCTATGCCCTTCAGTCGCCCATCGCCGGGCGCGTTCACCGTGTTGGTCGTGGTGCGGGTAGTTGCCACGCGCACGCCGTTGACGACATCCTCGTAAAGGCCGCTGAAATCAAGCTGAATGTCCTTGTAGTCGCCGGCATAGGCAGCGATGTTGAACCGCGCGCGGTGGTTCCAGAACTCGGTTTTGGCACCGATCTCGAACATCGATACCGTCTCCGGATTGAATGCCGCATAGTTGAGCGAGCGCGAATTGGCACCGCCCGAACGATAGCCCGTGCTCCACTTACCATAGACATGGACGTCGGGAGTAAGGTCAGCGGCCAGATTGACCAGCGGATCTACCCGGGACTTGGCGTAATCCAGAGGGATCGGCCCGGATCGGATCACACCGCCGACCGGGATCGATGGTACGGCGTTGTTGACGATCAGCAGCATCCCCTCTTTTTTATCGTGGGTAAATCGCGCGCCGAGCGTCAGGTGCAGCTTCTCGTCGAGCAGCTCCGGTGTGAACGTCCCCTGCCCATAGGCGCCAAGGCTGGTGGTCGTCACCTCGCTGGCGCGGTCGATCGGCCGGGTCGCTGGATCGAGGTTAAGCGCAATGTAGCTGCTGCCCGTGGCGTCGGTGAAAGCATTGGTGTTGAACGCCTGAGCATTGTCGCGCACCTTCTCGCGATAATACAGGGCACCCAGCGCGAACGTCAGATGATCGCCCAGCTCGCCGATTGCCTGTAGCTCTTCGCTGAACTGGTGTTGCTTGAAATAAGCCAAGCTGTAGCGCGAAAAGGCGAAGCCCGGATAGGTGATGCCCGCGATCGTGTTCGGAATGTTGAACGCCCCGGTCGGGTTGGCGGTGGTGGTCGGCTGTTGCAGGCCGGGCGCGGCCGAACCATTGTCGAACTGGCTTTGCGTCAGTCTGCGATAAGCGGTTATCGACTTCAACAGCAACGCGGGTGCTGCCTGCCATTCCAAGTTGACGCGGACGCCGCTCGTCTTTCCGATGCTTGGCTGCTGCGGTGAGCCGACCGGAGCGGTTAGCTGGCGATCAAGTGACGGCCGGGCGAGTGCCGCCAGCTTGTAGGGAAGGATCGCCGGCGCTGTGGCGGTCGCGGCCAGCCCTGTGCCGGGCGACAGCAGCTGGTTGTACAGCGTCGTCGTAGCGTCATAGGACGTGTCGAACGCAGCATCGACGGTGAAGTCGGGGATCGCCTTCCACAACAGCTCGGCATGAGCACCGCGCTTGTCGTATCCGTTGAAGTCCGACGCGCCCGACAGCGGATTTTCTACTAGCCCGTCGCGGTGACTGACGACGGCGTCCAGCTTTACGCTTAGACCCTGAAATTCGGGCAGGTCGAGGTGAAGCTCGCCCTTATAGCTGCCGTAATTGCCGGCGCCGGCGGTCGCATTCATCTTGAAGACGCCGCTGGGGCGCTTGGTGACGATGTTTACCGCGCCGCCTTCGGTATTGCGGCCGAACAGCGTGCCCTGCGGCCCCTTGAGCACCTCGATGTTTTCAACATCGTACAGCGCCGCGCCGAGACCCTGCGGACGCCCCTGGTAGACGCCGTCGATATAGACGCCAACGCCCTGGTCGCGCGCTGGCTGGTTGCTGTCGGACAGCACGCCAACGCCGCGGATGTTGACGATCAATGCGCCGGGCCGCGAAAAGAACGGTGCCACCCGCAGCGACGGTATCGCGCCGTCGCCAAGATCGGTCAGCGACTGAACGTGACGGTTGACGAGATCCTCGTTGTTGAGAACCGAGATCGCGATTGGTGTCTTCTGCAGCGTCTGGGGGCGTTTTTCGGCGGTGACGATGATGTCGCCGAGTCGGTCGGGCTGCTCGCCCGCTTGTGCCACGGGCCCGGCCGAATCCGGCTCGTCAGACCTCGCCGCGACGACGGTACGTTCCGGCGCCTGTAATGGCGCGGCCAACACGATACGCGGCGCGACAGCGAGCATGGATGCGGCAGTGGTCCCGAGCAATGCAACGAGGCTGGTTCTTTTAACGGACATGATTTCCCCTTTTCGGGGCGACCTATGAAGTAACGTCGTTTCGAAGGAGCTACAGTATCATGACTAAGCTAAGACTGCGTGATCACATTTCAATGACGCACGGATAAAGAGGTGTCGTGGACCGCCCGACTCAGGCCAACTTTATTTGGTTCGCGAGATAGACGCAAAATACACGTCTTTTCATCATTTTATTTTCACAGATTGAAATTGGAAAAGAGCGGTCTGGTGACAGCGCTGACAATCGGAACGGGTAGGGAGGTAGCGATAGCGATCGTGATGGGCCGCTCGGGTTCAGCGCGTCGTACAGGCGTTGCGCTCGTGGGCGGTCGGACAGTGCTCGATCAACTCGCCGTGACCGACGGTGGTGGAAAGCCGAAGTTGATGGTAGGCCGGAGCAGTGAATTACCGCCATTCTTTCCACGCGGGTAACAGTGCCGATGTCGTCAAGCACGCTTTGCTGATCGCGCTGGTGCAGGCTTTGCAGCAAAAGCCGGGCGCGCTGACCCTAATCGACACGCACGCCGGCTGCGGCCTGTACGATCTTGGCGGGGAGGCTGCGCAACGCACCGGCGAAGCTCTGCAGGGGGTGCTGCGCGCCGCTCAAGACGCCGACCCGCTGCTGGACGACTATCGCGCCGCCGTGCGGGCGGTGAATGTTACCGCCGAACCGCGCTTCTATCCGGGCTCGCCGCGCATCCTGGCGCAACTCGTCCGCGCGCAGGACCTCCTGATCCTGAACGAGAAACATCCCGAGGATGCCAACACGCTGCGCAGGGTGATGCGCGATACCTCCGCTGCCGTGCACGAGCGTGACGCGTACGAATTCTGGCGAGCGATGGTCCCGCCGCGCACCGCGCGCGGCGTGGTGATCGTCGATCCGCCCTATGAGCAGACCGACGAACGCGCCCGTATTACCGCGACCCTCGCGGCCGCCTATCCGAAATGGGCGCATGGCGTGACGGTGATCTGGTATCCGCTGAAGGACCGGATCATCCATCGGCGATGGAGGGAGCAGTTGCGAACGCTCGGCATTCCGAAATTCCTGAACGTCGAACATTGGTTGTACGACGTCGATCAGCCCGGCATCTATAACGGCGCGGGCCTGTTCATCATCAATCCGCCCTATGCCTTCATACAAGCGCTCCAGCCGCTGCTGGAGGTCCTGCGCGCCGTCCTTGCACCCGAGGGGCATCGTGGCGCGATCACATCGGAGTGGTTGGCCGACTGAAGGAAAACCGTCCGGCTTTTCGGCTGCAACGAGTCCACGCACGTCGCTCTCACCGCCATAGTCGCGTGGCATGATTAACGGGACGACGCTTTGCGGCAGCGGGAACTTGACCGACTTGCCGCGTGCACGGCTCTCGAGCCGTACAACCGATTGAATCAAAACAAAAAGACAGACAATTGCTCATCAGTGCCTGCAAAAGGCGAGCGCGCGTGACCGCCTCCTACGGTGTTGAAAAATGGCGATTACCTCAAAAATCTGCCGCCCTGCTCTAAAAGTATGATAATTGAATTGTCCGGCATTTGGGTTTGTGCGATATAGCGCGGGTTAGCTGCGAAACGGCAGCGACTTGAGGAGGGGGTATATGCGGAAGCTGGAAGCGCGTTGGTTGATCGGCGCATCGATGGTGGCGATCGCCGTCTTCGGATCGAGTGGCATGGCCGGCGCACAGGTGAGCGCAACGCCGTCGCAGGACACGCAGCAGGAGCAGAGCGAAGAGGATATCGTCGTCACCGGCGTGCGCGGGGCGCTGAAGACCGCGCAGGATATCAAGCGCAATGCCAACCAGATCGTCGATTCGATCAGCGCGCAGGACATCGGCAAGCTGCCCGACGTCAACACGACCGAGGCGCTGCAACGCATCACCGGCGTCCAGATCCAGCGACGTTACGGCGAGGGCTCGACCGATTTCGATCACCGGACGTCGCCGGCGATCACGATCCGCGGCCTGACCCAGGTCCAGAACTTCCTCGACGGTCGCGCGATCTATTCCGCGTCCGGCGGCCGCGCGTTCGATCTTGAAGGCATTCCGCCGGAACTGCTGTCGGGCGTGGACGTGTATAAGAACGCGCCTGCGAACATCATCGAAGGCGGCGTGGGTGGTGCGGTCAACCTGAAGACGCGCCTGCCGTTCGACTCGCCGGGTGCGGTGTATAGCGCCACGTTACGCGGCAACTATTACGACCGCGTCGACAAGTTCGGCTATGCCGCGTCCGGCCTCTACAGCAACCGCTTCGACACCGGCATTGGCGAGGTCGGCATCCTCGTGAACGCCGTCTATTCCAAGAGCAACTATCGCCAGGACGGTATTCTTTCGAACGAACAGAAGCCGATCCCGAGCGGCTCGGTCAGCGGTGCGCCCGCGAACGCCAAGGCACCGATGGGGCTGCAGGTCTATGACGATCTCGGCGATCGTCGCCGGCTCGGGATCGCCGCCGCAATCCAGTGGCAGGTCGCCGACAACCTGCTGGTGACCGGCCAGTACCAACTCGCCAAATTCTGGTTCAATCGGCGCGGCGCCTATTATTACACCGTCAACGGCGGCACCCAGTCGGATCCGCTGCCTGGCGCGCCGTTCACCTTCAACGACGAAGGGTTCGCGACGTCGGGATCGCTGCGGGGCCAAAATTTCGAGACCGGCCGCTTCGACCAGCAGCTGTGGAGCCAGAGCCAGAACTTCACGCTCGGTGTCGATTGGCAGGCGACCGACCGGATGAAGATCCATTTCGACGCCCAATATCTGAAAAGCTATTATAACGCCGATCGCAACGGCCATGTCCTGTCGCTGTTCACCGCAGCCGGACAGAATACGCCGACCGGCAATCCGAACGCCTCCATCATCGATTTTGATCTGCGCGGCAGCCGCCCGCGCTGGGATGTGCGCGACAAGGCACTGTTGAGCAATCCGGCCAATTACTCGACGCCGTTCATCGCGGACTCGTTGCAGCGCAACGACGCCGATACGCTCGCACTGGCCTATGACATTGAATATGATCTGGAAGGCAACTTCCTGAAGAAGCTGCGCGGCGGTGCGCGCTATTCGGACAATTCGATCGATCTGCGCGGCACCTGGAACGGTATCTGCCTGTATCAGACCGGGCCGAACCCGTCGTGCAATGCGCCCGATGGCACGCTGCTGCCGCGGCTCAGCGCGCATCCTGAACTGGGTATGCCGGGGCCGTCCAAGAACTTCTTCGACGGCAAGAGCGTAACCGGCGGCCTGGTCTATCCGGCGCTGCCGGGCGGCGGCGGTGTGACCGGCGATGTCTGGGAACAGACCAAGGCGCTGTACGCCCTGTTCGGGCTGGCGCCGCGCGAGACGTTCAACCCCGCCGACCTCAATGCCCAGACCGAGAAGACCTTCACCAGCTGGGGCATCGTCGACTATGCGACCGAGGCGGGCGGCGTCGCGATCGACGGCGGGGTCGGTGTCCGCATCGTCAAGACCGACCTGACGTCGGTCGGCATCCAGCCCACGGGGAGCGGCACCTTCAACCCGATTAACGTGGACAAAAGCTACACGAACGTCCTGCCCAGCTTCAACCTGCGCGCCCGTCTGACCGAGCAGTTCCAGATGCGGTTTGCCTATTCGAAGGGCGTCGCACGACCGAACTTCGATCAGCTGTCGACCAACCTGTCGCTCACCAATGCGAACCAGGTCGACGCGCAGGGCCGAATTGCCGCGAGCGCCGGCAATCCCGGGCTCAATCCGATCAAGTCGGACAATTTCGATGTAACGGCGGAATGGTATTTCGCCCCGACCGGATCACTGACGGGCGGGCTGTTCTACAAGAAGGTCGACGGCTTCCTCGCCAGCGGCGTCGTCACCGTGGTGTACAACGGCGTGAGATATGCGCTGAGTACCCAGCGCAACAGCGGCAGCGGCACGGTGAAGGGCGCCGAGATCGGCTATCAGCAGTTCTTCGACTTCCTGCCGGGGGTGCTGAGCGGATTCGGCATCCAGGCGAACTATACCTATGTCGATTCGAGCGTGACCAACCCCTTCGCCGGTGCGAATGCCGATGCGCCGACGCAATTGCCGCTCGAGAAATTGTCCAAGCACAATTACAACCTGATCGGTCTGTATGAGAAGGGCCCGCTCACGGGTCGTCTGGCCTGGAACTGGCGCTCCAGCTATCTCGACCAGACGACCGGTGCGGGCGCGAACGGGACGGCGCAATATGCCAAGCCGTACGCGTCGCTCGACGCCTCGGTTAGCGTCAACCTCAACTCGCATATCGCGGTTTCCGCGGATGCGGTGAATCTGACCAATCGCATGAACGTCACGTACATCGGCACGGCCGGTCAGCCGCTGCAATATCAGCTCAACGATCGCCGCTTCGGCCTGTCGCTGCGCGCGACCTATTGATGACCCCGGCCGGCCTTTCCTGATAGGAGAGGCCGGCATCGTCTTGGGGAAAGGAGCGTCGGTGGCGGTTCGCGATGATCTGGCGTTTGCCCACGGCGCGACCCTGACCGTTCTGCACGTCGGCACCGAGCGGGAGCCGGTGCTCGTCGTCGATGGTGCGACGGGGCAGATCGACGCGTTACGCGCGTTCGCCGCCGATCATGCTGCGTTCGCGCCCGCCAACAGCGTCGGCAGCGGCTATCCCGGCCTGCTCGGCACCGCACCGGTTGCCTATGTCGATGCGATGGTGCGCGGGATCCTGCCGCTGATCGCGACGTATTTCACGGGTTGCCCGGTCCGGCCGGCGCGTGCTCGCGGCAATTTCTCGCTCGTCACCACCGCACCGGCCGACCTGACCGCCGACCAGCGCGTGCCGCATGTCGACACCGCCGACCGGCTGCAATTCGCGACCGTCCATTTCCTGTCGCCGGGCCATCGCGACGGCACCGCCTTCTTCCGGCATCGCGCCACCGGTTTCGAAACGCTCGATGCCGCGCGGCTGCCCGAATATCAGGCGGCGCGCGCACACGATCCGGCGCCGCCGCCACGCTATTGCATTGGCGAGGACGACGGGTTCGAGCCGATCGAGATCGTCCCCGCCGCGCCCGACCGGTTGATCCTCTATCGCGCGGCGCTGCTCCATTCGGGCTGGATCACGACGCTCCCCGCGCAGGCGGCCGATCCGCGCCACGGCCGGCTGACCGGCAACCTGTTCCTGCAATGCCGGATGGCGTCATGACCGACAACACACCGCTGCGGCACATCGCGATCGTGGGCGGCGGCACCGCGGGCTGGATGGCGGCCGCCGCGCTGTCGCGGGTGCACGGGCCGCACGGCCCGGCGATCACCCTGGTAGAATCCGAGGAGATCGGGACAGTCGGCGTCGGCGAGGCGACGATCCCGCCGATCCAGGCGTTCAACGCGCTGCTCGACATCGATGAGGCCGCGTTCGTCCGCGCGACGCAGGGCACGTTCAAGCTGGGCATCGAATTCGTCGACTGGCTGCGCCCGGGGCACCGCTATTTCCACCCGTTCGGGGTCTACGGCATCGACAAGGGCGCGGTGCCGTTCGAGGCGATGTGGCAGCGCTTGCGGCTGGCAGGGGAAGCGCAGCCACTGGAGGCCTATTCGATCTGCGCCGCGGCGGCGCACGCAGGACGCTTCATGCCGCCGCAGCCGGGCAACACGCCGCTTGCGCATATCGGCTATGCCTTTCACTTCGACGCCGCGCTCTATGCGCGCTTCCTGCGCGGCCATGCCGAGGCGGCGGGCGTCGTCCGGCACGAAGGACGGGTCGTCGAGGTGATCCGCGACGACCGCCCCGACCGGATCGCCGCCATCGTGCTGAAGGACGGCACACGGATCGACGCGGATTTCTTCGTCGACTGCTCCGGTTTCCGCGGGCTGCTGATCGCCGAAACGCTCGGCGCGACGTTCGAGGATTGGGGGCAGTGGCTCCCCAACGATCGCGCCGTCGCCGTTCCGACCGCCACTACCGCACCGCCCGCGCCCTATACGCGCTCAACCGCGCGCGGGGCCGGCTGGCAATGGCGCATCCCGTTGCAGCACCGCGTCGGCAACGGCCATGTCTATGCCAGCCGGCATCTCTCCGACGACGAGGCGACCGCGACCCTGCTCGCGAACCTCGACGGCGAGATGCTCGCCGAACCGCGCCAGCTTCGCTTCCGCACCGGGCGGCTCGACCGTTTCTGGATCGGCAATTGCGTCGCGCTCGGGCTGGCGAGCGGGTTCATGGAGCCGCTGGAATCGACCAGCATCCATCTGATCCAGGCCGGGATCGCGCGGCTGCTCGAAATGCTGCCGACCCGCGCGTTCGAGCCGGCGGATACGCGGCGCTACAACCGGTTGATGGCGGCGGAGTTCGAGAGCATCCGCGACTTCCTGATCCTGCATTTCCACGCGACAGAGCGGCGCGACACCGCTTATTGGCGCGAGCGCGCCGCGATGCCGATCCCGGATACGCTGACCGAACGGCTGGCAATCCATGCGCGGACCGGGCGCGTGTACCGCGAAGCGGACGAGCTGTTCACCAAGACGAGCTGGCTAGCGGTGATGGACGGGCAGGGTTTGCTGGCTGACGGCTACGATCCGCTGGCAGCGGGGATGTCGCTGGACGAGGTGCGCACCCGGCTGGAGCGGATCGCCGCGGTCACGCACGCCGCGATCGGGCATATGCCGGCGCATGCCGACTTCATTGCGCGCCATTGCGCCGCGGCACCGGTTACCCCGCATTGAAGAAAAAGCGGGGATGCATCTTGCTTTAGGTCGTAGCTGCTGATCGCCGCTAGGCGCATGCGGTACGGGCATCCGATGCGCTCGCCAGTCTGCCGATCATCACCAAGGTGATCGTCAGGAGGGAAATTCCGCGCTCGGGTCTCTCCCCCTCGTAAGAACAAAAGTCAGGCCAGGGACGGCTTGGGGGTATATGCGCATCGGGGTGGAGACCAGGAAAGAGCATCGCGCGGCGCTAGCCACATGGGTGGCGCGCGAGGTGCTGCCGCACGAACATCGCATCAGGCAATGGCTGCGGCGTGCCGGTACGACGGCGGAGGATGCCGACGAGATCGTCCAGGAGGCCTATTGCCGGCTCGCGATGCTCGAGGACGTCGACCATATCGACAATGGCCACGCCTATTTCTTCTCGATTGTGCGCAACTTGCTGGTGCGCCGGCTGAAGCGGCAGCGGATCGTGCCGCTGGAGACGATCGCGGAGGTGGATGCGTGGCAGGACGATCGCCCCTCGCCGGAGCAGACCGCGGCCGGGCGGATGGCCTATGCCAAGGCGCTCGACCTGATCGCCCGCTTGCCCGAACGCTGCCGCCGCGTCGTGCAATTACGCAAGATCGAGGGATGGTCGCAGCGCCGGATCGCCGAGCATCTCGGCACCACCGAGAAGGCGGTCGAGAAGCAGATCTGGCTCGGGGTGCGGGCGCTCCGCGACGCGTGGAGCCGGGCCGAACAGGAAGCGGACGATCGCATGACCGTCACCGAACGACGCGGAGGACGCCGCTGATGAACAGGCAGGACGCAGCGGGCATCGCCGACGAGGCCGCCGCCTGGGTGGCCCGGATGGATGCCGACGGGGGGAGCGAGGCGGACGAGGCCGATCTGGAGCGCTGGTTGGCGGGCGATCCGCGGCGGCGCGGTGCGCTGCTCCAGGCGCAGGCCACCTGGATTGCGCTCGACCCGCCGCGTTCCGCGACCGTCCGGTCCGCGGCGATGAAGCGGCGGACGCTGATGAAGGTGGCGGGCGGTGCGCTGGCGGCGTCGCTGGTGGGGGGCGTGTTCCTGCTGACGCGCGGCACGACCTATCGCACGCAATTGGGCGAAATCCGGCGCGTGCCGCTGGCCGACGGATCGACCGCGACGATCAACACCGGCTCGGAGGTGCAGGTGACGCTCGCCGATCGCAGCCGCATGGTGACGATCGCGCAGGGCGAGGCATGGTTCCGTGTCGCCAAGGATCCAACGCGCCCCTTCGTCGTGGAGGCCGGCTCGGTGGTGGTGCAGGCGGTCGGCACCGCCTTCTCGGTCCGGCGACGTGCGCATGGCGCCGACGTGCTGGTCACCGAGGGTGTAGTGGAAGTGTGGACGGCGCAGGCGGACGGCTATCGCACCAGCCTGTCGGCGGGACAAAGCGCGTTCGTGGGCGACAATGCCGCGGTCCAGTTGCACAAGGATGCGCCCTCTGCGGTCGACCGCACGCTGGCGTGGCGGACCGGCGCGATCGACCTCAACGGGCAGACGCTGGCCACCGCGGTGGGCGAGTTCAACCGCTACAATCGCCGCAAGCTGGTGCTCGCCGACCCGCGACTGGCGGACGAGCAGATCGACGGGCTGTTCCATACCGACGATCCCGAAGGGTTCGCGCGCGCGATTCACGCCAGCTTCAACGTCGAGGTCGATCTGGCCGGCGACGATGTGATCCGGATCGGGCGCGCGCAAAAATAAAAGCCGGATCGCGGAGGGAAATCGATTGCCGGCGTCTCTTCGAGGGCAGGGCAACAGCCCGCGATAGAAGGGGGAAGAGGATGACGAGGGGGGTGAACCGGCACGTGCTGCTGGCGACGGGCGTGGCGGTGCTGGCCGTAAGCCAGCCGGCGGCGGCGCAGGCCAAGCAGTTCGACATCCCGGCGCAGGCCGCCGAAACCGCGATCACGGCACTGGCGCGACAGGCCGGAATCCAGATCGTCGTCCCGCGGTCGTTCAGCCGTGGCAAGCGCACCAACGCGGTGCGCGGCGCGATGACCGCCGATGTCGCGCTCAACCGGTTGCTCGACGGCACCGGCCTGCACGCGCAGCAGAGCGGCCCGCAGACCTATGTCGTGCTCGGCACCTCGCCCTATCAGCCGGTCGCGCTGACGCAGGTGGCGAGCACGACCGCCAGCACGCCCGCCGGGGAGAGCGCGCCACAGGACACCGCCGACGACGTGGTCGTCACCGGCATCCGTCAGTCGCTGCGCACCTCGATCAACCAGAAGCGCGCCGCCGACCGGGTGCAGGAGGTGCTGGCCGCCGAAGACATCGGCAAACTGCCCGAGGCGAGCATCGCGGAATCGCTGGCGCGACTACCGGGGCTCGCCACCAACCGCGACCGGGGCAACGGTACGCAGATCTCGATCCGTGGGCTGGGCCCGAACCTCGTCAACACGCTGCTCAACGGGCGCGAGATCGTCTCCGCCGAGGCGAGCCGCAACGTCCGCTACGAACAATATCCTGCCGAGCTGATCAACGGCGCGTCGGTGTTCAAGTCGCCGACCGCGTCGCAGGTGGAGGGCGCGATCGCCGGGCAGGTCGATCTGCGCACGCTCAAGCCGCTCGACTATAAGGAAACCCGCGTCGTGCTGAACGCGCGCGCGATCTACAGCGATCTCGCCGAGGACGTGCAGGATACCAGCCCGTGGGGCTATATCGCGAGTGCGTCGCTGGTGACGCAGTTCTTCGACGATACGCTGGGGCTGGCGATCGGCTATTCGGGGCGGCGCCAATCGGTAGCGACGGTCCGCACGAACATCTTCCGCTATACCAACAGCTTCGCCGACCTGACCGGCAACGGCCAGTCGAACGACAATATCCCGTTTGGTTTCGAAGGGCTGGCGCGCGGCGGCGACGATATCCGTCACGGCGCGTTGGCGGCGTTGCAATGGCGACCGAGCGACCGGTTCGAGGTGAACGGCGACTTCTTCTACAGCCACGTCAAGTTCGACGAAACGCAGCGCGGCTTCCGCGTCGAGAACCTGCCGTTCGGCAACACGCTGACGGGCGGCACCGGGGTGACGCTCGACAACGACGGCACGCCGCGCGACTATGTCACCGGCATCACCACGACCAACGACAACACCAGCTATGGCCAGGTGGTGCGCGGGGTGAACGAGGCGTTCTTCTTCAAGGACGATCTATATGCCGGCGGCCTCAACGCGGCGTGGCGGCCGGACGGCTGGACGATCGTCGGCGACCTCGGCTATTCGACGACCCACCGCGACCAGCAGTTCCTGACGCTGCGGACCGAGCCGTTCGGGGTGGTGCCGACCACCAGCTTCCTGTCGGGACGCAATTCGGTGCCGCAGATGAGCGTCAGCGCCGATCTGTCCGACCCGTCGGTCTTCCGCATCGCCGACTTCCAGATTCCGTCGAACGGCGGCGGTGCGCCGCTCATCAACGACGCCTTGTGGACCGGCAGCCTGGATGCGACGCGCGAGATCGGGCAGGGGCCGCTCGCCGCGCTACGGTTCGGCGCGCGCTACACCGACCGGTCGAAGGATTATACCCAGCGCACGCAGTTCGGCTTCATCGATCCCGCTGCGCGCACCGCGACCCCGGCGGCGCTGTTGAACACGCCCTATACGTTCGCCGGCGCGTTCGCGGGGTTGCCGACGGTGCAGTCGATCGACATCACCAAGGCGGTCGAGCAATTGTTCGGACCGATCGCGCCGACCACGTCGGACGACGATCGCCGTTCGAGCTGGAAGGTGGCCGAGAAAACCTATGCCGGCTATGCGCAGCTCGATCTCGACGGCAACCTGTTCGGAATGCCGTTTACCGGCAACCTGGGGCTGCGCGTCATCCGCACCGAGACGCTGTCGAAGAGCGTCGATCTGACCCAGACCCGGCAGCCCGATGGCTCGGTCGTCACCGTCGTCAATCCGATCGCGGTGAAGAACGACTTCACCGACTGGCTGCCGAACCTGAACCTGACGTTCAAGCCGACCGACAAGCTCCAGCTGCGGCTGGGCGCAAGCCAGGCGATCTCGCGCCCGCCGCTCGACGATCTGAGCGCGGGGGTCGGCCTGTTCACGTTCGGCGCGCCATCGGCGTTCGGGGGCAATCCGCTGCTCGAGCCGTTTCGCGCCAAGCAGCTCGACGCGACGGTCGAATGGTATTTCGATCGCGACAGCGCGCTGACGATCTCCGGCTTCTACAAGGACCTGAGCACGTTCATCGTCCAGCAGGTGACGCCGATCTCCGTGCCGAACCCGGCGGGCGGCCCCGATCTGGAGGGGACGTTCCGGCAACCGATCAACGGCTCGGGCGGGACGATCAAGGGCGTCGAGGTGCTGTTCCAGAAGGCGCTGACGTTCCTGCCGGCGCCCTTCGACGGGTTCGGCGTCTATCTCAACTACAGTTATACCGACAGCAACATCACCGTGCGCGAGGACGACAATGCGATCGGCGCGATCCAGTTGCCGGGTCTGTCGAAGCACGTCGGCAACGCGACGCTCTATTACAGCAAGTCGGGGTTCGAGGCGCGCGTCGCCTTCCGGTATCGCTCCAGCTACGCCACCGAGCTGGGCGATACCGATCGCATCCTGTTCACCGCGCCGGAATCGGTGCTGGATTTCCAGACCAGCTACGAATTTGCCAAGGGCTCGCGGCTGGATGGGGTCAAGCTGCTTTTCCAGGCCAACAATCTGACCGACGAGCCGTTCGAGACCTATTATGGCGACCGGCGCTTGCAGGGCCGCTACGAACGTTTCGGCCGGCGCTTCCTCTTCGGCATGGGGTATCAGTTTTGATGCGAATGTCCGTCTTGGCGACGGCGTTCGCCGTCCTCGCTGCGTCGCCGGCTCTGGCGGGCGATCGCGCGCCGCCGCCGAAGGGCGGCCTCTATCTGGGTGCCGATCTGTCGTATGTGAACGAGATGGAGGATTGCGGCGCGGTGTACCGCAGCGCGGGCAAGCCGGTCGATCCGTTCGCGCTGCTCGCCGACAAGGGCGGCAACATCGTCCGCGTACGGATCTGGAACGATGCGCGCTGGACGCGCTATTCGAACCTCGCCGACGTCAGCAGGACGATCCGCCGCGCGAGGGCGGCGGGGATGCAGGTGCTGCTCGACTTCCATTATTCGGACGATTGGGCCGATGGCGACAAGCAGCGCGCGCCGGCGGCATGGGCGGGGAAGGACACCGCCGCGCAGGCCGATGCGCTCTACGCCTACACCCGCGACGTGCTCGCGCGGCTGGATGCGCAGGGGCTGATGCCCGAGATGGTGCAGGTCGGCAACGAAACCAACCCGGAGCTGATGGGCGGGGTGAAGGAGCGGCCGATCGACTGGGCGCGCAACGCGCGGCTGTTCGACGCCGGGCTGCGCGCGGTACGCGACGCGGGCAAGGCCGCCACGATCGCGCCGCGCATCATGCTCCACATCGCGCAGCCCGAGAATGTCGAGCCGTGGTTCGACGCGGCGACCAAGGCCGGCGTTCGCGACTTCGACGTGATCGGTGTCAGCTATTACAAGAAATGGTCGACGCAATCGATGAAGCAACTGGGCGACACGATCGCACGCGTGCGACGGCGTTTCGGCAAGGACGTGATCGTGGTGGAGACGGCGTATCCGTTCACCAACGAGAATGCGGATGCGTCGCCCAATTTGCTCGGCCCGGACACGTTGGTCGCCGGTTATCCTGCAACGCCGGACGGGCAACGCCGCTATCTGATCGATCTGACGCAGACCGTCGTGAACGGCGGCGGGATGGGCGTGGTCTATTGGGAGCCGAACTGGGTGTCGACCCGCTGCGGCACCCGATGGGGGAAAGGCTCGAACTGGGAGAATGCGGCGTGGTTCGACTATCGCCACACCGAGGCGCTTCCCGCGTTCGATTTCCTGAGCCATCGATACAGGCGTTAGCAGCGGGCTGACGTCATCCTGATCCGTCATTGCTTCGCTCCGCTCGCGATGACGATCGATGGGCTCGGCCTTCTATCCTCGCGATTGGCGTCGCTGTGGCGACGCGGTCGATCGAGGGGATTTCGGGATCACCGACGATCCTTTTTCGATCCGCACGGCGGGTCGCGCGATCGTTCCAAATCGCGCTTTGTGACTTTTCTTTGCTTGCCGCGTTGAGGGCCCCGAACGGCAAGAGGACGGCGCGATGGGACGATTGTTGACCACGGTACTGGCGTGGCTCGTCGCGATCTTAGGCGGCTTTTTCGCGGTGGCGGGCGGGGTGCTCCTTTCGCTGGGCGGATCGCCTTATTATCTGGTCACCGGCCTCGCGATGATCGTGAGCGGCGCGTTGCTCGGCCGCGGCAGCGCGCTCGGTCGCTGGCTGTTCGCCGGCATCTGGGCGGGGACGCTGCTCTGGGCGCTTTGGGAGGTCGGGTTCGACGGTCTCCAGCTCGTCCCACGGCTGGTCGCGCCCACGGTGTTGCTCGTGCTGGTGCTGCTGACCGGCTGGAGCGGGCGATCGCCACGGCTGCACCGTCGGGCGGTTCCGGCATTCGCCGTCGCGCTGATCGCCGTCTGTGTCGGCGGCGTGTTGCTGCGCGGTGAGGGCGCCGTCGCGCAACAGACGCCGGGTCCGATAGTGGCCGCGGCACCGACCGGGGAGGCGGACGGCGACTGGCGCGATTACGGCGGGACGCTGTCGGGCCGCCGCTACTCCGCGCTGGCCGATATCACCCCGCAGAACGTCGGGCAGCTCCGGCTCGCCTGGACGCAGCGCACCGGCGACTTGCCGATGCCGGCGGAGAGCAAGGAGCACAAACGCGAATATCATTCGGAGGCGACCCCGATCCACATCGGTGACACGCTGTACACCTGTACGCCGCACTCCTTCGTTCAGGCGATCGACGCCACCACCGGACGGACGAAGTGGAGCTGGCACGAGGATGCCAAGATCGCCGGCAACAATTATCTCGTCTGTCGCGGCGTCACCTATTTCGAGGCACCGGCCGGAACGCCGTGCCCGCACCGCATCTTCGCCCCGACCTTCAACGCCCGGCTGGTGGCGCTGGATGCCGACACCGGGCGGCCGTGCCCGAGTTTCGCTAACGGCGGCGCCATCGACCTTCGCGCGAACATGGGCACCTCCAAACCCTCGGATCAGATCGGCACCACGCCGCCGGTGGTGGTCAACAACCGCCTAATCATCGGCGAGCGGATCATCGACAACGTCAATCGCGACATCCCCTCGGGCGTGGTGCGCGCCTACGATCCGGTGTCCGGCGCGCCGGTCTGGGCCTGGGACGTCGGGCGGTCGCCGGATGCGATCGCGCCGCTGCCGGCGGGGCAGACCTATACGCGCGGCACGCCCAACGTCTGGGGTGCGATCACGGCCGATGCGGCGAACGGTCTCGTCTATCTCGGCACCGGCAATGCCTCGCCCGATTACTGGATCGGCTACCGCCGACCCTTCGACGACCGGTTCGGCTCGTCGATCGTCGCGCTCGACATCGCGACCGGCAAGTTGCGCTGGACGCGCCAGCTCGTGCACCGCGACATGTGGGACATGGACCTGCCGATCGGTCCGTCGCTGTTCGACTATCGCGCGCCGAACGGGCAGGTCATCCCGGCACTGCTCCAGACGACCAAGATGGGGCAGGTGTTCTTCCTCAACCGCCTGACCGGCGCGCCGATCGCCGCGATCACCGAGCGACCAGTGCGCACCGACGGCGCGACCCCCGGCGTGCGCGTCTCGCCGACGCAGCCGTTCTCGACCGGGATGCCCAGCTTCACCCCGGCCGCCCCTAGCGAGGTCGCGACCTGGGGCGCGACGCCGATCGACCAATTGTTCTGCCGGATCGACATCCGCCGCGCGCAGGGCACCGGCATCTACCAGCCGATGGGGTTGAAGCCGATCATCGGCCATCCGGCGTTCGACGGCGTGACCGACTGGGGCGGCGCGGCGGTCGATCCGGTGCGCGGGATCATGACCGTCAACACGATGGAAATGCCGTTCAAGCTGTGGCTGATGCGTCGCGACGATCCGCGCGTCGGGCCGATGATGAAGCAGAAGCAGGGCGGCGAGAACGCCATGCAGGCGCAGCTCCAGACGCAATACAACACCCCCTATGTCGCGGTGGTGAAGGCATGGGTGGGAATCTTCGGCGCGCCGTGCGTCGCGCCGCCGTGGGGGCATCTGACCGCGGTCGATCTCGGCACACGACGCATCCTGTGGAAGAAGGTGCTGGGCACCGCGCGCGACACCGGGCTGTTCGGCTCGCATCTGGGTGTCCCGATCAAGACCGGCGTGCCCAATCTGGGCGGGTCGATCATCACCGCGGGCGGGCTCGCCTTCATCGGCGCCACCACCGACCAATATCTGCGCGCCTACGATCTCAACACCGGCGAGGTGGTGTGGAAAGCGCGGCTGCCCGCTGGCGCGCAGGCGACGCCGATGACCTATCGCGGGCGTGACGGGCGACAATATGTGGTGATCACCGCGGGCGGCCACGGCGCGCTGGGCACGCGCTACGGCGATTACACGCTGGCCTTCGCACTGCCGCGGCAGAGCTGATCCAGGTGGACGGGAGTCGATAAAAGCAGGCCGGCGGTTACCTTCGTCGGCCTGCGCGGTTAAGCCGCCCTATGGAACAACAAGCTCTCGTGATCGCGCTGATCGGCGCTTTGGGGATCGGCGCGCAATGGGTGGCGTGGCGGACCGGATGGCCCGCCATCGCTCTGATGCTGGCCGCGGGCGTCATCGCCGGCCCGATCGCCGGCGTGATCGTTCCCGAGCAGACGTTCGGATCGCTGCTGGAGCCGATGATCTCGATCGCCGTCGCGCTGATCCTGTTCGAAGGCGGCCTGAGCCTCAATTTCCGCGAACTGCGCAAGACCGAGGGCGCGGTGACGCGGTTGATGGTGATCGGCATCCCGCTGGGCTGGGTCTTCGGTACGCTGGCCTGCTATTATGTCGCCGGGCTGGTGTGGCCGGTCGCGATCCTGTTCGCGGGCATCCTCATCGTCACCGGGCCGACCGTCGTGATCCCGCTGCTGCGGCAGAGCAATGTCGCGCCGCGCCCGCGTGCGATCCTGAAGTGGGAAGCAATCGTCAACGATCCGTTCGGCGCGCTCTGCGCGGTCATCACTTACGAATATCTGCGGCGCGTCGATGATGGGGGTACGCTGCTGTCGGTCGTCTCCGCACTGCTCGGCGCGGCATTGGTCTCCGGGCTGATCGGTTACGGCATGGCGCGTGCGATCGCCTGGGCGTTTCCGCGCGGGCATGTGCCGGAATATCTGAAAGCCCCGGTGCTGCTCGTCGCCGTCATCGGCACGTTCGTCCTGTCGAATCTGATCCAGCAGGAAACCGGGCTGCTCGCCGTGACGGTGATGGGGGTGGCGGTGGCGAATATGCGGCTGGATTCGCTGCGCGACATCCATCCGTTCAAGGAGAATGTGACGGTCCTGCTGATCTCCGGCGTGTTCGTCCTGCTGTCGGCCTCGCTCGACTTCGCGGCGCTTCGCCTGTTCGAATGGCGCTTCGCCGCGTTCCTCTTCGCGCTGCTCTTCCTCGTCCGGCCGGCGACCGTGCTGATCGCGCTGGCGTTCAGCAAGATCCCGTGGAACGAGCGGCTGTTGATCGCGTGGATCGCGCCGCGCGGCGTGGTCGCGGTCGCGATTTCGGGATTGTTCGCCCTGCGCCTCAGCCAGCTCGGCTACGGCAACGGCGACATTCTGGTCACGCTGTCGTTCGCGGTCGTGGTCGCGACGATCGTGGCGCACGGCTTCAGCATCCGCCATGTCGCGCGCTGGCTGAAGGTGACCGGTGCGGCGCAGAAGGGATTGCTGATCGTCGGCAGCACGTCGTGGAGCGTGTCGCTGGCGCGGCAGCTTCAGTCGCTGGGGCTGCCGGTGATGATCGCGGACACCAGTTGGCAGCGGCTGTCGGCCGCGCGCCAGGCCGGCATCGAAACCTTTCATGGCGAGATCCTGGCGGAGACGACCGACGAGCGGCTCGACCTCACGCAATTCCAGGTTCTGGCCGCGACCACCGAGAACGAAGCCTATAACGCGCTGGTCTGCAGCGAATTCGCGCACAAGGTCGGCCGCGATTCGGTCTACCAATTGGGCGGCAGCGGCGACGACGAGGATCGCCGCAGCCTGCCCGAAGCGTTGCGCGGCCGCGCGATGTTCACCGCCGGGCACGGCGTGGAAGACATTTCGCGGCGCGAGGCCGCCGGCTGGACGTTCCGCAGGACGCGGATCAGCGAGCAGTTCAACTTCGAGGATGCCCGCTCGCTGCTCCCGGACGAGGCCGACATGCTGTTCGTGCTGCACAAGGATGGCCGCCTCCGCTTCTTCACCCATGCCGCACGACCGACGCCGCAAAGCTGCGACATCATGGTGTCTTACGGACCGTCACGGCATGGTGATCCGGAGGCAAATCGATCCATCGCAGTCGGAGAGGGTGTTGCATGACGATGTTGAAGTGGAACGGTCGGGCGTCGCTCCTCACCGCCGCGCTCGCGATCGGCCTCGGCACGGCGGGGTGCACGCCGCGTAACGAGCCCGCGGACAATGATATGGCGCAAGAGTCACCCGCTGCGGAGGCCACCGGTAATGGCGCGCTGCCCGGCAACCATGTCGGCGAGGTGGGAAAGGAGGATGCGACCAAATCGATCATCCGCCCGGACATCGAGCCGTCCCCGACGCCCGCCCCGCCGCCCGAGGCGACCGAACTGACCGTGCCGTTCCCTGCCAGCGGCGTTCGGCCGGATGCGGCGGGACTGGCGCTGCTCGACAAGCTGGTGGCCGATCCGGTGGTGGCGCTGGGCGGCCCGGTGACGATCTGGGGTCATAGCGACTCCAAGGGCTCCGACGCGGCCAACCTGAGCGCGTCCCGCCGCCGTGCGGAGGCCGCGCGCGACTATCTGGTGGAGAAGGGGATCGCGGCGGATCGCATGACCGTCATCGCGCTTGGCGAGGCGCGGCCGATCGCGCCCAATCGCAAGCTCGACGGCACGGATGATCCGCAGGGGCGCGACAAGAACAGGCGCGTGGAGATCAAGGTGGACGTGCCGACGAACGCTCCGGCGGCGGCAGCGACGCCCTCGAAAGTTCAATGACGTCCGGCGCGCAGGACGCGCGCGATGATCCGGAACGTCATGCCGCGTGGGTCGCTTGAGCAAGACGGGCGCTGATGCCCACGGAGATGCTCGATGGCAGAAGCCGGAACCGCAACGCTTTACCGAATGGTACTGCCCGATCACACCTGTCCGTTCGGCGTCCGCGCCAGGCAGATGCTGGAGGAAGCGGGGTACAGCGTCGACGATCGTATCCTGGGGTCGCGTGACGAGGTCGACGCGTTCAAGGCCGAGCAGGGCGTCGCGACGACGCCGCAAATCTTCATCGATGGCGAGCGGATCGGCGGCAGCGACGAACTCGAGCGCCTGCTGGCGAAGGGGTGATCGCGTGCGCGACGCCGCGGCGGTGAAGCGGGTGACCGTCTGGCACGACGGAAACTGCCCGCTCTGCCGACGCGAGATCGCCTTGATGCGGCGTCTCGATCGGCGCGGCGCGATCGCGTTCGTGGATGCCACCGGCCCGGACACTTGTCCGCTCGATCGGGCCGATATGCTCGCGCGCTTCCACGCGCGCGAGGACGGCGGCCCGTTATTGTCCGGGGCCGCCGCGTTCGCCGCGATGTGGCGCGCGATCCCGCTGTTGCGGCCGTTGGGGGAGGCGGCGCGTCACCCGCTGGTGCTCGCGGGGCTGGAGCGTGCGTATCGCTCCTTCCTCCGCGTGCGGCCGCGGCTTCAACGCTGGCTCATGCGGCGAGCGGTGCGTGCATGAGGCCGCGGCCCGATCCCGTCGCGCCCGGGCAGGAGAGCGTGTGGCGCTACCCACGCCCCGCCATCGCGGAGCCTAGCGATCGCCATATCCGCATCGAACATCGCGGCGTTCTTGTCGCCGATACGCGGCGTGCGGTTCGCACACTGGAGACCAGCCACCCACCAAGCTGGTATCTGCCCCCCGCCGATCTGACGCCAGGACTGCTGCGCGCGTCGTCACGCCGCTCTTTTTGCGAATGGAAGGGGCATGCGATCTACTGGGATCTGGCGATCGGTGACGAACTGATACGCGACGTGGCGTGGAGCTATCCCGACCCGACGCCAGGATTCGCAATCTTGCGCGATCACGTCGCCTTCTATGCGGATCCGCTCGACCATTGCACGATCGACGGCGAGCAGGTGACACCGCAGCCCGGCGGCTTCTATGGCGGCTGGATCACGCCCGATCTCGCCGGGCCGTTCAAGGGCGTTCCCGGCAGCATGGGATGGTGACGGCCGCTTCGTCGTTCCCTTCGCCGAGGTGAGGGGAGCGACGCCGCCCGCCTACACCGAGCGCCGCCCGGAGAACAGCTGGATCAATCCGACCACGATGGCGATGACGAGCAGGATGTGGATCAGGCCCCCGGCGACATGCAGGGAAAACCCGAGCAGCCACAGCACCAGCAAGATCACGGCGATGGTCCACAACATGGCGTTTTCCCTAGATGATGCGCCGGCCGACGGTGGCAGACACATTCAGAAATAATCGGGGCTGAAAAGCGTTCCACTGCGGCGCTCAGTGCGCCAAAAACGCGAAAGGGGCGCCCGGTGTGGACGCCCCTCCAGTTCGGGCCGCGCTTGGGAGCAGCCCGCCCTGTTCGCTGTTGGTTAGATGCCGTTCTTCAGGTTGGTGTCCGCGTCATGCGTGCGCATGTCGTCGGCTTTCTTTTCGCCGACATCGCGCACCGCCTCGGCCTTGTTCTCGAGCTGGTCCTCGGCCGTGTCGTTCTCGACGTTGTCCGCGGCATCCTCGAGATTGTCCGCGACCGCATCGGCATTCGCCTCGATATTGTCGGCGGCCTGCTCGCGCGGGCTGGAATTGCACGCACTGAGCGAGGCCACGCCGGCCAGCAACGCGATCGCCAAAACCTTCTTCATGAAAATCCCCTTCGTTGGAGGTGACACCTCAACCGGTTACAAGTGCGGTCATTCCACGATGGTTCCACGCGGCGGGCGCGTCACGTTTGCCAGCAGTGCCAGCAAGCACGTCACCATGCGCCGGTCAGCCGGACGCCGATCGTCCGGGGCGGGCCGACCAGATAGGAGAAATAGCTGGTCGCCGTCGTATTGCCGGGTGAGGTCGTGAACTCCTGACCGAACACCGGCACGACGTCGAAAAGGTTGGTGACGAACAGATCGACGCCGACGCCGCGCGCCGTTCGCACGCCGGCCGAAGCATCCACCAGCGTATAGGCCGGTCGGGGCAGCACCTCACCCTCGCCGAACCCGCTGTTGCTCGACCCGACATGCCGGACCGCGGCAAATAGGGCGCCGCGCAGCACATTGGACAACGCGACATCGTAATCCCCGCGCGCGTTCCAGGTCCAGCGCGGCACGTCGAGCACGCGCGATCCGGCGGGCAGCAGGAGGTTGGGCACGTCATTGCGATAGGTCGCATCGGTGAATGCCCCCCCGGCGTGCAGGTCGAGCCCGTCGAACGGCGTGGCCGACACTTCGAGTTCACCGCCGCGGCTGCGCACCCGTCCGGCGTTGACCGTGAAGGAGATGGTGGTGGCGTTGTTGATCCCGCACGCCGTCTGGAACGCCTGCTGATAATCCTTCCAGTCGATCGCATAGGCCGCCGCATCGATCCGCACGCGCCCGCCCCACAGGCTGCTCTTGGCGCCCACCTCATAATTGTCGGTCCGGTCGCTGCGATAGGGTGGCGGCACGTCGGGGATGCCCGCGGCACGCCTTTCCGCGGGTGAGCAGATGCTGTCGGTGATCGGTGCGTTGACGCCGCCCGTCCGAAAGCCTTGCGCGTAGCTGGCGTAGAACGTGGCGGCATGGCTCGGCGTGTAGCTGAGGGTGGCGCGCGGCGTGATGCCATGCTCGCGGTTTCGCTCGTCGAAGGCGTAAGCGAGATCGCCGCCGCTCACGCCACCGATGCCGAACCGCCGGTTGGCCTCCCGCTGCCGATAGCCGAACACCCGTGCGCCCGCCGCGATCCTGATCTGCGGCGCGACGGCGTAGGTCAGTTCACCGAACGCCGCGACTTCCTGCTCGCGAAAGCGAACGGCGCTGTCCTGGATGACCGGCGGGCTGCTGGCGCCGAGCGGCAGCGGCGCGGCGATGCCGAACAGGTCCGCGACCGTGATCGTGCGGCCGGATCGCTGGCGGAGATCGCGGTAGAAGCCGCCGAGCACGTACTGCAAAGGCCCCGCGCCGTCCGACACCGCGCGGACTTCCTGCGTGAACTGTTTCGTGCGCCCGACATCGACCAGCGGCGTCGGAAACAGCCGGCCGCCCGGGCCCGGACCGACGATCTGCTCGACGATCGGGGAATCGAAGGCCGTGACGTCAAACGACAGGCTGTTGCGCCGGTCGAGGAAGGACGAATTCGACGACAGGGTGAAGCCGCCGAGCGCGTCGAAGCGGTTCTCGATCAGCAGCGACGCGATCGCAAACCGGTCCTTGGCGAACGTATCCGCGTACCGTGCCTTCAACCGCGCGCGCTTGCCGAAGGTCGCATCGCTGTGCGGCCGGTCGGCGTTGCTGAAACCATCCTGCCAGACCAGCGACGGCGTGATCGTGAGCGTCGGCGTCGCGGTCCAGCGCAGCGCCGCCCGGACGAATTCGGTGCGCGTCCAGTTCACATCCTCGCGCACCGCCGCCGTCCCGGCGTTCTCGGTCAGGTTGCCGGTGGCGGGGCGGAGATCGTCGATCCAGCCGCCCTGGCGGACGACCCCGCCTGCGACGCGCAGCGCCAGCGTGTCGGCGACGATCGGCAGGTTCAGCATCGCATTCGCGTCCCAACTCGTGCCGCCATCCCTGATCGTCGAGACGCTTGCCTGCCCCAGCGCCTCGATCCGCGATGCATCGGGCTGGTTGGTCACGATCCGGACGAGCCCGCCCAGCGTCGACGAACCGAACAGCACGCCTTGCGGCCCGCGCAGCACCTCGACGCGCGCGATGTCGAACAACTGCGGGTCGGGTTGCGAGAAGCCGCGGAGGGCGCGTGTCTGCAATTGCGTCTCGTCCAGATAGATGCCGGTCGTCGGCGACTGGACGAACCCGACCCCGCCGATGCCGCGCAGGAGGTACTGCGAATTGCCGAGCCCGGTGGTGGCATAGCTGACGCCCGGCACCGCGTCGGCGACCTGCGAGAAATCCTGCACGTCGAGGCGGTCGAGCAGCTCGGGTGAGAGGCTGGTGACGCTGGCCGGCACGTCCCGGACGGTCTGCGGCCGCTTCTGGGCGGTCACGAGGATGTCGGCGTTTTCGCCGGAGCGGCGCGGGGCGGTCCCTTGAGCATCGATGGCGGGTGGCGGTGCGGCGGTGGCAGCGACCTGCGCGCGCGCCGGAACGACCAAGAAGAGGCAGGGCAAGCAGGCCCCCGCCAGAAGGTAGGATCGGATCATTGAATAAGCCTTCGACCCGCGGGGCGGAACGCCCACGCGTTTGAACGGGAGGCGCGCTCGCAAGGAACGCGCGATCGATCGGTCAAAGGGCGGCTGGCGGACCTCTCAAGGGTGGGCGCAGGTGCGCCCGTGCGGGCTCCGGCGGCGGCAGCCGTCGTGCGAAGCCCGTGCCCATGACGAAGACGATCAGGGCGGCAAGCTGGAGCGGATCGGTCGCGCTCAAGGCGGCGGCCGACAGGCCGGAGAAGGCGCACGGCATGTCGACCTTGCCGCGATCGTCCTTCTTGCCATGATCGGGCATGTCGCCGTGCATGCCGGGCATCGCGGTCGCCGCGGCGGGAGCCGCGATCCCCGAACAGATCGTGATCGTGAAATGCCCGGACACACGGTCGATCATATAGCCACCGGGAACCAGCAGCCTGAGCAGCAGCGTGGCCACGCAGATCAGGATCGCCAGCTCGCGCTGCGCAAGAAGGTGCCGGATGGCGTGCACGGGGCATGACTAGCTTGGCAGGGGCGGCGTGTCATCCGGCCATTCCGCGCCGGCCGCAAAGCGATTTGGCGGTGCGGCGGCTCAGCCGTTAAGCACGCTCTGCGGCCGGCGACCGGGCCCGACGAAGGATGACAGATGCGCGTGCTCATGATCGGACTGGGGGACATCGCCCGCAAAGCCTATCTTCCGGTCCTGTCACGGCGACCAGACCTCGACATCCACCTCGCGACCCGCAACCCGTCGGTTCTGGATGAGGTCGGTCGCTCGTTCCGGATCGCGCATCGATACGCTAGCGCGACCGCGGCGCTCTCCGCGACGACGTTCGACGCCGCCTTCGTGCACACGGCCACGCCGGCGCATGCCGAACTCGTCGGGCTTCTTCTCGCCGAAAACATCCCCACCTTCGTCGACAAGCCGCTCGCTGACAATTTCGCCGAGGTCGAGGCGCTCGTCGCGCTCGCCCGGAAACGCGCCACGCCGCTCGTGGTCGGCTTCAACCGGCGGTTCGCGCCCGACTATGTCGCGCTGCGCTCGGTCGATGCCAGTCTGATCGTCATGGAGAAGCACCGCTATCGCCAGCCCGACCTGCCACGCCGGGTCGTGTTCGACGACTTCATCCACGTCGCCGATACGCTCCTGTCGCTCGCGCCTGCGCCGGTAAGACGCCGCACGATCGAGACGCATGTCGTGGCGGGACTGCTTCACGCGATCACGCTCACGCTGGCGGGCGACGGCTTCACGGCGATCGGCACGATGCATCGCGACAGCGGACTCGATGAGGAACGGCTCGACGTCATCGGTGGCGGCGTGCGCCGGACCGTCCTGAACCTCGCCGATCGCATCGAGACGCGCGGGACGACGACGGTGCGCCGTCGCGGCGACTGGGTTTCGGTCGGACAGCAGCGAGGCATCGAGGCGATGTGCGACGACTTCCTGCTGGCAGCGCGCGAGCGCCGTCCCGTCGACGCCTACGCGCTGCTGGCGACGCATGAGATTTGCGAGTCTATCGTCCGTCACGCTGAAGCCTGAGCTTTGCTCGCCGGCCACGAACCCCGACCGCAGCCGGGGGCTAGTCAGTGTCCCGCCCGCACTTTACTCGATAGTCCCCGTGAAGATCGCGATCATCGACACCAGCACCACGCGCGCCGCGATCATCTCGGAAGGGTTGCGCGACGCCGGGCTCGTTGATCTCGTCGTGATCGATCCCGCCGGGCCGCTGGTCGCGCAGGTCGAGGCGAGCGCACCCGAGGTGGTGCTCATCAACCTCGAAAACCCGAGTCGCGACCTGCTGGAGGATTTCTTCGCGATGTCGCGCGCACTGGCGCGCCCGATCGCGATGTTCGTCGACCAGTCCGACGCGCAGACGACGATGGCGGCGGTCGATGCCGGCGTGTCGGCCTATGTCGTCGACGGGCTGGCGCGGCAGCGGATCAAGCCGGTGCTCGACCTCGCGATCCGCCGCTTCCAGGCGTTCTCGCGGTTGCAGGAGGAGCTGGCCGAGGCGAAATCGGCGTTGGCGGACCGCCAGACGATCGACCGCGCCAAGGCGATCCTGATGAAGCGCCGCGGGCTGGACGAGCCCGCCGCCTACGCTCTGCTGCGCGGCCACGCGATGAAGTCGAACCGTCGGATCGCCGAAGTGGCGGAGGCGATCGTGACCAGCGAGGCGCTGATGGGAGAGCTGCCATGAGCGCCGAGACCTTCCGCATCGGTTTCGTGCCGCTGGTCGATGCCGCATTGCCGATCCTCGCGCACGAACTGGGCTTCGCGGCGGCGGAGGGCGTGCGGATCGCGCTGGTGCGCGACGTCACTTGGGCGACGGTGCGCGACCGATTGCTCTACGGCCATACCGATGCCGCGCACCTCGTCGCGCCGCTCGCGATCGCCACCGCGCTGGGCCGCGACCGGCCGGCGGTGGGGCTGACGGTGCCGTTCGTGCTGGGGCTGAACGGCAATGCGATCACCTTCTCGACCGCGCTGGGGGATGCGTGCGGGCTCGGCGAGTCGCTCGGCGACCCGGTGGCGCTGGGGCGCGCGCTCAGGCACGTCGCGGCGGAACGGCGCGCGGCGGGGCGGCCGCTGCGCTTCGGCGTGGTGCATCGCTATTCGAGCCACAATTACATGCTGCGTTACTGGCTCGCCGGGGCCGGCATCCGCCCCGACGAAGACGTGACGATCACCGTCACCAGCCCGACCTTCGCCGCCGATGCGCTGGCGGCGGGGGAGGTCGACGGCATTTGCGTCGGCGAGCCATGGAACGCGATCGCGGTTGATCGCGGCGTCGGGCGGATCGCGTTGGCGACCGCGCAGATCTGGCGGCGCGGGGTCGAGAAGGTGCTGGCGCTGCGCTCCGACACTGCCGACGAACGCCCGGAGGCGCTCGCCGCTCTGCTGCGCGCGCTCCACGCCGCCGCCGAATATTTCATCCGCCCCGATACGGTGCACGAAAGCGCTGCGCTGCTCGCACGCCCGGAATATTGCGACGCGCCGGCCGAGGCGATCCTGCGCGCCATCACCGATCGCATCCGCGTGACGCCCGGCAGCGCGCCGATCCATTATCCCGACTTCATGTTCCAGTATCGCGAGGCCGCCAACTTCCCGTGGCGCAGCCAGGCGGCGTGGCTTTACGCGCAGATGGTGCGCTGGGACGGGTTGCGCCTTTCCGCCGACGATGCCGCGACCGCGCAATCGGTGTTCCGTCCCGATCTGTACCGCGCCGCGCTGGCGGGATCGAACGCCCCTTTGCCCAATGCCAGTTCCAAGCTGGAGGGCGCGCTCGATGCGCCGATCGGGGCGGGTTCGACGCAGGGGCGGTTGCTGCTGGGGCAGGACCGTTTCTTCGACGGTCGCGCGTTCGATCCCGACGATATCGAGGGATATTTGGCGCAATTGCCGTAAGCCGATGATGCTGCGCGTGCGAAGGGGACTTGCATCGCGGCCGCGAATCAGGCAGCTTGACGAACGTCGGGCAATGATGCCGGACACGAGATAGCAGCGACACGCCTCTCCAGCGCCGGGGAGGTTTACGCTGGCGGAGCAGGGCGATGATCGCCCCGCATCCGTACCGAGGCAACGACGCCGCCAGGACGCACCCGCAAGGGTCGCCGTCCTGGCGGCTTTTTTCTGTTTGGAGCACGGGCGATGGCGACGGCGTTCTGGGATCGCGAACAAGGCGGGGGAAAGCAGGCGGCGGGGGCCGGTTTCTGGGCGAGCGGGCATGTGCCGACGCTGCTCGCCGCATTCCTCTATTTCGATCTCGCCTTCATGGTGTGGGTGCTGCTGGGGCCGCTCGCGCCCGATATCGCCGCGACGCTGGGGCTCAGCCCCGCGCAAAAGGGCCTTATGGTCGCGGTGCCGACGCTCGCGGGGGCGGGGCTGCGGGTCGTCAACGGCCTGCTGGTCGACCGGCTGGGGCCGAAGCGGTCGGGCGCGATCAGCCAGTTGATCGTGATCTTCGGATTGCTCGCGGCGTGGACGCTGGGGGTGACCAGCTTCGCGGGGACGCTGGCGCTGGGCGTGATCCTCGGCTTTGCGGGCGCGAGCTTC
This sequence comes from uncultured Sphingomonas sp., assembly GCF_964021865.1. GTDB lineage: Bacteria > Pseudomonadota > Alphaproteobacteria > Sphingomonadales > Sphingomonadaceae > Sphingomonas. The sequence goes on from NZ_CAXIAM010000004.1 coordinate 94,575, forward strand.
GCGATCGCGCTGCCGCTCGCCAGCCGCTGGTATCCGCCCGAGCATCAGGGCAAGGCGATGGGGCTGGCCG
>NZ_CAXIAM010000005.1:0-91541 GCF_964021865.1 uncultured Sphingomonas sp.
TCATCCGCGATCCGCAATTCCAGTCGCAGACCAAGGACCGGCTGACCTCGCCCGAGGCGGCGGGTCTGGTCGAGAAGGCGATGCGCGACCATTTCGACCATTGGCTCGGCCACAATATGGACCGCGGCAAGGCGCTGCTCGGCTATGTGCTGGAGCGAATGGACGAGCGGTTGCGGCGCAAGGCCGAGCGCGACGTCAAGCGCAAGACCGCGACCTCGGCGCGCAAGCTGCGGCTGCCCGGCAAGCTGACCGACTGCGCCGCCGACAATTCCGACGGAACCGAAATCTTCATCGTCGAGGGCGATTCCGCGGGCGGCTCGGCGAAACAGGCGCGCGACCGCAAGACGCAGGCGATCCTGCCGATCCGCGGCAAGATCCTCAATGTCGCCTCGGCGACCAGCGCCAAGATCCTCGCCAATCAGGAAATCGCCGATCTGATCCAGGCGCTGGGTTGCGGCACGCGCAAGGACTGCCGGCCTGAGCAGCTCCGCTACGAACGCGTCGTCATCATGACCGACGCCGACGTCGACGGCGCGCATATCGCGACGCTGCTGATGACCTTCTTCTTTCAGGAAATGCCCGATCTGGTACGGCGGGGGCACCTCTATCTGGCCCAGCCGCCGCTCTATCGCCTGACCGCCGGGACCAAGAGCCTGTATGCACGCGACGACGCACATCGCGCCGAGCTGGAGCGCACCGCCTTCAAGGGCAAGAAGGTCGAGGTCGCGCGCTTCAAGGGGCTGGGCGAGATGAACCCGCAGCAGCTTCGCGAGACGACGATGGACCCGGCGAAGCGCAGCATGATCCGCATCACGCTGCCGGGCGAATATGAGGAGCGGATGGGCGTCAAGGATCTGGTCGACCGGCTGATGGGCACCAATCCCGCGCACCGCTTCGCGTTCATCCAGGAAAATGCCGCGCGGCTCGACGAGGAGGCGATCGACGCGTGAGGGGGCAGGCGGGATGATGCCAGAGGGACCGCGAAAGTTCAGGGGCCTGAGTGCGATGGTTGTTTATAGGAATCTTGGTGTCAGCACCTTCGTCATTGCTTCGCTGCGCTCGCAATGACGGGTCGCTTGTTTAAGGTGTCGAACGTGGCTGGCGATCGTGCGACGGATCATCCGTCATGCCGATAACGGAGCGACCGCGTGCCGACTGGCCGCTCGCCATCACGCTGGCGGTGCTGGCGGGGTTCGTCGATGCAGTGGGATTCCTGCGGATCGGCGGGTTGTTCGTGTCGTTCATGAGCGGCAATTCGACGTTGCTCGGGATCGATCTGATCCAGCGCGACGGGGCGACGATCACGGTCGTGGCGTTGATCCTCGGCTTCCTCTCGGGCGTGATGGCGGCGTCGATCCTTGCCGAGCGGCTGGGGCGCTGGTCGCCGATGGCGATGATCCTGTTCAGCGCGGCCTTGCTCGCGTGGTCGGCGCTGCTGATGGTTGAGGGGCCGGGCGCGGTGCTGCTCGCGGCGGCGATGGGCGCGCTCAACGTCGTCTTCCAGCGCGGCGGCGGGGTGAGCATCCCGATCACTTATGTCACGGGCACGCTGGTGCGGCTCGGCCAGTCGCTGGCCGGGGCGCTGCTCGGCACCGCGCCGGCCACCGGCTGGGTGCCGTATCTGCTGCTGTGGGGCGGGCTGGTGCTCGGCGCGCTGGGCGGCACGTATAGCTATCATGCATTCGGCACCGATGCCTTGTGGGGCGCGGCATCCTTCGCCTTCGCGCTGGCGATCGCAGCGGCGGCCAGGGGGCTGTCGCAACGCTGACGCGGTGTTGTTTGCGCGGGTTTTTGCTTCTATTGGTCGCATGAGGGCGGTCCAGGTCGGGCCGCCCGCTTTCGTTCGAGGAGAAGGCCCCGTGTCGCCTGACGCATCCATCCCGCCGTTGATGCCCGTTTACCCGCGGTGCGGCGTGCGACCGGTGCGCGGTGAGGGCGTGTACCTCTATGGCGAGGACGGCAGCCGGTATCTCGACTTCGCGAGCGGGATCGCGGTCAATGCGCTCGGCCACGGCCATCCGGCACTGACCAAGGCGATTTCGGAACAGGCCGCGACGTTGATGCACGTCAGCAACCTGTACGGCAGCCCGCAGGGCGAGCATTTCGCGCAGCGGCTGGTCGACAACACCTTCGCCGACACCGTCTTCTTCACCAATTCAGGCGCCGAGGCGGTCGAGTGCGCGATCAAGACCGCGCGCCGCTTCCATTACGCCAACGGCAATCCCGAGCGGCACGATCTCATCACCTTCGACACCGCCTTCCACGGGCGGACGCTGGGGACGATCTCGGCCACCAATCAGGCGAAGATGCGCGACGGGTTCGAGCCGTTGCTGCCCGGCTTCAAATATGCGCAGTTCAACGACCTAGAGGGCGCGCTCGCTCTGATCGACGGCAACACCGCCGGCTTCCTGGTCGAGCCAATCCAGGGCGAGGGCGGCATCCGTCCCGCAACGCAGGAATTCCTGCAGGGTCTGCGCAAGGCGTGCGACGAGCATGGTCTGCTGCTGGTGCTCGACGAGGTGCAGGCGGGCTATGGCCGCACCGGCAAGTTCTTCGCGCACGAGCTGTACGGCGTCACGCCCGATATCATGGCGGCGGCGAAGGGCATCGGCGGCGGCTTCCCGCTCGGCGCGTGCCTCGCCACCGCTGAGGCGGCGAAGGGGATGGTGTTCGGCACGCACGGCTCCACCTATGGCGGCAACCCGCTGGCGATGGCGGCGGGCGAGGCGGTGCTCGACGTGATCCTCGCCGACGGCTTCCTCGATCATGTCGCGCAGATGGGCGAGCGGCTGCGCTCGTCGCTGGAGCAGCTCATCCCCAACCACGACGGGCTGTTCGATTCGGTGCGCGGGCACGGGCTGATGCAGGGGCTGAAGCTGAAGAGCGACAGCCGCCGCTTTGTCGCGCATTGCCGCGATCACCACGGGCTGTTGCTGGTCGCGGCGGGCGAGAATGTCGTCCGGATCCTGCCGCCGCTGGTGATCGACGAAAGTCACATCGCCGAGTGCGTGGAGAAGCTGAGTGAAGCCGCACGCGTCTACGTGCCGGTCGCCGACGATTGATGGCCTGATCTCCGCCCCCTTAACCCGGGGCGGAGCGGGGGAGAGACGATGCGCCATTTCCTGAACCTGACCGATGCCGGGCCGGACGCGATCGCCGCGATGCTCGACGACGCCCTGACGCGCAAGCAGGCGCGCGCCGGCTGGACCAGGGGGCGCGTCGATGCCGACGCGCCGCTGGCCGGCCATGTGCTGGCAATGATCTTCGAGAAGAACTCGACGCGCACGCGCGTGTCGTTCGACATGGCGGTGCGCCAGCTTGGCGGGCAGTCGATCGTCATGGAGGCCGGGCAGATGCAGCTCGGCCGCGGCGAGACGGTCGCCGATACCGCGCGGGTGCTGTCGAACTATGTCGACGCGATCATGATCCGCACCGACGATCACGCCAAGATCGAGGAAATGGCGCATTACGCCACCGTGCCCGTCATCAACGGGCTGACCGATGAATCGCATCCGTGCCAGATCATGGCCGACCTGCTGACGATCATCGAGAGCGGCAAGTCGCTGCCCGGGCTGAAGGTCGCGTGGCTGGGCGACGGCAACAACGTGCTCGCCTCGATCGTCGAGGCGGCGGGGCTGATGCACTTCGACGTCGTCGCGGCGTGCCCGCAAGGGTTCCAGCCGGAGGAGGCGTCGGTCGCGCGCGGCCGTGGTCGTGCGCGCATCGTCGCCGATCCGCGCGAAGCGGTCGCGGGCGCCGACGTGGTCGTCACCGATACGTGGATTTCGATGGGTCAGGCGCATGCCGAGACAAAGCTGGCGGCGATGATGCCCTATCAGGTCGATGCGGCATTGATGGCGGCGGCGAAGCCGGACGCGAAATTTCTCCACTGCCTGCCCGCGCATCGTGGCGAGGAAGTCACCCCGGAGGTGATCGACGGCCCGCAATCGCTGATCTGGGCGGAGGCCGAGAACCGGCTCCATGCGCAGAAATCGGTGCTGCGCTGGTGCCTCGGGCAGATCGGTTGATCGCGGCCGGGGGCGCTACCATCTAAACGGTCGTTGCCGCTCGGGTGAGCGGCTGCCCTTCCTTCCTCCGTCATCCCGGCGCAGGCCAGGATCCGGCGCGCCACAAGCGCCGCCGGCTCCGCTCTTGCGGAGACATGGATCCCGGCCTGTGCCGGGATGACGGTGTGGATGGGCGTTGGTTGCACGAGGATTTATGAGCGATACCCCCGATCTCGACCGCGCGCTCGGCTTCACCATCCCGGACCGTCACGCGCGTGGGCGGGCGGTGCGGCTCGGGCCGACGCTCGATGCGATCCTGTCCGCGCACGCCTATCCGCCCGCGATCGAGAAACTGCTTGCCGAGGCGCTGACGCTGACCGCGCTGATCGGCGCGACGCTCAAGGACCCCGCGGGTCAGCTGACGATGCAGACGCAGACCGAGAACGGGATCGTTACCCTGCTGGTCTGCGACTGGCGGGGCGGCGAGGTGCGCGGCTATGTCCAGTACGACGCCGAAAAGCTCGCTGCCGCGCCCGCCGACCCGACGCTGTTCGCGCTGTTCGGCCCCGGTTATCTGGCGATCACGTTCGATCTGGCGAGCACCGGCGAGCGCTATCAGGGGATCGTGCCGCTCGACGGGGACACGCTGGCCGAGGCCGCGCAAAGCTATTTCTACCAGTCCGAGCAGATCCCGACGCTGGTGCGCGTCGGGATGCAGAAGGGCGCGGACGGCAAGTGCATCGCGGGCGGATTGCTGCTCCAGCATCTCCCCGAAGGCGAGGAAGGGCGCGAGCGGCTGCATACCAAGCTCGATCATCCCGAATGGGAGCATGTCGAGGCGCTGGGGCGGACGATCGCGGCCGACGAACTCGCCGATGCGCAGCTGCCGCTCGAGACGTTGCTGTGGCGGCTGTTCAACGAGGAAAGCGAGGTGCGGGTTCTCGACGGGCAGCCGGTGGTGCGCGGCTGCCGCTGCACGATCGAGCATATCCGTTCGGTGCTGGAGCGCTTCCCGATCGAGCAACGGCTGGAGATGGCGGACGAGCGCGGGTTGATCGCGGTCGATTGCGCTTTCTGCTCGACGGTCTTTCCGCTGCGCGCGGAGGATTTGGCGGCCTGATTCCGTTCGTCATGCCCAAGCCGGCGGGGATCCAGAACCTCCGACGTACCGGCTCCTATGAAGACCTGCGCGTCCGGATTCCCGCCTGCGCGGGAATGACGGTGGTGGCCCGATCCTCCCTAACCCTTCATTAACCTTTATGCGTCATAAGGATCGCATGCTGTTTCGGCGGCATGCTCTCTCCCCCGCCCGGTCGAACGGGCACCCTTCGGGCCGCCGCACAGGCGGCCCGCTCTTTTTGCGCTTCCGCCGGATCAGGCGGCGGTTGCACTGGAGCCGCAGTGCGCCTAGCTCGCGCGGATCATGACCCAATCCACTCCTGCCGTCGCGCTCATCTCGGGTGGGCTCGACTCCCTGGTGTCCGCGGCGCTCGCGCGTGAGGCCGGGCACCCGCTCTACGCGCTGTCGATCGATTACAATCAGCGCCATCAGGTCGAGCTTGCCGCCGCACGGCGCATCGCGCGTACCCTGGGCGCGGTGCGGCACGTCGTGCTGCCGATCGACCTGGCTGCATTCGGTGGCTCGGCGCTTACCGACGCGGCGATCGACGTGCCCAAGGATGGCGTCGGCGAGGCGATCCCCGTCACGTACGTGCCGGCCCGCAACACGATCTTCCTCAGCCTTGCGCTCGGCTGGGCGGAGGCGGCGGGCGCGCGCGACATCTATCTCGGCATCAATGCGCTCGACTATTCGGGCTACCCCGATTGCCGTCCCGAATTCATCGCTGCGTTCGAGCATCTGGCCGAACTCGCGACCAAGACCGGGGTCGAAGGCATTCCGTTCCGTTTTCGCGCGCCGCTTCAGCATATGACCAAGGCCGATATCGTTCGCGAGGGCGCGCGGCTCGGGCTCGACATGGGGATGAGCTGGTCGTGCTACGATCCTGCGCCGGGCGCGCGGCACTGCGGGATGTGCGACAGTTGCCGCTTGCGCCACAAGGGTTTCGAGGAAGCGGGCGTCGCCGATCCCACCGATTATGCGGTCACCCCGCCCGCGCCATGAGCTACGCCGTCAAGGAGATGTTCCTGACGCTCCAGGGCGAGGGCGTGCAGGCGGGGCGGCGCGCGGTGTTCGTGCGCTTCGCGGGGTGCAATCTGTGGAGCGGGCGCGAGCAGGACCGTGCGACTGCGGTGTGCCGCTTCTGCGACACCGATTTCGTCGGCACCGATGGACTGGGCGGCGGCAAGTTTGCAGACGCGGCGGCGCTGGTCGCGGCAGTCCAGGGGTTCTGGGGCGAGGGGAGCGCGCGGCGCTTCGTCGTGCTGACCGGCGGCGAGCCGATGCTACAGGTCGACGATGCGCTGGTCGAGGCGCTGCACGCCGCCGGGTTCGAGATAGCGATCGAGAGCAACGGGACGCTGGCGGTTCATCCCGGCATCGATTGGGTGTGCATAAGCCCCAAAGCGGGCAGCGAAACCGTTCAACGGCACGGCGACGAACTAAAGCTGGTCTGGCCGCAACCGGGCACCGCGATCGAGACGATCGAAGGCTGGGACTTCAAGCACTTCCTGTTGCAGCCGCTGGATGATGCCGCCGGCGACGCGAATGTCGCGGCGGCGATGGCGGTCGTCATGGAGCGACCGCGCTGGCGGCTGTCGCTCCAGACGCACAAGCTGCTGGGCCTGCGCTGACGCTTCCGCCGGTGCGGCCATCCCGCACCGGCCGCGGGATCATCGCGCGGCGTAGGTGACGGCGCCGAACGGCTGGCCGCACTTCTTGACTACGAACTCGTCCTTCTTCCAGCATGCCTTGTCGAAACGCGGCAGCGTGGCGGGGCTCAGCGACACCAGCATCTGCGGGAATTGCTGCTCGCCCCACGGCGTCAGGCTGTTGCGCACCTCACGCATACGGCCCAGCGCGATCTCGCCGAAGGTGCCGCGCGGGGCGTACAGCGCCTCGCGTCCGATGCTTGAGGCCGTCGTGCAGAAGCCATATTGCGCAGCGACGGTGGCGAAGCCCGAATAGGTGCGGGTGCCGAACTGGTCGAGCGCGTTCTGCCCTTCCTTCTTCGACTTGGCGACACGCTCGAAATATTTGCCGAGCATGGTATAGGATTGTGCCAGCTCCTGCTTGTGATCGGCAAGAATGGCATTGTAGTTCTGAACGGTCAGCAGCGATGGTTCGAACTGACATTGCAGTGCCGCGACGTTGAGCGCCGCACGCATGTTCCACACCACCGCAGCGCGCAGTTCGTCATTGGTTGCACCCGGCATCATCTGCCCGATGCCCGGTTCGTCGCCGCGCACACGCTCGCCGCGCAGATCCTTGCTCTTCATATAAAATTGCGCCGTCGCCGGCGTCGTGACCAGCAAGCCGGCCGCCAGCGTCGCGATCGCGCCGGCGATCCCCACCTTTTGCATTTCCCCAACACTCCATCGCACACGGCCACGCCGTTGCCGACCTTTTACGATGTTTTTGGGTGGTGACCCAGCGCAAACCATCGCGCGCCGGATTCGATTCACCGCAAATAGCTTGCGAGACAGGATCTTGTTGACGGCGCGTAACGGTTCGTTGCCGCAAGAGAAAGGCCGCCCGGTTGCCCGGACGGCCTTTCGGATACAATCGCCGTTGCGGCAGATTACATCGCGTTCGACATGCCGCCCATGTTCGACATCATCATGTCGTTGCTCATGGAGGTGTCGTTGGCCATCATCCCGCCGTTCATGGCGCCGTCGACGGCGGTCATGTTGTCGGTCATGGTGTCCATGCCCTCGGTGGCGTTCATGTCGGTGACCATGGTGTTCTCAGTGCCTTCGGTCTTCGAGCCGCACGCCGAGACCGCGAGAGCGGCCGCCGCGAGTGCCGAGCCGGCCACGAACTTGGTGATGACTGCACGCATGTAATTGCTCCCTAGACTGTGGATTTGGCGACCTGGCGGCCGTTGTTTTGTTCCCAAATCGACTTGGACATTAATCACAGATGACCGGCCCCTCAAGTCTCGTTTTCACCCGCACAAACCAGGCTATTGAGAAAGGCCTCGGCGGTGAACGCCAGAGCCGCGTCGAAGGTTGCAGTGTCCGGCGAGATCCCCAACGCGGCCGCGCTGGTCACGGGATATTCGGCCAGTCCGCACGGCACGATCCCGGTAAAGTGTTGCAGGTCCGGTGAAAGATTGACCGAGAAGCCGTGCAGCGTCACCCAGCGACGAACGCGGATGCCGATCGCGCCGATCTTCGCTTCCTGTCCGTTGGCGTCGATGGTCCAAATGCCGATCCGGCCGGGTGCGCGGAACGCCGCGATCCCGATCCGCGCCAGCGCCGCGATCACCCAGCCTTCCACTGCATGCACGAAGCAGCGCACGTCGCGCCCGCGCTTGTTGAGATCGAGCACCAGATAGCCGACCCGTTGGCCGGGACCGTGATAGGTGTAGCGACCGCCGCGACCGGCAGGGACGACCGGAAAGCGCGCATCGACCAGTTCGGCCGGATCGGCGCTGGTGCCGGCGGTATAGACGGGCGGATGTTCGAGCAGCCACACCAGCTCGCGTGCGTTGCCTGCCGCCACCGCAGCGGCGCGCGCCTCCATGTCGGCCAGCGCGCTTGCGTAATCGGTCAGCCCCGGCGTCACCCGCCATTCGATGTCCGCGGGGGTGCTGGGGCTCGCCGCGATGCCTGTCGTGAAGTTCGTCTGCACGCGCCACAGATGCGGTTCCGCCCGCGGCTTGGCAAGCGTGCGCGCCCGACGACGCCCATTGCCGAGCGACGGAACTGCCCCTACGCCCGCGATGAAGATGCAATCGCAGACGGCATGAGGTGGCGATGATCAGGATCGGCGACGTGTGGGATCGGACGGTGGACGTCCTGCGCGGCCGGGCGGGTATCCTGGCGAGCATTGCCCTGATGACGCTGGTGCTGCCGGGTGTCGTGGCCGGCGCGCTGGGCACGGTCGTGCCGTTGCCCGTGCCGGCGTCGCTGGCGGTGCCGCTGATCCGGCTGGGCGTGCTGGTGCTGCTCGTCCTCGGCGTGCTGGCGATCACGGCGGTGGCCAGCGACCCGGCGGTCGATCGTGCGCAGGCGCTGCGGATCGGCGGACAGCGGTTGCTGCCCGCGCTGGGCGTGCTGCTGGCGTTGATGATCGCGGTAGTGGTGCTGTTCATCCCGGCCGGCGTGTTGCTGGCGCTGTCGGGTGCGACGATGACGGCCGGCGGAAGCGTCGACATGACGCGCGCCATGCCCGGCTATACCGCGGGCGCCGGGCTCTACGTGCTGGTGGCGGCGCTGCTGGGGTTGTGGCTCAGCGCGCGGATCGTGCCGCTGTTCGCGATCGTCGTCAACGAACGCCGCGGGATCGGTGCGCTGCGCCGCAGCCTGACGTTGACCAAGGGCGCGACGCTGAAGCTGATCGGGGTGCTGATCCTCTATTTCATCATCACCACCGTCGCGATGCTGGCCGCCACGTCGGTGGTCGGCGTGGTCGCGCGGCTGATCCTGGGCGGGGAGGCGCCGGGCAGCGTGCGATTCGTGGTGTCGCTGGCCAGCACGCTGATCTCCGCCGGTGCGACGGTGCTGCAGAGCGTGTTCTACGCGCGCTTCTACGTCGCCGCGGTCGAGCGCGAGCAACGGATGGCGCCGCTCGCATGACGATCGGGTTCGCAGGATTGCTGTCGGTCGTCTGGCGGCTGTTCCGGCGCGACGCGACGCTGCTGCTGCCGATCGCCGGCACGTTCGTCTTCTTGCCCGCGTTCGCGGCGGCGCTGTTGTGCGATCCGCTGCCGTCGCTGCCGGCGGGACCGCGCAGCGAGGTGGCGATGCAGGCGTGGCTCAGCAACGTCGCGCTCTGGAGCCAGGATAATGGCCTCTGGTTCCTGCTGGCGGAATTGATCGGCACCTATGGCATCGCGGCGATCGCGCTGTTCCTGCTCGAGCCCGATCGGCTCACGATCGGGCAGGCACTGGGGCAGGCGATCGTGCGGCTGGTGGCGTTCACGATCGCCACCGCGGCGATGGCCGTGCCGATCGCGCTGGGATTGTGGCTGCTGGTGTTGCCGGGCCTGTACGTGCAGGCCCGGCTGATCGTCGCGGTCCCCGCGATGGCGCGGCATCCGGCGTTGAAGCCGTTGGCGTCGCTGCGGCTCAGCTGGAAAATGACCAAGGGCATGGACCGCGCGCTGACCGGTGCGCTGGTCACGTTGTTCCTCGTGCAGTGGCTGGCGGTGTCGCCGTTGCTGCTCGCCGATGAGTCGCTGCGCAGCGGCGCGGGCAACCCGCTGGCGCTCGCGCTGGTCGATGCGCTGATCGCCGCGGTCGGCGCGAGCTACGCGGTCGCGCTGCTGCTGCTGGGCGTCGTCGCCTATAGGATCCGCGCCAGCAAGGGTACCTGAGGCGCGGCATCGGCCGGGAGCACGCCGAGCACGCGCGGATCGGTGAAGGTCTCCACCGTCCGCTTGGTCGCGACGAAGCCCTGCGCCCGGTAGAAGCCAAGCGCGTGCGGATGGTCGAGCGTGCAGGTGTGCAGCCACACCCGCTCGATGCCGCCGCGCCACGCCAGCCCCAGCGCCCGCGCCATCAGCCACCGCCCGAGTCCGCGCCCCGCCAGCTCCGGGATCAGCGCGAAATAGCCGATCTCGCACGCCGCATCGTGGCGGAAGTCCAGCTCGAGCATCCCGACCTCGATCCCGGCGCGATCGACCGCGGCATAGACCTCTACCGCCGGATCGTGGACGATCGCGGTGAGCGCGGCATCGTCCATAAGCAACCGCGAGAACCACAGCCAGCGTGCGCCGAGCCGGCGGAACAGCGCGCGGTACTTGTCAGGCGCGGGCCGCTCCCAGCGCACCAGCCGCAACGTGGCGTCGGGCAGCGCGCGCGGGCGCGGCCGTTCGGTCATCACCAGCGTCGTGACGATCGCGGCGACCTGATCGTCGCTGAGCGTGGTGAGCCCCGACACGGTTACGCCCAGGTCGCGACGGGGGGCAGGCTCATCAGGATCGCGTCGATATTGCCGCCGGTCTTCAGCCCGAACAGCGTGCCGCGGTCGTAAACCAGATTGAACTCGGCATAGCGCCCGCGCCACGCGCGCTGTTCGGCGAGGTCGGCCTCGCTGAACGGCATGTCCATCCGCCGCCGCACAATCCGGGGATAGGCGTCGAGGAACGCGCGTCCGACATCCTGCGTGAACGCGAAATTGCGCGCGAAATCGCCTTCCAGATGGTCGTAGAAGATTCCGCCGACGCCGCGATGCACCTGCCGGTGCGGGATGTAGAAATAATCGTCCGCCCATTTTTTGAAGCGCGGATAATGTTCGGGATCGTGGGCGTCGCAGGCGTGCGCCAGCGTCGCGTGGAAATCCTCGGTATCCTCGGCGATCGGCAGCGGCGGGTTAAGGTCCGCGCCGCCGCCGAACCAGCGCTTCGTCGTCACCAGGAAGCGCGTGTTCATGTGCACCGCCGGGACGTGCGGATTGGCCATATGCGCGACGAGGCTGATCCCGGTCGCGAAGAAGCGCGGATCGTCGCCCGCGCCGTGGATCGTCTTGCCGAACTCGCCCTCGAACGTGCCGCCGACGGTCGAGACGTTGACGCCCACCTTCTCGAACACACGGCCCTTCATCACCCCGCGCACCCCGCCGCCGCCGGGCAGGCCGCCGGGATCGTGGCGGTCCCAGGGCGTATAGGCGAACGCGGCATCCGACCCGACCTCGCGCTCGATCGCCTCGAACTCCGCGCAGATCCGGTCGCGCAACCCCTCGAACCAGGCGCGCGCCGCCGCCTGTTCGTCATCCAGCGTCATCATGGCCGTGCCGTAGCGCGTCGGTGCGCGCTGGCCAAGGCGCAGCGGCGGTGGCACAGCCCGACTCATGAACGCCAAATCCTTCTGGCGCGGAGTACGCGTGGCAGCGGTCAGCTCCGCCTTCGTCTGCGCCCTGGTGGCGGCAGGCGGCTATTTCGATCGCAATCCTTATCATCTCTACCCCGCGCAACCGCCGGCGCGCCCGATCGCGGTCGTCAACATCTCGGGCGACATGGGGCTGCGCTTCCTGCTCGGCGCCTCGACCTCGCGCGGGTTGACCGAGCATCACTTCACCGTGCTGGGCGTGTCCTCGCCGGTGTTCTTCCGTTTCCGCCGCACCCGAGCGGAAGTGGACGCGTTCGTCGCCGATGCGGTGCGCACCGCGCTCAAGCGCACCGGGCAGCAGCGTGTGGTGGTGATGGGGCAATCCTATGGCGCGGACATCGTCCAGACCGGACTGGCGCATCTGCCCGCCGACCTGCGCGCGCACGTCGCCGGGATCGTCCTGATCCTGCCGGGGGAGACGGTGTTCTACCGCGCCGATCCGACCGGCTGGGTCTATCGCGGCACGCCCGACAGCATCGGGACAGAGACGGGCAACACGCTGACCTGGGCACCGCTGACCTGCATCTACGGCGACGAGGAGGACGACAGCCTGTGTCCAAAACTGCGCGTGCCCGGCGCGACGATCATCGCGATGCCGGGCGGGCACAATCTTCACCACGATGGCGAGGGCCTGCTCGCGCACGTCCTCGGCGCGGTCGCGCGCGCTACGTCGCCGGCCAGCCGTCCGTCTGCCGCAGCGCCTCGCCCAGCAGCATCGCGCCCGCCACCGCGACGTTGAGCGAGCGTAGCCCGGCGCGCATCGGCACGCGCACGCGCAGGTCGGCACGGTCGTGGACATGCGCGGGCACGCCGGCCCCCTCGCTGCCCAGCAACAAAATGTCATCGGCTTCGAACCGTGCCGCGGTCAGCGGCACTGCACCGGTGGTGGTCGCCAGTACGATCCGGCCGGTGCTGGCGGCGAGGAACGCCTCCCAATCGGCGTGGCGGCGGACTTCAACCTTGCCGGCATAGTCCATCCCCGAGCGCGCCAGCGCGCGATCGCTCCACGCAAAGCCCATCGGCTCGATCAAGTCGACCGCGACGTCCAGGCACGCGCCGAGCCGCAGCAGCGTGCCGACGTTGCCCGCAATGTCCGGTTGGTAGAGCGCGATCCGCATCGCCGCCGTCCTTACCGACGCAAAATGCTGTTGGCAAAGCGGCGAGGGCACGGCTATCAGGCCGGAAAGGGCCGCCGTGGGGACGGGCAGGCCACAGGCGGGGAGCAACAGTGTCGCACGCGGCATCAGCCACCCGCCGGACAGAGGAACGGGCAGAGGTGTGACGCGAATGGCGATGGCAGAGCAGGAAATCCCCCTCGGCGAAGATCCCGCGCCTTATCATGAGGAAGCGCACGATCCGCGCCGCCGCGACTTCATCAACATCGCCGCGGTGTCGTTCGCCGGGGTTGGTGCGGTTGCGATCGTCCTGCCGCTCATCAACCAGATGAACCCGTCGGCCGACGTGCTGGCGCAGTCCACCACCGAGATCGACATTTCCAAGATCGCGCCGGGGCAGGCGATCAAGGCCAGCTTCCGCAAGCAGCCATTGTTCGTCCGCAACCTGACGCCGAAGGAGATCGGCGAGGCCGATGCGGTCGACGTCGCCTCGCTGCGCGATCCGCAGACGCTGGAAGAGCGGACCAAGGCGGGCAAGAAGAACTGGCTCATCACGCTCGGCGTCTGCACGCACCTCGGCTGCGTGCCGCTGGGCGCGGGCGAGGGCGAGAACAAGGGGCCGTTCGGCGGCTATTTCTGCCCGTGTCACGGTTCGGCCTATGACACCGCCGGGCGCATCCGGCAGGGGCCGGCACCGCAGAACCTGCATGTGCCCGACTACACGTTCAATTCCGACACCGTCGTTACGGTCGGCTGAGGGGAGATAGAGAAATGAGCTTTCCCTGGGCCAAGCATTACGAGCCGAAGGCGCCGCTGATGCGCTGGATGGACGAGAAGCTGCCGCTGCCGCGCCTCGTCTACAACGCGATCGGCGCGGGCTATCCGGTGCCGCGCAACCTCAACTATTTCTGGAACTTCGGCGTGCTCGCGGGCGCGGCGCTGGTGCTGCAGATCGTCACCGGCGTCGTGCTGGCGATGCATTATGCCGCCAATGCCGGGGTTGCGTTCGGCTCGGTCGAAAGCATCATGCGTGACGTCAACGCCGGCTGGTTCCTACGCTATGCGCACGCCAACGGCGCGTCGATGTTCCTCGCGGTCGTCTACATCCACATCGGTCGCGGGCTGTATTACGGTTCGTACAAGGCACCGCGCGAGATGGTGTGGCTGCTCGGCGTCGTGATCTTCTTGTTGATGATGGCGACCGCGTTTATGGGCTATGTGCTCCCCTGGGGGCAGATGAGCTTCTGGGGCGCGCAGGTCATCACCGGCTTCTTCTCGGCCATTCCGCTGGTCGGCGAGACGATCCGCGTGTGGTTGCTCGGCGGGTTCGCGCCGGACAATGCCGCGCTCAACCGCTTCTTCTCGCTCCACTATCTGCTGCCGTTCGTGATCGCGGGGGTCATCATCCTCCACATCTGGGCGCTGCACATCCCGGGCTCGAACAACCCGACCGGCGTGGACGTGAAGGGCGAGCAGGACACGGTGCCGTTCCACCCGTATTACACTGCGAAGGACGGCGTCGGCGTCGGCGTGTTCTTCCTGATCTTCGCGCTGTTCGTGTTCTTCTCGCCCAACCTGCTGGGTCACCCGGACAATTACATCGAGGCGAACCCGCTCTCGACCCCGGCGCACATCGTTCCCGAATGGTACTTCCTCCCGTTCTACGCGATCCTGAAGAGCTTCACCGCGGACTTCATCCTGCCGGCGAAGCTGTGGGGCGTGCTGGCGATGTTCGGCTCGATCCTGCTGCTGTTCTTTCTGCCGTGGCTGGATGCCTCGCCGGTGCGTTCGGCCAATTATCGTCCGACCTACCGCTGGTTCCTGCTGGTGCTGCTGCTCGACGTGCTGGTGCTCGGCTATGTCGGCGGGGCCGAGGCGAGCGCGCGCAACGTGATGATGGGACAGATCGCGGCGGGTTATTATTTCGCGCACTTCCTCATCATCCTGCCGTTGGTGTCGGCGGCCGAGCGTCCGCGCCCGCTGCCGAATTCAATCACCGAGGCAGTTCTGGCGAAGCACGGCGGCACCAGCCCCGCGCAGACCGCGATGGCGAGCTGAGACAGAGACGAAGAGGGGATTCGACAGAATATGGTTCGTCTCATTTCACTGCTGGTCGGTGCGGGGTTCGTCTTCGTGCTGGCGCTGGCGCTCTTCTTCACCGCGAAGGACGCGATCCAAAACCCGGCACCGCACACCGCCGAACATGCGTTCCACGAGCATCCCGAGGACATTCACCTGTCCTCGGCAGGGCTGTTCGGAAAGTTCGACCGTGCGCAGTTGCAGCGCGGCTTCCAAGTTTACAAGGAAGTTTGCGCGGCCTGCCACTCGCTGAAGTATGTCTCGTTCCGCGACCTGCAGAAGATCGGCTATAACGAGGCCGAGGTGAAGGCGATCGCCAACCAGTGGGTGATCGAGCAGCCGAGCGTAAACCCGGAAACGGGTGAGGCGGCGACGCGCAAGAACCTGCCGTCCGATCACTTCCCGTTGCCGTTCGCCAACGAGGTCGCGGCGCGTGCGGCGAACAACAATGCGCTGCCGCCCGATTTGTCCCTGATGACCAAGGCGCGCGAGGACGGTTCCAACTACGTCCACGCGCTGATCACCGGTTATCGCGATCAGCCGGCCGAGCTGCTGCGCGAGTTCCCCGACGCCAAGACGCCGGAAGGACTGCACTACAATCCGTATTTCGCGAACCTCAACATCGCGATGCCGCCGCCGCTGACGTCGGACGGGCAGGTGACCTATTCGGACGGGACCAGGGCGACCAAGGACCAGATGGCACGCGACGTTGCGGCTTTCCTCACCTGGACCGCCGAGCCCAACCTCGAGGCGCGCCATGCGGCGGGTGTCGCGGTGGTGATCTTTCTGCTGATCTTCGTTTATCTGACGTGGGGCGCGTACCAGAACGTGTGGCGCGACGTGAAGCACTGAGCGACCGACTTGGCTCTGCGCCAGCAGGGTCGGGACACGCAGCGACGTGAAGGCGAACAGATGGAAGCGGCGACCGGGCACTCCCCCGGTCGCCGTTTTCGTGTAGGCGGGGCGGATGAACGACGACCTCAAGGCGCTGATCCGCACCATCCCCGATTTCCCCAAGCCGGGCATCCAGTTCCGCGACATCACGACGTTGCTGCTCTCCTCGCAGGGACTCGCGACCTGCGTCGAGCGGATGGTGGCGGCGGTCGAGGGTCCGGTCGATCTCGTCGCCGGGGTCGAGGCGCGCGGCTTCCTATTCGCGGCGGCGCTGGCGATTCCGTTGCAAGCGGGCGTGTTGCTGATCCGCAAGGACGGCAAATTGCCGGGCGCGACGATCGCCGAGGATTATGCGCTGGAATATGGCACCGACCGGATCGCGATCCACGCCGATGCCTGCGCGCCGGGCGCGCGCGTGCTGCTTGTCGATGACCTGATCGCCACCGGTGGCACCGCGCGGGCCGCGGTGCGGCTGTTGCGGAAGGCCGGCGCGGTGGTCGAACA
Organism: uncultured Sphingomonas sp.; assembly: GCF_964021865.1. Lineage (GTDB taxonomy): Bacteria > Pseudomonadota > Alphaproteobacteria > Sphingomonadales > Sphingomonadaceae > Sphingomonas. The sequence continues at coordinate 16,553 of NZ_CAXIAM010000005.1, forward strand.
GGCGCAGTTCGTTGTCGACCTGCCCGATCTCGGCGGCGCCGATCTGCTGCGCGCCGTGGACATCTCGGTGACGTCGCTCGTCGCCTTTCCCGGCCACTGACCCCGTCACCGGAACCGCGCCGGTCGGCCCCCGTTGGTGTCGATTGGCGGCGCGTTTTGCCGCCTTGCTCCATGTGAGGAGATGCCACGATGTTTGCGCCACGGGTGCTGCTGATCGGGCTATTGGGTGGGCTGTCGCTGGCGACCGCCGCCTGTACCGACGGATACGGTTATTCGGGGGTCGGATTTGGCTCCGGCTATTACGATGACGCTTATTATGCCGGCGGTTACGGCACCGGCGCGTATGTTTACGACCGTTACCGGCGCGCTTACCCGTGGAACGAGCGTCAGCAACGCTATTGGGCGCAACGCCGCGCCGTTTATGGCGACCGTGACGTGCGGTCGAATTGGCGCGATTTCGGCCGGGATGTGCGCCGCGAACGTCGCGACTATCGCGGTGACGTCCGCGCGGACCGTCAGGCGTTCAGGAACGGGCAAATCACCCGTGACCAGTTCCGCCAACAGCGCCGCGACGCCCGCCAGGAATATCGCAACGATGTTCGTCGCGATTATCGTGACTTGCGTCGCCAGAATCGCGCCGAAGGCGTTCGTACCCCGCGCCCGGACGGCGCATTTCGTCCACGACAGCGTCGCTGAACCGCTCTGGTAGCACGGGTCAGGTTGTGCCAGTCTCAGCCATATGGCGTATGTCATTGATCCTCTGGCGGCATGACCGACGCGTCCCCTGAGCAACTGACCCTCGATCTGGACGGGTTCGAAGGGCCGCTGGATCTCCTCCTGTCGCTGGCCCGCGCGCAAAAGGTTGATCTGCGGGACATTTCGATTCTGCAATTGGTCGAGCAATATCTGAGCTATGTCGAGCGGGCGCGGGTGCTCCAGCTCGAACTCGCCGCCGATTACCTCGTGATGGCGGCGTGGCTTGCGTACCTGAAATCGGCGCTGCTGCTGCCGCGCGATCCCGAGGTGGAGCCGGACGTCGAGGAACTGGCTATCCGATTGCAATTGCGGCTGGAACGGCTCGATGCGATGCGGGAGGCGGGGGCGCGGTTGATGGCGCGCAATCGGCTGGGGCGCGATGTGTTTCGGCGAGGCGCGCCGGAGGGCCTGCATGTCGTGCGCAAGTCCTTCTGGGAGGTAGAATATTACGACATGCTCGCGGCTTACGGGCAGGTGAAGGCCCGGACCCGGCCGGCGCTGCATGTGGTGCGGGATCGTGAAGTGGTGACGCTGGAGGCGGCATTGGCACGCATCGCGGCGCTGCTGGGGGCCGCAATCGAGTGGCGCGAGATCGAACAATTCCTTCCGGAGACACCGAATCCGCGGCTGCGGCGCTCCAGTTTGGCGTCCAGTTTCCTCGCGGCGCTCGAATTAGCACGGCAAGGACGCGCCGAGTTGCATCAGGAAGCGCCATTCGCCCCGCTTTATCTCCGTCGGGTGGCATCGTGAGCAACGATTTCGACCGAGCGGTCGAGGCCGTGCTGTTCGCCGCCACCGAGCCGCTGACCCGCGACGCGATCCGGGCGCATGCCGGCGACGGGGATGTCGCGGGCGCGCTCGATCGGCTGACCGCGCATTATCGTGCACGCGGGTTCGAACTGGTCGAGCGCGGCGGCCGCTGGCATTTCCAGACTGCCGCCGACCTGGCGCATCTGCTGCGCCGGGGGCGCGACGAGGTCCGGCGACTCAGCCGCGCGGGCATCGAGACGCTGACGATCATCGCCTATCACGAGCCCGTCACGCGCGCCGAGATCGAAGCGATCCGCGGCGTGCAGACGGCGCGCGGCACACTTGACGTGCTGATGGAGGCGGGGTGGATCCGGCCCGCCGGGCGACGCGAGGTGCCGGGACGGCCGCTGATGTTTGCGACGACCCCCGAATTTCTGTCACATTTCGGGCTCAAGAGCCGCCGTGACCTTCCCGGCGTCGACGATCTGCGTGCCGCCGGACTGCTCGACCCGGTCGATCTGGCCTTCGATCAACTCGCGGTGGAAAACGCCGTCGAGGAAGACTAGATACCGTTCTACCTTAGGAGATTTCGTCATGGGCAGTTTCAGCCTTCCGCATATCCTCATCCTCGCGGTGGTAGCGATCCTGCTGCTGGGCGGCGGTCGTTTCTCGAACCTGATGGGCGACGTCGCCAAGGGTGTGAAGAACTTCAAGAAGGGCATGGCCGAAGAGGACGAGGACGATACGCGTCCCAAGCCGCGGATCGAGGCCAAGAGCCACGCCGAGCCGGCGTTCGATCGCGATGCCGAGCCGGTGCGCGAGGAACGCCGCTGAGCCCCTGCATTCGATCCGGCGCGCGCTGAATGTTCGACATCGCTCCCTCCGAATTCCTGCTAGTCGCGTTCGTGGCGCTGGTGGTGATCGGCCCCAAGGACCTGCCGAAGGCGATGCGCGTCCTCGGCTACTGGGTCGGCCGCGCGCGCGCGGTCGGTCGCCAGTTCCGCAACGGCTTCGACGAGATGGTGCGGGAGGCCGAGCTGGAGGAGATGGAGAAGAAGTGGAAGGCGGAGAACGAGCGGATCATGCGTGAGCATCCGTTCGTCCCCACGCCACCTGCTGCTTCGCCGGCCCTGCCCGATCATGCCTCGGCGATCGACGCCACCCCGCCGCACGACGACGTGCAGACGGCGGTGATGGTCGAAAAGCCGCATGTCGTGCCCGACGCGCCGCCGGCGGCCGCGCCGCAGGAGGGCGATGCGGACGGGGCCGACCCGCGTACCGGCGATCATCATACATCCGGTGAGCCGGTGGTTAAGGACAAGGCTGCATCGTGAGCGAGATCGTCGACGAACTGGAAGATTCGCGCGCGCCGTTGCTCGACCATCTGCTCGAACTCCGGCGGCGACTGCTGTATTGCATCGCGGCGGTGCTGCTGGCGTTCTTCGTTTGCTGGTATTTCGCCGAGAACATCTTCGGGTTCCTGGTACAGCCGCTGCTCAGCGCCGGGCAGAAAACGCTCATCTACACGCAGCTTTTCGAAGCATTTTTCGTGCAGGTGAAGGTCGCCTTCTTCGCGGCGATGATGATCTCCTTCCCCATCATCGCCATGCAGCTCTGGCAGTTCGTCGCACCCGGCCTGTACCGGAAGGAGCGGCGCGCGCTGCTCCCGTTCCTGCTCGCCACGCCGCTGCTGTTCCTGCTGGGCGCGTCGATGGCCTATTATATCGCGATCCCGATGGCGCTGCACTTCCTGCTCGGCTTCTCCGGAACGGTCGGTGGCGTGCATCAGCAGGCGCTGCCGGCGATGGGCTATTACCTCAGCTTCATCATGCAGTTCCTGTTCGGCTTCGGTGCGGCGTTCCTGCTGCCGGTGTTGCTGATGCTGCTGGAGCGGGCCGGCATCGTGACGCGCAAGCAGTTGATCGGCGCACGGCGCTACGCCATCGTCGGTGCGTTCGCGATCGCGGCAGTGCTGACGCCGCCGGACGTCGGATCGCAGCTCTTGCTCGCGATCCCGCTGGTGATCCTTTACGAAGCGGCGATCATCGGCATCTGGTTCACCGAGCGCAAGCGTGCGCGGGAAGAGGTGGCGGCCGCAAGCGCGGAATAATAGGCGGTGTTCTGTAAGGGAGCCTGCCTTTAGCGGTGAGGACGCGAGGCTGACCGTCGTCGTGCATCGATCGTCAGGGTGCGATTAGAGCGGGATTGCATCAATTCAGTTCGTCATTGCGAGCGGAGCGAAGCAATCCAGGGTGTCCTGATCCGGCTCTGGATTGCTTCGCTACGCTCGCAATGACGGATGGCGGACTTTAACCCGGGTCGCCTCGCTCCAAGGCGGCTCGGCATTCGAGTTTCTCACGTTCGGCGTTCGAAGAAGATTTGGATCACGCGGAGGCGCGGAGGGCGCGGCGGGGTGCCGCGTGGGCGGGTGAAATCCTGTCATTCCTGGTCGCGGGAGGGTGAGCGTCCGATGCGGCGGCACGACGTCTCTGCGCCTCCGCGCCTCTGCATGAGAACCCCTCTCTTTAGCCCTTTTCAGGAGCGTGACCGTCCATCGAAGGACCCGGCGGCACTCGTTATCCCGGGCCAATCCGAGAAGACGCTTTTACCTCGAGTGCGAGGAAGGAGCGGGGCGCCGGATCAAGTCCGGCGCGACGGATGGCCACGACGGTGCGCCGTCCATACGAAAAAGGGCGGCTCGTCGCCGACGAACCGCCCGTTTCCCTTCGACGGAGCGAAGGTTATTTGTTCTTGTCGGCCGCACCCGCGACGGCGTCGCCAGCGGACGACACGTCCTTGCCCACGCCGCTGACGGTGTTGCATGCCGAGACGAGCACCGCTCCGGCCAATACTGCGGCAGTCAGAACCTTACGCATTGAATGGTCTCCCAAAACACACAACGCACAATGCCGGCCCGCGCGGATCGTTCCGCGTCGGTGACAAAGCTGGTGGGTGGGAACGAATAAGGCCCGAAAGCATCACCGGGGGGGGGAGGGTGGATGCTTCCGGGCCTATGTCTTGGATAGCGAAAGCGGGGGGGCGTATAGTCGCTATCCGGAATGGAGAACGACGGTCGGCAGGCCCGGTTCCGCGCAAAATCCCGGAAATGGAAAAAATTACAGAGTTTCTTCGCGACCTGTGACGGCGATCGCGATCTCGTAGGCGCCGGTGAGCGGATCATGCTGCAGGGTCGAGCGCAACTGGCGGGTCAGACCCTCGATCACCCGGCCGTAGCGATGCTTCAGCCCTTCACGCAGATCGTCGGAATCGACCAGCGCGCGGGACGAGAGGCGCAACAAGGCACGCTGCGGATCGTCGAGCGGCTTGAGCGTGATCCGCACCTGCGTCTCGCTGACGCAGGTCATGGCCAGTTCGACCAGTTCGGTGACGAGAAAGGCGACCGCGACTGCTACGTCCTGCGTGACGTAATAGGGGTCGATGTCGAGCACGATGCCGACGCGCGTGCCTTCTGGGGCGGTGGCGCGAATGCTCGACGCCAGTTCGCCCAGCACCGCACGCAGCCCGACGCCGCGGTTCTCTTCCATCTCGGCATAGTGATAGCGATGAACGACCGCGAGCGCGTCGACGCGTCGCTGGATCGATGCATAGGCTTGGGTCGCCTCGATGCTGCGTGCGCCGCGGGCGTGGAAGTTGATGAGGCTGGAGATGACCTGAAGGTTGTTCTTGACGCGGTGATGCACCTCGCGCGTCAATTTGGTCTGGCGCATCAGCCCCTCGGCCAATCCGGCTTCGTGGATCGCGACCGTTCTGCTGAGCGCACGGAACGTGTCGCCCAAGTCGCGGATCTCCTGGGCGGGCAGCGCGCGCAGCATCGCCGGATCGGGTTGATCGCCCGGCGCATAGGCTGCGATGCTGCCGCGCAACGCGCGCAACGGGGCGATCAGCAGCCGGTCGACAACGAACCAACTGATCGCCGCCGCCGCTGCCCACATCAGCAGCGGGAAGGTCAGCGCGATCAATAGCGGCGAGCCGATCGGTGCGCTGCGCACCTGCATTTCGAGCGCGAGGCCGGCGATGCCGAGATCGCTGCGGATCGTCTCGCGACGCTCGAGCGCGCTCTCGCGCACCAGCGGGTCCAGTTCGAGCCGCTCGTCGCCGAGCGCCAGCGACAGCCCGTAATCGGGCGCGAAGCCGCTGGGCTGGCTGATCTGCGCGAGGAACGGCGCGGGGAAGTAGGCGGCGGCGGTCAGCCCGTCATTGCGTCCGGCGAAGCGGAGCATCACGCCGCGCTTCTCGACGATCCGCGCGCTGACCGCATCGGTCGCCGACTGGCGTGCGAAGGATGCGGCGCCGGGGAATGGCTCGCCGCAGATCGCGCGGCCGCGACGGTCGAGAATGACGAAACTGGTACCGGCGGCGGATTGCTGGGCGAAGACACCCTGCGCGCGCGCGCAGCTGGGCGCGTCGCCGCGGTCGGCGGTCAGCGCGTCGACGGCCACGCGCAGCGCGGTCATGTCACCGACCAGTTCGATGGCGATCGCGCGGCTGGATTCGGACGCGGCAACGCGCAGGTGCGAGCGCAGTTCGGTATCAGCAATCTGGGTGACGCGCAGCGTGGCAAAGATCGCGATAAGCGCGAGCGGCAGCAGCGCAACGCTGAGGATCAGGAACAGCTTGGCCCCGGTCGGCCAGCGCGATACCATATCAATACGCCCCGCGACGGGCCGGGGGGCGTCAGCCGCGGTAGGGATGGCCACGTCGCGTTAGTCTAGCTTGCCGAGCAGTGAGAGCAGGTCGTCGGGCACCGCTTCCTCCACGGTTTTCTGATAGACGGAGCGCAGCGCCGATCCCATATCGCGGTTCTTCGATTGTGCCGCGGTGCCTTTTTTCGGCTTTTCAGGCGCTTCCTTATCCGACGTCAACGTAAACCCCCTAAGACAGCCCGATCGTCGGCACCGTTGACGGACCGACACAGCATCGCAGGACGTTCGCTCGACGAACGCCCCACCCGGACAAGCGCGTAATGCACGTATGTCCGATGAAACCAAATCCGGGATCGTTGGTTCCATGCGGGTGCGACGAAAATCGCCGGTCGGGGGGTATCATCTGCGACCTGTCATGACGTCCACGCACATATGGTATCGGCGGCGCCGGCCGGAGCCGCGCCGCAGGGAGGGTTTTCTACACATGTCGCTCGGACAACAACTCGCGCCGCACCTTCCGTTCCTGCGCCGCTATGGTCGCGCGCTGACGGGCAGCCAGGCGCAGGGCGACCGGTATGTGCGCGCCACGCTGGAAGCGATCGTGGCCGCGCCGGAGGAATTCCCACGGGACGTCGATCCGCGGCTGGGGCTGTACCGGACGTTCCAGGCAATCTGGAATTCCGCCAATTTCGACGAAACCGCGGACGAGTCGCCGGCCGAGGATCAGGAGGCGGTGGCGCGTGCGCGACTGTCGCGGATGACACCGCTGTCGCGGCAGGCGCTGCTACTGACCGCGATGGAGGGCTTCACGCCCGAGGATGCGGCGTATCTGATCGAGGTCGATGCTGCCGAGGTCGACGCGCTGGTCGCCGAGGCGCTCGCCGAGATCGAGAAGCAGACGCGCGCGCGCGTGCTGATTATCGAGGACGAGCCGATCATCGCGATGGACATCGAATCGATCGTCCGCGACCTGGGCCATGAAGTGACCGGCGTGGCGGTCACTCGCGACGAGGCGGTGGCGCTGGCGATGGAAGATCGCCCTGGGCTGGTGCTTGCCGATATCCAGCTTGCCGACGACAGCTCGGGCATCGACGCGGTGAAGGACATCCTTGCCGAGTTCAACGTGCCGGTGATCTTCATCACCGCTTTCCCGGAGCGGTTGCTGACCGGCGAGCGACCGGAGCCGACCTTCCTCATCACCAAGCCGTTCCAGCGGTCGACGGTGAAGGCGGCGATCAGCCAGGCGCTGTTCTTCGACGAGAGCACGGTTCCGGCCTGATCGCGGCGCGCTGCCATACGATCCGATATCCTGTTGCGGGTCCGTCTTCGATACGGACCCAAAACGGTTCTAAGGGGTTACATCGCTTATGGCAGACGAAAACGAGCGCATTCACCTCGAAACCGACGAGGCGCGGGCGGGCAGCACGCCCGGGATGACGCGGTACATTCTGGTGGCGTCGCTGCTGCTGGTGATCGCGATCTTCGCCGCCATCCTCCTTTCCTGACGCGTCGATGTTGACGCACGGACTGGCCAAGCGGCCGGACGATACCTATCTTCACGGCTCGGACGGGCGCCAGACGGGCGCCGATCCAGCACAACGGAGCGGCATGACCCAATCCAATACGCTCGCAGACGACGCGCCGGAGACGGCGCCGATCGAGCACGTCGCGCTCTCCGACCCGGAGTTCAAGAAGCAGCTGGCGCTGGTGATCCCGCATCTGCGCGCCTTCGGGCGTTCGCTGTCGGGTAACCGCGATCTCGCGGACGATCTGGTGCAGGAGACGCTGCTGAAGGCATGGGCGGCGCGCAAGCGCTTCCAGGCCGGCACCAACATGCGCGCCTGGACCTTTATCATCCTGCGCAATCTGTTCCTGAGCCAGATGCGCCGCGCGCGCTTCAAGGGCGAGTGGGACGATTTGGTCGCCGATCGCGTGCTCGCCGCGCCGGCAAGTCAGGACAAGCATGTCGAACTGGCGGACATGCAGCGCGCGCTGATGCACCTGCCGCAGCCGCAGCGTGAGGCGCTGATTCTCGTTGGTGCCGGCGGTTTCGCCTATGAAGAGGCGGCGGAGATCTGTGGCGTAGCCGTTGGCACGATCAAGAGCCGGGTGGCGCGTGGCCGCGTCGCGCTCGAGGCACTGATGGCTGGCAGCGCGCTGTCGTCGCGGCGCGATCATGAGGTCGATTCCGAACGGTCCACGCTGGATTCGATCATGAATGAAGTCGACGAACTCAGTCGCGATCGCGACGCCTGATCGTCGTCTTTCGAGCGTGGTGAACGATCGTGAGGTTAAATCGGGTGTGCCGAATTGCGTCGCTACGCTTGCAAAGACAGCGAGGTGAATCAGGTTCGGAAACGCACTCCCCGCAGTTGATCGAGACAGGCCTCGATCTCGCACGGCATCTTCGTTTCCTTGCGGAACGCCGCGCGCAACGGCATCGCCATTGCGTCCGCGGCGTGCGGATCGCGCACGGCATAGGCGCCTTGCGGAGGAATGCCGTCGGAGGTCGCGTGTTGAACCATGATGTTGCAACGCGGACTTTTCGCTAAGGTTGCGCTCGTATGACAGATGCCGTCGCCGACGCGCGCGCGCGCGCCGCCTGCTTTGCGCCATTTCTGGACGGGCTGATCGCGCGGGAGGCGGTGACCGCCGCCGCCCTCTCCGCGGACGCTCTGCCGATCGGCAAGCAGCTGCGACTGGAGCGGCGCCAGGTGGCGCTGCGGGTCGCCGAGGGCGATCTGGCGGGCGCGCTCGACCTGACCGGTGTGACGGCGGCGCTGACCGACTTCGCGGATTCGGCGCTCGATCGTGCGATCACGGCGGCGATCGGCGAGCGGACACCTGATGCCGCGGTGCAGGGCTTTGCGGCGATCGCGCTGGGCAAGCAAGGCAGCCGCGAACTCAACTATTCGTCCGACATCGACCCGATCCTGATCTACGATCCGCGTACGCTGCCGCACCGCGCGCGCGAGGATGTGGCGGATGCGGCGGTGCGGATCGGGCGGCGCGTGCTCGAGCTTCTCCAGACGCGCGATGCGGACGGCTATGTCCTGCGCGTCGACCTGCGGTTGCGGCCCTCGCCGGAAGCGACGCCGATCGTGATCCCGATCGATGCGGCGATCGCTTATTATGAATCGCAGGCGCTGCCGTGGGAGCGCGCCGCCTTTATCCGCGCGCGGGCGGCGGCGGGCGACCGCGACCTCGGGCAGCGGTTCCTCGACACGATCCGCCCGTTCATCTGGCGGCGAAGCCTCGATTTCGGTGCGGTCGGCGAGATCCTCGATATCACCCGGCGTATCCGCGTCCATCATGCGCAGGGACAGGCGTTCGGTCCAGGATACGATCTGAAGCGTGGACGCGGTGGCATCCGCGAGATCGAGTTCTTCGCGCAGATCCATCAATTGATTCACGGCGGGCGCGACGCGACACTACGCGCACCGGCGACGCGCGACGCGCTGGCGGCGCTGGCCACGGCGGGGCGGATCGACCCCGAGGACGCGCGTGCGCTGGCAGCGGCCTATACGCTGCTGCGGACGATCGAGCATCGCATCCAGATGATCGACGATCGGCAGACCCATGCGCTGCCGACCGGCGACGGCCTCGACCGGGTCGCGCGGTTGCACGGACTGGCGGACGGCGCGGCGTTGCTCGACCTGCTCCGCCCGCATGTCGAGCGGGTGGCGGCGACGTTCGACCGGCTCGCGCCCGCACCGACCGCGGCGGTGCCGCACGAGGCGGGGCGGCTGACCGACTACCTCGCCGCGGCGGGCTTTGCCGAGACCGACGATGCCGCGCGCCGGATCGTCGCGTGGCGCGAGGCGCGCTACCCGGCGCTGCGCAGCGGCGCGGCGCAAAGCGCGCTGGAGGCGGTGCTGCCCGGACTGGTCGAGGCGCTGGCGCAGGCGCCGGTGCCGTTGATGGCGCTCAACCGGCTTGACCGCCTGCTGGAGCGATTGCCGAGCGCGATCAATATCTTCCGCTTGCTGGAGGCGCGCCCGGCACTGGCGACGTTGCTCGCGGAGATCCTCAGCCACGCGCCGACCTTGGCCGAGGCGCTGGCACGGCGGCCCGATCTGCTCGATGGGCTGATCGATGCGAGCGCGTTCGATCCGGTCGGCGACGTGCCCGCGCTGATGGCGCAGATGCGCGCGACCGAGCGGGGCGCCGACTATCAGGCGATCCTCGATCATGTGCGCCGGGTCGTCGGCGACCGGCAATTCGCGCTGGGCACGCAGATCGTCGCCGGGCGTGCTGACCCGCTGGACCTCGCGGCAGGCTATGCGCGGGTCGCGGAGGCGGCGGTCGCGGTGTTGACCGCGGCCACCGTTACCCTGTTCGAGGAGGTACACGGGCGCGTGCCCGGCGGCGAGCTGGTGATCCTCGCGCTCGGGCGGCTGGGAGGCGCGGCGCTGACCCATGCCTCTGATCTCGACCTGATCTACCTGTTCACCGGTGACTTTACCGCCGATTCCGACGGGGCGAAGCCGCTCGGCGCGACGCTCTATTTCACCCGCCTGGCGCAACGCGTGACGGCGGCGCTGTCGGTACCGACCGCGGCGGGCCCGTTGTATCAGGTCGACACGCGGCTGCGGCCATCGGGCGCGCAGGGGCCGCTGGTGGTCAGCGTCGACTCCTTCGCGCGCTACCAGCGCGAGGAGGCGTGGACGTGGGAGCATATGGCGCTGACCCGCGCGCGCGCCATCTACGGCAGCCCGGCGGCGCGGGACGCGGTGGAGGCGATCGTCGCGCGCGTGCTGGGCGGCGAGCGCGCGGAACACGACATCGCCGCCGATGCCGCGACGATGCGCGCCGAGATGGCGCAGCACAAGCCGCCGCAGGGGCCGCTCGATGCCAAGCTGTTGCCCGGCGGGCTCGTCGATCTGGAATTTGCGGTGCATGTCGCGCAGCTGACGCGCCGCACCGCCTTCACGCCCGAACTCGGCGCGGCCATCGACGCGTTGATCGCCGCCGGGGTATTCGCGCCTGCATTGCGCGCGGCCTATGACATGCTCGGTCGATTGCTCGTCACGGTCCGACTGATCGCCCCCGATGCGCAGGAACCCGCCGCGGCAGTGACGCGGGCGCTGATCGCTCGCGCGGTGATGCTGCCCGATTGGGAGGCGGTGCTTGCCACGTTGGCGACGGTACGCGAGAGCGTTGCGGAAAGCTGGCAGGAGAGCATCACATGGACACCCTCCCGGACGTGACCGCTACCGGCGCCGATGGCGCGCCGCTGCGACTGCGCGATCTGCCGCGGCCGCTGGTCGTCTATTTCTACCCCAAGGACGATACGCCGGGCTGCACGCGCGAGGCGCAGGATTTTTCGTCGCTGACCGAAGACTTCGCAGCGGCGGGCGTGACGGTGATCGGCGTGTCGCGCGATACCGTGACGAAGCACGTGAAGTTCCGCGACAAACATGCGCTGGCTGTGACGCTTGCCAGCGACCTGGACGGGAGCGTTACCGAGGCGTTCGGCGTGTGGGGTGAAAAGCAACTTTACGGCAAGACCTATATGGGAATCGAGCGCGCGACGTTCCTGTTCGACCGCGATGCGACACTGGCGCAGGTGTGGCGTAAGGTGAAGGTGCCGGGCCACGCCGCGGCGGTGCTGGCCGCCGCGAAGACTCTCTAAGTCAGGCAAACGACCGCTTCTTACAACGACTCGGCGCAAGACTCCGGCGCTTGGACGCGCCCGGCGGCAGACGCTATTGCGTGATTAACCTTCTGCCGCGCACAAACCTTTGCGTTCGCTGCGGCGGTTCTATCGCGGGCGGGCACGGAAAAAGGGGAAGACCGGCGCGTGTCGCACTGGTCGCAGTCTTGATCTGGGGTTCGATGACCGACACCGCTTCTTTGCCGGCCGGGCGGCCGCTTGTTCGCCTGAACGCCGTGATCGCCGGACGACCGGCGCTGCTGCGCGGGGGCGCCGCACTTCTCCTCGGGTTCGCCGGCTATGGCGCGTTGCAAGCTTCGACGCAGGTCGCGCAGGCCGCCGGGCTGACGCCCGCCGCGGCAGCGCAGGCGCAGCGGATGCAGGCGATGGAGCATAAGGTCGAACGGATGCAGGCGCGCGTCGCCACGATCCGCAGCGCCGCGCAGCAACATGCCACGCGCATCGAGCAGCGACAGGCGCTGCTGACCGCGGCGCTGACCGGGCAGGGCGATGCGCGCCGGCTGGCGCTGGCGACGCTCGCGGTCGATCCGCAGGCGACGCGCGTCGCCGCGGACACGATCCGCCCGTTCCTGAAGGTGGAGCGCCGGCAGGTGGCGCTGGCGCAGGTCGCCGAGCAGCAGTTGCTCGATCGCTATGCCGCAACCGCGCAGCAGCTTCGCCAGCGCGGCATCGCACCGAGCCGCGTCGTCAAGGCAGGCGCGGCGATGGGCGGTCCGCTGGTCGAGGCGACCAGCGCCGAGGCGCGCGCCGATCTCGCCGCCGACCAGCAGTTCCGCTCGCTGTTCATGACCTGGAAGAAGCTCGATCGGCTGGAACAGGGCGTGATCGCGATCCCGTCGGTGCAGCCGGTGCAGAAGCTGCAGTTCACCAGCAATTTCGGGATCCGTTCGGACCCGTTCCGTGGCACGGCCGCGATGCACGCGGGCGTCGACATTCCCGGCCCGTCGGGCACGCCGATCTATGCCACCGCCGATGGCGTCGTCAGCCACGCCGGCCGGCAGGGCGGGTACGGCAACATGGTCGAGATCAACCACGGCAAGGGTATCGCCACCCGCTACGGCCACCTTTCCAAGATCATCGTCGCCGACAACACCCGCGTGAAGCGCGGGCAGCTGATCGCGTTGATGGGCTCGACCGGGCGCTCGACCGGCCCGCACCTCCATTACGAGGTGCGGATCGATGGCCATGCGGTAAATCCGGTGCCGTTCCTGACCACCGCCGATTATCTGATGGCGGCGCAGGATCGCGCGGTCGGGCAGATCCCGGTGTCGACCAGCGGGCCGGCGCCGCAGGACTGAGGCGGGGCGGCTAACGCTCTGCTTCCGTCGTCCGGACTTGATCCGGGGCCCGGGAGCAAAGCGGGGGCCGGATCAAGTCAGGGATGACGAAGAAGGGGATGCCCTTTCCGTTTGCGGCCACTACGCCTATCTTGTCCGTCATGGCCACGCTCGCACCCGATATCGTTCTGACCCCCGCCGCTGCGGCGCGCGTTGCGGCGATTGCTGCGCGGCAGAACAAGCCCGCAATCCTGCGGCTCTCGGTCGAGGGCGGTGGCTGCTCGGGGTTCCAGTATCGCTTCGGCTTCGCCGACGCGCCGGAGCCCGCCGATCTGATCGCCGAGACCGATGGCGTGCGGCTGGTGGTCGACGACATCAGCCTCGATCTCGTTCGCGGCGCCAGCGTCGATTACGTCGAGTCGCTGGGCGGCGCGTCGTTCAAGGTCGAGAACCCCAATGCCGCGAGCGGCTGCGGGTGCGGGACAAGTTTTTCCGTGTAGTTAGACAAGCGCACGGTCCGCGTTTAGACCGGCGCGCGTGAAGATCGTCACCTACAACGTCAACGGCATCAAGGCGCGGCTCCCGCGCCTGCTCGAATATCTTGCCGAGGAGCAACCCGATGTGGTCTGCCTCCAGGAGCTGAAATCGAGCGACGATACCTTCCCCGAGGCCGATATCCGCGCGGCCGGCTATGGCGCGGTATGGCATGGGCAGAAGGGCTTCAACGGCGTCGCTGTGCTCGCGCGCGGGGTCGATCCGGTCGAGCGGCAGCGTGGGCTGACGGGTGAGCCCGAGGACGAGCATAGCCGCTATCTGGAATGTTCGGTGTTCGGGTTGGTGGTCGCGTCGATCTATCTGCCCAACGGCAATCCGGTGCCGGGGCCGAAGTTCGACTACAAATTGCGGTGGATCGGGCGGTTGCAGGAGCGCGCGCGCGCACTGCTCGCCGAGGAGCTGCCGGTCATTTTGGCGGGCGATTACAACGTCATTCCCAATGACGACGATACGTTTTCGGTCAAGGCGATGGCATCGGACGCCCTGATGCAGCCCGAGAGCCGCCACGGGTACCGGGCGCTGCTGGCGCAGGGCTGGACCGACGCGTTGCGAACCCGCCATCCGAAGGGTGGCATCTGGACTTTCTGGGATTATCAGGCGGGTGCGTGGCAGCGCGATGCGGGATTCCGGATCGACCATCTGCTGCTGAGCCCGGCGGTCGCCGACCGCTTGGCAGAGGCGGGCGTCGACAAGGCGTATCGTGGGCGCGAGAAGGCCAGCGACCATGCGCCGACCTGGGTGCGGTTGCGGTGACGCCGAAATGGGGTGCGGTGGCGCTTTCGATCGCGATCGGGACGCCTGCGGCGGCGCAGGATGCGCCGGGGGTGCGTTTCTGCCCGAATAGACCATCGCTGGGGGCGAGCGGGTGCACGACCGTGCCCGGACAGGTGCAAGTCGAGCTGTCCGGGATCGATTGGGAACGCAACGACGACGGTGAGACGCGCGAGGACCTGATCCGCAGCGAAGTGACCGCGCGCATCGGGCTGACGCGCAACAGCGAGGCGCAGATCGGGTGGACGCCGCTCGGCACGCTGCGTTCGCGCGACAAGGCCAGCGGCGAGGTGATGCGGCAGACCGGCGTGGGCGACGTGACGCTGGGGTGGCGTCGGGCGTTGAGCCATCCCGACGGCAAGAAGCTGTCGGCGGCGGTGCAGCCGTATGTCACGCTGCCGGTCGGGCATAGTGGGATCGGCGATGGCGACTGGTCGGCGGGGACGGTGCTGCCGGTGTTCTGGCGCATCAACAAGAAATGGAGCGTCGACTTTACCGGGCAGCTGGCCGCGGCGGTCGACGAGGACAGGCATGGCCGGCATTTCGATGCGACGGGCGTATTCGGGATCGGGTACGCGCTGACCGACGGCGTCACCGCCAATGCCGAGCTGTCAGTGGAGCGCGATCAGGATCCTGCGGGGCATGTCGCGCGGACGCTGGCGGCGGCGTCGGTGGCGTGGAAACCGACCAAACGTACCCAGTTGGACGTGCTGGCGGTGGCCGGGCTGAACCATGATGCGCCAGACGCGCGCGTCGCATTCGGCGGTGCCTTGCTATTCTGACCGGCAATCGGCGTATTGCGCCGATCATTGGCGTGTTCTGCCTGTGTAACACACCTGTCACTCGTGAAAAACCGCGGATTTCTGCGGAAAATGCGAATTGGCACGATGGCTGCAATATGTCCTGCGTCCCCGATCAACGGGGCAGGGAGACCCGCCATGAAGACCATCGCCACCGCCGTCATCGCCAGCCTGTTCGCGATCGCCCCCGCCCATGCCGCGCCGAAGACCGCCCCGAACGCCGAACCATCGCCTACCCCTGTCTCGACCAACATGCCCGCGCCGGCCCGCACCGCCAACACCCGCTATTGCTACGACACCGAGATCACCGGCTCGCGCCTGCTGACGCGCGTGTGCAAGACCCGCGATGCCTGGAAGCACATGGGCGTCATCGTCCCGCAGAACCTGTGATCGCCGGCACCCGGCGGGTCTCCGGCGCCGGCCGGAACCCGCCGCCACGGGTCAGAACGTGCGTTCGTAGACCTGATAGATCTTGTTGACGCGGCTATCGATCGCGGTCGCGATCGAGTTCATGCCCTGATTGTCGTCGAGCACCCAGCCGATCTCGCCGCGCGTCGCGCCGTAATTCGCAACCGACGCCTGCCGGATCGCCTCGATCATCATGAACGCCAACTGCCCGGCGAGCCGCGAGCTTTGCAGTTCCTTGCGCACCCCCATCAGCGGCACACGCATCGTCTGCACACGCGGCTTGCGCAGCCACCACAGCAGCTTCGCCCAGCCGAACGGGAGCAAATTGCCGTTCAGCGGCTTGATCGCTTCGTTGAGGTCGGGGAGCGTGATCATGAACGCGACCGGCTTTCCGTCCAGTTCCGCGATGCGGATCAGGTCGTTGAAGACGATCGGCTTCAGCTTGACCCCGACGTCCTTGATCTCGGGCGGGGTGAGGGGGATGAACCCCCAATTGTCGGACCATGCGTCGTTGAGGATGTCGAGGATGATCGCAGCCTCTTCCTCGAACTTGCGCTTGTCGACCTCGCGCACGACGATGCTCTTGTTCGCGTCGCCCGAGCGGATGATCCGCTTAACCAGCGGCGGAAATTCCTGCGTGATGTCCAGCTCGTAGGTGACGAGCTGCTTGACCGGCCGATAGCCGGCGCGTTCGATCCACGCGCGATATTCGGGCTTGTGATGCCCCATCATGACGGTTGGCGACTGCTGGTAACCCTGGACGAGCAGGCCCGGCTCTTCCCAGATCGACATGCTGATCGGCCCGAGCGCGCGGGTCATGCCCTGTTCGCGCAGCCAGCCCTCGGCCGTCGTCAGCAATGCCGTGAAGATGCCCTCGTCCTCGGCATCCATCAGCCCCCATTGGCCGCAGCCCGGACCAAAGCCGCGTTCGGCCGGCATTTCGAGGCCCAGCGTGTCGATGTGCGCGGAAATGCGACCGACGACGCGACCGCCGCGATGGGCGAGGAACAATTGCGCCGTGGCATGGCTGAACCAGCCGTTCTTCTCCGGCGTGATGAGCCCCAATGCCTCGCTTTTCAGCGGCGGAACCCAGTAAGGATCGTCCTTGTAAAGACGAAATGGCAGATCGACGAACGCCTTGCGGTCGCTCTTGGACAGGACGGGAGTGATCGAAAGCTCAGCCATGTTGCTGGCGTGTAAACGGGTCACTCGATCATAGCGAGTGAACAATTATCCAGAATGGCGAGCGCGCCGGTCCTGTTCCGGTCACCGTGTCGCCACTATGTTCGATCAATGGATATGCCCATGAACACCATGACTCTCGATCGTGCGGCAGCCGCCGTGCGCGCGCCGCGCCCGACGATCGCCGATGACAAGGCAATGCTGAAAGCCGCGGCCGAGCTGACCCGCGATCTGCTGAAGCCGCGCCCCGGCATCTACTGGGCCGATCTGATCGCCTCGTCGGTGGTCGGCTATAGTGCGTTGGTGGCAGCGATCGTCACCACGTCGACCGCGCTGGCGATCGTCGCGGGCGTGGTGGCGGTGCTCGCATTGTATCGCGGGATGAGCATGATCCACGAGCTGACGCACGTGAAGCATGCGGCGCTGCCGGGCTTTCGCACCGGCTGGAACGCGCTGATCGGCGTGCCGATGATGATCCCGTCGTTCATGTACGAAGGCGTGCACAATCTGCACCACGCCAAGACGCGCTACGGCACGTCGGAAGATCCGGAGTATCTGCCGCTGGCGCTGATGAAGCCGTGGACCTTGCCGGTGTTCATCCTCGTTTCGGCGTTGGCGCCGATCGGGTTGCTGATCCGCTTCGGCGTGCTGGCCCCATTGTCGATGCTGTCGCCCAAGCTCCGGACGGCGGTGGTGTCGCGGTATTCGGCACTGTCGATCAACCCGCAGTTCCGCCGCCGGATGCCGCAGGGCGAGGAGAAGGCGCGCTGGGACCGTGTGGAGACAGCGACGGCGGTGTGGGCGCTCGCGCTGATCGTGCTGACCGCCACCGGCGTGTTGCCGCTCAAGGCGTTCCTGATCTTCCTCGCGGTCGGGTCGGGCGTGGCGCTCATCAACCAGGTGCGGACGCTGGTCGCGCATCTGTGGGAGAATGAGGGCGAGGTGATGACCGTCACCGCGCAATATCTCGACTCGGTCAACGTGCCGCCGCCGGCGCTGCTGCCGGTGCTGTGGGCGCCGGTCGGGCTGCGGTATCATGCGCTGCACCACCTGCTGCCGGGCGTGCCGTATCATGCGCTGGGCGAGGCGCATAAGCGGCTGATCGGCGTGCTGGAGCCGGAATCGCCATATTACAAGGCGAACTATCGTGGGCTGCCGGGGCTGGTTGGCAAGCTGACGATGGCGACGCTACGGGGGCGGTGAGGGGTCTGTCGCAGGCTCGAGCCGGTCACTTCCGCCCGGAAGAAGCGAGAGCCGGGGCGAGCCCACATTAGAGCCTTGTCCCTCACCCCACGGGCGCGAAGAAGACGGGGTGATCGCTATTCCTCGGTCCTGAGCAGCACCGCCTCGCCGATCAGCAGGAACAGCAGGAACGGCGCCCAAGCGGCGAGGAATGGCGGGTAGGCGCCGAGATTGCCCATCGCGAGCGCAAAGCTGTCGGCAACGAAATAGGCGAAGCCGAGCGCCATTCCGATCACCGCGCGGACGAACAGCGCGCCGGAGCGCGCGATCCCAAATGCCGCGACCGCGCCGAGCAGCGGCATCAGCACCGACGAGAGCGGGCCGGACAATTTGTGCCACAGCACGCCCTCCAGCGCCTTGGTCGGGCGGCCAGCCTCCTCCAGATCGCCGATCGCCTCGCGCAAGCCCGCGAACGACAAGGCGTCGCCGTCGACATTGGCCAGCGTGAACTGATCCGGGGTGACGCCGCGTCCGACGACCGTCGCGCCGAGCCGCGTCACCTTGCCCGAGGCAACGTCGAAGCGACGCGCCGGCCAAATGCGCCAGCCGTCGCCGTCGCGCACGCCGCGCGGAGCGTTGATGAGCCCGCGCAGGCCGCCGTCGGGATTGCGTTCATAGACCGTCACGCCGCCCAGTTGCGCGCCCGCACCACGCCCGCCGATCGCATCGGCCTGGATCAGATCGTCGCCGGCGCGGACCCACACGTTGCTGCGATTGCCGCGATCGATCGGCATGGTGCCGTAATTGACCTTCTGCCATGCGCTCAGCTCGGCGGTGGCGCGGCTGACGATCCGGTCGTTGAACGCGAAGGTGACGAGCGCGATGCCGACGCTGGCGATCACCAGCGGCGCGAGCACCTGATGCGCCGAGAGCCCCGATGCCTTGAGCGCGACGATCTCGCTGTTGGCGTTCATGGTGATGAGCGTCAGGATCGTGCCGAGCAGCACCGAGAAGGGCAGGAAGGTGGAGATCAGCTGCGGCGCGCGCAACGAGACGTAGCGCCACACCTCCGCATCGCCGTTGCCGGCGGTGGCGAGGATGCGCCCGCTCTCGCTGAGCAGGTCGAGCGTCTGGAGCACCAGCACCAGCCCGAACAGGATGCCGAAGGTGCGCGTCAGGAATAGCCGCGCCATGTAGATCGCGACGGTGCGCGAGGGGAACAGCGCGGTCATGCGCGAGCCTCCTTGCGGCGGCGGCCGGGCAGGTACCGCGCGATCATCGCCCACGCCTTGCCGAAGAAGCGCTCCAGCGCGCCGATCGGCTGCCCGCCGGGGACGTTGGCGATCGTGTGGTACATCCACAAAATCAGCGCGGCGAAGATCACGAACGGCACCCATAGCGCGATCGCCGGGTCGACCGCGCCGCGCTCGCCCAGCGACGCGGCATATTGGTTGATCTTGTGATAGGTGACAACCATCACGATCGACAGGAACACGCCCAGCGCCGAGGTGGAGCGCTTCGGGGGCACGCCGAGCGCGACCGCGAGCAGCGGCAACAGGAACATTGACGCGACCTCGACCAGCCGGAAGTGGAATTCGGCACGGCTGCCGTCGCGTTGCTCCACGCTCCGGGTCGGCGCGTGGCCCAGTTTCGCGAGTTCGGGCAGCGTATATTCGAGGTTCTTGCCGCCGCGGGTGCGGAAGCTCTCGAAGCGGGGCAGGTTGATCGGCAGATCATGCGACGTGAAGGTCAGCGTGCGCGGCGTGGTGAAATCCGGGCGATTGTGGATCATCGTGCCGTTGGTCAGCCGGAAGATGATGACGTTGGGATCGTCGGTGGCAAGGAACTGGCCGGTGGCGGCGGTGACGCCGACCCAGTCGCCCTTCGGCGAGCGGGCGTGGACAAAGATGCCCGACAGCTGGCGACCACGATCCTGGCTGCGTTCGATGCGCAACGTCATACGGTCGCCCAGGTGCGTGAACTCGCCGACCTTGATCGACGCGCCGAGCGCGCCGGTGCGCAGCTCGAAGCGGAGCTGCTCATAGGCGTAGCGCGCCTGCGGCTGGACATAGCCGACGATGAAGATGTTGAGCGCCGCCAGCAGGATCGCGTAATAATACGGGACGCGCAGCAGCCGGCCGTAGCTCATGCCGACCGCGCGCATCACGTCCAGCTCGCTCGACGTCGCGATGCGGCGGAAGGCGAGCAGCACGCCCAGCATCAGCCCGATCGGAATGCCGAGGCCGAGATACTCGGGGAGCAGGTTGGCCAGCATCTTCCAGACGACGCTGACCGGGCCCCCTTGCGTCGCGACGAAATCGAAAAGGCGGCGAATCCGGTCGAGGATCAGCAGCATCGCCGAGATCAGCAACGTCGAGAACAGCGGCAGCGCGATCAGCCGGGCCATGTAGCGGTCGATCGAGGTCATGGGCGGGGCGGCGCTGCCTTTGCGTGGACGACGGAACGATCGCCTATAGGATGCGTCGGCGGGCGCGTCAGCAGCCGATTTGGGTCATTCGGCGGCAAGCGGTGCCGGATCGTCGCCGCGCGCGGCGGCCGCGGCCACCGCACGGTCGAGCGCGGCGAGCGTGAACGGCTTGCGGAGCACCGGATGGTCGCCGAGCGCGATGCCGCCATTGGCCTCGCCCGCGAAGCCGGTGACGAACAGCACCGGCACATGCGCGAACGCGAGCGGGAGATTGGCGATCATCTCCGGCCCGGTCAGCAATGGCATGAGGACGTCGGACAGGATCAGGTCGACACGCTCCATCGTCGCCAGCACCGCGCCGACCTGGGTCGCATCCTCGCAGGCGACCGGGTGGTGGCCGAGGTCGGCGAGCGCCTCCATCGTCGACGACAGGACGCGCGCATCGTCCTCGACGACCAGAATCGCGCGGGCGGCGGTGGCGGGGATCGTCGGCGCGAGCAGCGCGGGCGGGGCGGGGGGACGTACGGCCGCCTCGCCACGCCGATCGCGCGGCAGCAGCAGCGTGACGACGGTCCCCTCGCCGACGCGCGAGGCGATCGTCACTTCGCCGCCGATCTGGCGCGCGAAGGCGAAGGTCTGGCTGAGCCCGAGCCCGGTGCCCTTGCCGAGCGGCTTGGTGGTGAAAAACGGTTCGAAGACGCGGTCGAGCACGTCGGGCGCGATGCCGCAGCCGGTGTCGGCGACCGACAGCGTCACGAACTCGCCGCTCGGCCGGCCCGGGTCGCCACCGCCCGACACGATGGTATGCCCCGCGCGGATCGTCAGCGTGCCGCGGCCGTCCATCGCGTCGCGCGCATTGACCGCGAGATTGACCAACGTGTTCTCGAGCTGCACGCGATCGACGCGCGCGCACCAGCCGGCGCTGTCATCCTCCAGCACCAGCGTCATCCCGTCGCCCAGCGCGCGGGTGAGCAGGTCGCTGAGACCATCGAACAGGCCAGCGGCCGCGATCGGCTCCGGATTGATCGCGGTTTCGCGCGCGAAGGCGAGCAGGCGGGCGGTCAGCGCCGCGGCCCGCTCCGCACCGTCGCGCGCGCCCTCCAGATGGCGCGCGGCCTCACCGGCGCCGGGCGGCAGATGGCGCGCGGCAAGCTCGACCCCGTTCAGCACCACCGCGAGCATGTTGTTGAAGTCATGCGCGATGCCGCCGGTCAATTGCCCGACCGCCTCCATTTTCTGCACCTGACGCAGTCGCGCCTCCTGCGCGCGCAATTCCTCGGTGGCGCGCGCCACCGCCTCGGCCAGTTCGTCGGCGCGCAGCCGCTCGCTCTCCGCCTCGGCGCGCGCGATCGCGCGGTCGGCGAGCGCCTCGACCATGATCCAGCCCATCGTGATCCCGCCGCCGACCAGCAGCACGCCGAACACCGCCAGCACCTTCGCGATGGTCGTCGATCGCCGAACCGAGGCGCGCGCCTGGGCGGTGCGCATCTCCAGCAGCAGTCGTTCGTCGGTGATGATCCCGTCGAGCGAATCGTTGATGCGGGTGAGCGCATCGCTCTGTCGCGCCTGATAGAAGCGCGACAATGCCTGGCTGTTCTTGCCGTAATTGGTGCTGAGCGCGGTTAGCGCCAGTTCGTCGCCGCGGGTGCGGAACGCCTCCTGCAAGGTCGCAACATGCGTGAGCTGGACGTCATTGTCGCGGACAAGCTTGGCCAACCGGCCGATCGCCTGCTTCGCGCGCCGCCAGTCGTCGTAATAGACCTGTCCAAGCTGCTGGTCGCCCGAGATCACGTAACGGCCGAGCGACGCCTCGGCATGCGCGACCGTGCCCTGCACGGTGCGCGCCAGGATCATGACGTCGTAGCTGTGCCGCTGCGACGCGAGCGCGCGATCGCGCTTGTCGTTGACCTCGACCAGCGTGACGACCAGCAGCGCAAGCACGATCGCGCCGGCAAGCGCCATCACGCTGAGCGTAATGGTGCGCCACGCGCCGGTCAGTCGTCCGGTGATGTCGTCGCGATCGGTCACGGCCGCGACGTTAGGTTAATAAGTGTTAAGAGAAGGCGAACGGAGTCTCACTTGGTCGCACCCGCAAGGCGTCCCGCCGACGCGAACAAGGTGACGATGCGGTCGATCTGTTCCGACGTATGTTCGGCGCAAATCGAGCAGCGCAACAGGAACGTGCCCGACGGCGTAGCCGGCGGACGCGCGACGTTGACGTAGAGCCCTGCCTCCAGCAACGCCTGCCACATCACCACCGCCTGTGCCTGATCCTGCAGGATCACCGCGACGATCGCCGAATCGCACGTTTCGGTGCCGAGCGCGAACCCCAGCCCCTTCAGCCCGGCGTGGAGCCGGCGGGCATTGTCCCACAGCCGCGCGCGCTTGTCGTGCGCGGTCATCAGCTTGCGCACCGAGGTGGCGGCGGTCGCGACCACCGACGGCGGGAGCGAGGCGGTGAAGATGTACGGGCGGCACGAGAAGCGCAGCCCCTCGAACTTCGGATGGTTCGAGATGCAGAAGCCGCCGACCGTGCCGACCGATTTCGAGAAGGTGCCGATCACCAGATCGACATCCTCGCCGAGCACCAGCCCCTGCGCCTCGTAGACGCCGCGGCCATGCTCGCCGAAGAAGCCCATCGAATGCGCCTCGTCGACCAGCACCATGCAGCCGTGCTTCTTGGCGACCTGCACCATCTCGCGCAGCGGGGCGATGTCGCCGAGCATCGAATAGACGCCCTCCAGCACCACCAGCTTGCCCGGCTCTGGCGGCAGGCGGCCGAGACGCTTGTCGAGATCCTCGACCGAATTGTGTCGGAAGCGGACGATCTCCGCATCGCCCATCTTGCAGCCGTCGTAGATCGAGGCGTGGCTGTCGGCGTCGAGAATGACGTACTCGCCGCGACCCGCCATCGTCGAGATCGTGCCGAGATTGGCCTGATAGCCGGTGGAGAAGACGATCGCGCCGCTCGCGCCGTAAAATTCCTTGAGCGCGTCCTCCGCCTCGACGTGATCGCGGAAGGTGCCGTTGAGCATCCGGCTGCCGTTGGTGCCGCTGCCGAACTGTTCGAGCGCACGAGTGCCGGCGGCGATCACGTCCGGGTCGAACGTCATGCCCATGTAATTGTAGGTGCCGAGGAGGATCGTCTCCTTGCCGCGGATCACCGCGGTAGTCGGCGAGGTGACCTGCTCCATGACGATCCCGAACGGATCGCGCACGCCGGAACCCATCAGCGCCTCACGCTCGGCGAGCAGCGGATCGAACTTCGCGAACAGGTCGCGCGCGGGCGGCGCGGCGATGGGTTCGGCGGGCAGCTTCTCGCTCTGGAGGCCAGTCTCGGTCATGCGGTTCAGCCCTTCAGCTTCTCGACCGCGTCGGCGAGCTGGCCGACATTCTCGATTTCGGCCTGCATGTTCATCGTGATGATGATGTCGAATTCGTCCTCGATAGCGGCGACGAAGTCCATCACGGTCAGCGAATCCCATTCCAGGTCGCCCTGGAAGCTGGTCGCTTCGGTGATCGCGACGCCCTTCTTGTTGAAGGGTTCAATCTGCGTGCGCAGCGTGTCGAGAATGGTGGTACGGTCGGTCATGCGCGTGCTGTGGCCCTGAAATGCGGCGGTTGTCTGGCCGCGCTATAGCAAGCCGTGGGCGCGATACCATCGTGCCGTGTCGCATAGCCCGTCGGCGGCCACGATTTGCGGGTGCCATAGCGTCGCGGGCGGGGCCTTCGCCGGGTCGGCGGTCCAGTCGGGATGGACCATATAGGCGACCCGATCGGCGGTCAGCTTCGCCTTCGCTCCGCGCAGCAGCCGGTCGGTGCGCGCGGCAGTGCGGAGCAGCGCGGCGGGTAGGGGCAGCGGAGCGATGCGCCGCCCGACCGCCGTGCCGATCGCGCGCGCGAAGTCGGCATAGCTGAGCGTGCTGCCGTCGCTCGGCTCGTAGATGGCCTGGTCGCCGGGCGCGTCGGCGAGCGCGAGCAGCAGCCGGGCGAGGTCGGCGACGTGGATGATCGAAAGCCGCCCGCGCGGTGGGGTTGGGACGACGCCGGTGCGGCGGGCGGCGCGGAACAGGTCGCGTTGTTCCATGTCGCCGGGGCCGTAGACGCCGGGCGGCCGGATGATCGTCCAGTCGAGCGCGCTGTCGCGGACAACCGCTTCGGCTTCGTGCTTCGACCAGCCGTAGTTCGAGAGCGCCGGCTCGCGCGCCGCCAGCGAGGAGACGTGGACGAAGCGGCGCACGTCCCACGTCCGCGCAGCGTCCACGACATTGCGCGTGCCGTGAATATTGGCAGCGGCGAAGGCGGCGCGATCGGGAGCGTTGACCGCACCGGCGACGTGGACGACGGCGTCGGCGGTCGAGACGAGTGCGGAGATCGCCGCCGCATCGTCGAGCGCCCCGGCGATCCACGTCACGCCGTCGCGCGGCGGCTGCGGGCGGCGGGCGAGCGCGCGGACGGGGTGCCCGGCGGCGAGCGCCTGTTCGATCAGCGCGCCGCCGACGAAGCCGGTGCCGCCGGTGAGCGCGAGGATCACAGCAACGCCATATGGTTGCGGTGGACGAGCGCGGCGCGCGGGGCATAGCCGAGCAGCGCGGCATGTTCGTCGCTGCGCCGGCCGAGCAGACGTGCGGCGTCGGCGGCGTCATATTCGGACAGGCCGCGCGCAATCGGGCCGGTGGGGCCGGCGATCGTCACCAGGTCGCCCCGCGCGAACGCTCCGTCGACGCGTGTCGCGCCGGCGGCGAGCAGGCTGCGACCCTCGGTGAGCGCGTGGGCCGCGCCGGTATCGACATGGATCGTCCCCGCCGCGGTCAGCCCGCCCGCAAGCCACGCCTTGCGCGCGGGGGCGGTGCGCTCGGCGACGAAGAGCGTATGGCGCGCGTCGGCGGAGAGCGGGTGCTGGTCGCGGCCCGAGGCGATCGCGAGCCCGGCGCCGGCGGCATTGGCGATGCGCGCGGCGGCGATCTTCGAGACCATCCCGCCCGAGCCCATGCCGGAGGCGGAGCCGCGATCGGCCATCGCCTCGATCTGCGCATCGATCCGCTCGACGCGTGCGATGTGCTGCGCGCCGGACAGGGAGGGATTGCGATCGTAGAGGCCGTCGATGTCGGAGAGCAGCACCACGCCCTGCGCGCCCGCCGCCTGCGCGATCCGCGCCGCGAGCCGGTCGTTGTCGCCGAAGCGGATTTCCTCGGTGGCGACCGAGTCGTTCTCGTTGATGACGGGCACGGTGCCGAGTTGGAGCAAGCGGCCGAGCGTCGCGGCGGCGTTGAGGTAGCGCCGGCGATCTTCGAGATCGCCGAGCGTGACGAGCATCTGCGCGGCGGTGAGCCCCTGTGCGGCGAGCACGTCGGCCCAGACGCCGGCGAGCGCGATCTGCCCGGTGGCGGCGGCAGCCTGGGCATCCTCAAGGCTGGCGCGTCCGCCCTTGGCGAGCCCGAGCCGCCGTGCACCCAGCGCGATCGCGCCCGAGGAAACGACCGCGACCTGCTGACCGGCGGCGGCGCGTTCGGCGATGTCGCGCGCGATCCCCTCTAGCCAGGCGCGCCGGACCCCGCCGTCGGGGTCGACGAGCAAGGCCGAGCCGATCTTGACGATCAATCGCGGGCAGGCAGCGGGGGGGAAAAGCGACATGCCCGCGGCGTTAGCGCGGTGCGCCGCGGCGCTCAATCGCGCGCGAACATCTCGGCGTGGGGCAGGGTGAGCGACAGCGCGGGAAGCGGCACGTCGAACGGCTCGTCGTGCCCGACGTCGCTCCAGCCGTGCGGGCCGGTGCGCTGGATCACCCGCAGCCGCTCGCTGGCGATATCGACGAAGACGATCGTGTCGACGCTGTCGAGCGCCTTATATTCGTCGAGCTTCGTCCGCAGGTCGGTGCGCGCCGTGGTGGCGGACAGCACCTCGAACAGCACGCGCGGATCGTCGAACGACTTGGCGGTGTCGTGCGCGGGATCGTTCTTGCCGCAGAACACCGACACATCGGGGTAGCGCACCGACAGGTCGTGGGTGCGGGTCGCCATGTCCGACGTGTAGGGCTTGCATCCGCTTCCCCGCAGCGCCGCTCGCAGGAACGCCTGGATGTTACCGGCCACCTCGGCGTGCCGCGCCGAGCCACCCGCCATCATGCGGATGATCCCGTTGTCCAGCTCCGCCTTCAGGTCGCCGAAATCGAGCTCGAGGAACTCTGCGGCGGTCAGCGTCGGATAGTCCGGGGCGATCTGCCTAGCCATGATGCCAACATAGTCGTTCGCGACGATGCTGGCTACGGTCTCACACCGGCGACCATTCGACTTCCTGTTCCTCGCCGTCGTCGTCGACGGGACGGTCGGGGGTCGGGATCGCCTCGAGCAACCGGTCGAGCGCCCAGTCGACGCCGACGCCGCTCGCGCCGGATATCGGGATGACCTCCGCGCCGCTGGCTTCCTCCAGCTCGGCCGACAGAGCGGCGATCAGTTCGTCGTCGAGCGTGTCGATCTTGTTGAGCGCGACCACCACCGGCTTCTCGTCGAGCCCGCCACCATAAGCGGTCAGCTCGTCGCGGACGATGCGATAGCTTTCAGCGACGTCCTTGTCGTTGGCGTCGATCAGGTGGAGCAATACGCGGCAGCGCTCGATATGGCCGAGGAAGCGGTCGCCGATCCCCGCGCCGTCCGCCGCGCCCTCGATCAGGCCGGGGATATCCGCGACGACGAACTCGCGCTGCTTGTGGCGCACGACGCCGAGCTGCGGGCGCGTCGTGGTGAAGGCATAGGCGCCGACCTTGGCCTGCGCGTTCGTCACTTGGTTGATGAAGGTCGACTTGCCGGCATTGGGGAGGCCGACGAGCCCGGCGTCGGCGAGCAGCTTGAGACGCAGCCACACCCACGCCTCCTCATACGGCCAGCCGGTGCCGTGCTGGCGTGGCGCGCGGTTGGTCGAGGTCTTGTAGCTGGCGTTGCCGCGTCCACCGTCGCCGCCGCGCAGGAAGGTGATCCGCTCGCCGACGCGCGTCATGTCGGCGAGCAGGGTGCGTTCCTCGTCGTCGGCGAGGATCTGCGTGCCCACGGGCACCTTGACGACCAGATCGTCGCCGCCCGCGCCGGTGCGGTTGCTGCCCGAGCCGCCCATGCCGCGCGGGGCGCGGAAATGCTGAGTGTAGCGAAAGTCGATGAGCGTGTTCAGCCCGGCGACCGCCTCGAAGACGATATCGCCGCCCTTGCCCCCGTTGCCGCCGTCCGGGCCGCCATATTCGATGTATTTTTCACGCCGAAAGCTGACGGCGCCGGGACCGCCCGCACCGGAGCGGACGAAGATTTTCGCTTGATCGAGAAAGTGCATGGCGTGCGGCTTAGCGCTTTAGCGGCGCTAAAGCACTATGCCGCGCGCCCGGCCGGCGCGGGCAAGGCCCGCGACCGACGACGCGGCTCGGCCGCGGCGGATTATCGTCGAATTACCGTCATTTCCGCGCAGGCGGAGGTGCAAAGCCTCCGGCGTTGCGGCCCCTTCTGGAAGCTGCGCGTCTGGATCCCCGCCTTCGCGGTGATGACGAAGCTACGCCTCTACCACCCCCCGATCGCGCAACAACATCGTCCGCGCGATCGCCCGTGCGCGGTCGCGGGGCAGCCCCAGCGCGCGCGCCATCGGGGCACCCAGCAGCGCGTCGCCCAACGCCGCGAGTACCAGTTGCAACGTCTCGTCCTTGATCGGGGCGTCGGGGCGCTGTTCCTCGCGGGACAGTTCCTCGACCAGATCGTGGACCGCGGTCAGGATCGGGTCGAGCGCGTCCTGATTGCCGTTGAGGATCATCCACGTTGCCAGCGCCCCCGCGCCATTGGCGCCGAACGCGTCGAAGACGACGTCGACCAGCTCGGCCGGGTCCTTGCGTTCGCGCGAGCGGCGCGCGGCGTCGCGGATCGGGGCGACGACCAAGGCGGTCATCCGCCGGATCAGCGCCGATTGCAGCTCGTCCGCCGAGCCGAAATGGTGGAGCAGATTGGCGTGCGTTCGCCCGACACGCCCCGCCACCGCCTTCAGCGTCACCGCCTGCGGCCCCTGTTCGACGAGCAATATGCGCGCCGCCTCCAGTGCCGCGTCGCGCGACGCCTCAGGGCTCAGCCGCCGGCGCGGGGTTGCAATCGGAGCGGAGGGCAATTAACTGACACCATTGTAAGTAAAGCGATAGCGCCCGTTATTACTGGAGGTTTCCGTGGCGAAAGCAACCACTCCCGCCGACCTGACCATCACCCCGCGCGATCGGCGGTTCGGGCGCGGCGCGGCGATTCGGCGCTGGTGGCTGAACGACGATCCTTATGCCACCGCCTTCTACAACGCGCTGTCGGTGACGTTTCCGAAGGGTGAGGGGTTCTTCGTCGACAGCGTGCGGCGGTTCCGCGACGGCACGCCGCCGCGGCTAGAGCGCGAGATCAACGCCTTCATCAAACAGGAAGTGCTGCATACCCGCGAGCATGTCGCGTTTAATCGCCACGTCGCCGATCAGGGGTATGACACGACCTTGCTCGACCGCGATGTCGACGCCGCGCTGGCGCTGACGAAGGGGCGGCCGCCGATCGGGAGCCTCGCCGCGACGACCGCGCTGGAGCATTTCACCGCGATGCTGGCGCACGAATTGATCGCCAACCCGCGGCATCTGGCCGGCGGCGACGACCAGGCGCGCGGTTTGTGGCTGTGGCACGCCGCCGAGGAGATCGAGCACAAGGGCGTTGCCTATGACACCTGGCTGCACGCAACGCGCGACTGGCCGCGCCTGACGCGCTGGCGGGTCAAGGCGCTGGTGATGCTGATCACGACGTGGCGGTTCGTGCACGGGCGCGCGCGGGGGATGGCCGAACTGCTGCGGCAGGACGGGCTGACCGGGCCGAAGGTGTGGGCGCGGATGGCGTGGTATGCGTTCGGCTATCCCGGAATGGCGCGGAAGGTGGCGGGGGTGTGGCTGGCGTATTTCCTGCCCGGCTTCCACCCGTGGAAGCACGACGACCGCGCGCTGATCGGGCTGGCGGAGAGCGACTACGAGGCGGCGGTGCTGCCGCGGGCGGCAGCGTGAGCGCGCGATCGCGTGGAAGTTGGCGATGTTTGCGCTGATCGCCCGATAACGCATCGGCGACGGCGACGGTGGGGACGCGACGGGTGCAGGCGAGGCCATGGTGACCGTATAAGGGTGCGGCGGTGCTGTAGGACAGCGGCGCCTTGCAAGTGCCTGCATCAGCGGCTGTTGCTTTCGTGCAAAGCGGCGACACGCGTCAGGCGACGCTAGGGCTGTTGCCGATGCGCGCCATCAGCAAAGGTGGAGCAGGGGCAGCGAGGGCGTCGATGATGCGCCGCTAAGCCCTGCCGATGTTTGCGTAAGGATGCTTGCCGCACTGTTTGAAGCACCGCCGACGCCGCTCGTATGTTGCCGGCGACGCGCCCGGAGCGTGATGACGTCAACCTGTTCGTCATTGCGAGCGCAGTGAAGCAATCCAGAGCCGGATCAGGACGTGCTGGATTGCTTCGCTACGCTCGCAATGACGACCGGTTCATTCGACCTCACCTCATCATGAGGACCGTGCATGACCAGCACCGCGCCGGACCCGGCATGTTTCGCGCGAAAACGGAGCGGTGCTTCATGGGCGACGATCATATCGCCCATCGGTCCTCATCTCCTCCCGTACCGACTGGTAGGCGACGGATCAGCGTCCTCGTCCGCCGTTACGCCGCGATCGGCATCGCGGCGTCGGTGCGCGCAGCCTCCGCGTCGAGATCGAGCGCGAAGTCGACTGAGGCGACCGTCCCGCCGCGCGCGAGCGACCAGCGCTGCGACCGGCCGGTTTCGACGAAGCCGAGCTTGCGCAGGACCGTTCCCGACGTCGGGTTGTCGGCGTGGTGATAGGCGGTGAGGCGCGTGAGCGGGAGTGCGTGGCGGGCCATCTCGATCACTGCGCGCCCGGCCTCGGTCGCATAGCCGCGGCCCCACGCGTCGGGGGTCAGCCAATAGCCGAGTTCGTGATCGCCATTGTCAGCGCGGTGCAGCCCGATCCCGCCGATCAGCCGATGATCGCCGCGACGCTCGACGATGACGGAGCGTGGCTCGGTCGCGCCGCGCGGCAGCGACAGGAACGTCTCGGCATCCTCCGGCGTGTAGGGCCAGGGAACGCGGGCGAGACGGTTCACGACGGCTTCATGGCCGATCGCCCGCGCCAGCGCGGGCGCGTCCTCGAACCAGCCGGGCCGTAACGTCAAGCGGGGCGTCAACGCGAACATGTGCTCCATCTCCTGCGACAGGCCCCGTGGCACGCGACGATGACGCGCGCGCGACACGGGGACGGTAAGGGGAGGGAGCAACAAGAAAAAAGGGAGCCGGGGCGGACCCGTCTCCCTTGTCTGGCTGGGTTCCTGCGCGGAACCCCGGGTCGCCCTGGTGGGCAACCCGTGTGGTCACCCGATGTTATTCGGCCGCGGCCGCAATCATGTCGACCGAACAGAATTTGCGGCCGAGCTTGCCGTCGTGGAACACCACGCGACCGTCGACGAGCGCAAATAGGGTATGATCCTTGCCGATGCCGACGTTACGGCCCGGGTAGAACTTGGTCCCGCGCTGACGCACGAGGATGTTGCCCGCGATCGCTTCCTGACCGCCGAACTTCTTCACGCCGAGACGACGGCCGGCCGAATCACGACCGTTACGCGACGAACCGCCTGCTTTCTTATGTGCCATTGTGTCTGTTCCTTTCGCGCTTTGGGGCTCAGCCGACCGAGA
The DNA here is from genome assembly GCF_964021865.1 of uncultured Sphingomonas sp. Lineage (GTDB taxonomy): Bacteria > Pseudomonadota > Alphaproteobacteria > Sphingomonadales > Sphingomonadaceae > Sphingomonas. The sequence continues at coordinate 47,735 of NZ_CAXIAM010000005.1, forward strand.
CGATCTTCAGGATCGTATGGTTCTGGCGATGGCCATTGCGGCGACGATAGTTGTGACGGCGACGCTTCTTGAAAACGATCACCTTCTCACCCTTCGCCTGGGCGATGATTTTGGCGGCGACCGTCAGGCCCGCGACGTCCTTCAGCTCCGCGCCCTCGCCAGCGAGCAGCACGTCACCCAGCGTCACCGACGCGCCGGCCTCGCCCTCGATCTTCTCGACGACGATCTTATCTCCGGCGGCGACGCGATACTGCTTGCCGCCCGTGCGCACGACTGCGAACATGGCTGTTATCACTTCCCAAATGCATGGCTCCCGCTCGGGAAGACCCGTCGGGAAAGAAAGGTCAGCTAGGCAAAGGTCGGTGGATTGTCAACCAAGGATTGCATGGCGGGACCGGAAATGCGGCCCTGTCGAACCATCAATGCCGATGTTCGCGCCGCAACAGGTAACGACCGTCCTCATAGCCCGTAAAGAGCCCGGCCAGCGCAGGATGGTCGACCGGCTCGTCGCTGTCGTCGGGCAGCAGATTTTGCTGGCTGACATAGGCGACATAGCTCGATTCGGCGTTTTCGGCGAGCAGATGGTAGAAGGGCTGATCCTTGGCGGGGCGAATCTGTTCGGGAATCGCGTCATACCATTCGTCGCTATTGGCGAAGACGGGGTCGACGTCGAAGATCACGCCGCGAATATCGAACATGCGATGCCGCACGACATCGCCGATCGCGAACCGCGCGCTCGCGACGATGGGCGCTTCCACGTCGAAGCGCGAGGTGAGGGGCGGCATGTCGATCAGGTCCATGGATCATGATTTAATGCGTTTGTCGCGCCGCACAAGTTTAGGCGCTTGCATTGCCCAAAAAGCTGATCTAGGAGCGCGCCTCCAATCGATCAGCCCCGAGGGTCCAGGCCCTTTCGGATCGTCCTCGCGGAGAGGTGGCAGAGTGGTCGAATGCACCGCACTCGAAATGCGGCGTGCCCTCACGGGTACCGTGGGTTCGAATCCCACCCTCTCCGCCACTTACCGTTTTGTCGTGACAATCAAACGACCGTGTTGATCGCGGACGGGGATGAGCGGGTTGGCGCGTCGGGCGACCTGCAGCGTATCTTTGGCGCGGATGCGCCAGGCGCGCGGTTGTACGACCACGCCAATTTGCGAAGAGGCTTGAAATTGGTTCGCTTTTGGTTTTGAATACTGTCGGTCGCCGCACACAGTAGAGAGCGAAATCGCATGAAATGCTGCGCAGGCGATTTGATGCATGGCGCGCGCTTCGCGCGTGGAAAGTTGGTGCAGATCAATGCCTTCGGCGCTGGATACGCTTGACAAACTTGCGCCGGCGATCATTAAATAAAAAAGCCTTATTAAATAAAACACGTTTTCAGGGATGAAGGGGAGGATCAATGCGTAGGATCACTGTACGCGGCGCGATGCTGACCGCCGTGTCGCCCGTCGTGCTCAGCATGGCGATGGTCGTGGATGCCACGGCCCAGACCACCACACCGGACGCCGTCGCGACCTCGGCCGATCAGGTCGCCGCCCCGACGCAGACCGACGATGCCGCCGGCGACATCGTCGTCACCGGCATCCGCGCGTCGCAGGCGCGCGCGATCGAGGTGAAGCGCAACGCCGACAGCGTCGTCGAAGCGATCAGCGCGCAGGACATCGGCAAGCTGCCCGACGTCACCATCTCCGATTCGCTCCAGCGCATCGCGGGCGTCCAGATCCGCCGCGACGCGGGCGAGGGCGCGGCGATCAACATCCGCGGGCTGCCGCAGGTGACGACGCTGCTCAACGGCGAGCAGTTCCTCGGCGCCAATTCGGTGACGACCGTCCAGCCGAACTTCACCGACATTCCGTCGCAGCTCTTCTCGGGCGCGACCGTGTTCAAGTCGCCGACCGCCTCGCTCCAGCAGGCGGGCCTGTCGGGCACCGTCGACCTGCTGACGCGTCGTCCGTTCGACCTGAAGCGCGGCTTCACCTTCTCCGCCGCCGGCGAAGGGCAATATGGCGACAAGACCAAGAAGTGGAATCCGTCCGCCAACGGCCTGATCGCCTATCATGGCGAGCGCATCGGCCTGCTGGTGTCGGCGGCGTACAGCGACCTGACGCTCGCCAACAGCTTCCGCGGGATCCAGGATTACGGCGTCGCGCTGAAGAACGAGAGCGGCAGCGCGACCAACGCCGGCGACTTCGCAACCGGTAACAACGGCGTCAGCCGCGGCACGCCGGTGCGCAACGGCAGCGGCGCAATCGTCGGTTATGACGTGAACGGTGATGGCGACGCCAACGATGCGTTCATCACCCCGCAGTCGCACACCGCCTGGAACCGCATCACCGACCGCCAGCGCTTCGGCGCGAACGCCTCGTTGCAGTTCGAGATCAACGACGCGCTGCAACTGACCGCCGACGCGTTCTACACGCGCCAGACGCAATATGACCGCACCGCCGGCTTCCAGTTCCAGAACGTCGACTGGCTGTCGTCGCCGTTCCTGCCCACCAAGTCGCGCGATACCGGTGCGACGTCGGGCGGCTATAACGTCAACACCGTCCAGCAATATACGTACAGCCTGCCGAACTTCGACAGCTATTCGGAGACCTTCCGCACCAAGAGCGAGTCGCAGAATTACAACCTGCAGCTCGACTGGAAGCCGTCCGAGACCTTCAAGGCGACGGTGCGCGGCATCTATGGCAAGGCTTATCGCAACCGCGACCAGTCCTACACGCAGTTCAGCCTGACCAACGGCAAGCAGTGGGCGTATAACGGCGTCGGCAATTACCCGGGCGGCGACGTCACCTTCAACCCGACCGGCTATTCGATCTACAGCGACACCGCGACCGTCGACTATTCGAGCGGCGCGCCGGCGTTCGGCTTCTCGCCGGGCTTCCTCGCGCAGGCGTCCGATCCGTCGCGCTACGGGCTGAAGACGATCTCTTCGGAGGGCAACGTCTATCAGAATGGCGATATCTGGGCGCTGCGTGGCGATGCCGAATGGCAGGCCAACGACCAGCTGAAGGTGGCGTTCGGCGGCCGTTACGGCGAGCGGAGCGTCAACCAGTTCACCTTCGATCGCGTCTCGCCTTTCTATGCCGGTAACCGCGACAATGCGGCCAACCCGGCGGCGGGCTGCCTCGTCAAATGGAAGGCGTTCGACGTCAACCTGAACGACAAGTCGTGCCCGGTGCTCGATGCGCAGGGCAACGCCTATACCGCCGGTCTGACGCGGCAGGCGACCGACCCGATCTTCGCGGGGCTGATCAAGCAATATGCGCTGCCCGCCAACGGCGCGCCAAACCTCTATGTCCTCGATCCCAAGGCGATGGACGACAGCGAGGCGTGGCAGAACAAATTCTATCCGGGCAGCCAGAACCTCGTGAACCCGGCGCTGTCGTTCGACGTCCACACGCGCCAGATCTCGGGTTATGCGCAGGTTTCGGGCGAGGGCGAGCTGCTGGGGATGCCGTTCCGCGCCAACGGCGGCCTGCAGGTCGTCAACACGAAGCTCAACGTGCGCCAGAACATCGTCGGCAACCCGCAGCCGTACGGCGTGTCGGGCGTCGACGCGGGTGACCTGGTGACCAAGCGCGAGTTCACCGACTTCCTGCCGTCGATCAACATCGCCTTCGACGTGACCAGCAAGCTGCGCGCGCGTGCCGCCTTCTCGAAGACGATGACGCTGCTCGACTTCCAGCAATGGGGCGGTGGCCTGAACGTCGGCTATGCGATCAACACCACGATCAATCCGGCGCGGTTCGAGGCGCAGACCGCCACCTCGGTCGGCAATCCGAACCTCAATCCGTGGCGCGCGACGAACGTCGAGGCGAGCTTCGAATATTATACAGGCCGCTCCAGCCTGCTCGCGGTCGGTGCGTTCTACATCGCGGTCGACAGCTTCATCTCGAACACGACCGAGATCCGCAACGACATCCCGGACAATGACGGCGTGATCCGTCGTCCGGTCGTCACCAACACGCTGGCGCAGGGTGAAGGCGGCGTGCTGAAGGGGATCGAAGCATCCGCTCGGCAGTCGTTGGCCGATTACGGGGTCAACGGCTTCTTCGGCGGGTTCGGTGTCGATGCGAACTATACGCTGTCGCTGGGCGATGCCGGGCTGGTCGATCTGGCGGGCAACAACCAGCCGTTCCAGGACAATTCGAAGCATCAGGTCAATGCGGCGCTGTGGTTCGAGAAGTACGGGTTGCAGGCGCGTGTCGCCTACAACTATCGCTCCAAGCGGCTGGTGTCGTCGAATTACGGCGGGATCGTCGGGCTGGCGCAATATCAGGCGCCGACCAACTATCTCGACGCCTCGATCTCCTATGACGTGACGCCGTTCATTACGTTGTACGGCCAGGCCTCGAACCTGACCGCCGAAACCGAACGTTACTACCTGACGTGGACCGATCAGGTGTTCAACGAGAACATCTACGAGCGGCGCTTCATCGCCGGCGCGCGCGTGCGCTTCTGATCGGGTCGATGGGCGGGTCGTCACAGATTGACGACCCGCCCGTTTGCTGCGTCATTGCGAGCGGAGCGACGCAATCCAGGGCCCGGCGTGTGACGCTCTGGATTGCGTCGCTCCGCTCGCGATGACGGGCAAGGGTGGGGCGATAAGCGACATGCGTGATCCGATCCGATCAATCGTGATCGTCGGCGGGGGGACGGCGGGCTGGATGGCCGCGACGTTCCTCGCGCGGCGGCTGGCGCATCTGCGGCTGTCGATCACCGTCGTCGAAAGCTCGGCGATCGGAACGATCGGGGTCGGCGAGGCGACGGTGCCCGCGATCCGCGACTTCTTCGCCGCGATCGAACTCGGCGAGGCGGACGTGCTGCGCGAAACCGAGGCGACGATCAAATACGGCATCCGCTTCGCCGGATGGAAGGAGCCGGGTCACGACTTCTTCCACCCATTCGGCCTGTACGGGGTCGGAGCGCATGGCGTGGCGTTCCACCATTATTGGCTGAAGCTGCGCGCAGGCGGCGATGCGACGCCGCTCGGCGCCTATTGCCTGGCGACGCAACTGGCGGAGCGCGGCCTGTTCCTTCCGCCGGTCGACCGGCCCGCCAACGATCTGGGCGTGTTCAATTTCGCGGTCCATTTCGATGCGTCGAAGTTCGCGGCGCTGCTGCGGCGGCTCGCGCTCGCCAACGGCGTCCAGCATGTCGATGCGCGGATCACCGATGTCGTGCGTGACGGCGAGGACGGACGCGTCACCACGGTGACGCTCGACAACGGGCAGGACATCGCGGGCGATCTGTGGATCGATTGTTCGGGGTTCCGCAGCCTGTTGCTCGGCGAGGCGCTGGACGTGCCGTTCGTCGACTGGCGGCGCTGGCTGCCGTGCGACCGTGCGGTGGCGATCCCGTGCAAGGCGGCGGGGGTGCACCGGCCGTTCACCACCGCCACCGCCACCGGGGCGGGATGGCGTTGGCACATTCCGCTGCGCCACCGCGTCGGCAACGGCCATGTCTATTGCTCGGATTTCATCGACGATGCGGCGGCGGAGGACGATCTGCTCGGCGCGCTGGAAGGCGAACCGATCGCGGCGCCGAACCGGATCCGCTTTACCGCCGGGCATCGCGCGCGCTTCTGGGAGAAGAACGTCGTCGGGCTGGGGTTGGCGTCGGGGTTCCTCGAACCGCTTGAATCGACGAGTATCACGCTGATCCAGTCGGGGCTGGAGCGATTGATCCCGCTGTTCCCGACGCGCGATGTCGATCCGCGGCTGGCCGCGACCTACAACCGACAGTCGGTGCTGGAGTTCGAGCGCATCCGCGACTTCCTGATGCTGCATTACAGCGGCAACCGCCGGGTCGGCGAACCCTTCTGGGATCATGTCCGCGCGATCCCACCCACCGAGGGCTTGCAGGGAAAGCTCGACGCGTGGCGGGCGGCGGGCGAGTTCGTGCGGCGCGAGTGGGACACGTTTCAGGATGCGAGCTGGCTGAGCATGTATGCGGGCTTCGACGACCTGCCCGCACGGTATGCGCCGGTAGCGGATCAGATTTCCGAGGCGGATCTGCACGATAGCCTGACGAGGATGCGCGCGGCGATCGAGGGGACGCTGCGCCATGCCGAGCCGCACGCCGATTTCCTGACCCGCGTCCACGCAGGCCGGGCATGAACGTCGCCGGACTGTTGCGCCTGACGGGCGCGAACATCGAACATGCCGGGCTCCACAACCAGCGCGTCGTGCTGCACGCGATCCGCGTCGCGGGATCGGTGACGCGGGCGGAGGTCGCGGCGGTGACGGGGCTGACCACCGCGACCGTCACCAATATAACCAATCGCTTGCTCGAAGAAGGCTTGCTCGGCCGCGCCGGTCAGCGGCGTGGCGGGCGCGGGCAGCCGGCGACGCGGCTGTGCGTCAATCCGGACGGCGCGTTCGCGATCGGGGTGAACATCGACCGCGATCACCTGACGATGGTGGTGGTGGATTTCGAGGGACGGTCGCGCGCGCGGATCAGTCGCGAGGTCGCCTATTCGAGCCCCGAGGACGTCCAGAGTTTCTATCGCGAGCACGTCAACAAGCTGCTGGAACAAGGCGGGATTGCGCCCGAGGCGTTGAGCGGCATCGGGGTGGCGCGTCCGGACGATCTCGGCGCGATCGACCTGCCCGGACGGCCGCGCGACCATGATCGCTGGTCGAAGCATGACGTGGCGTCGCTGTTTGCCGGGCCGCTCGACCTGCCGGTGACGGTGGAGAACGACGCCGCGGCGGCGGCGATCGGCGAGATGCAGTTCGGGCTCGGCCAGCAATATGCGAGCTTTTTCTATCTGTTGATCACCGTCGGGCTGGGCGGCGGGGTGGTCGTCAACTCGCTCTACGATCGCGGCGCGAACGGGCGGAGCGGCGAAGTCGGCTTCCTGATGGTCGAGGGTGACGACGGGCGGCGCGTGCCGTTGCAGGAGGTGCTGTCGATCGCCGGGCTGGCGCGCGCGCTGGAGGCCAAGGGATTGGGCGGGAAGGCAATTCACGCGCTGGACCTGGACGATCCGGCGGTGGCGGCGGTGACCGACGAATGGGTGGCGCGTGCTGCGGCGGCGCTGGTGCAGCCGTTGGTGGCGGTCAGTTGCCTGCTCAACCCCGGCGCGGTGCTGGTCGGCGGGCGGTTGCCGGTCGCGCTGGTCGAGCGGCTGGGGCAGGCGACCAGCGCGCTGATGCAGCGTGACGGCGGCTATGCGCCTGTTCTGGCACCGATTCGTACCGCCGCGCTGGCCGAGGATTCGCCGGCGATCGGGGCGGCGTTGCTGGCGTTCGGGCATCTGATGCTGCCGGCCGATACGCCGGGGCGGCAGCCCAACGCGATGATTTCACGAGACAAAGGGCGATAAGATGATGCGCGGGACGACGGTGATCGCCGGAATGTTGCTGGCCGGGAGCGCGCAGGCGCAGGAAATCGGCAATGCCGGGCCGTATAATGCGCGCTTTTTACAGGGCGGTGTCGGGATCGAGCGGCCGTTGGAGCATGCGGAGGCGCTGGTCGCCGCAGGCGCTCCCTACACGATCGCGACATGGGTCGACGCGGGTGCGGCAAATGACGCGTCGGGGACGCTGATCCGCCTTGGAATACCAGGCTCCGCGCGCGCCTTGTCGCTCGAAATGGGGCGGATGGTGCTGCGCGATGGCACGACGGTGCTGCGTGGTGGCATGGTGCCGAAGGGCTGGCATCATCTCGCCGCGGTGTCGGACGGCGCGCGGGTGACCTTGTATCTCGACGGCCGCCGCGTCGGTGGTGGCGCGGCGCGATCCAGCGCGGTGGCGCCACAGATCGCGATCGCGCCGACGGAGGCGGGCCAGCCGCATTTCGGCGGGCAATTGATCGACGCGCGCGTGTCGGGCGTGGCGCTCGACGCACGGCAGGTCGCGGCGATCGCACGCGCCAAGCCCGATGCGGCGCTGGTGCAGATGACCGAGGTTGGGGTCGGCTGGCCGTTTCAGAAGCAGGCCAATATCGGGCTGACGACGCAGCAGGATGCGTGGACGCTGCCGCAGTCGCGCGATGGTGCCTATACTGCGCCCGTCGCGAAGCCGCTGGCGAATGTCGCGGCGATGCAGCCGGTCGCCGACAATCGCTGGCAGGTGAATGGCTGGACGCTCGCCGCCGCGCCCGAGGTGAAGGGGGACGGCGCGATGCTGTCGCGGCCCGGCGCGCCTTCGGGGACGTGGCGCGCGGCGACGGTGCCGGGGACGGTGCTGCAGACGCTGGTCGATCGCGGCGTCTATCCCGATCCCTATTACGGGCTGAACAACCTCAAGATCCCCGAAAGCCTCGCACGGCAGGATTATTGGTATCGGACGCGCTTCACCGTCCCGGCCGCGGCGGCCGGCAAGCGGCTGACGTTGGTGTTCGGCGGGATCAATTATGCGTCGGAGATCTGGGCGAACGGGCAGCGCATCGGCGAGACGCATGGCGCGTTCGTGCGCGGGCAGTTCGATTACGTGCCGGTCGCGGGCGAGAATGTCATCGCGGTGCGGGTCTCGCCGCCGCCGCATCCGGGCATTCCGCACGAGCAGTCGGTGCGCGCGGGGGTCGGCGAGAATGGCGGGCAGCTCGCGATCGACGGGCCGACCTTCGTCGCGACCGAGGGCTGGGACTGGATTCCGGGTATCCGCGACCGCAACACCGGGCTGTGGCGGCCGGTGGAGCTGGTCGCGACCGGCGCGGTGCGGATCGGCGATCCGCATGTCGTGACCGACCTGCCGCTGCCGCGCACCGACCGCGCGGACGTCTATGTCACGGTGCCGCTCGACAATGGCGGTCCTGCAACGCCGGTGACGGTGCGCGTGGCGTTCGAGGGCGTGACGGTCGAGAAGCAGGTGAATGCGCCGACGGGCAAGAGCGAGGTGAAGTTCACGCCCGCCGAGTTCCGCCAGCTGAGCGTCGCCGATCCGAAGCTCTGGTGGCCGAACGGCTATGGCGCGCCGCATCTGTACGACGTGACCTATCAGGTCGCGGACGCGCGGGGCGTGTCCGACAGCCGAAAGGCGCGATTCGGGATTCGCGAGGTCAGCTACGACCTGTCGCTGTTCGATGCCGCGGGCGCGCTGCGGCGCGTCAACGTCCAGACCACCGACGGCGGGCTGGCGGGCACCCCGCTGATCGACATCCGCCACGCCGCGATCAAGCAATCGCCGACCGGCTGGGCGGAGTCGCTGACTGCGGCGGGCGAGCGTTCGCGCGCGGTGACGCCGATCACCGAGACCTTGCCCGAGCCGCATCTGACGATCCGCGTTAACGGCGTGCGGATCGCGGCGCGTGGCGGCAATTGGGGCATGGACGATGCGATGAAGCGCGTCAGCTACGACCGGCTCGCGCCCTATTTCCGCCTCCAGCGCGAGGCGCATATGAACATCATCCGCAACTGGATGGGCAACAACAACGAAGAGGAATTCTTCGACCTCGCCGACGAGAACGGCATGATGGTCCTCAACGACTTCTGGCAGTCGACGCAGAATTTCCAGATCGAGCCCGAAGACGCGTCACTATTCCTCGACAATGCGCGCGACACGATCGCGCGCTATCGCAACCATCCGTCGATCATCCTGTGGTTCGGGCGCAACGAGGGCGTGCCGTACCCGGTGCTCAACGAAGGGTTGGCCAAGGCGGTGTTCGAGCTGGACGGAACGCGCTGGTTCACGGGCAGTTCGAACGTCGTGAACCTGCAAGGGTCGGGGCCGTACAATTACCGCGCGCCGGTCGGCTATTTCACCGATCTCGCGACCGGCTTCTCGGTCGAGACGGGCACGCCGTCCTTCTCGACCGCGGAGTCGATCGCCAGCTATGTGCCGGCGGGCGACCGCTGGCCGCTCGGCGACGTGCTCGCCTATCACGACTGGCATTTCGGCGGGAACGGCGACACCAGGACGTTCATGGCCGCGCTCGACCGCATGTATGGCGCGGGGACCAGCTTCGCCGATTTCGAGCGCAAGGCGCAGATGATGAACCTCGAGACGCACAAGGCGATGTACGAGGGGTTCCTGGGGCATCTGTGGACCAAGAATTCCGGGCGCTTGCTGTGGATGACGCACCCGGCGTGGCCGTCGAACGCGTGGCAGATCTATTCGTGGGATTACGACACGCAGGCGTCCTATTACGGGGCGAAGAAGGCGGTCGAGCCGCTGCACGTCCAGCTCAACCTGCCGGACAACGAACTGGTTGTGCTCAACACCACGCAGGCCGATGCCAAGGGGCTGACCGCGCGGGTGAAGGTGGTCGGGCTCGACAATCGCGAGCTGTTCGCGCGCGACACGAAGCTGGACGCGCTCGCCAATCGCGCGACCGCGCTGGCGGCGGTGCCGCTGGACGCGCTGTTCGCGGCGAACCCGATGGTGCTGGTCAAGCTGTCGCTGATCGGTGCGGACGGGGCGGCGGTATCGGAGAACTTCTATTGGCGCGGGCGCGACGAGCGCGCGTATCGCGCGCTCACCGCGCTGGCACCGGCGGCGCTGACGGCGCGTGCGGCGGCGGCGGTGGTCGAGGGCGCGGATCGCGTCGTGCGGGTGACGCTGGCGAACGACACCGCGACGCCCGCGCTCAACGCCAAGCTGACGCTGGTTGACGCGCAGGGCAAGCGCATCCTGCCGGCCTTCTACGACGACAATTACGTCTCGCTGCTACCCGGCGAGCGGCGCGTGATCGCCATCCGTTATCCGGCGACGGTCGAGGCTGCGCCGCGCGTGACGCTGGGCGGGTGGAACGTGCCCGCCGCGACGGTGCCGGCCGGGTGATTGACGGCGCCGGATAAAAGGCGTTGGCTGGCGCGATGAGCGATGATCGTATTGCGACGATGACGCGGCGCGGCTGCGTCGGCGGGCTGCTGGCGCTGGGCGCGCTGCCGGTGCGGGCGGCGGTCGCCGCGCCCGCCCCCGCTCCTGCCCTGTGGGTCGGCACCTATGTCGCCGAGGGCGGGGCGGGCGTGGTGCCGCTGCGCAAGGTCGGCGACGCCTGGGGCAGCGGAGCGGCGGTGGCGGCCATCCGCAATGCCTCGTTCGCGGTCGGCGGCGCGCGCGGGCTGCGCTACGTGCTCGACGAGCAGCAGAAGGGCGGGCTGGGCGTCTACGATCGCGGCTTCCGCCGGGTTGCCGTGTCTTCGACGCTGGGTGCGGACCCGTGCCATGCCGCGCTGTCGCCGGATGGCGGGATGCTGGCGGCGGCCAATTATTCGAGCGGGAGCGTCGCCTTGTGGACGCTCGATCGCGCGACCGGGCTGCCGAAGGGGCCGGTGCTCGCGCTCCAGCACAAGGGCAGCGGCCCGAACAAGGAGCGGCAGGCCGGGCCGCACGCGCATTGGGTCGGCTTCACGCGCGACGGACGGACGCTGCATTCGGTCGATCTGGGGGCGGACGCGATCTTCGCGCACCGGATCGGGCCGCAGGGCGTTACGGGTACCGACATCGCCTATCGCGCGGTGCCGGGGTCGGGGCCGCGGCACCTGGCGCGGCATCCGCGGTTGCCGGTCGCCTATCTGGTCGCCGAACTGGCGAATAGTGTGACGGTGCTGCGCGCGTTGCCGGACGGGCGGTTCGTGGCGCGCAAGGTGGTTCCGACGGTGCCGGCCGGCTACCGTGGCGAGACATATGCCGGGCATATCGCGATGAATGCGGCGGGCACGCGCCTGTATGTCTCTAACCGTGGGCACGACAGTATCGCGACCTTCGCGATCGACGGCCGGGGCGACGTGCGGCTGATCGGGCATGTCGCGTGCGGCGGGCATTGGCCGCGCTATTTCCGGTTGCTGGAGGCGTCGGGCGAGCTGCTGGTCGCGAACCAGCGCTCGGGCGACGTGGCGCGCCTGCCGGTCGGGCGCGACGGCGTGCCGCTGCGCCCGACGCAGGTCGTGCGGATCCCGTCGGCGGTGTTCATCGGCGTCTGACGACGGCGGTCAGGCGGGCACGCGCTCCCGGTCGAAGCGCGCCTGCGCGGCGGCGACCTCCGACATGCGTGTTTCGGCCCAGTCGATCATCATCCTGAGCGCGCCGAGCAGGTCGCGACCGAGCGGGGTGATGCGGTAGCTGACCGTCACCGGCACCGTGGCGACCGGGTGCCGCGTCAGCAATCCGTCGCGTTCGAGCGAGCGCAGCGTGTGGCTGAGCATCTTCTGCGAGATGCCGTCGATCCGCTGCTTCAAGCGGCTGAAGCGCATCTCCTCCTCGCCGAGCAACAACAGGATGAGCACGCTCCATTTGTCGCCGATGCGGTCGAGCAGCTGCCGCGTCGGGCAGTCGCGCGCATAGGCGTCGCCGCGGCAGGTTTCGTGGAGGTGACCAGCGGAGGTGAAGGTGCCGTCTTGCATGGCTGGTTCCTGTATCGCATCTGGTCACCATTGGAAACCAATAGGAGTGTCGAGATGCGGGTAGCGGTTCTGGGGGCGAGCGGGCGCGCGGGTTCGGAAATCACCAAGGAGCTGGCGGCGCGCGGGCATCAGGTGCGGGCGATCGCGCGCCATGCGGACGCGATCCCGGCGACGGCGGGCGTCGAGGCGGTGGCGGGCGATGCCAGCGACACGGCGGCGCTGCCCGAGCTGGTGCGGGGCAGCGACGCGGTCATCAGCGCGCTGCATTTCGACGTGCTGTCGGCGGAGGCGATGCTGGCGGCGCTGAAGGCGGCGGGCGTCGGGCGGTTGCTGGTGACGGGCGGCGCGGCGAGCCTGACGGTCGAATCGGGCGAGCGGCTGTTCGACACGCCGGCCTTCCCAGCCGAATGGAAGCCGATGGCGGCGGGCGGAATCGCCTTTCTCGACGCGCTGCGCGATGAGCACACGATCGACTGGACGTTCTTCTCGCCGGCCGCGTTCATCTTCGAGGGGCCGCGCACCGGCACGTTCCGCACCGGCGGCGACCGGTTGATCGTCGACGCGAATGGCGAGAGCCGGATCAGCTTCGCCGACTTTGCGATCGCGATGGTCGACGAACTGGAGCAGCACGCGCACAGCCGGGCGCGCTTTACCGCGGCCTATTGAGCCACCGGCGCGACGAGCGGCATCCACAATCTTCGCCGGCGGGGCTTCCGTCGTGCGAAATGATTGTTATCCTGTGTTTCTGTCTCGAGATGGAGAGTGGGATGCCGATCGTCGTCAATGGCTTGGCGGTGGACCCGCCCGGCGATCCGCGCGTCTCGCTGCTGGATCATCTTCGCGAGACCTTGCACCTGACCGGCACCAAGAAGGGCTGCAACCAGGGCGCGTGCGGGGCGTGCACGGTGCTGGTGGATGGCGAGCGCATCCTGTCGTGCCTTGCGCTGGCGGTGCAATATGACGGCCGTGCGATCACGACGATCGAGGGGCTGGCGGACGGTGATGCGCTGCATCCGTTGCAGACCGCGTTCATCGAACATGACGGGTTCCAGTGCGGCTATTGCACGCCGGGGCAGATCTGCTCGGCGATCGGGATGGCCGCGGAGGCGAAGCGCGGGGTGCCGAGCCACGTTACCGCCGACCTCGGCGGCGCGGTGACGCTGACGCGCGAGGAAGTGCAGGAACGGATGAGCGGCAACCTGTGCCGCTGCGGCGCGCACAACGGGATCATCGACGCAATCCTGGAGACGGTCGCATGACGCCGTTCAGCTATGCGCGCGCCGGCGACGTTGCCGAGGCGGTAAGGATGGGGAACGCGCCGGGGGCGGCGTATCTGGGCGGCGGGACCAATCTGGTCGACCTGCTGCGCGAGACGGTGGCGCGGCCCGAGCGGCTGGTCGACGTCTCGGCGCTGTCGGATGCGATCACCGAAACCGAAAGCGGCGGGCTGCTGATCGGGGCGGGGGTGAGGAACACCGCGCTGGCGGCGCATCCGCTGGTGCGCGACCGCTATCCGGTGTTGTCGCGCGCGATCCTCGCGGGGGCGTCGGCGCAGATCAGGAACATGGCGACGGTCGGCGGCAATCTGATGCAGCGGACGCGGTGCACCTATTTCTACGACACCGACGGATCGCGCTGCAACAAGCGTGCGCCGGGCAGCGGGTGTGATGCGCGCGACGGGTTCACGCGCATCCATGCGGTGCTGGGCGCGAGCGAGGCGTGTGTCGCGACGCATCCGTCGGATATGTGCGTGGCGCTCGCCGCGCTGGAGGCGGTGGTGCATGTCGAGCGCGAGGGGACCAAGCGGACGGTGGGGTTCGGCGACTTCCACCGCTTGCCGGGCGAGCGGCCCGATCTGGATACGGTGCTGGAGCCGGGCGAGCTGATCACCGCGGTCGAGCTGCCGGCGCTGTCGCTGGCGGCGCGGTCGACGTATCGCAAGGTGCGGGATCGCGCGAGCTATGCGTTCGCGCTGATCTCGGTCGCGGCGGCGCTGGAGATGGACGGCGAGCGAGTCGGCGATATCCGCGTCGCGTTCGGCGGGGTGGCGCACAAGCCGTGGCGCGCGACCCAGATCGAGGCAGCGCTGCGGGGTACGGTGTTGACCGACGAGGCGATTAATGCGGCGGCGGCGCGCGAGTTCGCGGATGCGCAGCTGTTGCGCGACAATGCGTTCAAGCCGGCGCTGGCGACGCGGACATTGGTCGCGGTGCTGAACGCGCTGCGCGAGGGAGAGACGGCATGAGCATCGTCGACGACGCCAAGCAGGCCGCCCAGGGGCTGATGATGGGCGCGATGCAGAAGCTGGTGCCGCTCGCACCCGACAGCTGGATTCCGGGCGGGGTGCCCGACCCGCTGATCGCGCGCAAGCACGGGCTGATCGGCACGCCGGTGTCGCGGCTGGACGGCGCGCTGAAGGTGAAGGGCGCGGCGGCGTTCGCGGCCGAATATCGTTTCGAGAACATGACCTATGCCGCGTTGGTCTATGCGCCGATCGCGCGCGGGCGCGTCGCGGCGATCGACGGCGCGGCGGCGGAGCGCGCGCCGGGCGTGGTGCTGGTGATGACGCACCTGAACGCGCCGCGGATGAAGGACATGCCGGTGTTCGGCTCGTCGCCGAATGCGGTGGGGCCGCACAATCTGCCGGTGCTGCAGGACGATCGCGTTCACTGGAACGGGCAGCCGGTGGCGTGCGTGCTCGCCGCGACGCAGGAGCAGGCCGATCATGCCGCATCGCTGCTGAACGTGCGCTATGACGCCGAACCGTCGACCACGACGATGGCGGGCGCGGTGGCGAACGGGACCGAGCAGGCGATGTTCTTCGGCCAGCCGCTGCGCAACGACGTCGGCGATGCCGAGGCGCTGCTGGCGAAGGCGCCGGTGAAGGTCGACCAGACCTATCGCACGCCGCGCCACAACCACAATCCGATCGAGCCGCACGCCGCGACGATCGCGTGGGTCGACGGCGGGCTGGTGATCCACGACGCCAGCCAGATGGTGTCGCAACAGGCCGAGTCGATCGGCGCGGTGTTCGGGCTGGCGGCGGACAAGGTGCGGCTGACCTCGCCCTATGTCGGCGGCGGGTTCGGCAGCAAGGGGTTGTGGGACCATCAGGTGATCGGCGCGGCCGCCGCGAAGCTGGCCGGACGGCCGGTGCGGATCACGCTGTCGCGCGAGGGCGTGTACCGCACGGTCGGCGGACGTTCGCTGACCGAGCAGCGCGTGGCGATCGGCGCGCAGACCGACGGCACGTTCGACGCGATCGTCCACACCGGTATGTCGGTGATGACCCCGCACAACATCATGCCCGAGCCGTTCATCCTCGGCACGCGCTGCACCTATGCCGCGCGCAGCTTCGCGCTGAAGGTCGAGGTGGCGCGGATGAACATGCTGGCCAACACCTTCATGCGCGCGCCGGGCGAGGCGGTCGGCACCTTCGCGCTGGAGGTGGCGGTCGACGAACTGGCGGTCGAGCTGGGCATCGATCCGATCGAGCTGCGGATCATCAACGAGCCCGACAAGGACCCGCTGAGCGGCGTGCCGTTTTCGTCGCGGCACATCGTCACCGCGTGGCGACAGGGCGCGGAGCGGTTCGGCTGGGCGGGGCGCGATCCGCGCGCCGGCGTGCGGCGCGAGGGCGAGTGGCTGGTCGGCAGCGGCTGCGCGACCGGTACCTATCCCTATTACCGGATGCCGGGCGCGGAGGCGCGGATCACGCTGACGCGCGACGGCGATGCAGTGCGGGCGCAGGTCGATGTCGCGGCGGCAGAGATGGGGATGGGTACGTCCACCACCACTGCGATCGTCGCGGCGGAGCGGCTGGGGCTGCCGATCGAGCAGGTCGCGGTCGGCTATGGCGACTCGGCGATCCCGGGCGCGATCATGGCGGGCGGATCGCAACAGACCGCGGCGATCGGCGCGGCGGTGATCGCGGCGCATAATGCGCTGGTCGCCGACCTGCTGAAGCTGGCGGGCAACGATTCGCCGCTCGCTGGCCTGTCGGCGGACGAGGTCGGCAGCGTCGACGGCGGGCTGGCGAGCCGGGCCGATCCGGTGCGGCGCGAGAGCTATGCGTCGATCCTGTCGCGGGCGCAGCGCGACGCGGTGTCGGTGACCAAGGCGGGGTCGATGCCGTTGGAGCTGATGCACTGGTCGATGCACTCGCACAGCGCCTTGTTCTGCGAGGTGCGGGTCAATGCGGTGACGGGCGAGCTGCGCGTCAGCCGCTTGCTGGGGTCGTTCGATTGCGGGCGCATCCTCAACCCGCGCACCGCCGCCAGCCAGTTCCGCGGCGGGATGATCATGGGGCTGGGGATGGCCCTTATGGAAGAGACGCAGTTCGACGAGCGCAACGGGCGGATCATGAACCCGAGTCTGGCCGAATATCATCTGCCCGTACACATGGACGTGCCCGAGATCGACGTGATCTGGACCGACATCCCCGATCCGCACACGCCGATGGGGGCGCATGGCATCGGGGAGATCGGGATCACCGGCGTCGCGGCGGCGGTCGCCAATGCGGTGTGGCATGCAACGGGCAAGCGAGTGCGGGACTTGCCGATCACGCTGGACAAGTTGTTGTGAGGTGACCCGCCGCTTCGTCATGGCTTCGCTACGCTGGCAATGACGGACCGGAGGGCGGCACCCGTTTGCGCATTCCCGCGTTGAGCGGCGATGACACAGGATGACGAACGCTGGATGCGCGAGGCGATCAAGGTCGCGCGGTCCAAGGGCAGCGATCCCTCCACCTCGCCGCTGGGCTGCGTGATCGTGCGCGGCGGGCGGGTGATCGCCGCCGAGCGCAACCAGACCCACGAACTGCCCGACGCCACCGCACATGCCGAGATGATGGCGATCCGCCGCGGGTGCGAGTCGGAAGGTGAACTGGAACTGCGCGATGCGACGCTCTATTCGACGCTGCAGCCGTGCGGGATGTGCACGATGGCGTCGATCTGGTCGAAGGTCGGGCGGGTCGTCTACGGCGCGGGGCGCGACGACGTGCACGAAATGTATCTCGAGGCGCGGCACGTCGACACGCTGTCGTTCATCGCCGACGCCTATCGCGACGATATCGTGATCGAGGGCGGGTGCCTGCGCGAGGAATGCGCGACGCTTTATTATCCGCCCGACGCCGAGTTGCCGGAGGAGGAGCAGGCGAATTTGTAGGAGGGGATGACGTTGGGCGGTTTCACCCCTCCCCTTTAGGGGAGGGGCCGGGGGTGGGGGACGAGCTCGCGGCTACGCCCAAGGACAGGCCCCACCCCAACCCCTCCCCTGAAGGGGAGGGGCTTGATCGTCTTCTCTACCAAACGCCGGTCAGCAATATAAATCAGGGTTGAACGGGATATTTCCGATTGTTGCCGGGTTGGGCGCGCGAACGGGCAAGGAGCGCGGACATGGCAACGGTGAAGGACTCGCGCGGGGGAACCGCGCGAGGGTCCGATGAACGGCGCCGCGCGACGCGGCCGCTGGAGGCGCTCAACTTCTTCATGGCGGATATGCAGGCGGGCATCGGCCCGTTTCTGGGCGTGTTCCTCCAGCAGCGCGGCTGGACCGCCGGGCCGATCGGCACCGTGATGACCGCCGGCGGGGTGGCGGGCATGCTGATGACCGTGCCCGCAGGCGCGTTCATCGACCATACCGAGAAGAAGCGGCTGGTGGTGATCGTCACCGGCATCTGCACGGTGCTGGCGTCGTTCCTGATCCTGTTCTCGCAGGCCGGGTGGGTGGTGACGGTCAGCCAGGTCGCGACCGCGATCGCCGGCGCGGCGATCGGCCCCGCCGTGACCGGCATGACGCTGGGGATCGTCCGCCAGAAAGGCTTTAACGCGCAGAACGGGCGCAATCAGGCGTGGAACCATGCCGGCAACATGGTCGGCGCGGGGCTGTCGGGCTATCTCGGCTGGCGGTTCGGGATGCCGGCGATCTTTTATCTTGCCGCCGTCTTCGGGGTGCTGGCGATCACCAGCGTGCTGATGATCCCCGAGAAAGCGATCGACCACCGCGCGGCGCGCGGGCTGGAGAAGGGTGACGATGACGCGGAGGGCGGACAGGCGGAAGGGTTTCGCGCGCTGATCCGCAACAGGCCGATGCTGGTGCTTGCCGCGGCGCTGGCGTGCTTTCACCTCGGCAACGGCGCAATGCTGCCGCTGTACGGGTTGGCGGTGGTCGGTGCGGGGAAGGGCAATGCGGCGATCTTCACCGCCGAGACGGTGGTGGTGGCGCAGGCGGTGATGATCGTCGCCGCGCTGGTGGCGACCCGGATGTCGGCGGGGCGCGGTTACTGGCTGGTGCTGCTGATCTCGTTCGCCGCGCTGCCGCTGCGCGGCGCGCTGGCGGGGACGTTCATCGAGCATTGGGGCGTGTGGCCGGTGCAGGCGCTCGACGGTATCGGCGCGGGGTTGCAGAGCGTCGCGGTGCCCGGCCTCGTCGCGTGCCTGTTGAACGGCACGGGCCGCGTCAACGTCGGGCAGGGCGCGGTGATGACGGTGCAGGGGGTCGGTGCGTCGCTGAGCCCGGCGATCGGCGGATGGCTGGCACAGGAACTCGGCTATCACATCGCTTTCTATGTGCTGGGCAGCTTCGCGCTGGTGAGCGTCGCATTGTGGATCGTGTTCGCGGGCGTGGTGCGCGAGGCGTGCGCGAAGGCGCAGGCGTGACGCGCACGCTGGTGGAGCGGGAGGCGTTGGGGCAGGAGGGCGGCATGTTCATACCGTCCGATCGTCCGCGATGATCCTTGCCACGGGGGCGACCTGGGGGATTTGCGCCGCCGCGACCGCGGGGGTGATCGCGCGGCCGTTCCGCTGGCCGGAGGCGATCTGGGCGGTGGCGGGGGCCTTGGCGCTGCTGCTGTTCGGGCTGGTGACGCCGGGCGACGCGCTGGCGGCGGTCGCGAAGGGCGGCGACGTCTACCTGTTCCTGATCGGCATGATGCTGCTCAGCGAAACCGCGCGCGAGCAGGGGCTGTTCGACTGGGTCGCGGCGACCGCGGTCGGCCATGCGAAGGGCTCGCCGACGCGGCTGTTCCTGCTGGTCTATGCGACCGGCGTGGTGACGACGACCTTCCTGTCGAACGACGCGACCGCGGTGGTGCTGACCCCGGCGGTCTATGCCGCGGCGCGCAAGGCGAAGGCCGAGCCGTTGCCGTTGCTGTTCGCCTGCGCGTTGATCGCGAATGCGGCGAGCTTCGTGCTGCCGATCTCGAACCCGGCCAATCTGGTGCTGTACGGGGGGCGGATGCCGCCGCTGGGGGCGTGGTTCGCGTCGTTCGCGCTGCCATCGGTGGCGGCGATCGTGGTGACATTCTTCGCCTTGCGCCATGTCGAGCGCGCGCGGCTGACGGGCACGTGCGAGGCGGCGGTGACGCGCGCGCCGCTGAGCGCGGCGGGCAAGGCGGCGCTGGCGGGGATCGCGGCGACGGCCTTGCTGCTGCTGATCGTCTCGGCACTCGACCGGCCATTGGGGTTGCCGACCTGCGTCGCGGGCGTGGCGACGATGCTGGGGGTGGCGGCGCTGGTGCGGCGCTCGCCGGTCGCGACGATGCGATCGGTGTCGTGGAGCGTGCTGCCGCTGGTCGCGGGGCTGTTCGTGCTGGTCGAGGCGTTGGACCGTACCGGGGTGATCGCCTGGGTGGCGAGCGGACTGCGCGGGCTGGCGGCGGACCCGGTGCGTGGCGCGGCGTGGAGCGGGACGATCCTCGCGTTCGGGTCGAACCTGATGAACAATCTGCCCGCCGGGTTGATCGCGAGCACCGCGGTGGCGCAGGCGCAGCCGCCGCGGGTGATCGTCGATGCGCTGCTGATCGGCGTCGACCTGGGGCCGAACCTGTCGATCACCGGCAGCCTCGCGACGATCCTGTGGTTGCAGGCGATCCGGCGCGAGGGCGAGGATGTCGGGTTCTGGCGGTTTTTGAAGGTAGGGGCGGCGACGATGATTCCGGCGCTGGTCGCAGCGCTGGGAGTGCGGTTGCTGATCGGGTGATGCGTTTTGCTCACCCCTCCCCCTCGGGGGAGGGGCCGGGGGTGGGGCAGTTCCGCGAGTGCGGCGCTTGTGACACCCCCGCCCCAAACCCCTCCCCCGAGGGGGAGGGGCTTTAGAGGATCACCGCTGTGCGCTACGCATTCTGGCAACGCCGATGCTGTCCATCATCAGTTCGTATTGTGCGGGCGAGAAGCCGGCGCGGAGGAAGCGCTTCAGCTCCTCGGTCGGGATCGTATAGCCATAATGCCAGCCGAGCACGGCGATGCGGCGCAGCGCCTCCAGCCGCTCGTCGGCGAGCATGTGGTTGTGCGGCGGCTTGAAGAGCACCGCCATCGCCTTGGCGATCCGGCCGGGCTTGTCGAGCGACCACAGCCGGTCCTTGCGCGCCAGCGCAACCACCGACCATTCGAGCGCGCTGAGCCGCGCCGGCGTGTCGGTCGGCAGCGGATCGGCGGAGGGCGTGATGGCGGCGGGCAACGGAGCGGTGGTGACGACCGAACGATCGTCGTCGAGCATCAGATAGGCCATGGGCGAACTCCCTTGGAAACGGGCGGGCGCAGCCGTTCCCGGCGTCGCGGACGACGGGTGGAAGCGCTGGCAGGTGAAAGGCAAAAAGCGGGCGGAGCGCGCCCCTCTCAAGACGCGCCGGTACGAACGAAGCGACGAGGATCCATGAGCGGCTCCTGCGATGAGGAGGAACCGTGCTGGCTCCTCATTCCATACCGCGTGGTATATAAACCGTCCGAACGCCCGTCAACGGCTTTGTGTACCGATCGGTAATTTATTTTTCGCTCAGGCGGTCGGCCACATCGACAGCGCAATTGTCACCACGCCGTCGAGGTCGTCGCGCGTCGCGCCGGAGGTGGCGAGCACCGCCATCCCCTGTAGAATCGCATAAAGGTAGAAAGCGAGCGCCTGCGGATCGAGGTGCCGGGGAAGATCGCCGTCCTGCCGCGCCTGTTCGAAGCGCGCGACGAGCGCGGCGTTCGACGACTGGCGGCGCTGCATGATGTGCGCCTTGATCGAATCGCCCTCCGCGCCGCAGGCCGATGCGCTGACCACGCCCATGCAGCCCTTGGGATCGCAGGTGCTGGTCTGCGCCGCGACCGCGCCGCGCATGAAATGCTCCGCCACCGCGCGCGCGGTCGGCTGTTTCAGCGCCTCGCGGGTGTAGGCCAGCTTCTCCGCCTCGTAGCGGTCGAGCGCCTGGTGGAAGAGCTGTTCCTTGTTGCCGAACGCGGCGTAGAGGCTGGGCTTGGTGATGCCCATCGCGGCGGTCAGATCCGCCATCGACGCGCCGTCATAGCCCTTGGCCCAGAACACCCCCAACGCCGCGGACAGCGCCGCGTCGGGGCAGAATTCGCGCGGACGCCCACGGGTGGGAGCAGGGGCGTCGGCAGTGGTGATCGATTCCATAACGACCGGTATATAATGACGGCGGGCCCATCCGTCGAGGGGGCGGCCGTTTCAGGCGGCGGTGCCGGTCCCGGTCGAGGACAGCCAGAGCGGGAAGCGTGCGACCACCGGCACGCCGAGCGGCGACATCCGGCCATGCACCAGCCCGAGCAACGCGACCGGCAGATCGAGGACGACCGGCACCGAACCGTCGAAAGCGTCCCTCACCAGGCAGAGATGATAGCGCCGGTCGCTGGGCTCGGCCGCGGGGTCGCGGGTGATCGCCGCATCGAGGTCGTCCTCGACGATCGTCCAGCGGAACAGCGGATCGGCCGCGACGATCGCCGCGGCGTTGAGCCGGGCCAGATCGGACACGAAGCTGAAGACGAGGTCCGCACCGGCGCGGTCGCTGGCGAACCAGCGCGCGAGCGGCGGATTGACCGCGGCATCGCCGCGCACCGGATCGAGCGGACGTTGCGGCACCCAGCGCGCCAGCCAGTCGTCGATCCGCTCGCCCTCCGCACGCGCCGCGTCGCCGCCGCCGAACAGCGCAGTCGCATCCAACCCCTCGCGCGCGAGCCATGTGGCGAGGATCGCGATCCGTTCGGCATCGCGGGCGAGGAAGTCGGCAAGGTTCTCGGCGCGCTGGGCCGCGCTGAGCGCGCGGGGATCGCCGCGGTGGCGTGGCGGGTCGGGCGGATAGTCGCCGAGCCGCGCGGAAAGGATCGTATAGGGATCGCCGCCCTCCGCCGGCGCAGCCTCGCGCGATTCCGGCGTCTTGCGGCCGGTGAGCCAATCGGAAATCCTCGACATCGCCGTGATCTACCAGCGGTCGCCTGACGCTGCCAGCGATCAGAACCAGCTACGCACGGTATCGAAGACGCTGCGCCCGGCCGAGTCGCCCGCAAGTCCGCCGGCCACCCCGCCGATGATCCCGCCCACGACCGTACCGACGCCCGGGAAGACCGCGGTGCCGATCGCCGCCCCCACCGCCGCGCCGCCCCAGCCGCCGGCCGCGCCGCCCGCGAGCCCCGACAGGCTGCGTCCGGTGTTCTCGCCGATCCGGTCGCCATCGGCGTGGAAGGCGGAGCCGACCTCGACCACGTCCATCGCGATCGCGACCGGGCGCGCAACCTTGCCGACCGTGCCCAGTACCTGCCCGGCGCGCACGGCACCGGCGCCCTCCCGCATCGCGGCCTCGCCGCTGCGCGCGAGGGTGGCGCCTTCCGCTTCGAGCGCGGTGCCGGTGGTGCGCGCGGTCTGATTGGCGGCGAGACGGTTGATGTCCATCGTCGCCTCGCGCGCGGCGCGCCCGGTGTTCGCGGTATAACCAACCTTCGATTCGGTCTCGATCCGGACGTTCAGGCGCGGATCGGCGTTGGGACGCTCGGCGATGACGTCGACGACGCGCGCGCCGCCCTGCACCTGATTGGCGGCGCCGGGCGCGGTGGTGACGTTGAAGCCGGCGGCGCGGTAGCGGTCGCCGATCGCCTGTTCCGCGACCGAGCCGTTCACGTTGTTGGCCTGACCCTGGCTGAAGCCCTGGCCCGGGCTGACGCTGCCGACAGGAGCCGGGTTGGTCCAGGTCGCGACCTCGATCCCACCGGCGCGCAACCGGTCGGCGAGCGGACCGCTCAGCCCGCCATCCTGCGTCCAGGCGCTGGTCGTGCCCTCCCACCGCACCGACAGGATCGGATTGTCGGTGAGCAATTGCGTGCCGCGCGCGGCCACCGTGGTGCCGCGATCGAGGAGCGCGGTGCCCTGCGCGCCGAGCGCCTGCCCGCGCGCGACCTGGTCCGCGCCGGCCGCGATCACGCGATTGGCGGCCGGGACTGTCGCACCGCTGACGGTGGTGCCGAGCGGCGTGTCGTTGTTGTTCGCTGGCTGCGACGCGCGGGCGGCGGCCTGGACGTCGGCCGACAGGCGGCCGACATCGCCGATGCCCCCGCGCTGCGCGACCTCGGCCTCGATCGCGGCATAAGCGGCGCTGGCCGCGGCCGGATCGGTGCGCGCGGCGGTCACCACCTGCTCGGCGAGCGTGCGCGTATCGATTCGGCCGGTGGCGGGATCGGTGGCGGCGCGCACCATCGTCGTCGCGACCTGCGCCGGGTTCGCGGGGGCGAGCTGCGTCGCGCGGGCGGTGACGACACCCTGCGGCGTCGCGCCGGGGGGTGGCGGCGGCGGTGTGGACGGGGCGGGGGACCGGTTGGTCGAACTGGCGGCGTCGAGCATGGCGATGTCCTTCCGCGTCCCTCCTGACATGGCGACCACCGCGCGCACCATAATCGATTCGACTAAGCGCGCGCCGCCGCGGCGGGTCGCTTCGATGATCGTGCCGGGTGGCCAAGCGGCGTTGCAGGGGACACAAGGGCGGTCGAACAAGAGGCCGAGAATCTGATGTACGCCGCGCTACCCCCCGTTCCGCTCGACCGTTCGGCCTTGCGGCCGATCAGCGTCGCCGAGCTGTTCACGATCGGCATCGGCCCGTCCAGCTCGCACACCGTCGGCCCGATGCGCGCCGCGTTCGATTTCGCGCAGCGCGCGGTCGGGCTGGCGCAGGACGTGGTGAGCGTGCGCTGCGACCTGTACGGCTCGCTGGCGCTGACCGGGCGTGGGCATGCGACCGACACCGCCGCGATCCTGGGGCTGGCGGGGTGGGAGCCGGAGCGCGTCGACCCGGATGCCGCGCCGGCGTTGCTGGAGACGATCCGCGAAAGCTCGCGGCTGCGGCTTGCGGGTACGCGCCCGATCCCGTTCGCCGAGGCGGCGGACATCGTCTTCCACCCGCGCGACTTCCTGCCCGAACATCCCAACGGCATCAGCTTCACCGCGCGGCTGGCGGACGGGACCGGCCATGCCGAGACCTATTTCTCGATCGGCGGCGGCGCGATCCTGCGCAAGGGCGCGCCGGTGGCGACTGAGAATGTCGCGGTACGCTATCCGTTTTCGTCGAGTGCGGAATTGCTGGCGTTGGGCGATGCGACCGGCCTGTCGATCGCCGAGATCGTGCGCACCAACGAAGAGGCATGGCGCAGCGGCGCGGAGGCGGATGCGTTCCTCGACGCGGTGCACGCGGCGATGGAGGCGTGCATCGACCGCGGCATCGCGCAGGACGGGCTGTTGCCCGGCGGGCTGAAGGTGCGGCGGCGCGCCCGCGCGCTGGAGCAGGCGCTGACCGGCAACACCCCCGGCCGCAATCCGGCGGAGGTGTTCGAATGGGTCAGCCTGTGGGCGCTGGCGGTGAACGAGGAGAATGCCGCGGGCGGGCGCGTCGTCACCGCGCCGACCAACGGCGCGGCCGGGGTGCTGCCCGCGGTGCTGCGCTTTTACGAGACGTTGGTCGCGCAGACCAAGCCCGCGCCGGTGCGGCAGCAGGGCGTGCGTTGCTTCCTGTACACCGCGGCGGCGATCGGGATGCTCTACAAGAAGCGTGCGTCCATTTCCGCCGCCGAGATGGGATGTCAGGGCGAGGTCGGCGTCGCGTGCTCGATGGCGGCGGGCGCGCTGGCAGCGGTGCTGGGGGGCAGCAATCGGCAGATCGAGAATGCCGCCGAGATCGGGATGGAGCACAACCTGGGCCTCACCTGCGATCCGATCGGCGGGCTGGTGCAGATCCCGTGCATCGAGCGGAACACGATGGGCGCGGTCAAGGCGATCAACGCCGCCTATCTGGCGCTGCGCGGCGACGGCAGCCACGTCGTCAGCCTCGACGCGGTGATCGAGACGATGCGCCAGACCGGCGAGGACATGCGGACGCAGTATAAGGAGACGAGCCTCGGCGGGCTGGCGGTGAACGTCGTCGAGTGTTGATGCTGCGACGGGCATCGACCGACAACGGGGCAATCACGCGAGCGAAGACGGTTGTAGTCCGGATGCTTTCGAGCGTAATCCAGATTTGGATCGTGTCGGATCGGAGTATGCGTGACCCCCGAACTACCTTCTGCGCTGCTCGATTATCTGCGTCAGTCGCGTGTCGCGCTGGCGATTGCGACCGCCGACGACGACAATCATCTGCTCGCCGTCAGCGAGCGGTTCTGCACGCTGACCGGCTATCGGCCGGAGGACGTGCTCGGCCGCAACTGCCGGATGTTGCAGCGATCGGCCCCCAATACCGAACCGCGCGAGCGGCTGCGCGAATTCCTCACCAACCCGCGGCAGGAGAATGTCCGCACGCCGATCGTCAACTTCCGCAAGGACGGGACGCCATTCGTCAACCTGCTGTATATGTCGCGGCTGCGCGCGATCGACGGCTCCGCCAGCTACATCTTCGCCTCGCAATTCGACGTCAGCCGGTCGCAGCCCGAGTTGCTGAGCGCGTATGACGACGAGCTTGGCCGCACGCTGGGGCGGCTGGCGCCGATCGCGGGCGATGCCGGGATCGTCGTCGAGGGGACGTTGCTGACGATCGCCAACAGCGCTGCCACCGTCGCGCAGGCCAAGATGATGCTGGCCGGGCTGGAGCATGATTATCGTGCATGATGCCGAGGGTGCCTGCCGTCCGTCCGCCGCGATCGGACAGACCGTTCCGGTGGTCGGCATTGGCGCGTCGGCTGGCGGCCTCGAAGCGCTGCGCGAGATGCTGGCGCCGGCGCAGCGCCCGACCGGGCTGGCGTTCGTGGTCGTCCAGCATCTCGACCCCAATCACGAGAGCATGTTGGCCGAACTGCTCGACCGCGCCACGGCGCGGGAGGTGCTGCAAAGCGCGGGCGGCGAGCGGATCGTGGCCGACAAGGTCTATATCATCCCGCCGGGGCGCGGGCTGGCGATCCGCGACGGCGTGCTGGAACTAACCGATTTCGCGCAGCCGCGCGGGCTGCGGCGGCCGATCGACGACTTCTTCCAGTCGCTGGCCGGCGACCAGCAGTCGAACGCCGCCTGCGTGATCCTGTCGGGCACCGGCGCGGACGGGACGACCGGGTTGCGCGCGATCAAGGAGAATGGCGGCGTCGCGGTCGTCCAGCAGCCGGAAAGCGCGCGCTACGACGGGATGCCGCTGTCGGCGGTCGGCACCGGGCTGATCGATTTCGTCAAGCCGCCGGGCGAGATCCTCGACTGCCTGCGCGGCTTCTTCGAGCGGCGCCACACCGACGCGGGCGAGGCGCAGGCCGGGGTGGTCGCGGATCATGTCGACGAACTGTGCCGCGTGTTGCGCAACGCGATCGGGCACGACTTCTCGGGCTACAAGCGCTCGACGCTGATCCGCCGGGTCGAGCGGCGGATGCACGTGCTGGGGATCGATACCGGGCGTGCCTATCTGGCGCGGGTGCGCAGCGACGCCGACGAGTGCGAGGCGCTGTTCCGCGATCTGCTCATCAACGTCACGCGCTTCTTCCGCGATGCCGAGGCGTTCGAGACGCTGCGCAAGCAGGTGATCGAGCCGTTGCTGCGCGACGGCGCGACCGACGAGGACCTGCGCGTGTGGGTGCCGGGCTGCTCGAGCGGCGAGGAAGCCTATACGATCGCGATGCTGTTCGCGGAGGCGGCGCGCACCTCCGGGCAGCCGCTGGCGGTGCAGATTTTCGCCACCGACATCGACGAGCAGATGCTGTCGATCGCGCGCGAGGGCAGCTATCCGGCCGCGGCGCTGGGCGACCTGCCGTCCGGGCTGCGCGAGCGTTATACCGTGCCGCACGCCGAACGGTTCACGATCGCGGGCCAGATCCGCGACATGATCCGGTTTTCCAGCCACAGTCTGGTCAAGGATCCGCCCTTCTCGCGGATCGACCTGGTGTCGTGCCGCAACCTACTGATCTACTTTGACGATCGCTTGCAGCAGGCGGTGCTGCCGCTGTTCCACTATGCGCTGCGCCCCGGTGGTTTCCTGTTCCTGGGGCCGTCCGAGAGCGTGGGGCGGTTCGAGCATCTGTTCACGGTCGTCGACCAGCATGCGCGCCTTTACGAACGCGCCCCGGGGGCGCCGAACTATCCGATCGATCTTCCCGGCAATTCGCGGCCCACGGGCGCGCGGCGCGAGCGCGACGGGCGTGGCGACAGCCCCGCGCTGACCAATGAGAGCGTCGCGATCCGGCGGATCGTCGACCGCTACGCGCCCGCCAGCCTGATCGTCGATCAGGACGGCGGGATCGCCGCCGCTTACGGAAAGCTGGGCCGCTATTTCGAATTCCCGGTGACGCGCACCGGCGGGAGCAGCGCGGTCAATCTCGCGCGGCCCGGGCTGCGCACCGTGATCGGCCCGCTGCTGCGCCAGGCGCGCGATGAGCGGCGGCGCGTGGTGGCGCGCGATGTCGAGGTCGAAACAGACTACGGCGTCCAGCCGGTCGAGGTGATCTGCGATCCGCTGGGCGACGGCACGTTGCTGTTCGTGTTCCGCGACAGCGGCGCGTTCCGGCCGTCGGACCAGGGCGAGCTGGAGGATCTGGCCGCCACCGACGATCATCTGGAGGCGATCGAGGACGAATTGCGGCTGACGCGCCACCGGCTGCGCACCGCGATCGAGGAACTGGAGACCGCGAACGAGGAGCTGAAAAGCTCCAACGAAGAAATGATGTCGATGAACGAGGAGCTTCAATCGACGAACGAGGAATTGTCGACCGTCAACGACGAGCTGAAGAGCAAGGTCGAGCAACTGACGGTCGCGATCTCCGACCTGCGCAACTTCCACCAATCGACCGAACTGGCGGTGGTGGTGCTCGATGCCGAGCTGAAGGTGCGCAGCTACACCGATGCGGCGGTCTCGATCTTCCCGTTGCAGCCCGCCGACCGTGGACGGCCGCTGAGCGATGTCGCCAGCCGGCTGCGTGGCAGCGAGTATCTGGAGGATGCGCGCGCGGTGGCGGCGGGGGCGCCGGCGACGCAGCGGCGCGTGACCACCCGCGACGGCGACCGCGTGCTGTCGCTGCGCGTGTTGCCATATCGTACACAATTCGGAACGGTCGACGGCACGACGCTGGTGCTGACCGACATCACCGAGGCGCTGTCGCTGGAGCGGCAGCTCGCCGCCGAACGCGAGCGGCTCGACCTGGCGATCAAGGCGGCCGGGATCGGGGTATGGGAATATTGCCCCGAAACCGGCGAGACGATGCTCGACGGCGTCGAGCAGCGGCTGTTCGACGTCGACGGCGAGGAAGCGACGCGCATCGATCCGCTGCTCGACCGGATCGAGGCCGAGGATCGCGGCTCGGTGGAAACCGCGCTGCGCCGCGCGGTCGAGCGCAACGGCGATTACGAGGCGACATTCCGGCTGCGCCCGACCAACGGCAAGGCGCGCTGGGTGAAGGGGTTCGGCCGGGTGATCGCGGGGAGCCATCCGCCGCGGTTGATCGGCGTGTCGATCGACGTCACGCCCGAATATACGCTGGCAGAGACGCGCGAGCTGATGCTGCGCGAGATGAACCACCGCGTGAAGAACCTGTTCGCGGTGATCGCGGGGATGATCACCGTCGCGTCGCGCAACCACAACGAAGTGCGTCCGTTCGCGACCGACCTGCGCCACCGAATCGCCGCGCTGGGCAGCGCGCACTCGCTGGCGTCGCCGGCCGGGCAGCCGCAGGCGATCGGGCTGGACGAGCTGGTCGCCGCGACGCTCGCCCCGTATCGCGATCATTCGCACATCACGGTCGAGGGGCCGACCGTGGCGCTCAACCGGCAGTGCCTGTCGTCGCTGGCGCTGATCCTGCACGAATGGGCGACCAATTCGGTGAAATACGGTGCGTTGTGCGGGGAGAAACCGAGCGGCGAGCCGGACCACGACACCGGGTTGACGGTGCGCTGGCGCGTGAGCGGCAACGGGCTGGAACTGGACTGGGATGAGATCGGCCGCGGCGATCAGGAGGTGGAGGCGACCCCGCGCGGGTTCGGATCGCTGCTGGTCGACACGAGTGTCCGACAATTACTTGGCGAGGTACGGAGCGAGGCGGCGGGACGATCGTTTCGGATGCGAATGAAACTGCCCGCGAGTGTTCTTGCCCGTGACTGACTCTAATTCCGTCGACGTCCTGTTGGTTGAGGACGAGCTTTTCATCGCGCTTGATCTTCAGGAAACGATCGAGGATGCGGGCTTTCGCGTGGTTGGGCCATGCGCGACCCTCGTCGAAGCGGAAGCAGCGATCGAGCGCCATACGGGGCGCTTCGCGGCGGCGGTGCTGGACGTGCGGCTGGCGGACGGAACGGTGTTTCCCGCGGCCGATCGACTGCACGCGGCGGGGGTGCCGTTGCTGTTCCACTCGGGCCATGCCGACGATGCGGCGTTGCGGCAGCGTTATCCCAGCGCCACGGTGTGTCCGAAGCCGAGTGCGCCCGATACGCTGGCGAATGCGCTGCGACGGTGTGCGGAGCGGCAGAAGGCGGCTTAAGTTCCTGTCGTTGCGCGCACGGGGAAGCAACGCCGAGCTGCGCGCATGACGCTGTGGATTGCTTCGCTACGCTCGCAATGACGGGAAAAGGAAGGAGGGGAGTTTCCTCCCCTCTCACCCATGACGTTACTTGCCGCGCAGCGTGTTGAGCAGCGCGAGGCCGATCACGCCACCGACGGCGGCGGCGGCGAACGGACGCTCGTTTACGAAGCGACGGGCCTGGTCGAGGAACGGAGCGACACTGTCCTTGGCTTCGCCGTACGTCTTCTGGACCGTACCCTCGGCGCGATCGGCCTTGCCCTCAGCCTGAAGCTGATTGTCGCCGAACGCCTTGCCCAGGCCTTCCTTCAACTTGCCGCCCAGATCAGTGGTGGTGCCCGTCAGCGTGTCGCTGTTCATCGAACGTCTCCTTGGTTGGAATACCGCCGCGTCGGGCGTTACCGACGCGGTTTCGCCGGCATAACCGAGATCAAGGCGGGTTCGTTCCGCATGGTCGTCATTGCGCTTGCAAGGACGTATTATGCGGTTGCCAGCTTCGCCTCCGCCGCCTCGTGGAGATACGCTTCCAGTTCGGCGGCACGGTGGTGCGCGGTGTGCTCGGCGAGAACGCGCGCGCGGCCCGCCACGCCGATCGCATCGAGATCGGGGCGGCCGAGCGCCGCTTCGACATCGTCACTGGTGTCGGCGAGCAGGATCTCGGCATCGGGCGTCAACAACTCGTCGATCCCCGGCCAGCGATCCGAGACGATCGGCGTGCCGCAGGCGGTCGCCTCGAACAGCCGTACCGACGGCGACCAGCCGGCAGCGATCATGTCGGCGCGGGTGACGTTGAGCGTCGCGCGGCTCGCCGAATAGAAATCGGCGTGGTCGGCCGGGGCGAGATGCTCGATCCGCTCGACGTTGGCGGGCCAGTCGATCGTGTCGGGATATTGCGGACCGGCGACGACGAAGCGCTTTTCCGGGTGCCGGCGCGCGGGTTCGATCAGCAGCCGCTCAAGCGTCGGCTGGCGATCGTCGCTGTAGGTGCCGAGATAGGAGAGATCCCAGCGCTTGGCGGCGCCGGTCGGGTGGTAACGGTCGGCGTCGACCGAGCAATAGAGCGCGCGGGCGGCAGGGCTCCCGTAGCGCTCCTCGATCAGCCGCAGCGTCGGGCCGCCGGTGAACGAGCAATAGATGTCATAGCCGGGGATGACCTCGGGCGAGACATAGTCGCACGCGCCGCGCGCCAGCTTTGCGAGGGTGACCGGCGTGTCGATGTCGTAGAAGGTCGTGACGCCGCGCGCCCATTGCTGAACCAGCTTGCCGACCTCAATGCCCTCGGGGACGTAGGAGCCGACCATCACCGCATCGGCCTGCTCGATCGCGGTGCGCCAGTCCGCCAGTGCGGCGAGGCTGTCGTACAGTTCCAGCCGGCAATAATCGGGAGCGGGTTCGTCGCGGTGCGCGGCGTACCACGGCATGTCGCGTTCGAGGAACAGCACCTCATGCCCGCGCGCGGCAAAGGCGCGGAGCAGGGCGCGGAAGGTGGTGGCGTGGCCGTTGCCCCAGCTGGAGCTGAGCGAGAGGCCCAGGACGACGAGCTTCATCACGCGGCCTCGCGCTGGCGGGCGGCGTGTGCCTTGAAGAGCGTGTCGACCTGCGCGCCGCGCAGATCATAGGTATGTTCGGCGAGCACGCGCTTGAGCGCGGCCTGGCCGATCGCCTGCGCGCGCTCGGTGGTCAGCGCGGCGAGATGATCGGCGACGTCCTGTCCGTCGCGCGCGACCAGCACTTCGCGGTCGGGGGTGAGGAACAGCTCGATCCCCTCCCATGCGTCGGTGATGAGGCAGGCGGCGGCACCGGCGGCCTCGAAGACGCGCGTCGCGGGGGAAAAGCCGATGTGCGCCATCGAGTCGCGCGCGACGTTGAGGACCGCGCGCGGCGTGCAGTTGAAGGCATTGTGCTCGGCGGTGAAGACATGGCCGCGGTGGCGGACGTTGCCCGGCATCGCCTTGGTGTCCCAGCCGTTGCCCCCGATCAGGAAGCTCTGTTGCGGGAGAAGCGCGGCAGGGCGGAGGAAGAACTCTTCCACGCGCGCCTCGCGGTCCGGGAGGCGGTTGCCGAGGAAGGCGAGGTCGCACGCGAAGCGCGCGTCGGCGGGGACCGGGTGGTGGGTCTGCGGATCGAGCGCGTTGTAGACGGGGATGCACTCGACTGCGCCGAACCCGCGATAGGCGTTCACCACCGGGTCGCCGCCGCCATAGGTGAGCACCATGTCGAGGTGCGGCAGCGCTGCGGTGACCGGATGATCGGGGTCGGCGCGCATCTCATCGAGCGTCGCGGCGGCGTCGACGTCCCAGAAGATCTTAAGCGCGTCGGGGCGGGCGTGTGCGATGATGCCTTCGAGCAGTTCGCGGTCGAAGACGCCGACGCCATTGGCCTTGACGACGATATCGGCGTTGGCGGCCTCGGCCAGCACCGCGCGGAGCGCGTCGTGGGTCGCGGGATAGACAACGACCTTCGCATAGGCGGGCGGATCGATGTCGCGATGCTGTTGCCGCTCGAACGCGTCGGGTTCGTAGAAGGTGATGTCGTAGCCGCGTTCGCCGAGTGCGCGCAGGATGCCGCGGTAATAGGTCGCCGCACCGTTCCAGTAAGAGGACAACAGGCTGGATCCGTAGAAAGCGATCTTCACGCGGCGGTGCTCCGTGCGCTGGAAGGAGAAAGGGCGGCGAGGATCGCCAGCAGTTCGTCGACGCGGTGCGCGCAGGTGTGACGCGCGCGAATGGTTTCGAGCCCGGCGGCGGCGAGTGAGGCGCGCAGTCCGGCGTCGTGGCGGAGGTCGCGGAGGATGCGCGTCATCTCGTTGGGCGTTTGCGCGAAGAGGAAGTCGGTGCCGGGGCGGAAGAGATGCTCGGCATCGTCCCACGGCGCGCTGGCGAGCGGCAGGCCGCACGCTAGCGCCTCGAAGACGCGGATCGTCGGGATGCCCGGCAGGATCGTCGTATAGTAACGGCGGGGCACATGGACCGTCGCCAGCGCGCGCGCGAAGATCGCGGGGGCGGCGGCGTTGGGCGCCCAGCCGTGGTAGCGCGCGCCATAGGCGGCGAGCATCGCCTTGCCATCGTCGGGATAGCGGACGCCGTAGATGTCGAGCGGCAGCCCGGCGTCGCGCGCGGGGGCGAGCAGGTAATTCTCGATTTCAGCGGTGCGTTCGCCGTCGCCCCAGTTGCCGATCCAGACGAGCCCGTCACGGTCCTCGCCTTCAACGGGGAAGAAGCGACGCGTGTCGGCGGCTTCGTGCCAAGTCCACACGCGGTCGCTCCAGCCCCAGTCGCGGTAGACCCGCGACAGCGCCTCGCCGAACGCGAGTACGCCGTCGTATCCGTCGAGGTCGTAGGCGCGCATCTCCTCGGGCGCGCTGACCGCGCGGTGATGCGTATCGTGGAACAGCAGAGTGAACTGCGCGCCGCCGCGGCGGAGCGCGCCGAGCGCGGCGACGAGATCGTGCGCGTTCCACTCGTGGACGATCACCACATCGGCGTCGTCGACGAGTTCGGCGACGTCGGCGTCGGGGGGAAAGGTCTGCGACGACAGTTCAGGATAGGCGCGCCGGTAGGCGTCGAGCCCTGCGTCGCCATTGTCGGCGAGCAGGTTCTCAAGGCTCCACGCGCCGGCCGGTTCGTAGACGCGCACGTCATGGCCGCGCGCGATCAGCTCGGAGAGCACGCCGCGGAGGAAGTGCGCGTTGCCGTGGTTCCAGCACGAGGCGAGGCTGTGGGTGAAATAGACCAGCTTCATGCCGCGGCCCGTTCGCCGGCGGCGGTGACGCGGTCGAGCAGCGCGGCCATCGCGTGCGCGGTCTGCTCGGGCGCGTAGTCGAGCGCGCGGGCGCGGGCGAGCGCGCCGCGCGCCACGCGCAGGTCGGTGTCGGCGGCGAGGTCAGCGATCGCGCGCGCGAACGCCTCGGCATCGTCGGCGGCGACGAAGGTGGCGACGCCGTCCCACAATTCGCGGAACGTCGGTATGTCGGACAGGACCAGCGCGCAGCCGGCCAGCGCCGCCTCCAGTACCGCGAGCCCGAACGGCTCGTACAAGGCTGCGGAGGCGAAGATCGGGCGCGTCGACAGTGCGGCGGCGATCGCGGCGTCGCTGATCCGGCCGAGCGGTTCGAGATGGTGGAACTGGTGGTGCTCGCCATGCGGACCACGCGCCGGACCGGCGGCGCGGAACGGCAGCGGCAGCAGGGCGGCGGCGCGGTCGAGCGTCGCGATATTCTTGCCGCGATCCCACAGCCGCCCAGCGGTGAAGGCGCGCGCGTCGAGCGCGCCGGTCGCGGCCGGAAGCGTGCGGCCGTTGTGGATCGCCAGCGGAGCGACCGGCAGCGCGTAGAGCCGCTGGATCGTTGCGGCGAACGCGCGGGTCGGGCATACGATCGCATCGGCGTGCGCGAGGCCGCGCGCGACCAGCTCGGTCTGCCACGCGAGATCGGCGGGGAGCGGGCCGTGCTCGACCGCCTCCCACCAGCTCGCGACGCAACTGTGGACCACAGCAACGACCGGCATCGCGTAATCGGCGATCGCCAATGCGGGCTGGTTGAGCTGGACGACATCGACCGCGCGCGCCGCAGCGAGCGCGGCGATTGCATCGGCGGCGATCGTGACCGCCTGCGCGTCGGCGGCGAGCCAGTCGAGCGGGAGGCGCGTGTCGAGCAGCGTGACGCCCGCCGCCTTGGCCTGCGCGTGATGCGCGGGCGAGGGGGCGGGGCCCAGTGTGGCGACGTCGACCGACCAGCCGGTGCGGACCAGATCGCCGGCGAGCTGGATCGCATATTGCCAGACGCCGCCGACCGCGTCGGCGGTCATCAACAGCCGTCCTGTCACGCAGCGACCTCGATCGCGGGGGGCTCGGCCGTGGTAGCGGCGGCGGCATGTTCGCGCTGCAACCAGTCGGCGAGCGCGCCGACGCCCTCGCGCCAGTCGCGGCGCGGCGGCAGCGCCAGCGCGTGCTGCGCGGCGCGCGCGTCGGCGACGAAATAGCGCTGATCGCCTGCCCGCCAGCCCGCGTAACGCACGTCGACCGGGCGGCCGGTGAGCGTCGCGATATGGGCGAGCAGCTGGCGCAGGCTGACCGCATTGTCGGGCCCGCCGCCGAGATTGAAGGCGCGGCCGGCGACATCGTCGATCCGCTGCCACGCCGCCACATAGGCGTTCACCGCATCGCGGACGTCGAGCACGTCGCGGACCTGATGCCCGTCGCCGTACAAAGTGATCGGCGCGCCGTTCAGCGCCCGGATCAGGAAATGCGCGACCCAGCCCTGATCCTCGGTGCCCATCTGGCGCTGACCGTAGATGCAGCTCATCCGGAACACGCAGGTCTTCAGCCCGAAGCTGCGCGCGTAATCGAGGACATATTGGTCGGCCGCGCCCTTCGACACGCCGTACGGCGTGTGGAAGTCGAGTGGGCGCGCCTCGCCGATGCCGTGCGCGCGGACGTGCGGGTCGGTCGGGCGGTACGCCTCGTCCTCCAGCGCGAAGTCGAGGTCAGCGAGATCGCCGTACACCTTGTTCGTGGAAGCGAAGATCAGCGGCACGTGCGGCGCGCGGGTGCGGATCGCCTCGAGTAACTGGAAGGTGGCGGTGATGTTGGTGGTGAAATCGTCGGCGGGATCGTCGAGGCTGGTGGTCACCGCCACCTGCGCCGCGAAGTGGAACACCGCCGTCGCCTTCGCGACCTCGTCGGCGAGCCGCGCAGCGTCGCGCACATCGGCGTGGACGAAACGAATGCGTTCGCCGTGCCGGGCACGCAGCCATGCGAGGTTGCGCTCGACGCCGCGGCGCGCAAGCGCGTCGTAGATCACCACGTCGTGCCCTTCGCCCGCGAGCCGGTCGGCGAGGTTCGACCCGATGAAGCCGGCGCCGCCGGTAACCAGCACCGGTGCCGTCATGCGACCAGCCCGCGGCGCTCGAGTTCGGCGCGCATCGTCGCGACCTTGTCCTCGGCGGTCTGTTCGGCGACCCACTCGGCGAGTTCGGCGAGCCCGGCGGTGAAGTCCTGCGTCGCGCGGAAATCGAGCCGTTCCTGCGCCAGCGTGGTGTCGCAGAAGCAATGGCGGATGTCGCCGATCCGCGCCTTGCCGACGATCTCCGGGGTTAGGTCGTTCTTGCCCATCGCCTTGGCGAGTTCGGTGGCGACTTCGGTGACCGAGCGGTCATGCCCCGAGCCGATGTTGAACGTGCCGCCGACCGCCTGCGGGAGGAACAGCGCATCGGCAAAGCCGCGCGCCACGTCGGTGACATGGACGAAGTCGCGGCGCTGCTCGCCAT
Source organism: uncultured Sphingomonas sp. (assembly GCF_964021865.1). GTDB lineage: Bacteria > Pseudomonadota > Alphaproteobacteria > Sphingomonadales > Sphingomonadaceae > Sphingomonas. The sequence goes on from NZ_CAXIAM010000005.1 coordinate 84,022, forward strand.
CCTCGAAGATCATCGGCTTCTGCCCATTCAGCAACCGCGATGCAAAGATCGCGAGCACGCCGGTATACGGGTTGGAGAGCGCCTGACCGGGGCCGTAGACGTTGAACAGCCGCAGGCACACGCCCTCGATCCCGTAGGGCGCGGCCATGATGTGCGTGGTGCGCTCCTGCACATATTTGTTGAGCGCGTAGATCGAGGCGAGGTTCGGCTGCTTCCACTCGGGCGTAGCGACCGGGGTGAGCGGACGACCCTGTGCGTCGACCGGCTCCCAATTGGTCAGCCCATCGCGCAGTCCCTTGCGCTCGGCGTCCTGCACCAGATTGCCGTCGGCGTCGCGATACAGGCCCTCGCCGTAGATCGACATTGACGAGGCGGTGACGACGCGGCGCACCGGCTTGTCGATCAGTTTCTCGAATAGCACCGCGGTGCCGACGTCGTTGGTCGAGGTGTAACGCTCGACCTCGTACATCGACTGGCCGACCCCGACCTCGGCGGCGAGGTGGATCACGCTGTCGACGCCGTCGAGCGCCTTGCTGACGACGTCGCCGTTGCGCACATCGCCGCGGATCAACTCGACCGCGTCGTTGAGGAGCGGTGGGCGCTCACAATCGCCGTGAACCTGTTCGATCAGGCTGTCGAGAACCCGTACCTCATGGCCGCGGGCGAGCAATTCATCGGCAACGAAACGCCCGATGAAGCCGGCCCCGCCGGTGATGAGAATGGTTTCCACGAATATTCCTCCCGCCCCGCAATTGATTTCGATCAATGACACGCGCGTGCATTGCTGGTTGATTGCGGAGGAAGAACATCTTCTACTTAGCTTGGTTCCATAAATTATTGCGATGCCGTAATTTTCGTAGACTTCCTTGCTGAGTTGACGCAGATTAATCCGAAATGGCCAGAAGTATTCTGCTCGCCCGGCATGGGCATCATCAAGAAGTCGGCCGTATCCTGAGCGGTCGTTCCGACATTTCGCTCGATGAGCAGGGGCACGCGGAGGCGGCGGCGCTGGCGCGACTGGTCGGGTCGCGCGGCGTGACGCGGATCGTCACCAGTCCGCGTGCGCGGACCCGCGAGACCGCGGCGGTCGTCGCGGCGGCGTCGCACCGTCCGGTGGTGGTCGAGGCCGCACTGGACGAGGTCGACTTCGGTGACTTCACCGGACGATCGTTCGCGGCGCTAGACGGCGATCCCGATTGGGAGCGGTGGAATGCCGAGCGCGGCACGGCGCGCTGTCCCGGTGGCGAGACGATGGGCGAAGCGGTCGCGCGTGCGGTCGCGTTCGTGGCCGGGTGCGGGGAGGGCGTGACGTTATGCGTGTCGCACTGCGACGTGATCCGCGGGGTGGTGGCGCATTATCTCGGGCTGCCGCTGGCGCGGATCTTCTCGTTGGGGTGCGATCCGGGGTCGGTGACGACGCTGGCGCTGGAGGGCGAGGGGGCGATGGTAGTGGCGTTGAACGAGCGGCTGGTCTGACACATTCGCGTTGGTGTCGAGGCAGCGAAGGGGATGAACTTGGCAGGCATGGGCCCCTGCGGAGGCAGGGCCCCATGTCTGTGCAATTCAGAGGTGTCGTTGCCTCAAGGAACGACGTTTCTGTGTCAAAAAGTCAATTCACCGCCGCATAGCTCTTCTCTTCGATCAAGTCGGATTCCAGCGCGACGTTGATCGCGCGTTTCAGTGCCGCGCGTTCGTCGTTCTTGACGTAGACCGCGCGCGCCAGCCGGATGAACTCGCCGCCGAAGCTGCGCGCGGCTTCCTCGCGGCGGATCGCATCCTCGATCTCCCACAGGTCCTCGTTGACCGACTTCAGCCGCGCATAAAGCGGTGCGACCGCATCCTGCCCGAGCACGCCTGCGCCGATCCGCGACAACAGCGAATGTTCGCGCGCGACATTCGCGCGGGCGTCGGCGCGGTCGATCCGATGCTGCTTGATCTCGAGGATCGTGATCTTGTCCAGCAGCTCACCCCAGGACACGGGCACCGACGGGCTGGGGAGGCTGGCCATGGTCTTCTCCTTGAAACATGTCGAGATCACGCGCGATCGTGGCGACGGGCGTGTGCCAGTCATCCGCGGTCGGCTGCGCATAGAGGCGGGTGTGCGGATACCAGGCGCTGTCGCGGCGGGCGGGGTCCCAGCGCCAGTCGGGGGCGGCCTTGAGCAGCAGCCACGTCGGTCGCCCGAGCGCCCCGGCGAGATGCGCGATCATCGTGTCGACGGTGATGACCAGCGAGCAGCCCGCGACCAGCGCGGCGGTCGCAGCCAGGTCGAACGGGCAGCCTTCGGGATTGATGACGGGCAGGGTGGTCGACGCGCTGACCAGCGAGACGCAGCGATGCCGCGAGGCGATCGGTTCGAGCAAAGCGGGCGGCACCCAGCGATCGGTGTCCCAGTCGCCGGCCTGCCAGCAGAGCCCGATCGTGTCAGCGGGCAGCAGGGCGGGGGCAGCACGAAGATAGGGGACCGGCACGTCGCATGGGGCACAGCGCAGCGCGAACGCCAGCTCGGTAATCTCGACATCGCATTCGGAGGGCGGCAGCGGGTGCGCTTCGTCGAACGCCGCAAGCATGACGTCGGAAAACCGCAGCAGCGCGTGGAGCCGCGCGGGTGCCTCGACCGTCACCGAGCGCGCGCGTTGCACCAGTAACGGGAGGAAGCGCGCGAATTGCAACGTGTCGCCGAGACCGTGATAGCAGCGCACCAACACGTCTCGGCCGTCCACCCCGCGGCCGTCCCATACCCAGCGCTGGTGATACGGGAGCGTCGGATCGTCGCGGGCGGCGGGATCTCGCGCCGCGAGCACGGCACGCTCGATCGCCCAGGCATCGTCGTAGCGCTCCTCGCGCATCGCCCGGGTCCAGCCGTGATCGCTCATGCCGCCGCAAACGCGGCGTACCCCGGCGGCGGTTCCGGATTAAAATATTGAGCGAGATCAGTCGGCGGAACGCGATTCGGCGAGGATAGTTGATGCTGGCGAAGGGTGACGGGGGATTGATGACCGAAGAATTGCGCGCGCGGGTCGCCGAACTCGCTCCCTGGTTTCATAACATCCATCTGCCCGGCGGCGTCCAGACCGCGCCCGATCATTTTCTGCTCGACTATCCCGGCAACAAATTCGCCGAGTTCGGCGTCTGCCTGCCCGATGATCTGACCGGCAGGACCGTGCTGGATATCGGCTGCAACGCAGGCTTCTATTCGGTCGAGATGAAGCGGCGCGGCGCAGCGCGGGTGGTGGGGATTGATTCCGACGACCGCTATCTGGCGCAGGCGCGGCTGGCGAGCGCGGCGCTGGGGTTTGCTGACAGCGTCGAGTTTCGCAACCTGTCCGTCTATGACGTCGCGCAGCTCGGCGAGCGCTTCGACCTCGTGATCTTCATGGGCGTGCTGTACCATTTGCGGCATCCGTTGCTCGCGCTCGACCTGATTCGCGAGCATGTCGCGGGCGACCTGATGCTGTTCCAGACGATGCAGCAGGGGTCCAAGGACGAGGCGGTCGTGCCGGAGGATCATCCCTTCTATGTGCCCGGGACCTGGACGCCGCCCGACTATTTCGACGATCGCGATTATCCCAAGCTGCATTTCATTGAGCGCAAGTTCGCGGGCGACTGGACCAATTGGTGGGCGCCGAACCGTGCCTGTTCGGAGGCGATGCTGCGCGCCGCCGGCTTCACGGTGACCGCGCATCCGCAGGACGACGTCTATCTCTGCCGCGTCAGCGACGTGCCCTTTGCGGAGCACGGCGCGGCGGCGGTCTATCCATCCACGGGGGGAGTGCGCGCGTGATCGAAGCCGCGATGATCTGGAACGAGCCGAACAACAAATCGCATTGGGACCCGGAGGTCGACCCCGACTGGTCGCTGTTCGCCGACACCGTCAAGCGCGCGGGGGCGTCGATCGCGGCGGTCAATCCGGCGGTGACGCGGGTGCTGGGCGGCATGTCGCCGATCGATCCGCTGTGGGTCAAGCGGCTGGAGGGGCATGGCTGCCTCGACGCGGTCGACGTGATCGCGGTGCACGGCTTTCCGCTCGACTGGAACCTGTGGTCGATTCACGACTGGCCCGCCAAGATCGCCGAGATCGAGGCGGTGACTGACAAGCCGGTGTGGGTGACCGAGGTCGGGGTCGGCTCGTTCGGCGCTGAAGAAGTGCAGGTATTCGGGGTCGAGAAGACCGCCGAGCTGCTGATCGGGCGCGTGCCGCGCATCTATTGGTATTCGCTGTTCGACCTGCCGCAGGAATGGGGCGCGACCACCCGCCACCGCGAGGCGGAAGGATCGAGCTATTACCGGCATTTCTACATGGGGCTGATCCGTGAGGACGGCACGCCCAAGCCGTCGCTCGACAGCTATGCCAAGGTCGCGTCCGAGATGGGGCTGATGCAGTGGTTCCATTTCGAGGACCCGCGGCTCGACGATGCGGTCATGTGGATGAAGCGGCTGGGCACGAAGAAGCTGCGCACCGGGCTGAGCTGGGCGGACAGTTTTCGCCCCAACGCGACCGACTGGTTCGACCGTCAGATGGAGGCGCTCGCCGAGTTCGACACGACCGTCACCTTCTGCTTCACGCCTGAGCATCTCGGCATCCAGCCGCATCACACCAGCGCGGCGCGCGATCCGCAGGCGTTCGCGGATTTCTGCGCGTGGATGATCGACCGCTATGCGCCCGCCGCGGCTACGCACCGGACGGCGGTGGCGTAATCCGGTCGAGCGTGTCGAGCACATCCTCGGCGCGCACGTCGCGCTCGATCTCGGCAGTGTCGGCGGGTGGCTCGATGCCGACCCGCTCGGCGATCTGCCGGACGAGCGCGGTGAGCCGCGACAGTTCGTGCTCGGCGAGCAGGTTGATGTGGAGATCGAGGTCGGCGCGCGTCTGCGCCTGCGCGGCCATGCGGTTCTGGCTGATGAGGACGAAGGTGGACAGGAAGATCGCCTCCACCGACGCGATCATCGCCAGCACGACGAAGGTCGGATCGAATTTGGGGAACAGCCACAGGTTCCACGCGATCCAGCCGCCGAAGACGGTCAGGTGCAACGCGACGAAGGTCATCGATCCGGTGAAGCCGGTGATCCGGGCTGCCAGCCGGTCGGACCAGGGGGCGTCGGCCTCGACGCGGCGCTGTCGCTCGGCAAGGCGGTGGATGTTGTCGGCGAGCGCGCCGTTCAGATCACTCGGTTCATTCATGGGAAGCCAAACGATTGTCGCAGGGTAATGGAAGCATGATGCCCGCCGCGGTGCTGGTCGCGCCGGGACGGTTCGAGGTGCGCGAGGCACCGGTGCCGCAGCCGGGCGCGGGCGAGGTGCGCGTGCGGCTGGAGGGTTGCGGCGTCTGCGCGTCGAACGTCGAGCCGTGGGAGGGGCAGCCGTGGTCGACCTATCCCAGCGCGGCCGGCGGGATGGGGCATGAAGGCTGGGGCGTGGTCGACGCATTAGGCGAGGGCGTGACCGACTTCGCGCTGGGCGAGCGCGCCACGATGCTGTCGGGGCACAGCTTCGCGCCCTATGACGTGGCGGCGGTCGACCAGCTGGTGCGGTTGCCGGCCGCGCTCGATGGGCAGGCGTTTCCGGGCGAGCCGCTGGCGTGCGCGATGAACATCTTCCGCCGCGCCGACGTGCTGCCCGGGCAGACGATGGCGATCGTCGGGATCGGCTTTCTCGGTGCGGTGCTGACGAAGCTGGCCAGCGATGCCGGGGCGCGGGTAATCGCGATCTCGCGGCGCGAGGAGTCGCTGGCGCTGGCGCGCGCGAACGGCGCGGCCGAGACGATCGCGATGGACGATCACTGGGCGATCATCGGGCGCGTCAAACAACTGACCGGCGAGGCGCTGTGCGAACGGGTGATCGAGGCGGTCGGCAAGCAATGGCCGCTCGACCTCGCCTCGGCGATCGTCGGGTTCGGCGGGCGGCTGGTGGTGGCGGGCTATCATCAGGACGGGCCGCGGCAGGTGAACATGCAGGATTGGAACTGGAAGGGCATCGACGTGATCAACGCACACGAACGCGACCCGCGGGTGAACCTGCGCGGGCTTAACGAGGCGGTGGCGGCGGTGGCCGGCGGACGCGTCGATCTGGCGGCGCTGCTGACGCATCGCTTCACGCTGACGGAGCTGAACGAGGCGGTCGCCGCGACGCGCGACAAGCCGGCCGGGTTCGTGAAGGCGGTGGTGACCTACTGAGGCGGGGGCCCCTCGGCCGCGCATACACCGTCATTCTCGCAAAGGCAGGGATGACGAAGGGGATCAAGGACAAGCGACGAATGACTCACACCAGACCCCGCATCGGCTTCCTCGGCACCGGCTGGATCGGGCGGCACCGAATGGCGGCAATGGTCGCCAGCGGGGCGATCGAGGCGGTTGCGATCAGCGATCCGTCGCCGGAAATGGTCGCCGCGGCGGTGCAGGACGCGCCGGGGGCGCAGGTCTGCGCGTCGCTCGACGAGATGCTGGCGCTCGGGCTCGACGGGGTGGTGATCGCCAGCCCCAGCGCGCTCCACGCCGCGCAGTCGATCGCGGCGCTGGAGGCGGGGGTGGCGGTGTTCTGCCAGAAGCCGCTCGGCCGCGATGCCGCCGAGAATGCGGCGGTGGTCGCGGCGGCGCGGCGCGCCGACCGGTTGCTCGGAGTCGACCTGTCCTATCGCCACACCGCCGGGATGCGCGCGATCGCGCCGCTGGTGCGCAGCGGTGCGCTGGGGCGCGTCTTCGCGATCGATCTGACGTTCCACAATGCCTATGGCCCCGACAAGCCGTGGTTCTACGATCGCGCACAATCCGGCGGCGGGTGCGTGATGGATCTGGGCATCCACCTCGCCGACCTCGCCCTGTGGCTCAATCCCGGCGCGGTCGCCGAGCGGGTCGATGCCGCGCTCTATGCCGGCGGGGCGCGAACCGCGGCGGACGCGGTCGAGGATTATGCCGCGGCGACGGTGCAGCTTGATAACGGCGTCGTCGTGCGGCTGGCGTGTTCGTGGCGGCTGCACGCCGGACAGGACGCCGTGATCGAGGCCGCCTTCTACGGCACCGAGGGCGGCGCGGCGCTGCGCAACGTCGGCGGCTCGTTCTACGATTTCACTGCGGAACATTTCCGCGGCACCGCGCGCGAGACGTTGGCGGTGCCGCCCGACGATTGGGGCGGACGCGCGGCGGTCGACTGGGCAGAGCGGCTTGCGGCGGGCGCGCGGTTCGATCCGGCGGCGGAGGATTATGTCGCCACCGCGCGGTTGCTCGACGCGATCTATGCGGCGGGGCGGGGGTAGAGAACAACTCCGTCATTCCCGCCTGCGCGGGGATGACGGGTCGGGTTCCGCCGCGTCGTCGGTCGGGGCGGCGCCTCGCCGGCCGGTCTGGGACGAGGCCCGTTGCAGGAGGCGACGGGCCGCCCAGCGACTAGAACTCCGACCATTCCTCGTCCGCCACCGCCAGTGCGGTGCCGCGCGTGCCGGTGACCGGGCGGCGGGACGTGCGGGCGAGATCGCGGCCGGCCTGCGCGGCGCGTGCCTGGAGGTCGTGGACCGGCGAGGCGGCCG